>NZ_AP039386.1:2320000-2368189 GCF_059728495.1 Turicibacter sp. St.80E1 | reverse complement strand
TCTTGTGGATATTATTAAAATCAATACATATTACTACACTTTTCGACAACAAAAGGTGGATAAACTATTCTGATTTTATTGATATTATCAACGTTTCTATTATTTATCCTCATATCCACATGTCATATAATCAACAAATTGTCGAAATGTTGATTATATTGTGGAAAGTGAGATAAAATTAACACTATATCTATGTTTATTAACATATCCACATGTGTATATAATTTTTATTATCTGGACAATATATAGGTGCTTATGCAAAAAGTAATGTTTGACTTTCTTCTGAATATTTACTATAATATTGAATTATGCTATGGTATAAGACTCTTAGGAGGTGTTATAGATGAAACGTACTTGGCAACCTAACAAACGTAAACGTGCAAAAACTCATGGTTTCCGCGCTCGTATGGCAACACCAGGAGGACGTAATGTTTTAGCGCGTCGCCGTAAAAAGGGTAGAAAAGTGTTATGTGCATAAGACCACTCTTTAAAGTGGTCTTTTTACTATATAAAAAACTATAGCGGGTGAGCTAATGCAAAAAAAATATCGAATTAAAAAAAGTACCGAAATAGAAAAGGTAATGAAGCGTGGTCGTTCAAGGGCAAATTCTTATTTCATTATATATAAATGTATTAACAAGGAAATAGCTAATCCCCGGTTAGCCGTTTCTGTGGGAAAAAAGGTCGGAAAAGCCTTTGAACGCAATAAGGTCAAACGATACATTCGAAATATTACTATAGAACATCTAAATGAGATAAACCCTGATTATGACTATTTTGTTATTGCACGAAAAGGTGTAAAGGAATTAGATTATGCCGAATGTAAGTACCAATTAGAGCAACTATATAAAAAGATCGGAATGATCCCAAAGTCATAAATATAAAAAACGTCAAAATAGACCTCAAATGGGGTCTATTTTGACGTTTCACTAACCCAAATGTTAAAATAAATTATTATTTAACTATACTAGTTTCGGAGGTGTTTGCATGTTTCAAGATACAATCGCAGGTATTGCCACTGCCATGGGAGAGGGAGCTATCTCTATTATTCGTGTCAGCGGTAAGGATGCCATATCCATTACAAATAAGTTATTGAATGGGCGAGATTTACATAAAGCTCAAAGTCACACGATTAACTACGGTTTTATATACAATCCCGAAACGGGAGAAAAGGTTGATGAAGTGCTAATTTCAGTGATGCGTGCTCCACGCACCTTTACTGCCGAAGATGTTGTTGAAATAAATTGTCACGGTGGGATATTGGTAACAAATAAAATTCTTGAATTGCTATTGGTTGCCGGAGCACGAGTCGCTGATCCCGGAGAGTTTACAAAAAGGGCATTTTTAAATGGTAGAATCGATTTAGCCCAAGCGGAATCTATTATGGATATCATCCATGCTAAAAGTGAACAATCATTATCTCTGGCCTTGAATGGATTAGATGGTAGAATATCACGTCTAATTAAGGAAATGCGCGAGGAAATATTGAACATTATTGCGAATATAGAGGTTAATATCGATTACCCAGAGTATGATGATGTAGAGGAGATGACTTCCGAATTACTACTTCCTCTTTCCATGAAGATAAGGGAAAAAATGATTAAGCTTTTGGAAACTGCTAAAACTGGACAAATTTTAAGAGATGGAATTAAAACTGCAATTATTGGACGACCAAACGTAGGAAAATCAAGTCTACTTAATCAGTTGATGCGGGAGGAAAAGGCAATTGTAACGGATATAGCTGGGACTACCAGGGATACTGTTGAAGGATATATAAATGTTGGTGGATTAACACTTAATTTAATTGATACAGCTGGAATACGGGAAACAACAGATATTGTGGAAGCTATTGGCGTAGAAAAGTCGAAAAAAATATTAAGTGAAGCACAACTAATCTTACTCGTTTTAAATAATAATGAACCACTAACAGATCAAGATAGACAGTTATTAAAACTTACAGATGAAAAAAAACGAATTATTATTTTGAATAAAACAGACTTAGAATCTAATATTGAACGTAATGAAATTCCTAACTATATTGAAACTTCAATGGTTTTAGATGAGGGTATTGAACTTTTAGAAAATAGTATTAAAGAAATGTTTGAGCTAGGAGAGATAGGTTCTACGGATATGACCTATATATCAAATGCTCGTCATATCGCTAAATTAAAGCAGGCCCTTACCTCCCTCGAAGATGCAATTGAAGCGATGAAAATAGGGATGCTTGTGGATATGGTTGAAATTGATATAAAAAATGCCTGGCATATTCTTGGGGAAATTCTCGGGGAAGATATTGGAGATGCATTACTAGATGAATTATTTAGTAAATTTTGTTTAGGAAAATAAATCAAAATGTAATTAAAATAAGTACACAAGTCAAACTTAATAAAATACTTTTTAAACGAAGCTATTTGAATAAGAATAGTTTCGTTTTTTCTTTTATTTGTTATTTTTAAGGTTGGTTCGATGAAGAAATAAGGCCTGTTATGGATGTTTTTAAATGTAATTTTATTTAATACTTTATTTCTTATCTATTAAGTGTATTAGCACTTTATTATATATAACGAGTGTGCCTATAGAAAAAAGAAACACTTAAATAAGTATTAGAAGGGTGAACAGTAATCGACAATATAAAACATTATGCGATAAAACATACACAGCATGTGTGTATAAATTTTAAATACATCAACAGTTTATTAACAAGATATCTACAATCTAAAATATGATAATATCAATAAATTTAGGGTTTATCCCCAATATCCACATATATTATTTTTATTATTATTAAAAAAAGAAAAAATATATTATCGAATTATGTAGAAACTTGTTATTTATCTCGAGATAACGTCGAAAAAAGAAAAAAACAGTTATTTTGTAAGAAAATGAGTTATATCGCTTGAATTCCGAGAGTTTTAAACTTTAAATATTTAAGATCACTTGTGTTTAATCTCTATAATTCGACAAAAACAAACACCTTATTCACATAGTTGTTGATAATAATCGACATATATCAACAACTTGTCTACAATTTATTCACATCCAAAAACATCGTTAAATCGACACTTTAGTACACTTATCCACTGTATCCCCAACGTTTATTATTGATTTCATTATTTAAACAAAATATTATTAATTATTGCATTTTGCGACTAAAAGCATTATTTTTTGACATATGACAACAGATTCTTTGTATCGAAGTTTAGGTGAAATAATAAAAAAATAATATTTTAAAAAATAAAATAAAAGGACTAGCGAAAATAATCAAATTTAAATTCTGCAAAATAAAACATAAATTAACATAATTCACGTTATTGCAAAAATTTTATTATTTTGTCGAAGAAGGTGTTTGGAGTATAGGATAAATATTCGATGAGTAAATATTGACTAATAAGAGCAAAGGGTATAATATTTAAATAATTAAATATTTACGTTGAAAAGGAGAGTAGCTTTTAATTGAAATTGTAGCGATCTAGGGATGGTGAGAGCCTAGAATGGATTTGGAAGTGAAGAACACCTTGGAGTAACTTACCGAAAACAATGTTTGTAAGTAGATTAAGTCGTAAATTCCGCGTTAAGGATGAAGTGTAAGAACTATATGTTCTTAAACTAGGGTGGTACCGCGGATTAACAGTCATTCGTCCCTTTTTTGGATGAGGACTGTTTTTTATTTTTAGTAATTAAAAAAATTAAGGAGGATTTTTAGATGGAGAAAGTTGTAACACGACAATTATTTAGAAACTTAGAACGATTTGAACATCAGTCTATTGAATTGAATGGATGGGTTAGAAATAATCGTGCTCAAAAATCTTTTGGCTTCTTAATGATTAATGACGGATCATTTTTTGAAACCATTCAGGTTGTATATGAGGAAAGTTTAGATAATTTTAAAGAAATCCAAAAAATCCGTGTAGGTTCAGCTGTAACTGTATATGGGGTAGTTATACCTACGCCAAATGCTAAACAACCTTTCGAGATTAAAGCGCATAAATTAGTCTTAAAAGGAGATTGTCCGGAAGATTATCCAATTCAACCTAAAAGACATACTCGTGAATTCTTAAGAGAAGTAGCTCATTTACGTCCCCGAACTAATTTGTTTTCTGCCGTTTTTAGAGTGCGTTCATTAGTTGCATTTGCAATACATAGCTATTTTCAAGAAAAAAACTTTGTATACGTGCATACCCCAATTATTACAGGTTCTGATGCTGAGGGAGCGGGAGAGATGTTTCGAGTTACAACACTAGACTTAGATAATATCCCTCGAAATGAGGAAGGAGTCGTAGATTTCAAACACGATTTTTTTGCTAAGTCTACTAACTTAACAGTATCGGGACAACTTGAAGGGGAAGCATTCGCTCTTGCCTTACGAGATGTTTATACATTTGGCCCGACTTTCCGTGCAGAAAATTCTAATACCCAACGTCATGCATCAGAATTTTGGATGATTGAACCAGAAATGGCGTTTGCCGACCTAAAAGACGATATGGATATGGCAGAAGGAATGATTAAATATATTATTAACTATGTACTAGAAAATGCCCCAGAAGAGATGAACTTTTTTGATCAGTATGTTAGCAAGGGAGTACTAAATCGAGTTCAAACTGTTGCTAATTCTACATTTAAACGAATTACCTATACAGAAGCAATCGATATTTTATTAACTGCCAATAAAAAGTTTGAAAATAAAGTTGAATGGGGGATTGACTTGTCGACTGAACACGAAAGATACCTGACTGATGAAGTTTTTAAATCGCCGGTATTTGTAACAGACTATCCTAAGGACATTAAAGCATTTTATATGAGAGTTAATGATGATCAAAAAACAGTAGCAGCTATGGACCTGTTAGTTCCAGGGGTAGGAGAACTAATAGGAGGATCCCAACGAGAGGAGCGTCTAGATATTTTAGAAAAACGTATGGAGGAAATAGGTGTTCCTACAGAAGATTTAAATTGGTATTTAGACTTACGTCGTTATGGTGGTGTGACTCATTCAGGATTTGGATTAGGTTTTGAGCGTATGGTTATGTATCTAACTGGAGTTGAAAACATTCGTGACGTAATTCCTTTTCCACGTACCCCTAAAAATGCTGAATTCTAATTGATGATAAAAAAACTAGAAAAATAGATATTATTTTCCTAGTTTTTTTTGTTTTTTTTTATAGATATAATTTAAAAAGTTGATTCCAAAAAATTCTAAATAGAATAAGACATCGTATATATTTATAAAATTATTGCAATAATCATATAGAATGGATAAAATAAATTGTGCTATAATTAAAAGATAAAATTACACATTATGGATGATGGTAGAATGGTTATGAGTAAAATAACGGGTGTGGTTAATTTTCATATGAAATTAACTCAAGGTTTAGAGGTAACAGAGACCTCGTATGAGACGCAAGGAAAATATTATAAAAAAAATAATATAGGCTTTTTATTCTTTGAAGAGAAAAATATTGACGATGACCATATTACGAAGTGTAGATTAGAATTTGATGATAACACTATTCGTATTCGTCGCAATGGAACGATAATATTAGATCAAAGATACACCACAAAAAAAAATGTAGATGGGTATATAAAAACGCCTTACGGTGAACTTATTAGCACGGTAAAAACTCATTGTTATAATCTAGAGGAATGCGAAAATAAATTTCGGATAAATTTAGACTACGATTTAACTGTACAAAAGGAAAGAGTAGGAAATTATAAACTGAGCATTTATTTTAAAAAGGAGGATATGTCTTAGATATGATTCAAACGCTGAAAGAAAACTTAAAGAATGAAATTAAGGAAACAGTTATCAAGTGTGGTTATGTTTCTTGTGAGGAAGATATCAATGTTATTTTAGAAAATGCGAAAGATGCAAAACACGGGGATTATTCGACTAATATTGCAATGCAGTTAACTAAACGTGCAAAGAAAAATCCACGTATTATAGCTGAAGAAATAGTAAAAAACTTTGATACAAATAAAGCTGATGTTGCAAAAATTGAAATTGCCGGCCCAGGTTTTATCAATTTTTTCCTGAAAAAGACGGTATTTACTAAGTCTATTAAAGGCATCATTGATTTAGGTGATGATTACGGTAAAAGTAATTCCGGAAAAGGTTTGAAATATAATGTTGAGTATGTTTCAGCTAATCCGACTGGCGACCTACATTTAGGTCATGCTCGAGGAGCTGCCTTGGGTGATTCTCTTTGCCGACTTTTGTCGAAAGCGGGATATGATGTGACTCGTGAATACTATGTAAATGATGCGGGAAATCAAATTCATAATTTAGTTGTTTCGGCTTATGCTCGTTATTTAGAGGCATTAGGGAATGAATCAAAAATGCCGGAAGATGGTTATTATGGACCGGACATTATTTTGTTAGGACAAATGATGGCGGAAAAATATAAAGAGCAATTTGTTGGAAAATTAGATGAAAATTATGATTTGATTCGTCAAATATCGCTTGATTATGAGTTAGATAAAATTAAAAAAGATTTAAATATGTTTGGGGTAGAATTTGATTTATTTACGAGCGAGAAATCAATCTACGATAAAAACCTCGTGAAAGAATCAATAGATCTTCTTCAATCAAAGGGATATATTTATGAAAAAGATGGGGCAATTTGGTTCCGTTCGACTGATTTTGGAGACGACAAGGATAGAGTTTTAAAAAAATCAGATGGCTCATATACTTACCTAACACCGGATATTGCAAATCATATCGAAAAACTTAATAGAGGAAATGATAAGTTAGTAGATATTTGGGGAGCAGACCATCATGGATATATTGCTCGCGTAAAAGCTGCGATGCAGGCATTAGGATATGAGGCGGATAAATTAGAGGTAGATATTATTCAGATGGTTCGCTTAATTAAAGACGGAGAAGAGTTCAAAATGTCTAAGCGAACGGGAAAAGCTGTTACGATTCGTGATCTTGTTGATGAGGTTGGAGTAGATGCTGTTCGTTATTTCTTTGTCATGCGTAGTGGTGAAACACAAATGGATTTCGATTTAGATTTGGCTACGAAAAAGTCAAATGAAAATCCTGTTTACTATGCTCAATATGCACATGCAAGAACATGTTCTATATTAAGACAGGCTAAAGAAAAAGGCTTTTCCGTTGACGTAAAAGAAAATTATGAATTTATTAATCACGAAAAAGAGTATGAAGTTATTAAATTAATGGGGGAATTTCCTAACGTTGTAGCAGATGCAGCAGCAAAAAGACGTCCTCATTTAATTTGTAATTACGTAAATGATTTAGCAACAGCCTTCCATAGCTTATATAATGCTGAAAAAGTAATTAATGAAGAGGATAATGCAAAAACAAACGAAAAATTAGCATTGATCCAAGCTCTTGAGATAACTATAAAAAATGCATTAAATTTAATTGGAGTATCGGCGCCGGAAAGAATGTAAATTATACAGAGGAGGATTTAGAATGACTACACATAATGAGGAAATGTCAATGTTAGAAGTAGCGGAGTTATTAATTCAAAGAAAAATAAAGCCTCAAAAATTCGAGAAAATCGCTAAAGAGGTATGCGAAATTATGGGATTAACTGATGAACAGTTTCAAGCAAGATTACCACAATTTTATTCAGATTTGACCTTAAGCGGTAAGTTTGTAACTGTGGGTGAAGATAAATGGGATTTAAAATCACGTCAAAAATATGAAGTAGCTAACTATGATACATATGATATCGATTTCGATGATGAGGAAGTAGAAGCAATTACTGAAGATGGGTTTGATACATATGATGCCGAACCTGTCTACAAGGAAGAAATGGATAAAGATGAAACTGATGAGTTTTTAGATAAGGCTGATAATGAAGATGATTACAGTGATGAAAGTGAAGTAGAGGTTGATGAGGACCCAGAAGAGTTTGAAGGTCTAGCTATATACCAAGAGGATGAATTAGAATAGTTGTTCAAATTAAGGTTTTTAGGTTAAGACGATAAAAGATTAATCTCAGGAAAATAATAGATACTCGTAAATCTTCCAACAAATGGATGCTTAATAGTAGCGTTTGTTGGAAGATTTTTTTGATGCACTATGTTAAAAGGTTAATGAAATGATAGTCTATCGCAGTGAAAGACTAAATTGAAATCCTAGTGGCTATACTGCTAGGATTTTTGTTTTAGGTTTTGTTAGATTTTGAACCATGAGAATACGAGATTTAATTACCCTAGCAATGGAGGAAATGTACGAGCTTCGCTACATACACTAGGGGACCCAATGATAGAAACTACGGTATCCAAAGGCAATACGCCTAATGACCTTAATTTTATTATTAATTCCTTCGATAGGACCATTTGTGTAATGAGTTGAGAGAGTATTTTTAATATAGGATTGATAAGTTTTAAAGGTTTGGAAAGCTGTTTGAAACTCAGGAGAAACAAGTGGGTGTTTCGTTTCGAGTAAATGATTAAATCGTTTTAAGTTTTTCGTCTGAAGAGCGAAAAGTAACTCTGGATATAAATCATAAGTTGCTTTTAATTCAGAAGGTGTTTAAAACAGTAAACTGATCGATAAGTGGTGACATTAAGTAAAGCGTGAGATTTTAAAAATAAACGTTAATAACGTTTGAATTTACGACCATGCTTTTTGAACTTTTTCATGAATCGAATTCGAGTTTTATTCAGTGCACGAGAGAGATATTGAACAAAATGAAATTTATCAATGATAATTTAGGCATGAGGAAAAAGATTCTTAATGAGGCTGATGTAAGGAGCGTACATATCAATCACAATATTTTTCACTCGATGACGTGCTTCCTTTGTGTATCGTTTAAAATAAGCTTGAAGGGAGCTTAAACGACGATCTTCAACGATATCGATGATTTGTTTTGAGTCAGCATCGCAAAAGATAAAAGACATATGACCCTCAGCAGATTTAACGGATTTAAATTCATCAAAACAGAGATTTTCAGGTAAATAATTAAGGTTTAAGGTTTGAGATTCATAAAAGCTATGGATGATTCGATTGACGGTTGAATGAGAGACCTGATGGCGACGTGCGATATCACATTCAGAAATTTTATTTTGGGCCTCTAAAGCAATGGCGTGTTTCGTATGATAAGAAATGTAACAGTTCTTTTCAACAATTGAAGTACTTAGTGTAAAAGTAGACTGGCAATGCCCACAATAATAACGCTGTTTTTTTAGGTCTAAGTAGGTATCGTGAAGAGAGACTTTTGGAATGGCGATTCGAGAGGTTTTAAATCCATGCTTCTTAAATTTTGAATAAAATAGGGTTCTGTACTTTTGACAATGAGTCGGTTGATACGTAAGAATACCTTTAAAGATAAAGCTAGTAATTCCGTTCAATTTTACTTTCTCAAGATAATCTTTTGAAAATGTAATATTTTTATCTTTAATATTTAAAAGTTTTCTAGTGAAATATGAGTGAGACATCAAATCTTATCCTTTCAATATTGTTTTAGTCGATAACATTGTGACAGGATTGAGACTTGAGGTCTCTTTTTTTCATACTATAAAAGTGCTGCTTAATCAACAACACTAAATATTATAGACCCCTTTTAATTATGATTTATCAAATAGGATTCTGCATTTTTGACAATAAGCAGGTTGCTATGAAAAATAAAGATAGTCATTTCAGTTTATCTTCTCTAATTAATTCTATGGGAGTATAATGTCTTAGCTAATAAAATAGTAAAGGTATTGAGGGGAGTGCTCTTTTTTTATGTCGCAAGAAACATATTACTTACTCAGTAACCTCCAATATTATAGACTCTATAGATCTAGATAATCGAAAAGGGAAACTCCGTTTTAAGTTTAAAACCCTCGTAATGAGTTCTCAGGATATTATTGTAAGATATGGATATCCACAATTTTAATTCTACCGTATATTTTGTATTAATACTTCAAAGAGGACCTTAATTTGAATCAGAGCGATCAATAAAATGGTTGTTTCAAGTGATAATTTTAAATGTAAAGAAAATTTTTACTATTTATAGTTACCTAAAGGTTACCTCTATATCCGCGGTAAAAGTATACAATAAAAGATTCACCCGATTTAATAACTTAAGAATCTAACTTCTATTAAGATAAAATAATTTCTCCTCTCCAGCACAACTGTTATTATAACCCCAATTAAGATTGACCCTGATCATCTGCAAAAAAACTTCCCTTTATTTTAACGTTTTTGGGACGATTATTGATGGTCACTATATTCAAAGTTAACTTTAGTAATAAAATAGTCTTTCCAACAGTTTAGATATCGCCTATAGATAAAATTTTATGTTATTTTCATTTTTTTTGATGGAGTCTATTTAAAATTAAGGACTAATAATTGATTAGTTTGAAATAGTTTGTTTTTATAAATTTGGAATAATCAATGTTCAAAAGATTTTTGGGGCGTCATAGTCCCTACAGGAGTGCTAGCGACGAAGTAGTCATTTTTAAATTAAATATTAATGATGTATTTTCAAAGATATTTAATAGCAATCCTATAGAATTTAACGCTATATTGTAAACAAATGAAAATTTATATAAAATTAATAAATTATAGTCTATTTGGATCTAGGTCAATATTTTGGACACAAAAAAGTTAAGTTTTTAAGCAATTTGTCGTGCAAGTTGCTCACATTCTTCTGGCGTTAAATAATTAATGGAACCATGAATCCTTTTGCGATTATACCAGCCTTCAATATATTGAAATAGGGCCATTCTAGCCTGTTCAAATGTCACATATGTAGTTTGATACACTTCTTCTTTCTTTAGAGTGGCATGGAAAGATTCGATACAAGCATTATCATAAGGACATCCTTTACGACTGAAAGACTGGATCATCTTAAAGTCTGAAGTTAAGTCTTTAAACTCTTGGCTAGTATACTGTGATCCTAAATCAGTGTGGAGAATAATCTCATCTTTAGGTTTTTGAGAAACATAGGCATTCTTTAAAGCTTTTACGATAATATCTGTGGTCATTTGTTTTGAAAAATGATAACCAATAATTTTCTTTGAATGTAAATCCATCACTGAAGCTAAGTAGCACCAACCTTCTTTTTGAACGTAAATATAAGTAATATCGGATACCCATTTTTGATTAATTGAAGTCGTCGAAAAATCCTGTTCTAGAATGTTATTACGTTCTAAAACAAGTTCCTTAGACTGTCTATAAGGAGTATATTTTCTTTGAATAATCGAAGCTAAACCGCTTGATTTCATTAACCGTTGAACACGTTTCAAGCTAACAGTGAATCCCTCTTTAATCAATTGATGGTGTACCTTAATAGCACCATACCGACACTTACTTTCAAAATAAATTTCTTTAATACGTTCAAGTAGTTTCTGATTTTCACGTTCCCATTTTGATTCAGTTTGATGCTTCGATTGATAATAAGTACTTCTTGGAACACTTAAGACCTCACAAAGTTGCTTAATATCGTGTTCCTGATGGTGTTGATTAATAAACTGACATAATTCAGATTGACTTACTTTCTCGCGAATATGGTCATAGCCTTTTTTAATATTTCATTCTCCTCTTGCAGACGTAACATTTCTTGCTTCATGCGTTTAATATCCTCTAGGGTAATTTCTGTATCATCTACCGAGGCAATCGGAGAAATTTGTTTAATCCATTTGTAAATTGTTACTTCTGAAACACCATATTCACGACTTAGATCTTTAACTGAACGTCCATTTTTATAAAGTTCAACAATCATTGATTTAAATTCATTATTATATTTTTTCATACAGACACATCCTTTTATTAAGTCTATTGTAACGACTTAACTTAAGTGTGTCCATAAAACTATACTAGCACCAATTATTTTAAATTAGAGAAAGTTTTTTTTACAAAATAATAAATGTTGCAAGCGATAGATATAAAAGGAGCATGAGATATTTCTTAGAGGATAGCACACTAATAAGTGAGTTAGTAAATGATAGGAAAAATTTATTCTTGTAGTAAACGTAAAACAAGAAATCCAGTTCTTGTATTTTGTAATAATTAATAGGATTCATTATTATAAAATATTTGACAATATTGTATTGGAGTGGTATTATAAATGAGTCGTCAAAAAGGCGATGGAAAAGAAAATAAAAAAAGTTAAAAAGTGTTTGACAGAAGTTGTTGAACATGATAAACTAGAAAAGTCGCCAAGAGAGGCAGACAAGAAATCTTATAAAAAAGATAAAAAAACATTTGACAGAAAAAGTCGAATATGGTAAGATAAATGAGTCGCCAAAAGGCGAGAGAAGTTCTTTGAAAACTAAACAGAACGTCAAGAATCATGAGCGAAAGAAATTTCGCAAGCTAAGGAAACAAACAATTATGGAGAGTTTGATCCTGGCTCAGGATGAACGCTGGCGGCGTGCCTAATACATGCAAGTCGAGCGAACCACTTCGGTGGGAAGCGGCGAACGGGTGAGTAACACGTAGGTGATCTGCCCATCAGACGGGGACAACGATTGGAAACGATCGCTAATACCGGATAGGACGAAAGTTTAAAGATGCTCCTGGCATCACTGATGGATGAGCCTGCGGCGCATTAGCTAGTTGGTGGGGTAAAGGCCTACCAAGGCGACGATGCGTAGCCGACCTGAGAGGGTGAACGGCCACACTGGGACTGAGACACGGCCCAGACTCCTACGGGAGGCAGCAGTAGGGAATCTTCGGCAATGGGCGAAAGCCTGACCGAGCAACGCCGCGTGAATGAAGAAGGCCTTCGGGTTGTAAAATTCTGTTATAAGGGAAGAAAGGTGATAGGAGGAAATGACTATCAATTGACGGTACCTTATGAGAAAGCCACGGCTAACTACGTGCCAGCAGCCGCGGTAATACGTAGGTGGCAAGCGTTATCCGGAATTATTGGGCGTAAAGAGCGCGCAGGTGGTTAATTAAGTCTGATGTGAAAGCCCACGGCTTAACCGTGGAGGGTCATTGGAAACTGGTTGACTTGAGTGCAGAAGAGGGAAGTGGAATTCCATGTGTAGCGGTGAAATGCGTAGAGATATGGAGGAACACCAGTGGCGAAGGCGGCTTCCTGGTCTGCAACTGACACTGAGGCGCGAAAGCGTGGGGAGCAAACAGGATTAGATACCCTGGTAGTCCACGCCGTAAACGATGAGTGCTAAGTGTTGGGGGTCGAACCTCAGTGCTGAAGTTAACGCATTAAGCACTCCGCCTGGGGAGTACGGTCGCAAGACTGAAACTCAAAGGAATTGACGGGGACCCGCACAAGCGGTGGAGCATGTGGTTTAATTCGAAGCAACGCGAAGAACCTTACCAGGTCTTGACATACCATTGATGCCTCTAGAGATAGAGGGTTTCCTTCGGGGACAATGGATACAGGTGGTGCATGGTTGTCGTCAGCTCGTGTCGTGAGATGTTGGGTTAAGTCCCGCAACGAGCGCAACCCCTGTCGTTAGTTGCCAGCAGTAAGATGGGGACTCTAACGAGACTGCCAGTGACAAACTGGAGGAAGGTGGGGATGACGTCAAATCATCATGCCCCTTATGACCTGGGCTACACACGTGCTACAATGGTTGGTACAAAGAGAAGCGAAGCGGTGACGTGGAGCAAACCTCATAAAGCCAATCTCAGTTCGGATTGTAGGCTGCAACTCGCCTACATGAAGTTGGAATCGCTAGTAATCGCGAATCAGAATGTCGCGGTGAATACGTTCCCGGGTCTTGTACACACCGCCCGTCACACCACGAGAGTTTACAACACCCGAAGTCAGTGGCCTAACCGCAAGGAGGGAGCTGCCTAAGGTGGGGTAGATGATTGGGGTGAAGTCGTAACAAGGTATCCCTACCGGAAGGTGGGGATGGATCACCTCCTTTCTATGGAGAAAGAGACGTTCTGTTTAGTTTTGGGAGAATTTCAATTTTCCTAAGGTGGAATGGGCCTATAGCTCAGCTGGTTAGAGCGCACGCCTGATAAGCGTGAGGTCGATGGTTCGAGTCCATTTAGGCCCACCATAAAAAAGAAAAAGAGAATGGGGACTTAGCTCAGCTGGGAGAGCGCCTGCCTTGCACGCAGGAGGTCAGGGGTTCGATCCCCCTAGTCTCCACCAAAAAGAATTGATCTTTGAAAACTAGATATCTTCTGAAGAAGAAAAGTTAAGTAATAAAGGGCGCACGGAGGATGCCTAGGCACTAGGAGTCGAAGAAGGACGCGACAAACGGCGAAACGCCTCGGGGAGCTGTAAGTAAGCAAAGAGCCGGGGATATCCGAATGGGGAAACCCGCTAGTGGTCATACGCTAGCACCGTATGGTGAATCAATAGCCATAGAGGAGACAGACCCAGGGAACTGAAACATCTAAGTACCTGGAGGAAAAGAAAGAAACATCGATTCCCCAAGTAGCGGCGAGCGAACAGGGAGGAGCCCAAACCGGAGTAATCCGGGGTAGAAGGACCTTCAGAAATGACTGAACATGATAGCCGAATGGTCTGGGAAGGCCAACCGGAGGGGGTGAGAGTCCCGTAGGTGAAATTGTGTGAAGCAGGGAAGGGATCCTGAGTACGGCGGGACACGAGAAATCCCGTCGGAAGCAACGAGGACCATCTCGTAAGGCTAAATACTACCTAGTGACCGATAGTGAACCAGTACCGTGAGGGAAAGGTGAAAAGAACCCCGGAAGGGGAGTGAAAGAGAACCTGAAACCGTGTGCCTACAACTAGTCAGAGCCCGTTAAAGGGTGATGGCGTGCCTTTTGTAGAATGAACCGGCGAGTTACGATATCGTGCAAGGTTAAGTTGAAGAGACGGAGCCGAAGCGAAAGCGAGTCTGAATAGGGCGAGGAGTACGATGTTGTAGACCCGAAACCGTGTGAGCTAGCCATGAGCAGGCTGAAGGTCAGGTAACACTGACTGGAGGGCCGAACCAGGGCACGTTGAAAAGTGCTTGGATGACTTGTGGCTAGGGGTGAAATTCCAATCGAACACGGATATAGCTGGTTCTCTCCGAAATAGCTTTAGGGCTAGCCTCGATAAGAGTCTACTGGAGGTAGAGCACTGAATGGGTGATGGCCCCACCTCGGGGTACTGATCTCAATCAAACTCCGAATGCCAGATAGATATGATCGGGAGTCAGACTGTGGGTGATAAGGTCCATGGTCAAAAGGGAAAGAGCCCAGACCGCCAGCTAAGGCCCCCAAGTGTCCGTTAAGTGGAAAAGGATGTGGAGATGCACAGACAACTAGGAGGTTGGCTTAGAAGCAGCCATCCTTTAAAGAGTGCGTAATAGCTCACTAGTCGAGTGACTCTGCGCCGAAAATGTACCGGGGCTAAACGGACCGCCGAAGCTGCGGATTGACACGAAGTGTCAGTGGTAGGAGAGCGTTCTAACAGCACAGAAGCAGTACCGGAAGGAGCTGTGGAGCGGTTAGAAGTGAGAATGCCGGTGTGAGTAGCGAAAGATAGGTGAGAATCCTATCCATCGAAAGCCTAAGGTTTCCAGGGGAAGGCTCGTCCGCCCTGGGTAAGTCGGGACCTAAGGTGAGGCCGAAAGGCGTAGCCGATGGACAACAGGTAGAGATTCCTGTACCACTTAATAAACTGAAGGAGTGACGGAGAAGGCTAAGTTGAGCGTGTGAATGGATTCACGTGTAAGCAGTGAGGTGGTCATGTAGGCAAATCCGCATGGCGAAACATTGAGCTGTGATGCCGAAAGCCCGCAAGGGTGAAGTCAGCTGATGTCACGCTTCCAAGAAAAGCTTCTAGGGATAATTTATTAGGTGCCCGTACCGATAACCGACACAGGTAGGCGAGGAGAGAATCCTAAGATGAGCGAGAGAACTCTTGTTAAGGAACTCGGCAAAATGACCCCGTAACTTCGGGAGAAGGGGTGCTTGTGAAAGCAAGCCGCAGTGAAAAGGCCCAGGCGACTGTTTATCAAAAACACAGGTCTCTGCTAAACCGCAAGGTGATGTATAGGGGCTGACGCCTGCCCGGTGCTGGAAGGTTAAGAGGAGAGGTTAGCGCAAGCGAAGCTTTGAATTGAAGCCCCAGTAAACGGCGGCCGTAACTATAACGGTCCTAAGGTAGCGAAATTCCTTGTCGGGTAAGTTCCGACCCGCACGAAAGGCGTAACGATCTGGGCGCTGTCTCAACAAGAGACTCGGTGAAATCATAGTACCTGTGAAGATGCAGGTTACCCGCGACAGGACGGAAAGACCCCGTGGAGCTTTACTGTAGCTTGATATTGAGCACTGGTGACACATGTACAGGATAGGTAGGAGACGAAGAGACCAGGACGCCAGTCTTGGAGGAGTCGCTGTTGGGATACTACCCTTGTGTTACTGGGGTTCTAACCCGTGGCCATGAGCTGGTCAGGGGACAGTGTCAGGTGGGCAGTTTGACTGGGGCGGTCGCCTCCCAAAGAGTAACGGAGGCGCCCAAAGGTTCCCTCAGAATGGTTGGAAATCATTCGAAGAGTGTAAAGGCAGAAGGGAGCTTGACTGCGAGACCTACAAGTCGAGCAGGGACGAAAGTCGGGCTTAGTGATCCGGCGGTACCGAATGGAAGGGCCGTCGCTCAACGGATAAAAGCTACCCCGGGGATAACAGGCTGATCTCCCCCAAGAGTTCACATCGACGGGGAGGTTTGGCACCTCGATGTCGGCTCATCGCATCCTGGGGCTGTAGTCGGTCCCAAGGGTTGGGCTGTTCGCCCATTAAAGCGGTACGCGAGCTGGGTTCAGAACGTCGTGAGACAGTTCGGTCCCTATCCGTCGTGGGCGTAGGAAATTTGAGAGGAGCTGTCCTTAGTACGAGAGGACCGGGATGGACACACCGCTGGTGTACCAGTTGTTCTGCCAGGAGCATAGCTGGGTAGCTACGTGTGGAAGGGATAAACGCTGAAAGCATCTAAGCGTGAAGCCCCCCTCAAGATGAGATTTCCCATTCGAAAGAAGTAAGATCCCTTGAAGACGACGAGGTAGATAGGTCAGGAGTGGAAGTTTGGTGACAGATGAAGCGGACTGATACTAATCGATCGAGGACTTAACTAATAAGGAAGTAAGCAGAAGATATCTAGTTTTGTGAGATTGATAAGATCTGACAGAAGGTCTAGTGATAAGGGCAAGGAGGGCACACCTGTTCCCATACCGAACACAGAAGTTAAGCTCCTTAGCGCCGAGGGTAGTACGCAAGTGCGAGAGTAGGACGTCGCTAGGCCGAAAAAAATGCGGGTGTAGTTTAATGGTAGAACTTCAGCCTTCCAAGCTGACTGTGAGAGTTCGATTCTCTTCACCCGCTCCAAATAGCCAATCAACATCCTTCGGGATGTTTTTTTTGTTAATTATTTCCGACTTTTTTTCGATTCTTTGTCAAATAGTGTTGTTAATTAATTTTTAACCTGTTACAACGAAAATACCAATGGAAATCCTAGTAGCTATGCTGCTAGGATTTTTGTTTTAGGCTTTGTTAGATTTTGAACCATGAGAATACGAGATTTAATTACCCTAGCAATGGAGGTAATGTACGAGCTTTGCTACGTCCGCCAGGTGACCCAGTGATGAAATCACGATATTCAAAGGCAATACGCTTAATGACCTTAATTTTATTATTAACTCCTTCGCTAGGACCGTATGTGTAAGGGGTTGAGAGAGTATCTTTGATATAAGATTGATAAGTTTTAAAGTTTTAGAAAGCTATTTGAAGTTCAGGAGAAATAAGTGAATGTTGCGTTTCAAGCAAATGATTAAATCGTTCTAAGTTTTTCGTCTGAAGAGCAAAAAGTAACTCTTGATATAGATTTTAACTCAGGAGATAAATCAATTAACTTCACTTCCTCAAGATATTTTTATCTTTAATATTTAAATGTTTTCTAGTAATGTTTTCTAGTAAAATATGAGTAAAACATCAAATCTTATCCTTTGAATATTGCTTTGGTCGATAATATTGTAAAAGAATTGAGACTTGAGCTCTTTTTTTTCGATACTATAAAAAAGTGCTGCTTGATTAGCAACATTGAATATTATAGAACCAAAAACAAATGTGGGGGGATCCTAAAAGTTGAACTTCATATTATGTAGCTAATTGGCTAGTATGAATCTGATATTTGTTGAGACACATAATAGCCAATTTTCTTTTAACTTATTTAGAGGTATCATAGTAATATACATATTGTTTTCGCTGCTTCTTTTGATTCCTTATTGGCTTTAAATGTCTTGCTAGGGTATAGCTTGTTTAAGGATTACGAAGAAGTTTTTCATTGGTGAGTTATCCAGAGAATTTCAACTTTGTGACACGCTTTAGAAAATATTGTATCTCTTTAATGCTTTAAATCGTTGCTGACTTTGATACTACCATTCTTGATCCGCATGGAGGATTATTATATTTTTCTTCCTGTATTTTAAACTTAGTCCCATCTGTTTTCAGTTTCTGATAAGAGGGTGGCATACTAAATAAACGGTTAATTCGATTCTTAACTAGCTCTCGACGGTTCCTTTATATGAATGATATTTGCGTGTTTTATGGCTGAACCTAATACAACTAATTTCTAGCTTTTTCATTAGACGATAAAGTTTCTTATGGTTAATCTGCTGCTCTTGATGATGAAGTTTATCTATAATTCAACGGTAACCGTGAATTTCATCAGTTTCTTTAAAAATATTTAAGCTAGGATTTCGTTCGAGGCTCTTGATCCGGATCCTCATGTCCCATCTTTTTAATCCAATAATGATAGCTTGATTTAGGAAATTTGTTTATCTTTAAAATACTAATTAATTTAAAATGAGTTGTTAATTTTTTAATTGTATTCTTTGGATTCATGGCGCAATCCCATAGCTGTGACACACTTTTAAGTATTCATATCCAATTATTAATAATTTAATTTCTTCTAATTCTTGTTCAGGTATTAATGTTTTGGTTAGAAAGAGGATTTTAATTTTATCGTAGGTGGCTGAGGTCTTCTTTTCGATTTAAGTAGTGCTTCTACGCCACTTTTTCAATCGTTGCATTCTAATTCCCAATAGTTCCTATGTCTGATCTTCCAAAATGAATAGCAGTTTGGTTATATGAAGCATCCGTTTTCTTAGTTTAGTTGTATACAGTTAACTTAAATTCTCCAGTAGATTCTTGTTTTTAGACTGTCAATCGTTTTTTTTTGTGATTAGTTATTTAGCCTAAATCAGGTTTTAGTTTGGGGCCGACTCGAAATTTGATAATTTTTAGGACGAAATCAATGCCCTAAAAACCTTGTAAATATTCATTAAAAAACTTTAATTTTGAACAATATCGAGTCATATAAAAAACACTCCAAATTGTCGTTGTTTTAGTCTAATATTTTGAGGGAGACATTAAGGTAATATGCAAATAATACTATATAATTCTTTCAATCCTTCATCCACATTTATTGGTTGAGATAAAGTTCGTAAAATGTAAACATAAGTAAAGGTGTCATATACGAAATGTTTATGGTATAAATAAAATTTCAGTACTCTTATTAACTATGGATCTAGGTCAATATTTTGGACACAAAAAAGTTAAGTTTTTAAGCAATTTGTCGTGCAAGTTGCTCACATTCTTCTGGCGTTAAATAATTAATGGAACCATGAATCCTTTTGCGATTATACCAGCCTTCAATATATTGAAATAGGGCCATTCTAGCCTGTTCAAATGTCACATATGTAGTTTGATACACTTCTTCTTTCTTTAGAGTGGCATGGAAAGATTCGATACAAGCATTATCATAAGGACATCCTTTACGACTGAAAGACTGGATCATCTTAAAGTCTGAAGTTAAGTCTTTAAACTCTTGGCTAGTATACTGTGATCCTAAATCAGTGTGGAGAATAATCTCATCTTTAGGTTTTTGAGAAACATAGGCATTCTTTAAAGCTTTTACGATAATATCTGTGGTCATTTGTTTTGAAAAATGATAACCAATAATTTTCTTTGAATGTAAATCCATCACTGAAGCTAAGTAGCACCAACCTTCTTTTTGAACGTAAATATAAGTAATATCGGATACCCATTTTTGATTAATTGAAGTCGTCGAAAAATCCTGTTCTAGAATGTTATTACGTTCTAAAACAAGTTCCTTAGACTGTCTATAAGGAGTATATTTTCTTTGAATAATCGAAGCTAAACCGCTTGATTTCATTAACCGTTGAACACGTTTCAAGCTAACAGTGAATCCCTCTTTAATCAATTGATGGTGTACCTTAATAGCACCATACCGACACTTACTTTCAAAATAAATTTCTTTAATACGTTCAAGTAGTTTCTGATTTTCATGTTCCCATTTTGATTCAGTTTGATGCTTCGATTGATAATAAGTACTTCTTGGAACACTTAAGACCTCACAAAGTTGCTTAATATCGTGTTCCTGATGGTGTTGATTAATAAACTGACATAATTCAGATTGACTTACTTTCTCGCGAATATGGTCATAGCCTTTTTTAATATTTCATTCTCCTCTTGCAGACGTAACATTTCTTGCTTCATGCGTTTAATATCCTCTAGGGTAATTTCTGTATCATCTACCGAGGCAATCGGAGAAATTTGTTTAATCCATTTGTAAATTGTTACTTCTGAAACACCATATTCACGACTTAGATCTTTAACTGAACGTCCATTTTTATAAAGTTCAACAATCATTGATTTAAATTCATTATTATATTTTTTCATACAGACACATCCTTTTATTAAGTCTATTGTAACGACTTAACTTAAGTGTGTCCATAAAACTATACTAGCACCACTAGGTTAAATAGTATTGAGATAAAATAAAAATTTATTACATTATATGAGTTAATATAATTAATTAACCAAGATATTTTTTTTAGATTCGATTAGATTATGACGCGGGGGTAAAATAATCGAATCTGTAGTCTTTCAGGTTAACACCTTTAATACTCTTAATTTTGTTATTGATTTATTTATTCAAATAACTCCCCTTTTATAGTATGACTAATATAGACTTTTTAAATTTTAAGCACTTAAAAGATAGATTATAGTAAGATAGTGATCTGTAATAATTAAGTAGTGTTTTATTGAAAGAGAAATTAAATACTTACAATAGATTATTTAATGGTTTTAATTCACTCGATAAATCAAGGAAAGCTATTTCGTATGTAGGCTTAACAGAGCAATATAAACACCCAAATATATATAATAATATTTAAATAAACTATGTTAGCAAAGTTAAAAAAATCCTAATAATATAAAAACCTTTTTAAAAGAAATATCATAGAAGATAGAAGACATATACCTAATTGTTACAAATAGAGGGGAAATATAGCCTATTTTGATATTCTTAAATTTTTATCTGATTAAAAGGCTGGGTCTAGGTCAATATTTTGGACACCAAAAAGTTAATTTTTTAAGCTACTTGTCGTGCAAGTTGCTCACATTCTTCAGGTGTTAAATAATTAATAGAACCCTGAATTCTTTGTGGCATGAAATGATTCAATACAAGCATTATCGTAAGGACATTCCTTACGGCTAAAAGATTGAATGAGATTAAGTTCTGAGGTTAGGTTTTGAAAATCTTGGCTAGTATACTGCGTCCCTAAATCGGCATGAAGTATAACTTTTTCTTTTGGATTTTGCGAAGCACAGGCATTTTTTTAAGCTTGGATAATAACGTCCGTTGTCATTTGCTTAGAAAAATGATAACCAATAATTTTCTTTGAATGTAAATCGGTGACTGAAGCCAAGTAGTACCAACCTTCTTTTTGAACGTGAATATAAGTGATATCCGATACACGTTTTTGATTAATTGAAGTCTTCGAAAAGTCCTGTTCTAGAATATTATGATGCTCTAAAACAAGTTTTTTAGGTTTTTTATAAGGGTATATTTCTTTTGAATAATCGAGATTAATCCAACCGATTTCATTAATCGCTGAACGCGTTTTAAGCTAATGGAGTGTCCCTCTTTAATCAATTGACGGTGTATCTTAATCGCTCCATATCGACGACGAAATTCAAAATAAATCTGCTTAATTTGTTAAAGTAGGTTTTGATTTTCACGCTTCCGATTCGATTTGATGTTTCGATTGATAATAAGTGCTTCTTGGAAAACTTTAAGACCCCACAAATTTGCTAAATATCATGTTCCCCTTGATGTTGATCAATAAATTGACATAATTCAGATCGAGTTACTTTCTCGTGAATGGGGCCCCCACACGATTTATCTACTCCTTTGGTGGGGAATGGTCATCTGGCGATTGCCGACGGCAATCTATTCTTCAACTGCTAGGGAAACTGTTAATAGCCTTTTTTAAAATTTCATTTTCCTCTTGTAAGCGTAAAATTTCTTGCTTCATACGTTTAAATTTCTCGAGAGTCATTTCAGTATCATCCACTGAAGCGATGGGAGACATTGTTTAATCCATTTGTAAATTGTTACTTCTGAAACGCCTTATTCACGACTAAGGTTTTTGACGGTACGACCAGTTTTATAAAGTTCAACAATCATTGATTTAAATTCAGAATTATATTTTTTTCATAAAGTCGCATTCTTTTATTAAATCTAATGTAACGACTTAATAAAAGGATGTGTCCATAAAACTATACTAGCACCAGATATAAATAATTGCATGTATATGTATAATAAGTAAAGGTTTAATGTCAGTTATATTTTTATTAATAATTATAATATAAACTTATCTAAAATTTTAAAGTTTAATGGGGGGGAGGTAGTATAATTATCAATAAGGTAATAATAGGCTATTAGAAATCATTATTTATGTTGGCATAAAATAAAAAAATATTTGACAACATAGAATCGTAATGGTATTATAAATGAGTCGTCAAAAAAGGCGATGGAAAAGAAAATAAAAAAAGTTAAAAAGTGTTTGACAGAAACGGTTGAACATGATAAACTAGAAAAGTCACCGAGAGAGGCAGACAAGAAATCTTACAAAAAAAGATAAAAAACATTTGACAGAAAAAGTCGAATATGGTAAGATAAATGAGTCGCCAAAAGGCGAGAGAAGTTCTTTGAAAACTAAACAGAACGTCAAGAATCATGAGCGAAAGAAATTTCGCAAGCTAAGGAAACAAACAATTATGGAGAGTTTGATCCTGGCTCAGGATGAACGCTGGCGGCGTGCCTAATACATGCAAGTCGAGCGAACCACTTCGGTGGGAAGCGGCGAACGGGTGAGTAACACGTAGGTGATCTGCCCATCAGACGGGGACAACGATTGGAAACGATCGCTAATACCGGATAGGACGAAAGTTTAAAGATGCTCCTGGCATCACTGATGGATGAGCCTGCGGCGCATTAGCTAGTTGGTGGGGTAAAGGCCTACCAAGGCGACGATGCGTAGCCGACCTGAGAGGGTGAACGGCCACACTGGGACTGAGACACGGCCCAGACTCCTACGGGAGGCAGCAGTAGGGAATCTTCGGCAATGGGCGAAAGCCTGACCGAGCAACGCCGCGTGAATGAAGAAGGCCTTCGGGTTGTAAAATTCTGTTATAAGGGAAGAAAGGTGATAGGAGGAAATGACTATCAATTGACGGTACCTTATGAGAAAGCCACGGCTAACTACGTGCCAGCAGCCGCGGTAATACGTAGGTGGCAAGCGTTATCCGGAATTATTGGGCGTAAAGAGCGCGCAGGTGGTTAATTAAGTCTGATGTGAAAGCCCACGGCTTAACCGTGGAGGGTCATTGGAAACTGGTTGACTTGAGTGCAGAAGAGGGAAGTGGAATTCCATGTGTAGCGGTGAAATGCGTAGAGATATGGAGGAACACCAGTGGCGAAGGCGGCTTCCTGGTCTGCAACTGACACTGAGGCGCGAAAGCGTGGGGAGCAAACAGGATTAGATACCCTGGTAGTCCACGCCGTAAACGATGAGTGCTAAGTGTTGGGGGTCGAACCTCAGTGCTGAAGTTAACGCATTAAGCACTCCGCCTGGGGAGTACGGTCGCAAGACTGAAACTCAAAGGAATTGACGGGGACCCGCACAAGCGGTGGAGCATGTGGTTTAATTCGAAGCAACGCGAAGAACCTTACCAGGTCTTGACATACCATTGACGCCTCTAGAGATAGAGGGTTTCCTTCGGGGACAATGGATACAGGTGGTGCATGGTTGTCGTCAGCTCGTGTCGTGAGATGTTGGGTTAAGTCCCGCAACGAGCGCAACCCCTGTCGTTAGTTGCCAGCAGTAAGATGGGGACTCTAACGAGACTGCCAGTGACAAACTGGAGGAAGGTGGGGATGACGTCAAATCATCATGCCCCTTATGACCTGGGCTACACACGTGCTACAATGGTTGGTACAAAGAGAAGCGAAGCGGTGACGTGGAGCAAACCTCATAAAGCCAATCTCAGTTCGGATTGTAGGCTGCAACTCGCCTACATGAAGTTGGAATCGCTAGTAATCGCGAATCAGAATGTCGCGGTGAATACGTTCCCGGGTCTTGTACACACCGCCCGTCACACCACGAGAGTTTACAACACCCGAAGTCAGTGGCCTAACCGCAAGGAGGGAGCTGCCTAAGGTGGGGTAGATGATTGGGGTGAAGTCGTAACAAGGTATCCCTACCGGAAGGTGGGGATGGATCACCTCCTTTCTATGGAGAAAGAGACGTTCTGTTTAGTTTTGGGAGAATTTCGATTTTCCTGGAATTGATCTTTGAAAACTAGATATCTTCTGAAGAAGAAAAGTTAAGTAATAAAGGGCGCACGGAGGATGCCTAGGCACTAGGAGTC
Source organism: Turicibacter sp. St.80E1 (assembly GCF_059728495.1). Classification (NCBI taxonomy): domain Bacteria; kingdom Bacillati; phylum Bacillota; class Erysipelotrichia; order Erysipelotrichales; family Turicibacteraceae; genus Turicibacter; species Turicibacter sp. St.80E1. The sequence goes on along the minus strand of NZ_AP039386.1, from coordinate 2,343,549 downwards.
GAAGAAGGACGCGACAAACGGCGAAACGCCTCGGGGAGCTGTAAGTAAGCAAAGAGCCGGGGATATCCGAATGGGGAAACCCGCTAGTGGTCATACGCTAGCACCGTATGGTGAATCAATAGCCATAGAGGAGACAGACCCAGGGAACTGAAACATCTAAGTACCTGGAGGAAAAGAAAGAAACATCGATTCCCCAAGTAGCGGCGAGCGAACAGGGAGGAGCCCAAACCGGAGTAATCCGGGGTAGAAGGACCTTCAGAAATGACTGAACATGATAGCCGAATGGTCTGGGAAGGCCAACCGGAGGGGGTGAGAGTCCCGTAGGTGAAATTGTGTGAAGCAGGGAAGGGATCCTGAGTACGGCGGGACACGAGAAATCCCGTCGGAAGCAACGAGGACCATCTCGTAAGGCTAAATACTACCTAGTGACCGATAGTGAACCAGTACCGTGAGGGAAAGGTGAAAAGAACCCCGGAAGGGGAGTGAAAGAGAACCTGAAACCGTGTGCCTACAACTAGTCAGAGCCCGTTAAAGGGTGATGGCGTGCCTTTTGTAGAATGAACCGGCGAGTTACGATATCGTGCAAGGTTAAGTTGAAGAGACGGAGCCGAAGCGAAAGCGAGTCTGAATAGGGCGAGGAGTACGATGTTGTAGACCCGAAACCGTGTGAGCTAGCCATGAGCAGGCTGAAGGTCAGGTAACACTGACTGGAGGGCCGAACCAGGGCACGTTGAAAAGTGCTTGGATGACTTGTGGCTAGGGGTGAAATTCCAATCGAACACGGATATAGCTGGTTCTCTCCGAAATAGCTTTAGGGCTAGCCTCGATAAGAGTCTACTGGAGGTAGAGCACTGAATGGGTGATGGCCCCACCTCGGGGTACTGATCTCAATCAAACTCCGAATGCCAGATAGATATGATCGGGAGTCAGACTGTGGGTGATAAGGTCCATGGTCAAAAGGGAAAGAGCCCAGACCGCCAGCTAAGGCCCCCAAGTGTCCGTTAAGTGGAAAAGGATGTGGAGATGCACAGACAACTAGGAGGTTGGCTTAGAAGCAGCCATCCTTTAAAGAGTGCGTAATAGCTCACTAGTCGAGTGACTCTGCGCCGAAAATGTACCGGGGCTAAACGGACCGCCGAAGCTGCGGATTGACACGAAGTGTCAGTGGTAGGAGAGCGTTCTAACAGCACAGAAGCAGTACCGGAAGGAGCTGTGGAGCGGTTAGAAGTGAGAATGCCGGTGTGAGTAGCGAAAGATAGGTGAGAATCCTATCCATCGAAAGCCTAAGGTTTCCAGGGGAAGGCTCGTCCGCCCTGGGTAAGTCGGGACCTAAGGTGAGGCCGAAAGGCGTAGCCGATGGACAACAGGTAGAGATTCCTGTACCACTTAATAAACTGAAGGAGTGACGGAGAAGGCTAAGTTGAGCGTGTGAATGGATTCACGTGTAAGCAGTGAGGTGGTCATGTAGGCAAATCCGCATGGCGAAACATTGAGCTGTGATGCCGAAAGCCCGCAAGGGTGAAGTCAGCTGATGTCACGCTTCCAAGAAAAGCTTCTAGGGATAATTTATTAGGTGCCCGTACCGATAACCGACACAGGTAGGCGAGGAGAGAATCCTAAGATGAGCGAGAGAACTCTTGTTAAGGAACTCGGCAAAATGACCCCGTAACTTCGGGAGAAGGGGTGCTTGTGAAAGCAAGCCGCAGTGAAAAGGCCCAGGCGACTGTTTATCAAAAACACAGGTCTCTGCTAAACCGCAAGGTGATGTATAGGGGCTGACGCCTGCCCGGTGCTGGAAGGTTAAGAGGAGAGGTTAGCGCAAGCGAAGCTTTGAATTGAAGCCCCAGTAAACGGCGGCCGTAACTATAACGGTCCTAAGGTAGCGAAATTCCTTGTCGGGTAAGTTCCGACCCGCACGAAAGGCGTAACGATCTGGGCGCTGTCTCAACAAGAGACTCGGTGAAATCATAGTACCTGTGAAGATGCAGGTTACCCGCGACAGGACGGAAAGACCCCGTGGAGCTTTACTGTAGCTTGATATTGAGCACTGGTGACACATGTACAGGATAGGTAGGAGACGAAGAGACCAGGACGCCAGTCTTGGAGGAGTCGCTGTTGGGATACTACCCTTGTGTTACTGGGGTTCTAACCCGTGGCCATGAGCTGGTCAGGGGACAGTGTCAGGTGGGCAGTTTGACTGGGGCGGTCGCCTCCCAAAGAGTAACGGAGGCGCCCAAAGGTTCCCTCAGAATGGTTGGAAATCATTCGAAGAGTGTAAAGGCAGAAGGGAGCTTGACTGCGAGACCTACAAGTCGAGCAGGGACGAAAGTCGGGCTTAGTGATCCGGCGGTACCGAATGGAAGGGCCGTCGCTCAACGGATAAAAGCTACCCCGGGGATAACAGGCTGATCTCCCCCAAGAGTTCACATCGACGGGGAGGTTTGGCACCTCGATGTCGGCTCATCGCATCCTGGGGCTGTAGTCGGTCCCAAGGGTTGGGCTGTTCGCCCATTAAAGCGGTACGCGAGCTGGGTTCAGAACGTCGTGAGACAGTTCGGTCCCTATCCGTCGTGGGCGTAGGAAATTTGAGAGGAGCTGTCCTTAGTACGAGAGGACCGGGATGGACACACCGCTGGTGTACCAGTTGTTCTGCCAGGAGCATAGCTGGGTAGCTACGTGTGGAAGGGATAAACGCTGAAAGCATCTAAGCGTGAAGCCCCCCTCAAGATGAGATTTCCCATTCGAAAGAAGTAAGATCCCTTGAAGACGACGAGGTAGATAGGTCAGGAGTGGAAGTTTGGTGACAGATGAAGCGGACTGATACTAATCGATCGAGGACTTAACTAAATAGGAAAGGCAAAAACGAGCGGTTATCACAGGCAGAAAGTGAAAAGAACTGAGGAATCACGAAGGTGATGAACAGTTATTGAACTTTACCACTGTGATGCGAGAGTTGCCGGACAAGAAGAAGTAAGCAGAAGATATCTAGTTTTGTGAGATTGATAAGATCTGACAGAAGGTCTAGTGATAAGGGCAAGGAGGGCACACCTGTTCCCATACCGAACACAGAAGTTAAGCTCCTTAGCGCCGAGGGTAGTACGCAAGTGCGAGAGTAGGACGTCGCTAGGCCATAAATAAAAAGCCTCAATAGCTCAGTTGGTTAGAGCACTTGACTGTTAATCAAGGGGTCCTAGGTTCGAGTCCTAGTTGGGGCGCCATTAAAAAATGGCCCGTTGGTGAAGCGGTTTAACACACATGCCTTTCACGCATGCATACACGGGTTCGAATCCCGTACGGGTCACCATTAAAAATAAAAGTGGAGGATTAGCTCAGCTGGGAGAGCATCTGCCTTACAAGCAGAGGGTCGGCGGTTCGAGCCCGTCATCCTCCACCATAAAGAGCCGGAATAGCTCAATTGGTAGAGCAACTGACTTGTAATCAGTAGGTTGCGGGTTCAAGTCCTGCTTCCGGCACCATATAATAAAAGAATACGGTGGGGTAGCGAAGTGGCTAAACGCGGCGGACTGTAAATCCGCTCTCTGAGAGTTCGGCGGTTCGAATCCGTCCCCCACCACCACTTAAGAATGGGCTATAGCCAAGCGGTAAGGCAACGGACTTTGACTCCGTCATGCGCTGGTTCGAATCCAGCTAGCCCAGCCAATGATGTCCTGCTAGCTCAGTTGGTAGAGCATCTGACTTTTAATCAGAGGGTCAGAGGTTCGAGTCCTCTGCAGGACACCATTTTTTTAACTGAAAAAGAACACATAAAGCATAGATAAAAAGCCTGGGTGGCGGAACTGGTAGACGCACAGGACTTAAAATCCTGCGGGTGGTGACACCCGTGCCGGTTCGATTCCGGCCCTAGGCACCAACTAAATAGCGCCCATAGCTCAATTGGATAGAGCGTTTGACTACGGATCAAAAGGTTAGGGGTTCGACTCCTCTTGGGCGCGCCATAAAAAACGGGAAGTGGCTCAGCTTGGTAGAGCACCTGGTTTGGGACCAGGGGGTCGCAGGTTCGAATCCTGTCTTCCCGACCATTAAAAAATAAAAAGAGAATGGGGACTTAGCTCAGCTGGGAGAGCGCCTGCCTTGCACGCAGGAGGTCAGGGGTTCGATCCCCCTAGTCTCCACCAAAAAGAATTGATCTTTGAAAACTAGATATCTTCTGAAGAAGAAAAGTTAAGTAATAAAGGGCGCACGGAGGATGCCTAGGCACTAGGAGTCGAAGAAGGACGCGACAAACGGCGAAACGCCTCGGGGAGCTGTAAGTAAGCAAAGAGCCGGGGATATCCGAATGGGGAAACCCGCTAGTGGTCATACGCTAGCACCGTATGGTGAATCAATAGCCATAGAGGAGACAGACCCAGGGAACTGAAACATCTAAGTACCTGGAGGAAAAGAAAGAAACATCGATTCCCCAAGTAGCGGCGAGCGAACAGGGAGGAGCCCAAACCGGAGTAATCCGGGGTAGAAGGACCTTCAGAAATGACTGAACATGATAGCCGAATGGTCTGGGAAGGCCAACCGGAGAGGGTGAGAGTCCCGTAGGTGAAATTGTGTGAAGCAGGGAAGGGATCCTGAGTACGGCGGGACACGAGAAATCCCGTCGGAAGCAACGAGGACCATCTCGTAAGGCTAAATACTACCTAGTGACCGATAGTGAACCAGTACCGTGAGGGAAAGGTGAAAAGAACCCCGGAAGGGGAGTGAAAGAGAACCTGAAACCGTGTGCCTACAACTAGTCAGAGCCCGTTAAAGGGTGATGGCGTGCCTTTTGTAGAATGAACCGGCGAGTTACGATATCGTGCAAGGTTAAGTTGAAGAGACGGAGCCGAAGCGAAAGCGAGTCTGAATAGGGCGAGGAGTACGATGTTGTAGACCCGAAACCGTGTGAGCTAGCCATGAGCAGGCTGAAGGTCAGGTAACACTGACTGGAGGGCCGAACCAGGGCACGTTGAAAAGTGCTTGGATGACTTGTGGCTAGGGGTGAAATTCCAATCGAACACGGATATAGCTGGTTCTCTCCGAAATAGCTTTAGGGCTAGCCTCGATAAGAGTCTACTGGAGGTAGAGCACTGAATGGGTGATGGCCCCACCTCGGGGTACTGATCTCAATCAAACTCCGAATGCCAGATAGATATGATCGGGAGTCAGACTGTGGGTGATAAGGTCCATGGTCAAAAGGGAAAGAGCCCAGACCGCCAGCTAAGGCCCCCAAGTGTCCGTTAAGTGGAAAAGGATGTGGAGATGCACAGACAACTAGGAGGTTGGCTTAGAAGCAGCCATCCTTTAAAGAGTGCGTAATAGCTCACTAGTCGAGTGACTCTGCGCCGAAAATGTACCGGGGCTAAACGGACCGCCGAAGCTGCGGATTGACACGAAGTGTCAGTGGTAGGAGAGCGTTCTAACAGCACAGAAGCAGTACCGGAAGGAGCTGTGGAGCGGTTAGAAGTGAGAATGCCGGTGTGAGTAGCGAAAGATAGGTGAGAATCCTATCCATCGAAAGCCTAAGGTTTCCAGGGGAAGGCTCGTCCGCCCTGGGTAAGTCGGGACCTAAGGTGAGGCCGAAAGGCGTAGCCGATGGACAACAGGTAGAGATTCCTGTACCACTTAATAAACTGAAGGAGTGACGGAGAAGGCTAAGTTGAGCGTGTGAATGGATTCACGTGTAAGCAGTGAGGTGGTCATGTAGGCAAATCCGCATGGCGAAACATTGAGCTGTGATGCCGAAAGCCCGCAAGGGTGAAGTCAGCTGATGTCACGCTTCCAAGAAAAGCTTCTAGGGATAATTTATTAGGTGCCCGTACCGATAACCGACACAGGTAGGCGAGGAGAGAATCCTAAGATGAGCGAGAGAACTCTTGTTAAGGAACTCGGCAAAATGACCCCGTAACTTCGGGAGAAGGGGTGCTTGTGAAAGCAAGCCGCAGTGAAAAGGCCCAGGCGACTGTTTATCAAAAACACAGGTCTCTGCTAAACCGCAAGGTGATGTATAGGGGCTGACGCCTGCCCGGTGCTGGAAGGTTAAGAGGAGAGGTTAGCGCAAGCGAAGCTTTGAATTGAAGCCCCAGTAAACGGCGGCCGTAACTATAACGGTCCTAAGGTAGCGAAATTCCTTGTCGGGTAAGTTCCGACCCGCACGAAAGGCGTAACGATCTGGGCGCTGTCTCAACAAGAGACTCGGTGAAATCATAGTACCTGTGAAGATGCAGGTTACCCGCGACAGGACGGAAAGACCCCGTGGAGCTTTACTGTAGCTTGATATTGAGCACTGGTGACACATGTACAGGATAGGTAGGAGACGAAGAGACCAGGACGCCAGTCTTGGAGGAGTCGCTGTTGGGATACTACCCTTGTGTTACTGGGGTTCTAACCCGTGGCCATGAGCTGGTCAGGGGACAGTGTCAGGTGGGCAGTTTGACTGGGGCGGTCGCCTCCCAAAGAGTAACGGAGGCGCCCAAAGGTTCCCTCAGAATGGTTGGAAATCATTCGAAGAGTGTAAAGGCAGAAGGGAGCTTGACTGCGAGACCTACAAGTCGAGCAGGGACGAAAGTCGGGCTTAGTGATCCGGCGGTACCGAATGGAAGGGCCGTCGCTCAACGGATAAAAGCTACCCCGGGGATAACAGGCTGATCTCCCCCAAGAGTTCACATCGACGGGGAGGTTTGGCACCTCGATGTCGGCTCATCGCATCCTGGGGCTGTAGTCGGTCCCAAGGGTTGGGCTGTTCGCCCATTAAAGCGGTACGCGAGCTGGGTTCAGAACGTCGTGAGACAGTTCGGTCCCTATCCGTCGTGGGCGTAGGAAATTTGAGAGGAGCTGTCCTTAGTACGAGAGGACCGGGATGGACACACCGCTGGTGTACCAGTTGTTCTGCCAGGAGCATAGCTGGGTAGCTACGTGTGGAAGGGATAAACGCTGAAAGCATCTAAGCGTGAAGCCCCCCTCAAGATGAGATTTCCCATTCGAAAGAAGTAAGATCCCTTGAAGACGACGAGGTAGATAGGTCAGGAGTGGAAGTTTGGTGACAGATGAAGCGGACTGATACTAATCGATCGAGGACTTAACTAAATAGGAAAGGCAAAAACGAGCGGTTATCACAGGCAGAAAGTGAAAAGAACTGAGGAATCACGAAGGTGATGAACAGTTATTGAACTTTACCACTGTGATGCGAGAGTTGCCGGACAAGAAGAAGTAAGCAGAAGATATCTAGTTTTGTGAGATTGATAAGATCTGACAGAAGGTCTAGTGATAAGGGCAAGGAGGGCACACCTGTTCCCATACCGAACACAGAAGTTAAGCTCCTTAGCGCCGAGGGTAGTACGCAAGTGCGAGAGTAGGACGTCGCTAGGCCATAAATAGAAAAAGCAAGGAATAATTATTTTTCCTTGCTTTTTCTATATTAGTTTATAAATATTTCTTATTGTATTCTTAAAATATATCTGATAATATATTTAAGAGCCCTAAAATTTGCTCTCCATTGCGGAGGGCTTATTTTTTTATCTAAGACAAAAACTATTAGCGGAGGAATAATAAATGACAAAATATATTTTTGTTACAGGCGGAGTTGTTTCATCTTTAGGAAAGGGGATTACGGCATCTTCTCTTGGACGATTACTAAAAAATAGAGGCCTTAAAGTATTTATGCAGAAATTTGACCCTTATATTAATGTGGATCCTGGAACAATGAGTCCTTATCAGCATGGTGAAGTTTTTGTAACAGATGATGGGGCAGAAACTGATTTAGATTTAGGACACTATGAACGCTTTATTGATGAGAATTTATCACAAAATTCTAATATTACAACTGGTCGAGTTTATTCAAATGTAATTGATAAGGAGCGACGTGGGGAATACTTAGGTGCTACGGTTCAGGTCATTCCACATATTACGAATGAAATTAAGTCTAAGTTAATTGCCGCTGCTCAGGACAGTGATGCTGATGTGATTATTACTGAAATTGGTGGAACGGTAGGTGACATTGAGTCATTACCTTTTTTAGAGGCTATTCGACAGGCCCGTAAAGATTTTGGTTATCATAATACGCTATATATTCATAATACATTGGTTCCTTACTTAAAGGCGGCGGGTGAGATTAAAACAAAGCCTACGCAACACAGCGTAAAAGAGTTACTATCGTTGGGTATCCAACCAGATGTTATCGTTTTACGTACAGAGGTGGATATAGAGGATCATGTAAAGGAAAAGATTTCATCATTCTGTAATGTTCCTAAGGAAGCAGTTGTACAGGCAATTGATGCGGAAATTTTATATGAGGTTCCAATGCATTTAAAGGCACAGGGATTAGATGACTATGTTTGTAAACATTTTGGTATTGATGCTCCGGAAGCGGATATGACTGAGTGGGAGCAGTTAATCGATACGGTACGTAATTTAAATGGTGAGGTTTCTATCGCACTTGTTGGTAAATACGTTGCATTACCGGATGCTTATTTATCGGTTGTTGAGGCCTTAAAACATGCTGGATATCACTATGGGAAGAAAGTTTGTATTAAATGGGTTGATTCTGAACGTGTAACAGAGGAAACTGTAGATGAAATCTTTGCTGATGTAGATGGTATTTTAGTTCCTGGAGGATTCGGTAACCGTGGAGTTGAAGGGAAAATTTTATCTTGTCAATATGCACGTGTAAATAACATCCCTTATTTTGGTATATGTATGGGTATGCAAATTGCAGCAATTGAATATGCTCGTAATGTTGCAAAGTTAGAAGGGGCTAATTCAACAGAGTTTGACGAGGATACTCCACACGCAATTTTTGATTATTTACCTGATCAATATGAAGGAATTAAAATGGGTGGAACGTTGCGTTTAGGATTATATGATTGTTATGTTAAGGAAGGAACAAAGGCTTACGAGGCATACCAATCGGTTAATGTTAAGGAACGTCACCGTCATCGTTATGAGTTTAATAATCAATATAAAACAATTTTAGAAAATGCGGGATTAGAGTTTTCGGGTATCAATCCGCAAACCGGATTAGTAGAAATTATTGAAATTCCGGATCATCGATGGTTTGTAGCAGGACAATTTCATCCAGAATTTTCATCACGTCCGCAGAAACCACAACCATTATTCCGTGAATTTATTAAGGCGACAATTTCTAAAGGATTAGAGTAATTATCAATTATAGTTAGGGGATTATCCTATTGAGTTAGGTTAATTACCCTAATTTTTTTATTTTTAGGGATTACAGATAGTCAGTTGTTTGGTATAATATTAATGTTCAATTTTAAATATAAAGGTGAAAATTATGAAACTGACAAGTATGGAGACTAACTTAATAGGTTTATTATATATTTTATAGCACGCTATGCTCGCATAGGGTGCTTTTTTGTTGGTATATACCAGACTTGTTTAAAGGAGTGTTTGCTGGATGAATAGTTATGATGTGATTATTGTTGGTGCAGGACCGGCAGGAATTTTTGCCGCTTATGAGTTGTCATTAAAGAATAAGGATTTAAAGGTTGCGTTGATTGATAAAGGGCTAGATATTTACCGACGTCGATGCCCAATACTTGAGCATAAAATAAAGAAATGTCCAGTGATTAAAGATCATGTAGGTTGTATGCCGGCGTGTTCTATTACGAATGGCTTTGGTGGGGCAGGGGCCTATTCAGATGGTAAATTTAATATTACACATGAGTTTGGTGGATGGATGACAGATTATTTATCAAACACTGAAGTAGAAGATTTGATAGAATACGTGGATAATATTAATTTAAAGCACGGAGCAACTAGTGATATTACAGATCCAACGACTGATAAAGTTCGTGAGATTGAGAAACGTGGTTATGCTGTAGGATTGAAATTGTTACGTGCGAAAGTTCGACATTTAGGGACGGAACAAAATTTAGAAATATTAAAGAGTATTTATGAGGAAATGAAAGATCGTGTGGATTATCATTTTAAAACTGAAGTTAAGGATGTCATTGTTGAAAACAATGAAGTTCGCGGTGTGGTCCTTGCAAATGGAGAGACAATGAAAGCAAATCAAGTTTTCTTAGCTCCTGGGCGTGATGGATCAGTTTGGTTAAAAGATGTGATGCGTGGTCAAAAAATCCCAATGAAGAATTTACAAGTCGATATTGGGGTACGTGTTGAAACTTCGGATATTGTTATGCAAGAGATTAATGAACATTTATACGAAGGAAAGTTTATGTATCGTACGAGTGTTGGAACAGTAGTTCGAACATTTTGTTCAAATCCATCAGGACATGTTGTAGTGGAAAATCATTCAGGAACGATGTTGGCGAACGGTCATGCTTATAAGGACCCTAAACTTGGAAGTAAGAATACTAATTTTGCTTTATTAGTCTCTCATACGTTTGAGGAGCCTTTCGATCAACCGAATGAATTTGCACATGAGGTGTCTCATTTAGCAAATAAGTTATCAAATGGTTCGATTATTGTGCAGAAGTACGGGGATATTTTGAAGGGAAGACGTACGACGCCTAAACGATTAAAAGAAGGATTTGTTGAACCAACACTTAAGGAGGCTGTCCCAGGTGATTTAGGATTAGTGCTTCCATATAATACGATGAAGTCATTAATTGAAATGACGGAAGCTCTTGACCATGTGACTCCAGGTATTGCTTCTGAGCATACGTTGTTTTATGGTGTAGAGGCAAAGTTCTACTCTGCCCGTCCTGAAATTGATAATAAATTCGAAACAAAGGTAAAAGGTTTATTTGTAGGTGGCGATGGGGCTGGTGTGACTCGCGGACTGGCGCAGGCAGGAGCGAGTGGTGTTCTAGTAGCACGTCATATCTTAGACCGCTATGAGGCATAGGGTTGATAAAATAAATTTATTAGGAAAGTTTCTAAGATATTGTAGTAAATATTAAATTCTATTATAAAAAAAGGTGGTTATTGATATGGTAAAAACAGTAGTAGTTGTAGGAACACAATGGGGAGATGAAGGAAAAGGAAAAATTACGGATTACTTGGCTCAACGTGCAGATATTGTAGCGCGTTATCAAGGTGGAAACAACGCTGGACATACGATTGAATTTAATGGACAACAATTTAAGTTACGATTGATTCCTTCAGGAGTTTTCAATTCGGAGAAGGTTATTTTAGGAAATGGGATGGTTATTAATCCTGAGTCATTATTAGAGGAAATTGCATATTTGAATGATGCTGGAATTAGTACGGATCATATTCGTATTTCTAACCGTGCCCATGTTATTTTCCCATATCATATTGAGTTAGATGGTCTTCAGGAAGAGTTAAAAGGGGATCAAAAGGTTGGGACAACTAAACGTGGAATTGGGCCATGTTACGCAGATAAATATGCTCGTATCGGAATTCGTATTGGAGAATTAATGGATAAGGAAGTATTTGCGACTCGCTTGAAGGAACAATTAGAGGCGAAGAATGAGATTTTAGCTAAGTATGGAAAGACGACATTCTCGTATGATGAAATTTACACTAAATATTGTGAGTATGCAGAGATTATTCGTCCATACGTAACGGATACTTCATATGAATTAGACGAGGCATTTAATGAAGGTAAAAAGGTATTATTTGAAGGTGCACAAGGAGTTATGTTAGATATTGATCACGGGACATATCCGTTTGTTACGTCATCAAATCCTTCTGCAGGGGCTGTAACAACTGGATTAGGTGTAGGTCCAACGAAAATTGAGGAAGTGATTGGGGTTGTAAAAGCTTATTCAACACGTGTTGGTGAAGGAGCGTTCCCAACTGAAATTGAAGGTGAAACTGCAAACCGTATTCGTGAGATTGGACGTGAATATGGAACTGTAACAGGTCGTCCTCGTCGTATTGGATGGTTTGATAGTGTAGTTGTGTCTCATACTCGTCGAGTAAGTGGTTTAACAGGAATCTCTGTTAATTTATTAGACGTTTTATCAGGACTTGACACATTAAAAATTTGTACAGCATACGAATTGGATGGAAAGGTAATTAAGTACGTACCTTCAACAATTAAGGAATTTGAACGTTGTATTCCTGTTTACGAGGAGATGCCAGGTTGGCAAGAGGATATTACAGGTGTAACTTCATTTGAGGAATTACCAATTGCAGCGCAAAATTACTTACGTCGCATTGAAGAGTTAATTGGAGCTAAAGTAGCTATTTTCAGTGTTGGACCAGATCGTGAGCAAACTATTTTATTAAAAGAATTATTCTAATTGGGGACAATTTTTAATTTAGATTTTTCGTTTTTATTAAAGAGTGAGAAGGCATTAATTGTATCAAAGTGGGATTTTTATAAGAAAAAAGCGACGCATTTTGCGTTGCTTTTTTTTAGCTTTGATGTAAAATAGTGGTATAAAAGGAGGTTGTTATGGGATGAAGAAATGGTATTATATTATTTTTTTAGGGTGTTTGTTTTGTTTTAATCAGGCCTTCAAATCATATGTTGAGTTATACGGATTATTAGAAGGGGTTTTTGTGGGGTTAGTGATTGCCTTTTTGTGTAAATTAGCATTTAATGTTGTGACGAAGACGATTATTTTTATTGCGATTGTGTGCGGGTTATTAGTATTTTTAATTTCTTCAGGTTATTTAACACTTCCAGGAGAACTGATGAATCTTTTTAACCTTTCACATATATTTCATAGTTTTTTCTAATATTTGAGTTATAATAAGAGAGGAAGTAAAGGAGTAGTTATTATGAAGAAAATTTTAATTGGATTAGTAGCAGTTGTTGTTATTGCGGTCACGGCTAACTTCCTATTTCCATCAGTTAATTCATTGGCTGATTTAAAAAGGATTGATTATCGAGATTCATTCAGTCAGAAGGAATCGGAGTATTATGTTTATTTTTATCAAGAAAGTTGTCCACTTTGTTTGCAATTTAGTCCCGAGTTAGTGGCGGCTTATAATGATAATGGAGCCCCAATTTATGTAGTTGATATGGCAGCCGATCAAAATGTTGGTGCTTGGTATGATTGGGATGCACATAAAAAACAGTATACGAAGGTTATTGGTAAGGTTGAAAATGGAGTACAGGTATTTAATGAGGGTGAATCGAGTGCAAAATATCCATCAAATGAAGGATGGGTCATTTCTGTAAAGGATAACAATGAGATTGTTGCTTATAATGATACGCCTATGAATAATCGTTTGCCACAGTCTGCCGAAGAGATTCAAGTATCCGGGACGCCAGCATTGCTTAAGATTAAAGATGGAAAGTTCGCGGGATATGCTGAGGGAGTGGCTGAGGCGCGACAATTGTTAGGAACATATAAAAAATAAATGAGCTAATCTTGCTTTAAAAAAAGCAAGATTTTTTATAATATAAATAGTATAAGAGGTGAAGAAGATGAAACATATTTTTGTAATAGATGATGATGCAAACATCAGACAGTTAATTTTAAGGTATTTGGAAAAGGAAGGTTATCGTGTGACGACGTTTGAAAATGCGGACACGGTATTAGAGGCTTTTAATGCGATGCAGCCAGACGCCCTAGTTTTGGATATTATGATGCCTGGGACGATGGATGGACTTGATTTATGTAAAAAGATTCGAATGGTGAGCCAGGTTCCAATTATTTTTGTTTCTGCAAAAGATGAGGCGGTTGATCGTATTATTGGGCTTGAATTAGGGGCAGATGATTATTTATCTAAGCCATTTAGTCCTCGTGAGTTGTTGGTTCGATTAAAGATTATTTTTCGTCGAATTGAACCGGTGGTGATTAATGAGGTGGAGACGAGTATTTATCAAATTAAGGATATGAAGATTGATGACTCGAAGCGTGTTTGCACGGTGAATGATGTGGAGATGACGTTAACTAATAATGAATATATGTTACTAGCTTATTTGGTGAAAAATAAAAATATTTCATTTACTCGTGAAAATTTGATTCAGAATATATGGGGATACGATTATGTGGGGGAATCTCGCATGATTGACGACTTGGTAAAACGCCTTCGTAAAAAATTAAAAGCGATGAATGCTAAGGTGGAAATTACTACAGTCTGGGGTTATGGTTATCGAATTGATGATAATAATTAGGTGTGAATGATGAGATTAGATCGCAAATTATTTTGGAGTTACATTATTACCATTTTAATTGCCATTTCCACATCGTTTACGTTGTTTACTGTAACGTCTAATCAGTTTTTATCATATCGATTGTTAGATAGTATGAAAAAGGAAATGGATTTAATTCAAGAAAATTTGATGGTTTATAATACAGGTTACTTTCAACCAGGTGTTGTCATTCGTAATCACATTATGCAACTGGTGGAGTCGGAGTTAATTATTATTCAGGATAATGAGACTGTTTTTTATGAAAATAAGGCAATCCTGGATGATTTACAGACTTATGGAGTTGAGAGTACCTATTTCAAAAAGCACTATTTAATGATTTCAGGTAGTGTTGAGGTGATGGACTGGAAATTTGATATTATTTTATTAAGAGATAAAGGAACGGTTGTTGATTTAAATCGCTTGAATTTAAGTATTTTATTTATTACTTCATTAGTGAGTATGTTAATTGCGGCATTTTTTGGAGTTTATGTACAAAATAATATTTCTAGACCGATTCATTTATTAAAGAATAAGATTCGTAATTTTCAGGAAAATTTAGAGGCACCAGAGGTGACGATTTATACGGGAGATGAGATTCAGGAATTGGATGAGGATATTGTCCGCATGGCCAAGGCTATTGTTAATAATGACCGAAAACGCAAAGCATTTTTTGAGAATACGTCTCATGAGTTAAAAACGCCGCTCATGAATATTCGAGGATATGCTGAGGGGCTAAAGGATGGTATTTTCTCGATTGATGAGGCTGCGGACGTGATTTCTAAAGAAAGTGAATCTCTTCGAACGTTGGTAGAATCAATTTTATATTTGTCTAAGCTTGAAGATGCGACTCATGATCGATATCAATTACAAGTTGTTGATTTAAATGTCTTCTTAGATGGATTTTATCATAAGATGGCAGGTCTTGTTGCGGACAAAGGGTTAGAACTTCGCTTGAATTTAGATCGATCTGTCTTTGTCAAATTAGATGATGATAAGATGATTCGCGCGTTATCTAATATTATTACTAATGCCGTTCGTTATGCAAAGACGATGATTTCTATTACGACAAAGATTGATGAGGACTGGGTGGAAATTCGTTTATTTAATGATGGTCCCCAAATTAAAGAGACTGATTTACCGTATATTTTTGATCGTTTTTATAAGGGTGATAAAGGTCAGTCAGGACTTGGCCTGTCTATTGTGCAAAGTATTATTACGACTCATCAGGGAGTAATTGAAGCGTTGAATGTTGAGAATGGAGTCTGCATGAGTGTAAAGTTACCTTATGTTAAGCCGTCTAATAAACGGCGATCAAGTGAAGTGAAGAAGGGCTGAGTCATGATTGGCGATGCCCTTTTTTATATTGGGACGCAATTCTTGCTTATCAGAGGTACGTTTTCATCGGGGAATCTGGTGTAATTTTCAAAATATTTGTTTGTTTGATTAGAAAATTTAAGTTAAAATAGAAGGGTAAGTAAAATAGGATAAGGTGGGAGTTTACGCATGATTAATCGTTATTCGCGCCCTGAGATGGCGGCTATTTGGACAGAACAAAATAAGTTTGAAGCCTATTTAAAGGTTGAAATTTTGGCTTGTGAGGCTTGGGCTCAATTAGGGCATATTCCGATGGAGGATGTTGAGAAGTTATGGAAGAATGCTTCTTTTGATCTTGATCGAATTTATGAAATTGAACAAGAGACTCGTCATGACGTGGTTGCTTTTACACGAGCGGTGAGTGAAACATGTGGTGAGGAGAAGAAATGGGTTCATTATGGATTAACTTCGACTGATGTTGTTGATACGGCCAATGGGTATTTATTAAAACAAGCAAATGATATTTTACGTGAAGATTTAAATCGCTTTATTCAAGTGTTAGGTGAAAAAGCGAAGAAGTATAAACATACCGTTCAAATGGGACGTACGCATGGGGTTCATGCTGAGATTACGACATTTGGATTAAAGTTAGCGTTATGGTATGAGGAGATGAAACGAAACCAAGCGCGTTTTGAAGAAGCGGCACGTGCTGTTGAATGTGGTAAAATTTCTGGTGCGGTTGGAACACACGCCAATATTCCATTCTTTGTTCAAGACTATACATGTGAGAAATTAGGAATTGATTCAGCGAAGATTTCAACGCAAACATTGCAACGTGATCGACATGCAGCTTATATGTCAGCTATTGCCTTAATTGGGGCATCAATTGAAAAAATGGGGGTTGAGATTCGCCATTTACAACGTACAGAGGTTCGTGAAGCCGAGGAGTTTTTCCGCAAAGGGCAAAAGGGATCTTCAGCAATGCCTCATAAACGTAATCCAATTGGTTCTGAGAATATGGCAGGGTGTGCACGTGTATTACGTGGATATATGGTTACAGCTTACGAAAATATCGCGCTTTGGCATGAACGTGATATTTCACACTCATCAGCAGAACGTATCATTATGCCAGATGCAACAATTTTACTTGATTACATGTTAAATCGTTTCACTAACTTAATTGATAATTTAACGGTTTATGAAGAAAATATGTTAGAAAATATTAATAAAACGCATGGAGTTATTTTCTCTCAACGCGTGATGTTAAAATTAATTGAAAAAGGATTTGTTCGTGAGCAAGCTTATGACCTTGTTCAACCAAAAGCGATGCAAGCTTGGGAGAATCGTCAATCATTCCGTCAATTATTAGAGTCTGATGAAACAGTGATGAGTCATTTAACAATGGCAGATTTAGATGACTGTTTTGATCATACGTACCATTTAAAATCAGTTGATGGAATCTTTGAACGATTAGGATTAGAATAGTTATTAGTGATGGGTTATTAAAAAGAGTAGCTTCGATTAGATTCGATGCTACTCTTTTTCAGTTAGTAGGAGAGATGATGCTAAAAGAGAAAATGTGGATAACTTTATTTAAAAAGTTATCCACATTTTTAATGATTAGTAGTTTACTGAACGAATTTCGAAGTGTGCTTGATCATATCCACAGACTGGACATTTTTTAGGAGCCTTTTTACCGTAGTGGATGTGACCGCACTCTTGACAAATCCATGATGTTTCTTCTTCTTGAGCGAAGACTTTATCTTCTTCAATGTTTTGTAATAACTTTAAGTAACGCTCTTCGTGTTCCTTCTCAATGTTACCAACCATTTCGAAAAGAGCAGCGATACGTTTGAAGCCTTCTTCGCGAGCTTCTTGTGCAAAGGTTGCATACATGTCTGTCCATTCATCATGTTCTCCCGCTGCAGCATCGCGTAAATTTGTTTGGGTATCAGCAACTTCACCTTCATGTAAGAATTTAAACCAAAGTTTAGCATGGTTCATTTCATTATGAGCGGTCTCTAGGAATAAGTTTGCAATTTGTTCATATCCTTCTTCACGTGCTTTAGCCGCGTAGAAAGTATATTTATTTCGAGCCATTGATTCTCCCGCGAATGCGTGCATTAAGTTTGCTTCAGTTTTAGTACCCTTTAAATTTGTCATGCTTAAAATCCCCCCAAGATTACTTTAATATCTAGTCCTAACATAACCTACTGCGAGATAAAACGCAACGGTCATTTCTTAGATTTGATTGACAAATGGTTTGTAATGAGAGTGATTATTAATAGAGGTGAGATAAAGGGATAATTTATCCTATATCCTCCAATTTTATGCTCAAAGCTGACAGTCTAGGTGCGATTAATTTTAGAATTTGATTTTATTTGACTTATGAATGAATTCTTGATATTATTTTTATGAGATCAGTATGGAGTGGTGTGATTCGGCAGCCCACTATATAAAAAATAAAGAGTCGAGAAAAAAAGAGCCTCACGGCTCTTTTTTTATATTTTTATTAAATAGACTCTTTAGACGATATGTTGACAAATAAACACGAAGAAAAGAATTAGCGCTATGCTCGCTAAAGAGACATTTAATTTTTTCATTTTTCGTGGTCCAACTTCCGGGGCAAACCAAAATAAGTTGTCCATGATGTTAAATAAGGTTTGAATTAGGTCATCGATAAATTCCATTGTGTGCTCCCCTATTTTGGTATGTTAGAATTTTATTATATGTGTAAAAAGTTTAAAAAAATGTCGGAATAAAGTAGTAATTTTACTTTTTAATATATTTATTGTGATTGACGGTATATTTCTCACGATTATGGGAAAAGTAGTGGTGTAGAGTTTTACGGAATGGTTATTGGGCAGCCACGAAGTGCTCAGGTGATGGTTGGTAAGGGCTGAATATGAGAATTGATGTTCAGTGGTTATTAGCTATTAGAAATTCTGCAATTCAAGTACCCTCTTGTAAGAAATAGTTCTTATGACAGGGTACTTTTTTGATTGACTAGAATATTTTTGGGGAATATACTGGGTTAAATAAGTGGGAGGGGAATATTAGTGAAAGTGATTAACTTTATATTGATTTGTTTAACCATTTTGATTGGGATATCTATCTGGATGGGATACGATGGGAATGTTCCGCTTTTGCTTTTAGTTGTAGCAGGATCGCAAATGGTTAATGGATGGGATCGCTATCGTAAAAATAGGGGAGAAGCGATTGTTTTATTTTTGCTTGCTGTGTTCTTGATGGGAGTTGCTATAAATTTAGTAGAATAATAAGTGAATGATGGATAAAAAAAGAGTAGCGGGGAAAGCTAGTTTTGTAGAGTTTTACGGAATGGTTATTGGGTAGCCACGAAGTGCTCAGGTAACGGTCAGTCATCACTAAATATTAGAGTTGATATTTAGGAGTGGTTGATTGTTAGGAATTCTACGAATGAAGTGCTTTGTTGTAGGAAATAGTTCTTATGGCAAGGCACTTTTTTGTTAGAAAAAAATAAAAATTAAATCATGCGTGTAGAGTGAATAAAAAAAGAGTAGCGGGGAAAGCTAGTTTTGTAGAGTTTTACGGAATGGTTATTGGGCAGCCACGAAGTGCTCAGGTGATGGTCAGTCATCACTAAATATTAGAGTTGATGTTTAGGAGTGATTGATTGTTAGGAATTCTACGAATGAAGTGCTTTGTTGTAGGAAATAGTTCTTATGGCAAGGCACTTTTTTTTGTTTGGAAAAAATAAAATGATAAGGTTAGTTGAGTCGTTTAGAGAAAAATTCTAATTTCATAGAACGGATAGTGGTGATGGTTCAGTGATTAACTTCAGATTAATTTTGTAAAATGGGGTTGAAATTTTTTATTAATAGAGTAGGAAGAGAAATAAAGGGGATATGATTTGGTGATTTAGTGTTTTTATGGCACAATGGAATTAGGACGTTGTTAGGAGGGATTTGTTGATGAAAGATCAAGCGATTTTTAATGCCTTAGCGCAAGAGTTGAAGCGTCAACGTGAAAATGTAGAGTTGATTGCTTCGGAGAATTACGTGTCACAAGAAGTGATGGATGTTCAAGGTTCTATTTTAACGAATAAGTATGCCGAGGGATATCCATCAAAACGATATTATGGCGGATGCGAGTTCGTTGATCGTGTTGAAGAAATTGCGCGTGAACGTGCAAAACAACTATTTGGAGCAAAGTTTGTTAATGTTCAACCTCATTCAGGTTCTCAGGCAAATATGGGAGCGTATCGTGCGATTTTAAAACCAGGTGCAAAAGTGCTAGGTATGAATTTAAGTCATGGAGGGCATTTAACACATGGCCACCCTCTTAACTTTTCAGGAAAAGATTATGAGTTTTATGAGTATGGTGTAGATGAAAAAACAGAAATGATTAATTATGAAGTTGTGCGTCAAATCGCCTTAGACGTAAAACCACAATTAATTGTAGCGGGAGCTTCGGCGTATCCACGTCTTATTGATTTTAAAAAATTCCGTGAAATTGCGGACGAAGTTGGAGCATATTTAATGGTGGATATGGCCCACATTGCTGGATTAGTTGCAGCCGGTGTGCATCCTAATCCAGTAGAGTTTGCTCATGTTGTCACGACGACGACGCATAAAACATTACGTGGTCCTCGTGGAGGAATGATTTTGACAAATGATGAAGAAATTGCGACAAAATTAGATAAAGTAGTGTTCCCTGGTATTCAAGGTGGCCCATTAATGCATGTAATTGGTGCGAAGGCTGTCTCGTTTTTTGAAGCTTTGTCAGATGAGTTCGTGGACTATCAAAAACAAGTCGTAAAAAATGCAAAGGTCTTGTCTGATGAATTAACGAAACATGGTTTACGTATTGTATCAGGAGGAACAGATAATCATTTGCTTCTTGTTGATGTAAAATCTAGTTTTGGTTTAACTGGAAAAGTAGCGGAAGCCGTTTTAGATCGAGTGGCGATTACGTGTAATAAAAATACGATCCCATTTGATACGGAGAAACCTTTTGTGACGAGTGGTATTCGTTTAGGAACGCCAGCGATTACAACGAGAGGATTTAAAGAGGCTGAAATGGTGGAGTTAGCGGGATATATCGCAAGAGCTTTACGTTCAGTTGATGATGAGAAAGAGTTAGAGGCTATTCGTGAATCTGTTCTTCAGTTAACGAGTCGCTTTCCTTTATATGATGCCTAAGGGGAGGTTGCGAGATAATGTCTATATTAATTGATGGGAAAAAGGTTTCAAATGATTTAAGAGCTTCTATTTCCCAGGAAACCAAAAAGTTTATAGAGAAAACAAATGTTCGCCCTCATCTTGTAGTGATTATTGTAGGAAAAGATCCGGCGTCTATGACGTATGTTCGTAATAAGAAGAAGGCGTGTGAGTCGGTAGGGTTTGAATCGACAGTGATTGAATTACCTGAACAAATTAGTGAATCAGAGTTATTAAAACAGATTCATCAATTGAATCAAGATGAAACGGTACATGGTATCTTGGTGCAACTACCATTACCAAAGCATATCGATGAAGAAAAAGTGATTCAAACGATTGCTGTTGAAAAAGATGTAGATGGTTTTCATCCTTACCAAGTTGGGGCACTAGTCCTCGGATTGAATGGACTACGCTCTTGCACACCAGCGGGAGTGATTGAATTATTAAAAGCCTATGACATTCCGATGGTGGGACGCCATGCTGTGATTGTTGGTCGGAGTCAAATTGTCGGTAAGCCACTGATTCAAATGTTGTTGAATGAAAATGCAACAGTGACTGTCTGTCACTCAAGGACTAAAGAATTGAGTGAGTTTACAAAACAGGCTGACTTGTTAATTGTGGCTATTGGACAACCACAGTTTATTACGGCTGATATGGTTAAAGAAGGGGCCGTTGTCGTTGATGTTGGAATTAATCGTTTAGAGAGTGGGAAGCTTGTTGGGGATGTGTTGTTCGATGAAGTTTCCGAGAAGGCGAGTTATATAACTCCAGTTCCAGGTGGTGTTGGTCCGATGACAATTACGATGTTATTGCGAAATACGTTGAAGGCTGCAGCAAATCAATTAGGTTTAAAGTAGAATAAAAAAAGAAGTCATTAATCAATGACTTCTTTTTTATAGGGCTGGATAGCTTCCCCGTCAAAGGATCCTTCTTCCCATTCAAAGGAGACGAAGCCTTCTAGGTTAGAAATATTTTGCCATGTGATGGTGTTTGTTTGGGGGTCATACGTGTAGTTTGGATGGATAAGCGGGGGGATTTTTTCGCCGTTTTTATTGGTGATTGGATTCATTATTGTAAGTGTTGGCCCTTGAAAAGTTAATTTAGGTAAAGTAACTCGTTGATTTTCGAGCGATTCGTGATGGAGTGAGAGTGGGAGTAGAGGTTGGAGGTCGGTGACGCTATTTTCCTCTAAGTTTAGGCAGACAAGGTTAGGCATTGTTTTTGGGTTAATGGGAGTGACATCGCTAATGTCATTATAATTTAGGCTAAGAATGGTTAGATTTTTTAGGGTGATATGACTTAGGGGAGACAGATCTTTGATTCCAGTGTTATCGAGGTAAAGTTCTGAGAGTTGTTCGGCGTTTTTAGGGAGATGATCGAGTTTTTGAATGGGGTTGCCGATTAAAATAAGGGAGAGGGAATTTAAAGAATTATTTTTTAGTAGGGGAGAACAATCAGTGATGTGATTATATTCTAGAAAAATGGATGCGAGATTAGGAAGGGGGATATGCTGTAGAGGGGAGAGGTCGGTGATCTTATTATTGTTGAGATAAATGGTTTTTAGGGTTTGTAGATGAGCTTGCTTAAGTGGAGAAAGATTTTCGATTTTGTTATAGCCAAGGCCGAGGTCTGTTAGCCTCGGAAAGGTGAGTTTGGCAAGCGGTGAAAGGTCAGAGATTTGATTATCATTTAGTTGGAGTTCGGTCAGATGGTCGGTGACGAGCTGTTTGAGTGGGGAAAGATTTGTAATGAGGTTGGAGTCTAGATATAGTTTTTGAAGATGACGGCAATGTTCAATTCCATCAAGTGATTGGATTTGTTGATGGGAGGCATCGAGTACGGAGATGGTTTGCAGGGTACTTTGTGTGAGAGGCACGTCAGGGCCTAAGGTGTTTTGAATGACTTGTTTAAGATAGGGGTCTTTGATGAGTGACATGGTGAATTCTCCTTTTTGTTTGTTAGTTTGTGGGGGGAAAAAGAGTTTGATGCATACAACAATGGAAACGTTATCTGTAAGGGGTTGCTTTTTTGGTGATGGAGCTTTATAATGGGGATTGGATAACCATATAGTGTTTGATGATTGAGGGGTCTAGTTTTTAAGGTTAATGTGGTTATTTATTTGAGGAGGAAGTAGTATCACGATATGATACTACTTTTTTTATGGGATTTGAATATTTTTGTGGGAAATGGTCAATAATTAAGACAAAATATGCGTTTGCGTGTTATAATGAAAAAATGAAAAAAATAGTTATATAGATGGAGTGATTCGATGTCGACAACTGAAATTAATGATCAATTACAGGTTAGACGCGATAAAATGGAGGATTTACGTCAGCACGGAATTGATCCATTTGGACAAAGATTCGACCGTACTCATTTATCTTCAGAGTTAGTTGAAGAGTTTGATGCGTTTTCTAAAGAAGAATTAGAAGAAAAGCAAATTGAAGTTGCTGTAGCGGGACGTATTCGTACGAAACGTGGAAAAGGTAAAGCTGGGTTTGCTCATATTCAAGATGTTAAGGGACAAGTTCAAATTTATGTGCGTCAGGACGCCGTTGGTGAAGAGGCTTATGGTTTCTTTGCGAAGGCTGATTTAGGTGATATCGTTGGAGTGCGCGGAGTCGTGTTCAAAACTAAGGTTGGTGAGTTATCAATTAAGGTTAAAGAATACATCCCACTTTCAAAGGCGCTACGCCCGTTACCTGAGAAGTACCACGGATTAACGGATGTTGAAGAACGTTACCGTCGTCGTTATGTTGATTTAATTATGAATGAGGAAAGTAAGCAAACATTTATTACACGTACACGTGTGATTACTGCAATGCGCCGTTATTTAGATGGGTTAGGTTATTTAGAAGTTGAAACACCAATTTTACATACAACATTAGGAGGGGCCGCAGCTCGTCCATTTGAAACACATCATAATACATTAGATATGGATTTATATTTACGTATTGCGACTGAGTTACACTTAAAACGCCTACTTGTTGGTGGATTAGAAAAGG
>NZ_AP039386.1:2302500-2315000 GCF_059728495.1 Turicibacter sp. St.80E1 | reverse complement strand
ACCCGCACGAAAGGCGTAACGATCTGGGCGCTGTCTCAACAAGAGACTCGGTGAAATCATAGTACCTGTGAAGATGCAGGTTACCCGCGACAGGACGGAAAGACCCCGTGGAGCTTTACTGTAGCTTGATATTGAGCACTGGTGACACATGTACAGGATAGGTAGGAGACGAAGAGACCAGGACGCCAGTCTTGGAGGAGTCGCTGTTGGGATACTACCCTTGTGTTACTGGGGTTCTAACCCGTGGCCATGAGCTGGTCAGGGGACAGTGTCAGGTGGGCAGTTTGACTGGGGCGGTCGCCTCCCAAAGAGTAACGGAGGCGCCCAAAGGTTCCCTCAGAATGGTTGGAAATCATTCGAAGAGTGTAAAGGCAGAAGGGAGCTTGACTGCGAGACCAACAAGTCGAGCAGGGACGAAAGTCGGGCTTAGTGATCCGGCGGTACCGAATGGAAGGGCCGTCGCTCAACGGATAAAAGCTACCCCGGGGATAACAGGCTGATCTCCCCCAAGAGTTCACATCGACGGGGAGGTTTGGCACCTCGATGTCGGCTCATCGCATCCTGGGGCTGTAGTCGGTCCCAAGGGTTGGGCTGTTCGCCCATTAAAGCGGTACGCGAGCTGGGTTCAGAACGTCGTGAGACAGTTCGGTCCCTATCCGTCGTGGGCGTAGGAAATTTGAGAGGAGCTGTCCTTAGTACGAGAGGACCGGGATGGACACACCGCTGGTGTACCAGTTGTTCTGCCAGGAGCATAGCTGGGTAGCTACGTGTGGAAGGGATAAACGCTGAAAGCATCTAAGCGTGAAGCCCCCCTCAAGATGAGATTTCCCATTCGAAAGAAGTAAGATCCCTTGAAGACGACGAGGTAGATAGGTCAGGAGTGGAAGTTTGGTGACAGATGAAGCGGACTGATACTAATCGATCGAGGACTTAACTAAATAGGAAAGGCAAAAACGAGCGGTTATCACAGGCAGAAAGTGAAAAGAACTGAGGAATCACGAAGGTGATGAACAGTTATTGAACTTTACCACTGTGATGCGAGAGTTGCCGGACAAGAAGAAGTAAGCAGAAGATATCTAGTTTTGTGAGATTGATGAAATCTGACAGAAGGTCTAGTGATAAGGGCAAGGAGGGCACACCTGTTCCCATACCGAACACAGAAGTTAAGCTCCTTAGCGCCGAGGGTAGTACGCAAGTGCGAGAGTAGGACGTCGCTAGGCCATAAATAAAAAGCCTCAATAGCTCAGTTGGTTAGAGCACTTGACTGTTAATCAAGGGGTCCTAGGTTCGAGTCCTAGTTGGGGCGCCATTAAAAAATGGCCCGTTGGTGAAGCGGTTTAACACACATGCCTTTCACGCATGCATACACGGGTTCGAATCCCGTACGGGTCACCATTAAAGATAAAAGTGGAGGATTAGCTCAGCTGGGAGAGCATCTGCCTTACAAGCAGAGGGTCGGCGGTTCGAGCCCGTCATCCTCCACCATAAAGAGCCGGAATAGCTCAATTGGTAGAGCAACTGACTTGTAATCAGTAGGTTGCGGGTTCAAGTCCTGCTTCCGGCACCATTATAAATAGGGGTGTAGTTTAACGGTAGAACAGCGGTCTCCAAAACCGTTAGTGTGGGTTCGATTCCTGTCACCCCTGCCATGGCGATTGTGGCGAAGTGGTTAACGCATCGGATTGTGGCTCCGACATTCGTGGGTTCGATTCCCATCAGTCGCCCCATATCTTATATGATTAGGCGCCATAGCCAAGTGGTAAGGCGTGGGACTGCAACTCCCTGATCATCGGTTCAAATCCGATTGGCGCCTCCAATTAGATAGTAATGTGCCTGGGTGGCGGAACTGGTAGACGCACAGGACTTAAAATCCTGCGGGTGGTGACACCCGTGCCGGTTCGATTCCGGCCCTAGGCACCAATTTAATAAAGAGCCGGAATAGCTCAATTGGTAGAGCAACTGACTTGTAATCAGTAGGTTGCGGGTTCAAGTCCTGCTTCCGGCACCATATAATAAAAGAATACGGTGGGGTAGCGAAGTGGCTAAACGCGGCGGACTGTAAATCCGCTCTCTGAGAGTTCGGCGGTTCGAATCCGTCCCCCACCACCACTTAAGAATGGGCTATAGCCAAGCGGTAAGGCAACGGACTTTGACTCCGTCATGCGCTGGTTCGAATCCAGCTAGCCCAGCCAATGATGTCCTGCTAGCTCAGTTGGTAGAGCATCTGACTTTTAATCAGAGGGTCAGAGGTTCGAGTCCTCTGCAGGACACCATTTTTTTAACTGAAAAAGAGTACATAAAGCATAGATAAAAAGCCTGGGTGGCGGAACTGGTAGACGCACAGGACTTAAAATCCTGCGGGTGGTGACACCCGTGCCGGTTCGATTCCGGCCCTAGGCACCAACTAAATAGCGCCCATAGCTCAATTGGATAGAGCGTTTGACTACGGATCAAAAGGTTAGGGGTTCGACTCCTCTTGGGCGCGCCATAAAAAACGGGAAGTGGCTCAGCTTGGTAGAGCACCTGGTTTGGGACCAGGGGGTCGCAGGTTCGAATCCTGTCTTCCCGACCATTAAAAAAGAAAAAGAGAATGGGGACTTAGCTCAGCTGGGAGAGCGCCTGCCTTGCACGCAGGAGGTCAGGGGTTCGATCCCCCTAGTCTCCACCAAAAAGAATTGATCTTTGAAAACTAGATATCTTCTGAAGAAGAAAAGTTAAGTAATAAAGGGCGCACGGAGGATGCCTAGGCACTAGGAGTCGAAGAAGGACGCGACAAACGGCGAAACGCCTCGGGGAGCTGTAAGTAAGCAAAGAGCCGGGGATATCCGAATGGGGAAACCCGCTAGTGGTCATACGCTAGCACCGTATGGTGAATCAATAGCCATAGAGGAGACAGACCCAGGGAACTGAAACATCTAAGTACCTGGAGGAAAAGAAAGAAACATCGATTCCCCAAGTAGCGGCGAGCGAACAGGGAGGAGCCCAAACCGGAGTAATCCGGGGTAGAAGGACCTTCAGAAATGACTGAACATGATAGCCGAATGGTCTGGGAAGGCCAACCGGAGAGGGTGAGAGTCCCGTAGGTGAAATTGTGTGAAGCAGGGAAGGGATCCTGAGTACGGCGGGACACGAGAAATCCCGTCGGAAGCAACGAGGACCATCTCGTAAGGCTAAATACTACCTAGTGACCGATAGTGAACCAGTACCGTGAGGGAAAGGTGAAAAGAACCCCGGAAGGGGAGTGAAAGAGAACCTGAAACCGTGTGCCTACAACTAGTCAGAGCCCGTTAAAGGGTGATGGCGTGCCTTTTGTAGAATGAACCGGCGAGTTACGATATCGTGCAAGGTTAAGTTGAAGAGACGGAGCCGAAGCGAAAGCGAGTCTGAATAGGGCGAGGAGTACGATGTTGTAGACCCGAAACCGTGTGAGCTAGCCATGAGCAGGCTGAAGGTCAGGTAACACTGACTGGAGGGCCGAACCAGGGCACGTTGAAAAGTGCTTGGATGACTTGTGGCTAGGGGTGAAATTCCAATCGAACACGGATATAGCTGGTTCTCTCCGAAATAGCTTTAGGGCTAGCCTCGATAAGAGTCTACTGGAGGTAGAGCACTGAATGGGTGATGGCCCCACCTCGGGGTACTGATCTCAATCAAACTCCGAATGCCAGATAGATATAATCGGGAGTCAGACTGTGGGTGATAAGGTCCATGGTCAAAAGGGAAAGAGCCCAGACCGCCAGCTAAGGCCCCCAAGTGTCCGTTAAGTGGAAAAGGATGTGGAGATGCACAGACAACTAGGAGGTTGGCTTAGAAGCAGCCATCCTTTAAAGAGTGCGTAATAGCTCACTAGTCGAGTGACTCTGCGCCGAAAATGTACCGGGGCTAAACGGACCGCCGAAGCTGCGGATTGACACGAAGTGTCAGTGGTAGGAGAGCGTTCTAACAGCGGAGAAGCAGTACCGGAAGGAGCTGTGGAGCGGTTAGAAGTGAGAATGCCGGTGTGAGTAGCGAAAGATAGGTGAGAATCCTATCCATCGAAAGCCTAAGGTTTCCAGGGGAAGGCTCGTCCGCCCTGGGTAAGTCGGGACCTAAGGTGAGGCCGAAAGGCGTAGCCGATGGACAACAGGTAGAGATTCCTGTACCACTTAATAAACTGAAGGAGTGACGGAGAAGGCTAAGTTGAGCGTGTGAATGGATTCACGTGTAAGCAGTGAGGTGGTCATGTAGGCAAATCCGCATGGCGAAACATTGAGCTGTGATGCCGAAAGCCCGCAAGGGTGAAGTCAGCTGATGTCACGCTTCCAAGAAAAGCTTCTAGGGATAATTTATTAGGTGCCCGTACCGATAACCGACACAGGTAGGCGAGGAGAGAATCCTAAGATGAGCGAGAGAACTCTTGTTAAGGAACTCGGCAAAATGACCCCGTAACTTCGGGAGAAGGGGTGCTTGTGAAAGCAAGCCGCAGTGAAAAGGCCCAGGCGACTGTTTATCAAAAACACAGGTCTCTGCTAAACCGCAAGGTGATGTATAGGGGCTGACGCCTGCCCGGTGCTGGAAGGTTAAGAGGAGAGGTTAGCGCAAGCGAAGCTTTGAATTGAAGCCCCAGTAAACGGCGGCCGTAACTATAACGGTCCTAAGGTAGCGAAATTCCTTGTCGGGTAAGTTCCGACCCGCACGAAAGGCGTAACGATCTGGGCGCTGTCTCAACAAGAGACTCGGTGAAATCATAGTACCTGTGAAGATGCAGGTTACCCGCGACAGGACGGAAAGACCCCGTGGAGCTTTACTGTAGCTTGATATTGAGCACTGGTGACACATGTACAGGATAGGTAGGAGACGAAGAGACCAGGACGCCAGTCTTGGAGGAGTCGCTGTTGGGATACTACCCTTGTGTTACTGGGGTTCTAACCCGTGGCCATGAGCTGGTCAGGGGACAGTGTCAGGTGGGCAGTTTGACTGGGGCGGTCGCCTCCCAAAGAGTAACGGAGGCGCCCAAAGGTTCCCTCAGAATGGTTGGAAATCATTCGAAGAGTGTAAAGGCAGAAGGGAGCTTGACTGCGAGACCAACAAGTCGAGCAGGGACGAAAGTCGGGCTTAGTGATCCGGCGGTACCGAATGGAAGGGCCGTCGCTCAACGGATAAAAGCTACCCCGGGGATAACAGGCTGATCTCCCCCAAGAGTTCACATCGACGGGGAGGTTTGGCACCTCGATGTCGGCTCATCGCATCCTGGGGCTGTAGTCGGTCCCAAGGGTTGGGCTGTTCGCCCATTAAAGCGGTACGCGAGCTGGGTTCAGAACGTCGTGAGACAGTTCGGTCCCTATCCGTCGTGGGCGTAGGAAATTTGAGAGGAGCTGTCCTTAGTACGAGAGGACCGGGATGGACACACCGCTGGTGTACCAGTTGTTCTGCCAGGAGCATAGCTGGGTAGCTACGTGTGGAAGGGATAAACGCTGAAAGCATCTAAGCGTGAAGCCCCCCTCAAGATGAGATTTCCCATTCGAAAGAAGTAAGATCCCTTGAAGACGACGAGGTAGATAGGTCAGGAGTGGAAGTTTGGTGACAGATGAAGCGGACTGATACTAATCGATCGAGGACTTAACTAAATAGGAAAGGCAAAAACGAGCGGTTATCACAGGCAGAAAGTGAAAAGAACTGAGGAATCACGAAGGTGATGAACAGTTATTGAACTTTACCACTGTGATGCGAGAGTTGCCGGACAAGAAGAAGTAAGCAGAAGATATCTAGTTTTGTGAGATTGATGA
This sequence comes from Turicibacter sp. St.80E1, assembly GCF_059728495.1. Lineage (NCBI taxonomy): Bacteria > Bacillati > Bacillota > Erysipelotrichia > Erysipelotrichales > Turicibacteraceae > Turicibacter > Turicibacter sp. St.80E1. The sequence continues at coordinate 2,309,235 of NZ_AP039386.1, read as the reverse complement.
AATCTGACAGAAGGTCTAGTGATAAGGGCAAGGAGGGCACACCTGTTCCCATACCGAACACAGAAGTTAAGCTCCTTAGCGCCGAGGGTAGTACGCAAGTGCGAGAGTAGGACGTCGCTAGGCCATAAATAAAGAAAAGTACAAGTGAGCGATTATCTTCGAATAAAACTTAGCGAACACAGAAATGGCTGAAAGCCATGAGAGCGTGCGTAAGTTTATAGAGAAGATGCAAACGGTACTAGACAAAAAATGCGGGTGTAGTTTAATGGTAGAACTTCAGCCTTCCAAGCTGACTGTGAGAGTTCGATTCTCTTCACCCGCTCCAAATAGCCAATTAACATCCTTCGGGGTGTTTTTTTTTTAATCTTATATTAATGGACTAACCTTTATTAGGTTAGTTTTTTTATATTACAAAAACTCTAAATATGTGAAAAAATGTGCTTTTTTAAATGTTATATGATATTATTGTGGTAATAATGATATAGGAGGATGGCTATGGGACTTTCATTAGGATTAGATTTAGGAATAGGTTCGGTTGGATACGGGCTTATTGATATCGAGGATGGAACTATTTTAGAAGCTGGTGTGCGACTTTTTTCTTCTGTTAATCCAGAGAATAATCAAACGCGTCGGGGTTCAAGACAGGCACGACGTCTTAATCGTCGGAAGGTTCATCGATTAACGCGTATTGCGCATTTGTTAGAAGAGAGCGGATTTTTCCGTGGTGATGTTATGGCACTGACGCCGTATCATTTAAGAGTTAAAGGATTAAGTGAGAAGCTAAGTCGTGAGGAGTTGTACGCTGCTTTATATAACTTGGCTAAACATCGTGGAATTTCCTATTTAGAGGATGTTGAGCTAGATGAGGCGGATGGAAGTTCGTTAAGTCATAACGTTGAGTTGTTGAAGGAGTACTATCCATGCCAAATTCAAATGGCTCGATATGAGACGTATGGTCAAATTCGAGGGATTATTGAAACTTTTACTAAGGAGGGTGAACCCGAGTTATTAGTTAATATTTTCCCTACCTCAGCTTATGAAAAGGAAGCGCGAGCGATTCTTTCGAAACAAGGTGAATTTTATCCGGAAATTGATATAAAATTTGTTGAATCGTATATAAAAATTTTAACAGATAAACGCCTTTATTATGTCGGACCTGGAAATGAGAAGTCACGTACCGATTATGGAATTTATCGTGAAAATGGAGAAACACTAGATAACCTATTCGATATTTTAATTGGAAAGTGTACAGTGTATCCTGATGAACGTCGTGCAGCAAAATTTTCTTATACAGCTCAGTTATTTGATTTTCTCAATGACATGAACAACTTGTCTATTGCTGGTGAAAAGTTAACAGAGGATCAAAAACGCAGTATTTATCAGCAAATCATGTCTTCTAAAACGGTTAATATGATGAAGATTATCATGAAGGTGACAGGGTGTATTAAGGAAGATATTAAAGGATTTAGGGTCGATAATAAAGATAAACCAGAATTTCATACTTTTGAAGCTTATCGAAAGTTTAGAAATAAGATGAAAGAGGTCAATGTTGATATTACCACCTGGAGTGATGCTGGCTTTGATGAGCTCGCTGTCCAGCTAACGTTGAGTACAGAATATAAACAAATTGTTGAGCAAGTGAAGAAGTTAAATCTATTATTAAGTGATGAGGCTATCGATGCGATTGCCGATTTTAGAAAGAAGAATGGGACGCTATTCTCTAAATGGCATAGTTTATCGTTAAAAGCGATGCATGAAATTATGGATGATCTATGGTCAACTCATAAGAATCAAATGCAGTTATACACCGAGTTGGGTGTGTTTAAATCGAATAAGGATCTCTATAAGGGACTGAAATATATTAAGAAAGAGATGTTGCTCGAAGAGATTTACAATCCAGTTGTTCGGGGTTCGATTAGTGAAAGTATTAAGGTCATCAATATGATGCTAAAAAAATATGGAGCGTTAGATAAAATTGTTCTTGAGATGCCACGAGATGCTAATGAAAAGGAAGAAAAGAAACGATTAGATCAAGCGAAAAAGGATAATAAGACCCACAAAGATACCGCAATTAAAGTGGCCCAGGAGGAATATGGTTTTAGCGAAGAGGCTTATCGCCATCATCAAGATTTAAATACGAAGCTGCGTTTATGGTATGAGCAAGGAAAGTGTTGCCTCTATAGTGGAAAAACGATTAAAGTGATGGATTTAATTATGAATCCGAACCAGTTTGATATTGACCATATTATTCCTAAGTCTATTTCCTTTGACGATAGCTTAAATAATAAGGTGTTATGTTATGCGAGTGAAAATCGTTGGAAAGGGAATCAAACGCCATTCCGTTATTTTAAACGAAAACAAAATTCGCAGTGGAATTATGACAAGTATAAAAGCCAAATTGTTAAATTGTACAATGATGGAAAAGGGAAGTTGACTCGGGCTAAAATGGATTTATTATTATTCGAGGAGGATATTAATAAGTACGAAGTGCGCCGACAGTTTATTAATCGTAACCTGGTAGATACACGTTATGCTTCACGCGTTGTTTTGAATACGTTACAAGACTTTATGTCCGTTAATTATCCGAATACAACGGTTGGGGTTGTGCGTGGAAAGTTTACGGCTCAATTAAGAAAGCATTGGGGTATTAAAAAAGATCGTGATGAAAGCCATTCGCACCATGCGATTGATGCGCTAACCGTAGCATGCGTTCCATACCTCAGCCTGTGGAAGAAACAAGACATCTTTAAGGAAGAGGATATTCGTGTGGATGATTATTCAGTGACGGTGAATGAGGAGACGGGGGAAATCATTGAAGATAGTTATAATCAGTTAGCGTATCAACCCCCATTTGAAAAGTTCTTTACCGGTTTACGTCGGGTTTCACTCGAATGTCGTTATTCATACAAGGTAGATCGCAAGTTTAATCGTCAGGTGGCGGATGCGACTATTTACTCGACACGCCAAGGGGTAGTGAAGGAAACAAAAGGTGAGAAGAAGTTTGTGCTAGATCCTGATAGTAAAGAGCACTATGTGGTGGCGAAGATTAAGAATATTTATGATGACGCAGATGCGAAACGTTTTATGGATCGTTATAAAAAAGATAAAACACAGTTTTTAATGTACCATCATGATCCACAAACCTTTGCGATTCTAGAAGATGCGATAAGACAATATTCAAAAGAGAAAAATCCATTTGCGATGTATCGTGAAGAGCATGGACCGCTTCAAAAATATGCGAAAAAAGGAAATGGACCAGAAATTAGAAGTGTTAAATATTTCGATAAGAAACTAGGGACTCATATTGAGTTAAAGCAAGAACATGAAAAAAATCGAAAGGTTGTTTTACAATCATTAAATCCATGGCGTAGTGATATTTATTACAACAAGAAAGAAAATCGGTATATGGTCGCGGGGATAAAGTATGCTGATTTGTCTTACCAAAAGGGAAGTGGGGAGTATGGGATATCTCTTCAAAAATATCAACAGGTTTTAAAGTCGGAGAAAATTTTGTTGAGTCTTGAAGAGTTAGAAGCTATTCTTAACGGGGAATCGACGGATTCTAATTACGAATTCTGCTTCTCGTTGTATAAAAATAATTTACTTCAATGGACGGATGAAAAAGACCAGGTGCATCAATATCGATTCTTGTCACGAAACTTGAGTAATTCGAATATGATTGAGGTTAAACCAATTGAGAAGTCTAAGTATGAGAAACAGGCTTTAGGAAGGAAAACTTTAACAAAAGGAATTCACGATTTTTATAAAATTGAGGTGGATGTACTAGGATATCAGTATTTTATTAAACGAGAAAAGTTAAAATTATCGTTTAAATCTTCTTGTTAAACCTTGTGAATTATTATATAATAAAATTGCAAGGACGCTTGCACAGTAGCTAAAATCTTAAGGATCTACTAAAATAAGGCTTTATGCCGAAATCAGCCCCCGCTTCGGGGGCTTTTTTGTATTTAAAAATAAAATAGGGGGTATTGGTATGAGTTGGCGTAGTGTGTTGATTGAGGATGGCGAGTATTTAAAGTTAAAACTAGATAATTTGGTCGTGGATAAAAATAATAAGCAGTATACGTTGCCTCTTGCGGATCTTTCGGTGATTGTGGTCGATGGCCAACGGACATCGATATCTACGAGGTTGTTAACGCATTTAAGTAAATATAACATTACGTTAGTGACGTGCGATGAGTCTCATCATCCCTGTGGGATGTTTAATACAATGGTGGGACATGTGCGGGCGAGTAAGCTCATTCACCGTCAAATTGCTTTAAAAGAGGAACTTAGAGATTTGATTTGGCAACAATTGATTACATTTAAAATTCGTAATCAGTTAGCGGTCCTTGTGGAATTTGAACGAGACGATGTAGCGATGGAACGACTGAACCAATATGTTCAAGAGGTAAAACCGTATGATCGAACGAATCGTGAGGGACATGCGGCGAAGGTATATTTTAACGCCCTGTTCGGAAAAGACTTCACTCGTCAACAAGACAATACAATTAATGCATGTTTAAACTATGGGTATTCGATTATTCGTGCCCATCTTTCACGATTGGTGGTAGGGTATGGACTCTCCCCATTGCTTGGGGTTTTTCATCGAAGTGAGTATAATGCTTTTAATTTGGTGGATGATTTAATCGAACCTTTTCGACCGTTTGTTGATTATATGGTGTATAAATATTTTAAAGATGAACGTTATTTTAAAAGTGAGCATCGGCAGGCACTCATTGGATTGATGACGAAGCGTTGTCAGTATAAGGGGGGAAATTATACGCTACAGATGGTACTTGAAAAGTATGTGATGGATTTTGTTGCAGTATTAGAGCATGAAAAGTTAGAACGATTACAGGAGCCGAGCTTGCTGGGATTTGAGGAATTAGTATGAGGTATGATGTGATGAGAATATTATGTTTTTTTGATTTACCAACGGAGACGGCGACCGAAAAGCGAGCGTATCGTCAATTTCGTAAATTATTAATTTCGAATGGATTTGAGATGTTACAATATTCCGTTTATGTGAGGACATGTCCCAATCGCGAACACGCGAAAAAGTTTTATCGGATTATTAATCAAGAAGCACCTGAGCATGGACATATTCGTTTATTAATGGTCACGGAAAAGCAATTTGAGGATATGGCGTTGATAATCGGAGTGAAAAATCACCAAGAATCAGTCATTGGAACGAATAAGGTGGTCGTCATATGAAAAATTACTCGTTTAAACATCCCTTAATGGAACGAGTGGATCATAGAGGGGAGAATTTTATTCAACTAACTGGGCGTAATCGAAAGGCTCAGTTATACTTAAAGCAGGTGCTAGAATTTTCAGTGCTCGGTCATCGGTATAACGAACTTGAGGCGGAGTCATTGGGGAATCAAGAACTCATTTGGTGCTGCGATGAGAAAGTCATTAAAAAGGGTGAGTATCACTATATTAAAATTGCTTCACGTGAAGATTTGTTGTACCAGTTAAGTGGAAGAAAGGGATCCCTACTTGCGACCTTTTTAGAGCAAGTGAATGATGGGGTCATGGTTGCCGATTATCTTGCACAAATAAATGAACTCTTAGAGCGAGTAGCCATTGAGTACCAGAGACGATGTGCAGATTACGGACTTGATTATGAATTTGAAATTAAACCCATGACGCTATCGCTACTTACTCAACAACATTTAATTGCCTATTTAAGTCATTACGGGGTATATAGTTCGGAATTTATGGAAACTAATTATTTATTAGAGGTATTTCTTAAGATTCTAAACGTTCTATTGGAACGAACGGCAACCCGTTATTTAATTTGCTTGGAACATTTATCTCAATTAATTTCTTCTGAGGAGATTGTCCGTATATTAAAGAATCTGAAACAATTAAGTGAAGATTATGACTTAATGATTGTAAATATTGGACGGGAACCCGACGATCTTTTAGTTGAGAAGGAGGATTTAGAAGCTATTTTGATTTGTGGGGATCAAGAGTGCCAGTCTTTCTATGATTGGACAAGTATTTTGGAGTATATTGAACGACATTATCCTGCTTTATTCCAATGGCGTGAAGAGGAGTTACTATTGACCCTAAAACGAGTGATTCCATATCTTTTAAGTAAAGAAGGAGTTCGACATGTTCATCGCCAGCGGGATTTAGTAGTATTTATTTTATTAAATGAGGGATTTTGTTTCTATCAGTATCATTCTGACGAAATTGATGAACTTTCCCCACTCGAAATGAATTTTTTAAGGGAAAAGCTTTATAAATCTTAAGGGCTACGTTATAATTTAATCAAGTGCTAAAGCCTTGACGATTAATTTGAGGTTTTAGTACCCTTAAGATTTTAGCTACTGTAAAACCATATTAATCACCTCCTTTAAATCCATTTTGTTTTAGTACCCTTAAGATTTTAGCTACTGTAAAACAAAGGTTGGGCGTCATTCATTAACATGGTTGTTTTAGTACCCTTAAGATTTTAGCTACTGTAAAACCGAAACAACGTTTTTGATTAGTACAAGCCGTTTTAGTACCCTTAAGATTTTAGCTACTGTAAAACTGCCAACATCAAAAGTTAAATCCTTTCATTGTTTTAGTACCCTTAAGATTTTAGCTACTGTAAAACAAACGACTTGTAAAGTCGTCGTGCATTCCGGTTTTAGTACCCTTAAGATTTTAGCTACTGTAAAACGTAAATTAGGAGATAATCGCTATATCTCGGTTTTAGTACCCTTAAGATTTTAG
>NZ_AP039386.1:1577500-2297500 GCF_059728495.1 Turicibacter sp. St.80E1 | reverse complement strand
AAGGAGTGACGGAGAAGGCTAAGTTGAGCGTGTGAATGGATTCACGTGTAAGCAGTGAGGTGGTCATGTAGGCAAATCCGCATGGCGAAACATTGAGCTGTGATGCCGAAAGCCCGCAAGGGTGAAGTCAGCTGATGTCACGCTTCCAAGAAAAGCTTCTAGGGATAATTTATTAGGTGCCCGTACCGATAACCGACACAGGTAGGCGAGGAGAGAATCCTAAGATGAGCGAGAGAACTCTTGTTAAGGAACTCGGCAAAATGACCCCGTAACTTCGGGAGAAGGGGTGCTTGTGAAAGCAAGCCGCAGTGAAAAGGCCCAGGCGACTGTTTATCAAAAACACAGGTCTCTGCTAAACCGCAAGGTGATGTATAGGGGCTGACGCCTGCCCGGTGCTGGAAGGTTAAGAGGAGAGGTTAGCGCAAGCGAAGCTTTGAATTGAAGCCCCAGTAAACGGCGGCCGTAACTATAACGGTCCTAAGGTAGCGAAATTCCTTGTCGGGTAAGTTCCGACCCGCACGAAAGGCGTAACGATCTGGGCGCTGTCTCAACAAGAGACTCGGTGAAATCATAGTACCTGTGAAGATGCAGGTTACCCGCGACAGGACGGAAAGACCCCGTGGAGCTTTACTGTAGCTTGATATTGAGCACTGGTGACACATGTACAGGATAGGTAGGAGACGAAGAGACCAGGACGCCAGTCTTGGAGGAGTCGCTGTTGGGATACTACCCTTGTGTTACTGGGGTTCTAACCCGTGGCCATGAGCTGGTCAGGGGACAGTGTCAGGTGGGCAGTTTGACTGGGGCGGTCGCCTCCCAAAGAGTAACGGAGGCGCCCAAAGGTTCCCTCAGAATGGTTGGAAATCATTCGAAGAGTGTAAAGGCAGAAGGGAGCTTGACTGCGAGACCAACAAGTCGAGCAGGGACGAAAGTCGGGCTTAGTGATCCGGCGGTACCGAATGGAAGGGCCGTCGCTCAACGGATAAAAGCTACCCCGGGGATAACAGGCTGATCTCCCCCAAGAGTTCACATCGACGGGGAGGTTTGGCACCTCGATGTCGGCTCATCGCATCCTGGGGCTGTAGTCGGTCCCAAGGGTTGGGCTGTTCGCCCATTAAAGCGGTACGCGAGCTGGGTTCAGAACGTCGTGAGACAGTTCGGTCCCTATCCGTCGTGGGCGTAGGAAATTTGAGAGGAGCTGTCCTTAGTACGAGAGGACCGGGATGGACACACCGCTGGTGTACCAGTTGTTCTGCCAGGAGCATAGCTGGGTAGCTACGTGTGGAAGGGATAAACGCTGAAAGCATCTAAGCGTGAAGCCCCCCTCAAGATGAGATTTCCCATTCGAAAGAAGTAAGATCCCTTGAAGACGACGAGGTAGATAGGTCAGGAGTGGAAGTTTGGTGACAGATGAAGCGGACTGATACTAATCGATCGAGGACTTAACTAAATAGGAAAGGCAAAAACGAGCGGTTATCACAGGCAGAAAGTGAAAAGAACTGAGGAATCACGAAGGTGATGAACAGTTATTGAACTTTACCACTGTGATGCGAGAGTTGCCGGACAAGAAGAAGTAAGCAGAAGATATCTAGTTTTGTGAGATTGATGAAATCTGACAGAAGGTCTAGTGATAAGGGCAAGGAGGGCACACCTGTTCCCATACCGAACACAGAAGTTAAGCTCCTTAGCGCCGAGGGTAGTACGCAAGTGCGAGAGTAGGACGTCGCTAGGCCATAAATAAAGAAAAGTACAAGTGAGCGATTATCTTCGAATAAAACTTAGCGAACACAGAAATGGCTGAAAGCCATGAGAGTGTGCGTAAGTTTTATTCGAAGATGCGAACGGTACTAGACAAAAAATGCGGGTGTAGTTTAATGGTAGAACTTCAGCCTTCCAAGCTGACTGTGAGAGTTCGATTCTCTTCACCCGCTCCAAATAGCTAATTAACATCCTTCGGGGTGTTTTTTTTTATTTATCAGGGATACCGATATCGAAAGGAGAGCCGATTATTTTCTCTTAAAGTAATTCCGTCTTTTTTTAGGGTAAGGAAGTGTTTTTACAAGTTATGACAGGACGGATGGGTATATTAGAATTACCTAATACTAAAGGGGGAAAATAAATGGCTACGTGTACAGATTCATCTTTAAAGCAATCTATTATTTATCAGGTGTATAATCGAAATCATAATGAGAGTGGAACATTTCGTGAGTTAATTGAGGATTTACCACGTATAAAATCTTTAGGTGTGGATATTGTTTATTTGTTACCTATTCATCCAATAGGAAAGAAGGATAAGAAGGGAACATTAGGATGTCCTTATTCTATTTCAGACTATCGTGCGGTTAATCCAGAGTACGGAACGTTAGAGGATTTTGTGGCTTTAATTGAGGCTGTACATGAATGGGATATGAAGATCATGATTGACGTGGTGTATAATCATACCTCACGCGACTCTTATTTATTACAGCATCATCCTGAATGGTTTTATAAAAATGCCGAAGGAGAATTTGCTAATCGTGTTGGGGATTGGTCGGATATTACGGACTTTGACTATAGTCAACATGAATCTCTTTGGGAGGAACTTATTGATTGTTTAACCTACTGGGCTAAATTAGGTGTGGATGGTTATCGATGTGATGTCGCGTCATTTGTTCCTGTAGAGTTTTGGTTAAGAGCCCGTCGTGAAGTTTCAAAAATTAATCCTCATTTTATATGGCTAGCAGAAACTGTGGAGAAAGATTTTATTAGAACAATTCGTTCACTCGGTTTTTCTGTACATAGTGATTGTGAAATGTATCAGGCCTTTGATATTTGTTATGATTACGATGTTTATGAGGCATTTAAATCTTATTTACTTGGAAAATCGTCTTTAGATTTATATATAAGACGACTTCAAGATCAGGAGGTTATTTACCCGGGGAATTATATTAAATTACGTTGTTTGGAAAATCATGACCAACGTCGGATTGCTTCTTTAGTTAAGACGGTTGAACAGTTAAACATGTGGACAACTTTTGTTTATTTGCAGAAGGGAACAACGATGATTTATGCAGGACAAGAGGCTGCGTGTAAGCATACACCAAGTTTATTTGATGTGGATAAGGTGGATTGGTCATCATATAATAAAGATGGTATTGCCGATTTGATGGCGAAGTTAGCACGCCTCAAGAAAGATGATGTGATGCGAGATGGGGTTTATACGATCATGTCAGGTAATATTTCAGATTCTGTTATTTTGAAGTATGAAACCGAGTTAAAAACTCGAGTGGCTATTTTTAACTTTGGACTTAAAGACGGTGAACTTTCTGTCGATATTCCGGATGGCATTTACGAGAATTTAGTGGGGCATTCATCAATTGTTGTGCGGAATGGATATCTTCGTTTAGAGGGAGAACCAATTTTAATAGATGTGGATAACTTTAAGTTATAATTATCAATTCCTTAGATATCCTTGTAATAGGTGATAGGATGTATAGCAGGGAAGTAATGGGTCTATCCTGTCGTTACTGGGTGTGAATTATCATGATCTTGTTAGATTATTTAAGTTATCCACAATGTTTTTTAGGGGGCACTGGCGAGTAGAGTCAGGCCCCCTTTTTTATTTTTTTTATAGATTTGTAAATTGGTTGTAAAACTGACAAATAGTTTCAGTTATTTAGTGTATCCTAATAATACAGGAAAATTAGTGAGGCTAATTTATGCTGCGTGTTATAGTGTAGTTGTGTATGGTTTGAGGACTAAATAAATAGATGGGTGACAGTTCATGAGAAGATTATTTATTGGTGTAGGATTTTCATCGGAATTGAGGGGATATTTTCAAGATGCTGCTCTTATGGTTGAGAAGTATTGTGAGACGGCTAAGTATACGAGAAGAGAAAACTTTCATTTAACACTTAAATTTTTAGGAATGATGGATGAGTCAACGATTAATACCTTGATTGATGTCATTAATCACATTGAAGTTAATCAACTGACGTTATATTTTGACCATATTGGCTTTTTTAAGAAGAAAAATCGGTATGTGATTTATATGGGATTACATCCAAATGAGGCTTTAACTCAGGTTGCAATTGATTTGCACGACGCCTTGGTTGAAAAGGGGTTAACTTCTGCTGAGGAGTTTATCTATACTCCGCATATCACGCTTTGTCGTCAGGCGAAGTTACTCGTTCCATCTGTTGATTTATCACGGGGAATAGAAATTTCTAAAGAAACAATGGTTAATAATATTACATTATATGAAAGTACGAATATTGACGGTGTGTTAACGTATCGGCCGATTTATATTCGGGAGGTGTAAACAGTGGCAGAACAAGAAGGATATTTAGAGTTTATTGAGTCATTTAATCATATCCATAAATATTTAAAAAAGTATACGAACTCGGATGATAATGTCCCATTTAGTGATTTAATCTATAAAGCAAAGGGTCACCCTATGATCAATCTTTACTTAGATGAACTACATCTATTTCGAAAGTTAAGAAATATTATTGTTCATCAAACCGATAATTTTGAACAACTCGTGGCAACACCTAGTGATGAGGCTGTGGAGCGAATCAAATTTATTGAGCAACGACTCGTTGATCCATCCACAGTCGGGGTATTTCAGGCAGAGGTTATTAAATTTGATATGAAGGATTCTATTCAAGAGGTATTAAAGATTTCGGGGGAAAAAGAGATTTTGAAGCTTCCTTTGTATGATGGTAACCAGTTTAGTGGGTTAGTGACTTCAAGGGCGATCGCTAAATGGTTACAAAAACATATTCAAAATAATAATATTGAGTTATCTGGGACAGTCGGCGAATTACTTGATTTTGAAAAAAAATCTCAGTATGAGTTTATTCCGACATCTATGACCATTTATGAAGCCTGGCGATTATATCAAACATCGCCTAAAAAATTGGATGCTCTGTTATTAACGGAAAATGGGACGGTAGAGGAAGAGATTAAGGCTGTGATTACATACGATGACTTATTAAGATATATTTATACGCATGATCAATATGTATTTAATTAAATTTTTTACAGAAAGAGTCATGATATTGGATGAATAGGCATAGGATAGGATGTCTAGTCTATCTGACGAAGAGGTCTGATGATCTTTTCAGTGTGGATGATACTAAAAGGGAATGTTTAAAAAGAACAGGTGAAAATGTATTTAATTTTAAAGCTTTGGTGATTCGTGAGAATCTGGCAAATTATCTTATTTATTTTTGTAAGTGGCATTAGTATAATTAGATTAAGGATGAAAACGGTTAACAAAGAATGGAGAGATATACATGGGGGAGAGGGTAACACGGGAATCACTGTTAAAGTTTTTTGTTGATTCATGCTGCCTATTGGAGGATTACGATAAAATTGGAAGGATTTTAGATGAGGAATTGGTCAAGGGTAACGCTCGACTTGAAGAGGTGGTAAAAGATTACCGCGAATATCAAAATGTAGAATGTTTAATCCCAATATTAATTAGACTATCGCGTTATTATGCGTGTCAAAAAGCGAATAATTTAGCTGTCATGTACTTAATTGAGTGTCAGTGTATTTTAGAAAATTTAGAAAAGAATCATATTTTAAAAGGATATATCTATGCGGAGTTAGGTTATATTTATGAAACAAAAGGGATGTTTAAAGAGGCGGAATTTTATTATGAGCTTGCGGCTTCTTTCGGAAAGGATCATAACTTGTTAATACTGATGTCTTATTCATTAGAGCGTTTAATTCGCGTTCTTATGACTCTGGTTCAGTATAAAAAGCTAGAGCGTATTGATAAGTTAGATAAAAAATATTCGTTGCAAAATGTCCCGATTTATTTAAGAAAGCAACTCCGATGGTTAAAGCTCTATGCTACTCAAGATTTTGAAGAAATCGTCAAAATTTATGGAGAAGAATATCGCTCTGAAGAAGGTTTTATGCAAGAGGTTATAGGGGCCTATGCATTAGCACAATTGAATCGTGTTGAGGAGATTGAGTGGGATCTTCAATTACTAGATATTAGTGTTTCATTGCCATTGAATGTCTATCGTTTAATGTATCATCTGACCTATCATTTAGTGCACGATAAAGATGAAGAGTTAGAGCGATATATGAATAATATGATGCGTAAGTTAAAAGATAAGAATCAACATGGTTGGTTAGCTTTTGTTTGTCATTTATTTGTTCAGTCGGCTCGTATTCAAAAGAATGAGTGGATGATGAGTAAGTTAAAGGTGGGATTAAGCGAGGTTAACCAGCAGATTCATTATGAGGAACAACGTTCTAGACCTCGAATTCAAGGCTTATATAATAGTTATCGGAATTATTATAAAGGGATTCAGTTGATGCCGAATAAGGGAAAATTCCGTGTGGTGAGTTGGAATCGATTACCGATGTTATATCAGTATGACTATACCCCAAAAACACTACTAGGTTATTTTAAATTTGACGCGTGTTTTTATAATGATTTTAAACCTTCGTTATTAAAGTCAGTGATTGATGTTATTCAAGAGGAGTTTGTGGGAGAAGGAATTACTTTTTCCGTAGAGAAGGAAGGGTTATGGTTTTATTTTGAAGTTTCTTGTGGAGAAGTGAAGCTAAAACGTAAAATAAATCGATTTGTAGAATACTGTTATGAAAAGTTAGGACAACCGTATTTCGTAACTTTTTGTATTCCACGCTTAACGACAGCATCTTTTGAGGAGACGTCTAATCAGGTTAAGAGGCATTTTTGTCAAATGGTGTTGAACTCGAATCCCAAGTTACCGTATCAGATGAATTATTGCCAGGGGAAACCGATTGCTTATAACTTATTGGATCAAGTGCATCAAGCGATTGAGATGGCTGATTACCGAGGAGAAATTAATATTGAGTATGCGCCTCTTTATCATCGCGAGAGTAATGAGTTGTTTGGAATTGAATGCTCTACGGTGCTAGATGAAAATCGCATTTTATCGCAACTTCCAATTGAGGATGCGACTATTGGGCGCGAGTTATTAAATATTGAACGGGAAATGTACTTATTTGAAGTCGGTTGCGATTATTTGAAAAGACATGAAGAGGAGCATGGGGTTAAGTTATCTCTATTTATTAAATTTTCGAGACAAGCTTTATTGCATAAATGGATGCCTTCTCGAGTTATTTCTTATTTAAAGGAACATAAAATTGACCCTAATCAGGTCATTATTAGTGTTAATGAGGATATTTTATTTGAACAAAATGACCTTATTCAAAAGGCAGTAAAACGATTGCGCGAATATGATGTGAATATTGCATTGGATGAGTATGGTGCCGGGGCATTAACGGGATCGATTCGTAACTTAAGTATTGATTATTTAAGGATAAGTTCTTGTTTTATTCAATATTTAAAGTCTTCTAAAAATTATTTGAGTATGATGAACTCATTAATTAATGTGTGTATGAGCAAGGATGTTAAGTTATGTTGTTCGGAAATTGAGAATGAATCAAGCTTACATTTAATGAGTGATTTTGGAATCGATGTGGTAAGTGGAAGTTATTATCAAGGAAAATTAGTTGTTTAATTGTAAGAAATAGGTCATAATAGAGATGATAGAGGAATGAGGCATTAGGATAATCTTTATTATGAAGAGGTGAAATTCGATGAAGCAGGATATGGATTTAGGATTTGATGCTTTTTTAGAACCAGATTCGGAATTTATTGATGAAGTATGTCGTTGCTTAGAGGATCAGGGTATTCATTTAACAAATGATTTATTAGTTCAAATTATTTCGATGTATGAAGAGCATAAGTTTAAATTTTTTAAAGATATGTTAGACCAGCTAGTGGGACAAGACATTAGTGCCCTTTCAAACGATGGAGGGCCGGCTGTTGTTCAGGTGGTTATGGATGGTAAAAGGATGGGGAAATCAAAAGATAAAGACGAAGAGTATTTAGGTGATATTGACTCAAACTTCTTATCTTGATTATAATAGTAAAGGGTGGCCAAAGCGGTCACCTTTTTTATTCTTCCGTTGAAGATCTTCTTTCGGAAAGGGGGAGATGTGTGAAGTTGAATTCCCATGAATCACTAGAACGTTTAATTGATTTGTATAGTGGGGATGTATATAAAATCGCCTATTGCTATATGAAGGATTGGCAATTAGCGGAGGATGTCTCGCAAGAGGTCTTTTATAAGGCGATGAAAAATTATGCTAATTTTAATCATAGAAGTAGCGAGAAGACGTGGTTAATTCGGATTACGATTAATACGTGTAAGGATTTATTAAAAAATGGATGGCTAAAGAGAGTACAAACATCAGTTGTTGATGATGGGTTAATGGGGCAGGTTGAGCCACCGTTTGATATTATCCGCTGGGAAAGGGATTGTGCGATTGATGACTGTCTTCAAAAACTTTCTGATCACGATCGTGAGGTTATTCTCTTATTTTATTATGATGAATTAACGTATGAGGAAATTTCAGCCGTCTTAGGAATTCCGATGGGAACTGTACGTAGCCGTTTATCGAGGGCACGTTTAAAGTTAAAAAAGATTTTAAATGAGGAGGATGAGGGGATTTTTATCTCGTCAGCTATAAAATAGAATCCGTGGATAAGTCAAATGTTTATTTGAGATATCGAGTTATCCACAAAAAAAAGTTCACCCGTTTAAAGGAGTGAACTTTTTTTATATTGATGGAAGCGTTCAACATCTTGGTCTGAACATTCGACTGTAATAAGCGTTCCGTTATCTAAATATTCAGTTTCGAAGACGGTTGCATGGTCATTGAGATAAGAGATAATATTGCCTTTATCGTAAGGAATCAAGAAAGTTTCTTTCACGTAATGGTGAAATAGGTGTGATTTAATACTATTAATTAGGGTATCAATGTTGGTTAGATTTTTAGCAGAAATTCGAACAGCCTCTTGTGTACTAGGCGTAAATTCATTATCCACAAGATCAGCTTTATTGTAGACGTAAACCATTGGTGTTTCTTTTACTCCTAATTCATCAAGTACTTTATTGGTAATCTCGATTTGAGCTTGGAATTCCGGATGTGATAAGTCAACGACGTGAAGGAGCAAATCTGCCTCTGTCACTTCTTCAAGTGTTGATCGGAAAGCTTTTACTAATTGGTGTGGGAGTTTGCTAACAAATCCGACGGTGTCCGTTAATAAAAATTGTTTATTATCTGGAAGTTGAATTTGTCGAGTCGATGTTTCGAGTGTTGCAAAGAGCATGTTTTTTTCGAAGACACTTTTATCTGCCTCGGCGTTTGACACGTTTAGTAAGGCATTCATTGTCGTTGATTTACCAGCGTTGGTATAACCGACGAGGGCCACGACAGGGGTTGCATTTTTTTTGCGTAGTTTACGTTGGTTTTGACGGGCTAGAACGAGGGCGTCTAATTCTTTGTTTAGTTTATGAATTTGTTCTTCAATGCGACGGCGATCAAGTTCTAATTTTTTCTCCCCGGGTCCTTTTGAACCGATTCCCCCTGCTTGGCGAGATAAAGAGGCATTAAGTCCAATCAGACGAGGCATCATGTATTTAAGCTGGGCTACTTCGACTTGAAGTTGGGCTTCGCGTGTTTTGGCACGGCTAGCAAAAATATCGAGGATTAAAATGGTTCGATCAATAACCTTGCATTGAAGTTCGTGTTCAAGGTTACGGATTTGAGAGGGTGAGAGTTCGTCGTTAAAAATGACGAGGTTCGCATCGTTTTTCGCAACAAGGTGTGCGACCTCTTCAACTTTCCCTGAGCCGATATAGTGGGCAGAGTTTACCCGTTCGAGTTTCTGGGTTAGAACGTCGGCCACTTCGACTGAGCATGCTTCAGCTAAATTTTTAAGTTCTTCTACACTGTAGTCAAAGTTTTTATCGTTATTTAAATCGACTCCGACTAGGATGGCGCGTTGAATGATTTCTTCCATTTCATCACCTCAAAGTTATATTTTTCAAAGCTATTATAAGTTTACTAAATAATTGGTAAAATAGAAATAATATCGTAAATAAAAGTAAGGTTTACGAACTGAGAACAATTAGATTAGATGAGCGAGTTGACGCAAAATTTAATTGTTCTTTGTTATAAGTGTATGCGTTTGACGAAAAAAGATTTATAAAATACGTTCTTCTAGCGTTAGGCGTTTGAAGATTTTTATTTTTTATCATAATGAAAGGGTAAGGTTTTAATGAATGATTAGCGAAATTTCATGATTTATGTGATAATGGGAGAGGGATATTAGTTGGGATAAGGGGTTGATTGGGTAAAATATTTGGATAGACAATGGTCAGACGGGAACTGTCCCATGTTTAAATGGTTTGGGCAATTTGAAAAAAGTGAACTATATTTTTGGTTTAGATAGAAATGGTAACGATTTGTAAGGAGGGTCAGTATGGCAAGAGCAAAGGCGAAAACATCATTTTTTTGTCAACAGTGTGGAATGGAAAGTTTAAAGTGGGTCGGTAGATGTCCCGGTTGTGGTGAATGGAATACGATGGTGGAGGAATTGAAGCCAACGAAGGCGGAGCAACGCCGCGGATTTGTGGCAAGTGAAAGTATGGCAAAGCCTCAACGTTTACATGAGATTGAAACGAAAGAGGAGTCTCGTATTCACACGTCGATGAGCGAATTAAATCGTGTATTAGGTGGAGGAATTGTTCGAGGCTCATTAGTTCTTTGTGGTGGAGAACCGGGGATTGGAAAATCAACGCTTCTTTTACAAACGGCTCAAGATTTGGCGCATAAAGGTGTTCAAGTGTTATATGTTTCAGGAGAGGAGTCTGCGCGTCAAATTAAGTTGCGTGCCGAACGTCTAGGGGTTACAAGTGATCATCTCTACATTTATGCTGAGACCGATTTGACGTTAATTGATCGTCAAATTCAGCAGTTAAAACCGGAATTTGTTATTATTGACTCGATTCAAACGATTCATATGCCTGAGGTCACTTCAGCCCCTGGGAGTGTGTCACAAGTTCGCGAGTGTACGGCGCAGTTAATGAGGATTGCGAAGATAGGGGGGATTTCTATTTTTATTGTGGGCCATGTGACGAAAGATGGGAATATTGCGGGGCCTCGTTTACTTGAACATATGGTGGATACGGTGTTATATTTTGAAGGGGAAAGGCATCATACGTATCGTATTTTACGCGCCGTTAAAAATCGTTTTGGTTCAACGAATGAAATTGGAATTTTTGATATGAAAGAAGAGGGCCTTGATGAGGTGACGAATGCATCGGAGGTTTTCTTAGAGGATCGCACGAAGGGATTACCAGGGACGGCTATTATGGCATCCATTGAGGGGACGCGTCCGATTCTTGTCGAGATTCAATCGTTGTTAACGCCGACGTCGTTTGGGAATCCGAAGCGAATGGCATCTGGGGTTGATTATAATCGTGTCTCTTTAATTTTGGCGGTTCTTGAAAAGCGCATGGGCTTTTTCCTGCAAAATCAAGACACGTATGTAAAGGTCACAGGTGGGGTAAAAGTGGATGAACCGGCAGTGGATTTAGCGATTGTCGCAAGTATTGTATCAAGTTATAAGGATAAGATGACACCGAGCGGTGATGTTTATATGGGAGAGGTTGGATTAACGGGAGAAATCCGCCGTGTTTCACGCATTGAAGAGCGCGTGAAAGAGGCGAAAAAGTTAGGATTTACTCGTGCTATTATTCCTAAGAAAAATATGAGTGGTTGGAAGGTGCCATCAGGAATTGAGGTTGTAGGAGTGGATACGATTGCGGAAGCATTGAAGGCGATGTTTAAGGAGGATTTAAAATTTTAAATGGATAGAGGGAATGGGAAATAAATGAAAGAGACAGGTGATGAAGGCGATGGGGAGTCTTCAATCGCGATGATGATGAATTTAATAGCGGGTGACGGTGGGTAAAACTCACCGTCTTTTTTTGTGTAAAGAATATGTCTGGATGCTAACAAATCCTAAATTCTTAGTTATCACAAAGACGGAGGTGGCGAAATAGAGAGGGAATAGGCGAATGTTATGAGGAAAGTTTGCGGATGGAGGGGCATATGTTAGTAATAATGACGGAGTAGAAAGTTGACGTGGATTAGTTCAGAACCTATCAGATGGAGAAGCAGATGGATTTTTTGAAAGGGTGGTAAGAGATGAAGAAGGGGTTTTTTATTGTCGGGGTTGTTGCGATTGTTTTGCTCGGTAGTCTTTTTTTGAATAAGCGGGGAGATTCATTCAGTCTAGAAGGCATGGTTCTAGCGACGGGGGAATCGGAGGTTTTGATGTCTAAGCGTTCGGATTTGACGATTGAGGATTTAGAAATGGATGAAAAATCGTGGTTAGATGGGGCGTACGAGTTGGTTCGAGTGAAGAATATTTCGGGTGCCCAACCGGGAATGATGATTCGTGTTCAAGTGAAGAAAATGGAATCAAATAGTTATCCACAACAGGCGGTTGCCCATTCATATGAGGTGATTGAGCACCGTTATGTTTTAGATGAGGAGATGCGAATTGATTCATTGATTGAGTTATTTCCAACACAGGTTGGGTATTTACAGCGATTCAGTGGACAGGGTGAGTATGGTCATACACAAACATTAAGTTCCATTTCTGAATCAGAAGGTGCAACTGTTATCGAGTTTAAAGGGAATATGCGAGATGGATATGGCCAAAGTGAGAGTCGTTCCTTTTTATTGACTTATGAAGTGAACGATCAAGAAGTGATTGAGCATGTAAAAAATCAAGATCGTTATAGTGTGTTACGGCAGGATAATTTATTGAGTTCGATTATTCCAAATAAGGTGGTGTTAAAGGCGCCTCTTGAGGTTGGAAATCAGTGGACGGAATCGTTTGTTTATCAGAACGTGAATTATGAGGCGACAACAGAAATTGTGCGCAAGGGATTAGATGCTAATGGCCAGTTAGTGTATGAAACGTTAACAACGGTTCCTAATATCAATGAGGACTGTCAAGTGACGTATAAAGAGACGCGAAGATTTAGCGTTGGAAGCGGGATGACTGCCTTTAATAATGTTTTTTCTTTTAAGGAAAGCACGGAGTCGGGGGAAGACTCTAATCAGGCAGAGGATGTGTATTTATTTGGATATTCCTTATCATCTGATGAATAAGAAAAAAAAGGGGAGACTTCAACTGAAGTCTCCTTTTTAGCAACATCTATAACGCTTTTACAAAAACTTGCATATTAAGGGATAATGTGTAATAATAGGTAATCAAGTAACAAAAAAGGGGGATGAGAATGAAGAAAGTAGTGGGAGTAACCATAAGTCTATTTATTTTAATGGGAGTGTCAATCGGGGGCTATTCATGGTTAGTGAATAAGCAAATAAAAAATGTGGAAAGCTATCTTGTAAAAAACGGGTATGAGATGGAAGAGGTATCTTTCGAGGAGGATACATTCCATATTGTTTTAAAAGTGGAGAGCGATGAAGACGAGCTCGTGAAAAATGATCTTCTGAAAACTGATTTATTGAATAAGATTTCAGAAGATGCCCTTTATTTTAATCGTGGCATGATTCTTTCTTTTGTTGTTAAAGAGAATGCAAAATAGATAAGAAAACCTTCGTTCCATGCGAGCGAAGGTTTTTTGTTTATGTGTGGGAGATGGGTACAAAGAAGTGTCGGTTTAAAAAAGGAAATGAAACGCATCCGTTTTAACATCAGGTTCGTGTTGTAAATGATAGTGTTAATGAGGGGACAATTGTGTCTTGTCTAATTATACAAAATTAGAGTCGCCAACTTCAAGTGGATGGTGTTCAAAAACGAACGGCTTTTATTATTAATGACAAGAAGTTCATGTTCGTATCAATAGATAGAGAGTTATTAACGGGGAAGAAAGAGAGGGGAGGAATGCCACAGACGAGTGGTATGAACGCGACTAAAAAATAGTTTTCCTTTGGTGATAGTTTTACTAGGATCAGGGGGCGTTTAATTATCCATTTTATCGTTTGCACAAAAAAAGTAATCTTTCATTCAGATTACTTTTTTTATGATTAAATGTTATCGCCGATTAAACGTTGTTTTTTTCATTGGTGATTAAGCCGTTGTTTTTTTATAGACAGGCACACAGTTTGTTTCCTGTTCTTTATTAGAAAATACAATTTTTAATAAAATTGGGGTAATGACGGTTGTGATAACAACCATAATAACGATAGGGCCAAAGAATATGGATCCCATGAGTCCAAGTGAGGCACCTTTACTAGCTACAATTAGAGCCACTTCTCCTCGTGAGACCATTCCTGTTCCAATTTGGATAGCCTCTGTTGTAGAGTATTTACACATCTTAGCACCCAGTGCACATCCTAGGACTTTTGTTAAAATAGCGATGATGACTAAGGCGATTGAGAACGTGATGAGGGCCGGTGTCATTTCTGGGATCACAACTTTAATCCCGATACTTGCAAAAAAGATAGGGGATAATAACATGTAAGCCGTCGTTTCAAAGCGATTCATGATGTAGTGTTTACGAGGCGCATTAGATAAAAATAAACCTGCCATAAACGCACCCGTAATGTCTGCAACACCAAAGAAATGTTCTGCACAGTAAGATAATATTAAACAGAAAACGAAAGATAGGATAACAAAACGTCGGAGATCCATTTTACTGCGTCGCATTGAAGTTTCCATAAATTTCGAAAATAAAAATCCTGCTAATCCCCCAACGATAAAGAATAGGACGATTTTTATTAAGACAACCGCAATGCTTACATTTGGGTCTGTGGCACTTGTTACAACTGTTAAGGCGATAACACCTAAAATATCATCGATGATTGCAGCACCTAAAATCGCATTTCCAGCTCGAGTGCTTAATTTTCCTAGTTCTTTTAATGTTTCTACCGTGATACTAACAGAAGTTGCCGTTAAAATAATCCCAATAAAGATATTTTGTAAGAAAGGAAGTGCGCTCGCATCAGAAATTCCCCCTTTGTTAAAGATCGATGCAAGTATAAATCCCCCTGCTAATGGAATAATCATTCCTAAAATAGCGATAATCAGAGAAGCTTTTCCTGATTTTTTTAGCTCATTAATATCCGTTTCGAGTCCAGCAGTAAACATTAACACAATGACCCCTAGTTCAGCGAGTTGGATGATGAAGTCTGTCTCGTGTAGAATATTTAGGCAAGCAGGTCCAAGTAATAAACCAGCTAATAAGGCACCCACCACTTGTGGTAATTTAATTTGTTTGGTTAAGAGTCCGAGTAATTTTGTACTCATTAAAATTAAAGCAATGTCAAATAGAAATTCATAAGATAACATTTTTACTATTCCCCCCTTAGGTTTTACATTGAGAAATTATACTACTCACACCAGGCATTTACAACCAATAAATAATAAAATTTTCCATTTAGATTCGTTTTCATTTAATAGATAGAGATAACGTATAAACAGAAACATTAGGCGTATTTGTTTTTAGTACAAATGATTAGGCGATGCAAGGTAGATAATCGCCTGTCTATACATTTTGAGTTGGTTAAAATATATGTGAGTCACTTTCTCAATCAAGCGAATTAGCCGATTAGAGGGACTTTTGGCAATCTGGATTTAATTTGACAAAATTATCATTCTTTGGTAAGGTATTTAATATTAATTTTTTAGAGGGGTGAGAAAATGAAGCAGAAGATCATTGTAAATACATTGATGTTTATCTTTATGCTGCTGTTTATTTCTTTTTTTCAAAATGTATTCGGTGTTTCTAACAAAATGGTTGGAATTACGGTTTTAATTATCGGACTTGGTATTTGTGAGAAAGATTTAACGTATAACTTGGGCCTTTTGGTGATTCGATTATTATGTTTTCTACTTGCAATGGGGATCTTTAGTTATTTAAGTTTATTAAATCCTATTTTGGGGTTAATTCTTAATTTCGGTTTTATTTTTTATGCAACGTATGTGATGGTTGAGGGAAATAAAAAACCTTATCACTTCCCCTTTATTTTAGGGTATTTATTCTTGATCTTTCTTTCACCCTCTGCACCGACTGATTTGCCAGGTCGTTTGATTGCTTTAATAGGAGGGGCCTTTTTAATCGTTGGATTGCAATGGTTATTTAATCATAAAACGTACGATAAAGTTTTAAATTCGCGATTGGATCAAGTTCTTAACCAATTAATTCATCGTCTTGAGCGCCTGTTGGCGAAAGATTCCGGTTCATGCGAGGAAGAAGTTCATGCTTTAAAAGCGAGTATGGGACGATTTATGAAGGCGATTTATGAGCGTTTTGGAACAAATGGATCGTTTAATAAAGAAGGCGTAGAACAGGTTACTCATATGGTCGCTTATGAAAAAATGTATTATTTATTAGACGAGGTCGCTAAAGATTACGAGGCTGGATTAATCGATGATGAGACGATAGAAGACTTAATTGTGTTTGTTAAAGAACATCGAGGTGGGCATCATGCTTACTCAGGTGTATCGATGTTTGATCAAGGCGCGACGTCTGTGAAAGAGTTAAAACAGGTGCTACTTGTTTTACAGACAGCGGAGCGAGACGAGTATTCACATGATCAACGTACATTATGGGAGCAGTTTCTTAAACCAATAGATCGCGAATCTTATGCATTTAAGTTTGCGATGAGATTATCGATTTTATTATCGGTATGTTTGTTTATTAGTCAATTATTCGGATTAAGTTATGGGCGTTGGTTATGTTTTACAATTGCAGCACTTGTTCAACCGGATGCTGAATCTAGTCACAAGAAAACAATTGAACGTTTAATTGGAACAGGCGTTGGAGCGACTATTTTTGTTGCTTTGATTACGATTTTTAAAGAGGAATCTCAACAAATGATTATCGTCTTACTCTCTTCTTATATCGGAATGTATATGAACCGTTATGATTTTAAAATGATTTTTATTACGATCCAGGCATTAGGAGGGGCTCTTTTAACCGCAACAGGTTCAATTGTTATTGGTAATCGCTTGTTTTATATTGTAGTAGGTGCTGTCATTGCCTATCTAGGAAATAAGTGGTTATTTCCAATTCGAAGAAAAGACATTAAGGAACATTATATTGATTTATATGAGCAACAAAAGAATCATTTAATCAAGACTCCTCAAAACAATCCCCATGAGGCCATTGTCGATGCCTATCATTACCTTGAAATGGGAAAATTAGAGGATGAAAAGTATTCGGAATGGTTAGATGTCAGTTTTGAGGCTTTAGTTCGGGCCCAATCGTAAAACGAGTCACCTCTTCCCTTGTGGGAACAGGTGATTTTTTTATACACGGATATATTATTCGGTTGATTTTATAGAGCCTGTAGTCGGGGGATGTAAAGATAATGATTCCTTTATTAGTCAAGTGTTTGAAATAAGAGGGAACTTTTTGATGATTGGCTGGTCACGTCGTTTAAAAGTGGAAATCCCTAGAGGAATCTTTCGCTAGGAGTAAGGTCAAACGATTAATGGGCAATTTTTTTATGGGGAGAATGATGAGAAAATAAAACATAGTTTAACATTTTTTGATATAATGAAAGAGGAATTTTAACTTTTAGGAGGGTTACACATGAGACGTGAGTTGGCAATTGAGTTTTCCCGTGCGACAGAGGCAGCGGCTTTAGCAGGGTATAAATGGTTAGGTCGTGGAGATAAGAATGAGGCGGATGGTGCTGCCGTTCTTGCGATGCGTCATGTATTAAATGAAATTAATATTCGTGGTGAGATTGTGATTGGTGAGGGTGAAATTGATGAGGCTCCAATGTTATATATTGGGGAGCGAGTTGGAACAGGATTTGGTGATGATGTAGATATTGCTGTTGATCCAATTGAAGGAACACGCATGACGGCGATGGGGCAGGCCAATGCGATGACAACCCTTGCCGTTGGAGAAAAGGGTTCATTTTTAAAGGCGCCAGATATGTATATGGAAAAGTTAATTGTCGGTCCAAAAGCCAAAGGTGTTATTGACCTGGACTTATCTTTAGAAGAAAATATTAAGCGTGTCGCAAAAGCAGTTAATAAACCGTTATCTGCATTTACGGTGATGACACTTGCCAAACCACGCCATGATGAACAAATTAAACAAATGCAACAGTTGGGTGTGCGTGTATTCGCAATTCCAGACGGAGATGTTGCAGCCTCTATTCTAACGTGTATGCCATTTAGTGAAGTGGATATGGTTTATGGAATTGGTGGGGCGCCAGAAGGTGTTGTATCTGCTGCTGTTATTCGCGCTTTAGATGGAGATATGCAAGGACGTTTAGTTTTACGCAAAGATGTAAAAGGTGAAACGGAAGAAAACATTCGTATGAGTGAAGATGAAGCGCGTCGTTGTAAAGAAATGGGAGTTGAACCTGGTCAAATTTTAAAATTAGAAGATATGGCTAAAAGTGATAACGTCATGTTCTCTGCAACGGGAATCACAAAAGGTGATTTATTAGATGGAATTGTATGTGAAGATGGAATGGCGACGACTGAAACATTATTAATTCGTGGGAAATCACGTACCGTTCGTCGCATTCAATCCGTGCATTATTTAGATCGTAAAGATGAACAAATTAAAGAGATTATTTTATAAAAATTGGTTATGATAAAAAAAGAGCTCCCATCAACTAAATGGGAGCTTCTTTCATAAGAGGAGTGAGTCGATGTATAGTGTCATTATTTTAGCAGCAGGAATTGGGAGTCGCATGGGACTAGGCTATAATAAAATGTTACATTCGCTAAAAGGACAACCAGTCGTTGTTCATACCATCAAAAAATTCTTAAAAGATATAAACTGTGGACAACTTATTTTAGTAGTCAATGAGTTAGAACATCAAATGATGGAACAATTATTAGATAAGGCACAGATTAACGATGATCGGATTGAATTAGTGAGTGGTGGGAGTGAACGTCAATACAGTGTTTATCATGGGCTTCAAGTTGTTCGTGAAGAGGTGGTGCTTGTGCATGACGGGGCCCGTCCGTTTGTTACCTCACAGATGATCGCGGAATGTGTGTCATTGGCGCAAGAGGAAAAGGCAGCGATTGTTGCGGTTCCCGTAAAAGACACGATGAAGCGGGTGATTGACGGAGTCGTCGTTGAAACCCCTCGTCGTGATGAAATGTATAGCGTACAAACCCCTCAAGCAGCACCGACTTCGGTCTTGAAGCAGGCTCATTTAGGGGCAAGACAACATCATTTCTTAGGAACAGACGAGGCGAGTTTAATTGAGAAATTTACAGATACGCCGGTGCACATTGTGAAGGGCTCATACACGAATATCAAATTAACAACGCCAGAAGATTTAGTATTAGCTGAGCAACTTCTTCATCTAGAAAGTTAAGGATAAAGTTATCCACAAGAAATATTTTCAGTCATGTGATAACGATAAAAGAAAAAAGATTACCTTCTCATTTTTATGTATGGATTGTGGTAAAAAAAAGCTTAGTTGATTTGTAAAGAATAGTTATTATCTAAAGTGTGGCGCGAACCTTAGGTGAAGGGTGCACTCGTGAAGTGAATGGAAGACTAGAATCTCTTTAGGGAAATAATCAAACTCATCCTAAAAAGATTGGAAACGTTGGGTAACGCTATCATCAAATGTATAAGGAATTTTTTAATAGAAAATGTAAATTTAACCTTTTGGTGTTCGTATTTCTTGCTTTTTCAACACGGGGGGGGGGAGTTACAATCAAGTTGTTTATATTTGGAGAAAAGGAGATGTAGAAATGATGGATTTTAAAAAAGGATTATTAGCATTATCTTTATTCGGTGTATTTTCAGGGGGGTAACTTATTTGCTTCAGCAAGTACACTAGATCGAATTGAACCACAAGAGCCACTTCCAGGGTTCGGACTAGATTTAGTAGAGTATGATACTGCTATTTATAATGGAGAGGCTCCACAATCAAGAGTTGCTAAATTACTCAGTAGTGGTGTTTCACGTTATGTAAATCATAGTACGGGTCAGTATTATGCTAAGGGAGCAACCAATGTTGTTGAAAGTACAACAGGAAATGCTTTATATCATAAAACGACTGTAACTTTAGAAAAGAAAGTATTGTTTGTTACTAACACATTAGTTTCAGCTTCTGCATGGGGAACAGGAGAAGTTTGGGCAACAACTGGAACTACTCCAACAGCTGGAACTCCACATGTATATTGGGCTGTAAAATAATCAAAAAAAAAAACAACAATATAAATTTATATTGTTGTTTTTTTATAGGAGGAATTTGTAATGAAAGAACGGATGAAGGTTATAGTAATCTTTATTATCATTAGTGTATTATCTTGTGTGAGTCTTTTTATGATGTATCAAGAAAAAAACGATTTTGAACAACAATATTTTCATCTAGCTGATTTACAAAATATTCAAAATGATTCGCTAGGCCAATTATTAGATCAAGATAATATTTTAGAAAGATTAAATAACTTTAAGCAAGAATTAAAGGAAAGTGAGAAATTTACATTTATTGAATTTTTACCTAATGTTGTAGAGTTTATTGGGGAATGGGATAAGCCAAATCAATTAGTAAATGGATATGAATATGGGGCTGATTTAAAAAATCAAACCGTTCATGTGAATAATAAAGAATTATTAATTACGCCGATTAATTGTATTTCTATGGATCAGGATGCATGGGATTTATATGATTTATCGTTAAGCGAGGGGAATGAATTTGCAGGGACGGATTATAGTTTAACTGAAAAAAAACTGCCCTTAATTTTAGGAAGTGAGTTTAAAGAATATTATGACATAGGTGACGAAATTCCTTTATTATATTTTTCTGAGGAATGGACAGGGGTTGTCCAAGGATTTTTAGAAGATGATGAAGTCATTAACCAAGATTGGAATGAATATTCTTTAGATACTAGAATTTTAGTTCCTTCGTTTAAAGAAATGAGTGATAAAATAGATGAGGATTTACGAAAAAAGATAACGTATGCTCAATTAGAAGGGGATGTTTTACTAAAAGATAAAGCTGAATATTCAAAGGCAAATAAAGAAATAAAGAAATTGTCACAAAAGTATAACTTACCGTATGAATTATTAAGAGGCTATTAAATTTTTCAGTCAAGTCGTTGTGATCTATTTGGTAGTTTTGAGGGTTTAGCGTGGTAAGAAATGTTATAGGCGCAATTTAAAAGGGAGGTCACCGATCATATGTTCGGCGATCTCCCTTTTAATTAGGTGGAGTTGGTGTATTCAATCATTGAAAAAGGGTGAGTCCTATTTTAGATAGGAAGACATGACCTCAGTTGTTGATTCGAAAACTAAAAAAACGTTCATGGGGGAATGAACGTTTTTTTAAATATATAAAAGTTTTGGGAGAGTAATATGTGAAAAAATTTTAGGGGGGGATGTAAGTTTATCACTTACATATTTGTTATGGTAAAATAAGTAAAAGTTATTCACTAAAATGAATAGATTTATAAATTTTTTTGATTTCTATCTTTGGTGGCCTGTTTCAGGGCGAATTTAAACGTTAGGGCTGAATGGTTGATGAAATTATCGCCCTTTTTTAGAAGAGGATTACGGAAGGTAAGCAAGCCAGGTGAAAATCTATTTTACTTGGGAATAGGGTTTGTTTCACCGTATGAGAAAAGGGAGAAAAGGGTACGATATTTAGAGGTAGCGATAAATTTTAAGTGAGTGTACGGTTTTTTAACCTCATTATTCTAGAAAGTTAGTTAGTAATGATCGGAATAAGGATTAAAGAATTTGATAAATGACTTTTTTTACACTACTGGACAATGTATAGTAGTTAATGGTATACTCTATTATGCTTTACACAGTAGATAAGAAGATGTTTCTTTTCATCAATAAATGAGGAGGTTTTAGAAATGAACAAGGTCTCTTTATGTTCAATGGTTGTGATGGGTGCCCTTTTATTGGGGTGTTCGAAGTCACCAGGTGATCTTAATCAGGAGCAATCATCGCTCTCTACGATGACCGAGGCTCAGGCAAAGGAGCTAGCGCTTCAGGAAGTAGGAAGCGGGAGCATTATTGATTTCTCCTATGATCATGACGATAAGTTGCCACATTATGAATTTAAAATTGTGAATGATGGGGTTGAACACGAAGTTGAAATTAGTGCGATTGACGGAAGTGTTTTAAAGCACCAGACAAAAAATTATTCGGAAGCTCCACTCTTAGAAGAGCCACGAGTACGTGAGATTGTCGAAACGTTAGGAAATGGAACGATTGTTCGCGTTCAGTTAGAGAAAGAAGACCATCATGCGAGTTATGAGGTAACAGTGGTTGATGAAACATATACGTATGAATATGAAATTGATGCACGAGATGGTCATGTCATTCATCAAGAAAAAGAATTAATTAATCAGGTGATTGCCCCTAATCAACAGGCGTTAACAATTGATGTCGAACAGGCGAAGTCAATGGCGAGTGCCCAGGTTCAAGGCGGAGTTGTAACGGAAATTTCTTTAGATACTGACGACGGAACTCCCATTTATGAAGTAAATGTTATAGCGAATGGGATAGAGTACGAATATGAGATTAGTGCAGTAGATGGCCAAGTGCTTCGGGCGAGTACAAAATAGACTAAGGTCGAGTTTTCAACGGGTGGCAGCGTCGTGAAGAGGGAGGTTTAATGTAACAGGATTGTTATAGAAGGAAAGATATGAATGCACAATATAAAAAAGGTGTTTTAGAATTATGTGTTTTACGATTAATTAAGCGTCGTGATTTATACGGGTATGAGATGGTACAACAAGTTTCTTTATATATTGAAGTGACTGAAAGTACGATTTATCCACTTCTTCGTCGTTTAACAAAGGAAGGGTATTTGCAGACGTACAATAAGGCGTCGTCAGAGGGACCGACGCGAAAATATTATTCGATGACGGTTGAGGGAGAGGTCTATTTAACGACTCTTTTAAAGGAATGGAATCAGATGGTGGAATCCGTGCAACGATTATTAGAGGAGGGAGACTAAAAGATGGAGATTTTGAATCAGTGGTTAGAGGAACTCGCCGGGGATTTACAACGCATTTCTCCTGAGGATCGGGAGGCCATTTTAGAAAGTTACCGGGAACAAATAAATGAGATGGTGTCTTGTGGGATAAAGGAATCAGATATTTTATCTGAAATTGGTTCTCCAAAGCAGGTAGCCAAAGAAGTTCTTGAGTCGTTTATCGTGGATGAGGCGTTAGAAGAAGAGGTAAATGTTTGGAAAGGTCCCTCTCGGGAAACGAATCGCGGTAAACAATTGTTTGGGATTGCGGTGATGGGGATTTGTCTTTTTATTGCTTGCTGGTCATTTCTTATGATGCTTCGTTTAGTGATCGGAGGCTTTTTTATCTCACTAATCTCGTTGGGATTAATGATTGCTCTCTTTTTCGCCGCCATCGTGGCCTTTAATTTAGCAATTGCTTCAGGATATGTTGGGTGGTTAGTTTGGAATCGGGAAAAAAGAGAACGGGGTAGGAAAAAAGGAATTGAAAGGTATTTAATAGTTTCGCGTGTTGTTGCTATAATAGTGGGAAGTGCGGTCTTTGTTGGGAGTATTTATACGAATCCGTTTTTGAAGCAAGGGGTTTCGGAAGGGGAGTTATTTGACTTGATTGAAGAGAGGTCGCAGGGGATTCTTGATTTTGACGACTTATTTGAGATTGATTTTAGTTAGTTGGAAAGGAAGATAAGTATGATTCGAATTGGACATTCAACGGATATTCATCAACTGGTTGAAGGGCGAAAGTTAATTTTAGGTGGGGTAGAGATAGAGCATTCGAAAGGGTTGCTCGGTCATAGTGATGCGGATGTCTTATGTCATGCGGTGACGGAGGCTATTATTGGGGCATTAGCTAAAGGCGATATCGGAACTCATTTTCCTGATACAGATCCTAAATATAAAGGGGTAGATTCTCGCATTTTGTTGCGTGGGGCTAAGGAAATGTTAGATGAAGCGGGATATGTGCTTGGAAACTTAGATGCAACAATTTATGCTGAGCGTCCGAAGATGCGTCCCCATATTGATGCGATGCGTGCAAATATTGCCGCCGATTTAGGGGCGACGATGGAGCAGGTTAACATTAAAGCCACACGTGGCGAAAAGTTAGGCTTTGTCGGTCGTGAAGAAGGAATTGCGTCAGAATGCGTGGTTCTACTCTTTAAAAAGAATGCCTTGTAAATAAAGTTGAAATAAAAAAGTGATTTTCCAGTTACGGAAAATCACTTTTTTATTAGAATTTGTAACTCTCTTTTAAGGGGTCCCCGTTAGAATGGGAATAACGTTAGTAGTTATCAAAGGTGACAAATATAAGTCGCTTGAACAAAGTGGCAGTTATCCACTGAGGATACTAGCCGTTAATCAGGAAGGATAACCTTGCAGAAAATGATTTATTAGACGAGCGTCGGTAAATGAATTAATGGATGACGTTGCAAGATAACTTCGGCTTTTTTTATTGCTAGAGCTCCTTAGTCAGTGGACGACGTAAAATAAATAAACTCGCCCAGTTATACTGCTTACCTTTTTTTATTTTTTTCTCTCCCTTCAAAACTCTTTGGACAAAATAATACATATAATAAACAGCCAGAAATAATCGTAACAATACTTAAGCTTTTTATTACCCTCATATCATTAATATTAAAATTATAAAACCCCATAGTTTTTATAGGTATTCCATAAAGTGAAATTAAAAATATAGTTAGTAAAATAAAATAATCCTTATCATATTTAATTTTACTAATATTAAAAATTTTAAAAAAATATTCTTCTTTCTTTTTTTTTAATCTACCACCAACTATATACTTTTTATAAAATTAATTCCAAATAGGGTTAATTTTATTATAAAAATAAAAGATTTAAAAGTAAATATTTTTCCTTTTAGGAGACTAGCCGTTAATCGGGAAGGGTAGCCTTGCAGAAAATGCTTTATTAGACGAGCGTCGGTAAATGAATAAATGGATGACGTTGCAAGATAACTCTGGCTTTTTCTATCGCTAGAGTTCCTTAGTTAGTGGACGACGTAAAATAAATAAACTCACCCATTTATAGCATTTAAATAGTTCCCAACCTTCCTTAGCTAATGAATTCATCGTGTTTTCGAAATTAGTTAATGTTTCCTCTCTTTTATAGAGTTTTTTTAATAGTAGAGGTAAAAAATTTAGGGTAAATAAATTTTTGATATGAATTAATTTATATTCATAGATGATATTTGAACGAGTTTTCTTTAAATACAATTGATGATTAAATAAATCTATTTCAAACAGTTCCCAACCGTCTTTGGCTAAAGAATTCATATTAATTTCAAAAATCTTCTTTTTTATTCCATCATAAGTAAACATTCGTTTAATCTGAATGGTCCTATACTCACTCATCTTACAGCCCCCCTCATCACGTAAAGTTTACTATAATAATATTGGATTTGTCCAATGTTTTATGATGCCACGGGGAACGCTATTAAATGAGGAAGTAGGCTGTCTAAACACGACTATTTAGGCCCTTAACGGTGAGCGATATTTTGGCTATCGAGGTTAGTGACTACTTTTTTGAATGGGTCCTCATTAATGGTTAGCATCAGTATGTCTGATGTTTAAAGTCAGACTAGTTACATGACTGATATTTGATTTGAAAAGAATCTTTTTTAACCGGTTATTGTCTTTTTATCGTCTAGGCTATGTTTCTAATTCCGATGTCCCAAATTTAGTAGAGATAGAACATGATCAAGTAATAGACTTCCTAATAGGGGTGATTCCATAAGATAATGAGATAAAAATTTTAAATTTAAAATAATAGGGTATATCCCCCCAGATTGTAAATAATGATTCTCCTGTTACGAGGAAAGAACTTATCCACAAGCAACCGAACAGGAGAAAAAGGGGGGGAGAGCCTCTTAGAAAGCTTCCTTTTGTTATGAAGACTTTGTCGTTTTAGCGGGATTTAGGTCTTTCCAATCAGTGGGGGAAGGTGGTGAGGGAATTTTCTTAATCGGGACTCGTGCTTTTTTCGGTGAAAATATTTAATATTTTGTTTCAATCGTATATAATATGAAAAGAATAAAGTAGTATTTTAATTAGGAGGCAAGATTATGACAGTTCGTGTTCGTTATGCACCAAGTCCAACAGGATTTTTACATATCGGAAATGCTAGAACAGCATTATATAATTATTTATTTGCAAAGCACCATGGTGGTGACTTTATTTTACGTATTGAGGATACTGATGTTGAGCGTAATGTAGAAGGCGGAGAAGAATCGCAAATGAACTATTTACGTTGGCTAGGTATTGAATGGGATGAGTCATTTGATGTTGGTGGAGACTACGGGCCTTACCGCCAATTAGAGCGTTTAGATATTTACCGTAAATATGTAGACGAGTTAATTGAAAAAGGATTAGCTTATAAATGCTACTGTACAAGTGAGGAACTTGAAGCTGAACGCGAGGCTATGTCAACTCATGGGCATGATAATATTCATTACTCACGTCGTTGTTTAAATGCGACAGCTGAGGAACGTGCACAGTTAGAAGCACGTGGGGAATATGTTGTTCGTATTAAAGTTCCAGAAAATGAAGTTTATACATTCAATGACATCGTTCGTGGAGAAATTACATTTAACTCATCAGATTTTGGTGATTGGGTCATCATGAAGAGTAATGGAATTCCAACGTATAACTTTGCGGTTGTAGTGGACGATCACTTAATGAAAATTACTCACGTTTTCCGTGGAGAAGAACACATTACAAATACGCCAAAACAAATGATGATTTATCGTGCGTTTGGATGGGATGTCCCAACATTTGCACATATGACGTTAATTGTAAACGAACACGGGAAAAAGTTATCGAAACGTGACAAAGATACGGTGCAATTTATCGAACAATATGCGAACATGGGATATTTACCAGAAGCCTTATTTAACTTTATCGCCTTATTAGGATGGTCTCCAGGAATTGAAGAAGAAATTTTATCACATGAACAATTAGTGGAATTATTCGATGAAAATCGTTTATCTAAATCACCTTCAACGTTTGATAAAGCTAAATTAGCTTACATTAATAATCGCTATATTAAAGCGTTAGACGCTGAAGAATTACTTGAACTTTGTATGCCTCACTTAGTAGAAGCGGGAATCTTAGAAGGGCGTACACACCAATGGGCGGTAGAATTAGTTTCGTTATTCCATGACCGTTTATCATATGGTGCAGAAATCGTTGATTTATACGATGAATTTTTCTCAGAAGAATTAACATTAGATGAAGAAGCACAAGCATTCATTAATCAAGAAGGTATTTCAGCAACATTAAAGGCTTTCAAAGATCAATTAGAATCTTTAGAGGACTTTACAGCAGAAGGGATCCAAGCTTCTGTTAAAGCTGCTGGGAAAGCAAGTGGAGCAAAAGGAAAAATGTTGTTTATGCCTTGTCGAATTGCGACAACAGGTCAAATGCATGGACCAGATTTACCAAAAGCGTTAGCTTTACTTGGAAAAGAAACTGTCGTTTCACGTATTGAAAAATTTATTTAAGAAAAAAACCTCAGAATTTAATTCTGAGGTTTTTTCTTTTTAAAGGCGAGAAGGAAAAGGATTAAGTAGAGAGTAGTGATGATAAAGTAAATGACCCACACCAAACGATAAGTTAACTGATCGGCGATAAAACCAGAGATAACAGGACCTAAGGCACTTCCTAGTGTAAAAATCATATTAATAAAGCCGAGATGCATGGAGTAATGATCTTTTCCGAATAAGGCACTTGTTCCATAAGAGGGAAGGAGTGAGGGAAGACACAAACATAGTCCAAACAGGGCGGCAAAGATGAATAGAAGTGAGGGGTAAAATCCAAAAATGAGGCAAAGATAACCGATAAGCGCCATGGAAACAAAGGAGGCGATTGATGTTCTTAATCCGAGTTTATCGAAAACGATTCCGCCAACTAAGCTCCCGATGAGGGCGAAGATAGCTTGCGTAGAACCTACATTAGCATTAAAGCTTAGGGGATGGTGAAGACTTGTTAAATACGGTTGAATATGCATCTTTGTTCCCGAAACACTCATTCCTAGAAGAAAAAGCCCCAAAGAAAATAGAATCAATTGAGTGCTCCAATGGATATCGTTGAATGATAATTTTTCTTTTTTCTTCGACTCAATGGTTGCATCAGGTGGCAACGCCATGACTAATAGAGAGAGGGGCAGGCAAACAATTAAGATAATTCCGCCTAAAAGGGCATACGTTGTTTGATAGGTCAGATGATTTAACATCCGCGAGACAACCTGCATCCAAACAAAAGAGCCAGTTCCCGCACCCGCCATCGCAATACCTAAGGCAAATCCTTTTCGATCCTCAAACCAAGAAGTTAGTGCAGTGGCGATTGGAATAGTCGTTAGACACGAGATTCCGATTCCAACAATAATAGCAATCAGATAAAACATCCAGATCGTTTTGGCGAGGGCGTAACAAAAAAATCCTCCACCGGCTAAAATAGATCCAATGGCCATTAATAACTTTAATGGTACTTTTGAAACTAGATGTCCCGTTATGGGGGACATTAGTGCTGTTGTCACAGCCCCAATCGTGAAAATTAAAGAAAATGAGGAAATTGATAAACCTAGATGTTTCGTCACGGGGTCAAGAAAGAGTGAAGTAATATTATTAACGATACTAAACGAGACCGACATAATCAGAAAGCAGGCCATTAGCACGAGATACTTCTGAAATTTCAATTTATTTGACATGGATGTAAACCTCCGAATTCAACCTTTTTATTAGAATGGACGCCTAGGAATGAATTATGTAGCGATGAAAAGGAATAATGAAAATGATTTAAGAATCTTTCAGTTAAACGAAAAAAAGTTATCCACAAGGGACTTTTTTTGCTTTTATTTCAACAGGGGTTAAAGAAAGAAGGTAACTTTGTTTGAAAGGGAGGGCATGTTCTAATACGCGTGTTGAGTTTTTTCTCAATGTAAAGTAAAAGACGATTAACCTTGTTGTTGAAGAAGGTTAATCGTCGGGAGAGAACCGTTTAATTTCTAACGGCAATGGCCTCGATTTCAATTTTAACTTCTCGAGGAAGTTTAGCAACCTGCACACATGAACGGGTAGGTTTATGTGAGTGAAAGTATTGGCCATATACTTCATTGACAATTGAAAAATCGTTCATATCGGTTAAAAAAATCCCACATTTCACTACATTATGAAGCGAGTACCCCGCTTTTGTTAAAATGGCGTCAATATTCTTTAAACATTGGTGCGTTTGCGTAGCAACATCATCGGCAATAACTTCCATCGTTTGAGGATCAAGAGGTATTTGTCCAGAAATATAGAGGGTGTTGTTGACCTCGATAGCTTGTGAATAAGGTCCGATAGCTTGGGGTGCAGCGTTTGTTGAAATAATGTTCATTAAAATTCCTCCTTTTTAAGACAAGAGTGATGAGAATATCTCCCATCATTTTATAATAACATAGTCCTATAAATAGTGTGGTTTATTGGGGGCAAATTAATAGGCAAAAGAATAAGATAAGCTAGAAGTGCGAAAATAAAGGGGAATAATAATTGATTTATTGGAGGAATTTGAAATGGAAAATGTAACCTTTCAAATGGTCATTGAGGCGGCTAGAGAGTTAAAGGGAATCATTAAAGAAACTGATTTTTGTTATGCAGAAACGTTGAGTGGATTGACAAAGGGGGAAATCTATTTAAAGCTTGAAAACCTACAACAA
This sequence comes from Turicibacter sp. St.80E1, assembly GCF_059728495.1. NCBI lineage: Bacteria > Bacillati > Bacillota > Erysipelotrichia > Erysipelotrichales > Turicibacteraceae > Turicibacter > Turicibacter sp. St.80E1. The sequence goes on along the minus strand of NZ_AP039386.1, from coordinate 2,267,977 downwards.
TCGGGATCGTTTAAAATTCGAGGGGCTTATAATAAAATGGTTCATTTAACAGAGGATGAGAAAAAAAGTGGTGTTGTAGCTTCAAGTGCTGGAAATCACGCGCAGGGGGTGGCCATTAGTGCAAGCAAATTAGGTCTTAAGTCCACCGTCGTGATGCCTAAGAATGCACCTTTCGCAAAAATTTCGGCGACGCGTAAATATGGGGCAGAAGTGGTGTTAGAGGGGGATGTTTATGACGAGGCCTACCAAAAAGCATTAGAAATTAAAGAGGCGACTGGCGCAACCTTTGTTCATCCGTTCAATGATCCGTATGTCATTGCAGGTCAGGGGACGATTGGTCTAGAGATGTTAAAGGAACAACCGGATTTAGATGTGGTGTTAGTTCCTATCGGTGGAGGGGGGATCGCGGCAGGGATAGCATTAGCGGTAAAAACGATTAATCCCAAAATTCGTGTGATCGGGGTACAAACAGAAAATGCACCTTCTATGTATGAATCGGTTCGATTAGGAAAGATAGAAAAAGTTAATATTCATCGAACCATTGCTGATGGCATCGCAGTTGGTAGACCGGGAGATTTGACGTTTCCCCTTATTTGCCGCTATGTAGACGAAATCGTGACAGTGACTGAAACAGAAATTTCTCAAGCATTTTTATTTCTTCTTGAAAATTGTAACCTAGTGTGCGAAGGCGCTGGTGCCGTTCCAGTTGCGGCGTTATTATCCGGTCATCTAGATGTTAGAGGTAAAAAGGTAGGGGCCGTTCTCTCAGGGGGAAATATAGATATTAATTTAATTGAAAGTATTATTAATCATGCGATGATTACAACCGGCCGTCGAACAGAAATTAAAGTTTTATTAAATCACCGGGCAGGAGAGCTAAGTCTCTTTTTAGATACTATAGCGAAAGAATTCGGAAATGTGTTGGTTATTCATCAAAATCGTCATAAGGAAGGATTATCGATGTATCAATTAGAAGTATCGGTTGTTATTGAGACGATTGATGAAGAACATAAAAAACGCGTCATTGAAAAATTATTAGAGGCAAATTATGAGATTGAGTATACAAACTAGCAAAGTTTGGTGAAATATATTAAAATGAAGATATCGTTTCGGAAGATAGGAGTTGGGACCTGTAATGTTAATTTATAATACGTATACGCGTCAGAAAGAGGAATTTAAGCCGATTGAAGAAAATAAGGTCAAGATGTATATTTGTGGACCAACTGTTTATAATTATGTTCACATCGGAAATGCACGTCCAGTTTTATTTTTTGACCTTGTTCACCGCTACTTTAATTATCTAGGATACGAAGTAGATTATGTCTCTAATGTGACAGATGTGGATGATAAGATTATTAATCGTGCGATTGAAGAAGAGGTAACAGAGGCAGAAATTGCGAAAAAGTATTTAGAATACTTTTTAGAGTGTAATCAACTTTTGAATGCCTTACCGTTTAATAAAATGCCTAAAGTCACGGAAAATATGGAAGAAATGATTGATTTTATTCATGCGTTAGTTGAGCGAGGGTATGCGTACGCAGTAGAGGGTGACGTTTATTTCCGTATCGATAAGGTTCGGGAGTATGGACAATTATCAGGTAAAAGGATAGAAGAATTAGAAGTTGGTGCACGTATTGCAGAAGACTCTAAAAAGGAAAATCCTTTAGACTTTGTTTTATGGAAAAAAACAGATAAGGGAATTACTTGGGATTCACCGTGGGGAGCAGGTCGCCCAGGATGGCATACAGAATGTGTCGTTATGATTCAGAAAGAATTTAAAGGTAAGATTGATATTCATGGAGGCGGAACAGATCTTCAATTCCCTCACCACGAAAATGAAATTGCGCAGTCATTATGTATGCATGGTCACAGTATAGCGAATTATTGGATGCACGTAGGACGTTTAGGTCTTAATAACGAGAAAATGAGTAAATCTTTAGGAAATGTGATTAATGTTAAAGATTTAATTGAGAAAATTGATGCTAATGCGTTTCGCCTATTTATGTTGTCGGTTCACTATCGTCAACCGATCAACTACACAGAGGAAAATATCCAGTTAGCGATGAAAGAGTGGCAAAAAATTAAAACAACGTTTAATCAGTTGCATCTGAAACTTGATGTGGCGGAGGCGCTAGATGTGAAAGAGGAAAAAGTCGACGCAATAGCGGCGTTAATGCAACAATTTACGGACGCGTTAGAGGATGACTTCAATACATCAAATGCTATTACAAGTTTATATGGAGTGGTTAAAGAAGTGAATAAGATGATGCGTGCGAAGGTTAGCGAAGGAGCCTATAAATATGCGCTGATGACTCTTCAAAATATGACGTATATTTTTGGTTTTGATTTGAAGAAAAAGCGTCTAACCTCTGAAGAAAGAGACTTGTTCAAGTCTTGGGAAGCTGCTAGAAAGGCGAAAGACTTTACGCAGGCTGACGCATTAAGAGAAAGATTACAGGCTTTAAATGTCATTTAAAATACGTTATGATAAAAAAGGTTCCATTTGAAAAGGTGGAATCTTTTTTATGTGGCTTAAGAAAATAAGGGCGTGATTGGGATAGAAAACAGGGTCGAAAAATGACTTTTTTCGCTGAAAAGCATTGAATCTAAGAAAGTGAGGGTAAAAAAATGCTTTTTCGTTAAAGCGGGAAAATTTAGTGTATAATAATGACGAGATTAGAAAAGGCGTGTGAGACAATGGAAGTAAAGCAAATGAATAGTACAATGTTGGCCTTTGTAGGGGATTCGTACTATGATTTAAGAATTCGAGAGACGTTGTGCCGAATGGGAATTAATAAACCTAAACGTCTGCATCAATTAGCGGTAAAGTATGTTTCTGCGCATGCTCAGGCAGCAACGTTAACCTACTTAATAGAAAATAATTTATTGAATGAGAAAGAAGTAGAGGTTGTAAAAAAGGGACGGAATACAAAGAGTCGATCAGTTCCTAAAAACACGGATGTTTTAACTTATACACACTCAACAGCTTTTGAAGCGTTGATTGGATATTTATATTTAACTAATCAGATGCAACGATTAGACGAGATTATTTCCTATAGTATTGAATCTAAGGGTGAGGTGACGAAATAATGAGCAAGTATCATAAAGGGAAAAAGAATGATCAAAACCCTAAACGCATGAATAAAAAAGAGGCGAAGCCAATGAATAAAAAAGATAGTGGACGCGAAGTCGTTTACGGAAAGAATACAGTAAACGAGGTTTTATCTTCAAATCGTAAAATATTTGAAGTTGTCGTCGCGGATGCGGTGTCTAAAAACGATGTGAAATTAATGGATTTATTGGCCGAGAGAAATATTACGTGCCGCGTGCTTCCTAAACAAAAATTTGAACAAGTTGTAAAGGATAAGTACGATGTTAAGGGAAATCATCAAGGCGTTTTAGCCATCGTAGAACCTTATGGATATCTTCCATTAGCAGACTTGATCCAAAGGGCGACTAATAAGGACGAACCGGCTTTTATTATTATTTTAGACGGCCTGGAGGATCCGCATAATTTAGGTGCGATTCTTCGAACTGCTGATGCGGCAGGGGTCGATGGAATCATTATTCGTAAAGACCGAGCTGTTGGGTTGACGAGTACGGTAGCTAAATTATCAACGGGTGCTATTGAACATGTTCCAGTTGCGTGTGTTTCGAATTTAACAGTTGCAATTAATCAGTTAAAGGAAGCGGGGCTTTGGATAGCTGGAACAGATGCTAACGAAGCACAAGACTATCGAACGTTAGATGCGCAATTACCTTTAGGTCTTGTAATAGGTAGCGAAGGAAAGGGAATTAGTCGTCTGGTTCGTGAAGCTTGTGATTTTAAAGTCTATTTACCGATGAGAGGTCATGTTACCTCGTTAAATGCGTCGGTCGCTGCTGCATTACTGATGTATGAAATTTATAATAAGAGAAATCCGATAAAATAGTGTCCTAGGAGGGATATGGTGAAGGTTAAGTGTAGTGATTATGAATTGGTACGTTTAGTTCGAGAACAAGATAAAGTTGCTTTGGATACACTCATCAAGAAATACTCACTGTTAATAAAAAAAATAGCCTATTCTTATCGTGGAATCGGTATAGATCCTGAAGATTTTTTTCAAGAAGGGCAATTAGCCTTCATCCAGTCTATTTACACCTATGACCAAGAGGCAGAGTTTAGTTTTTATTCTTATTCAATGACATGTGTAAGAAATGCGATTATAACAGAGTATCGTCGGGTTAAAAGAAGCGCCGGTCTGGATTTATTGACGGATTATAGCACAACAGAAGTTTGTGTTGTAGCGGAGTCACAGGCATCCTATTTAGATCGAGGGTATTTTAACTTAGATGAAAAATTATTTATGGAGTACGCCTTTAAAAAAGAAGGATTTTTATCCGATTTTGAAAAAATGTGTTTGAAATATTATTTGTTAGATAATACTTATATTGAGATAGCACAAATGTTAAGTGTGCCTCCTAAAAAAGTAGATAATGCTTTACAACGTTGTAAAATGAAATTAAAGGCATTAAATAAAAATAGTTCATCTACTGGGCAATATTGTTAGTTTTATTGACAATAGAAGATGTTTTTGATAGAGTAAATAGAGTTACGAAATAAGAAATTGTGAGGTTAAATCATGCGCACAAAAATAATTTTAGCTTGTGATGAATGTTTAAGTCGCAACTATTCAACCGTAAAAAATAAACAAACACACAATGAACGTCTTGTAGTTAAAAAATTCTGCAAGCGTTGTGGGAAACATACAATGCACAAGGAAACTAAATAAAGTTGGTATAGGGGGCCACAGGATGAGTCAGGTAAAAGGTTTTTTTAAAGGTGTGTCTGCTGAATTAAAGAAGATAACTTGGCCGACAGAGAAGGAGATGAAAACTTACACAGTACAAGTAATGTGTTTCGTTATTGTGTTATCAGTTTTCTTCTTCGCTGTTGACTTAGTGATTTCCCAAGTAATCGGGTTACTTGGATAGGAGGTCATATTAGTGGAAAAACGTTGGTATGTTGTTCAAACGTATGCTGGTTATGAAAATAAGGTAATGACCAATTTGTTAAAGCGCATTGAAACAATGAATATGCAAGAAAAAATCTTTCGAGTATTAATTCCGGAAGAAAAAGAAGTTAAAATTAAAGATGGTGTCCGTAAAGAAAAATTAAAGAAAACTTTTCCTGGATACGTTCTTGTTGAAATGATCGATACTGATGATTCTTGGTACATGGTACGTAATACACCAGGTGTTACGGGATTCTTAGGATCAAGTGGTAAGGGAACACGTCCAGTGCCACTTCCAACTGAAGAAATCACACCGATTCTTAAAAAGATGGGAATTACAAGCGTGGAAGTTTCAGTTGATATTGAAGTAGGTCAACAAGTATTAGTTGCAGCGGGTCCTTTCTCAGGACAAGTTGGAAAAATTGAAACAATCGACAAAGAACATGGTAAGGTAAGTGTATTAGTGGATTTATTTGGACGTGAAACGCCAGTAGAATTGGATTTCGGACAAATTTGTGAAGTCGAATAAAAAAAATCCTTGCGAAAAATAAAAAAAGGTGATAAACTAGCGTAGTCGATATGAGATTCATATCAAGTGGGAGGGTGAAACACCCAAATAACCACATCACGGACTTAGAGGAGGTGTGTCGCGTGGCAAAAGCAGTAAAAAGTATTATTAAATTACAAATTCCTGCAGGAAAAGCAAATCCAGCTCCACCAGTAGGTCCAGCATTAGGACAAGCCGGTGCGAACATTCAAGGATTCTGTCAAGAATTCAATGAACGTACACGTGAACAAATGGGAAGTATTATCCCAGTAGTAATCACAGTTTATGAAGATCGTTCATTTACATTCGTTACAAAAACTCCACCAGCATCAGACTTATTAAAAAAAGCGGCTGGAATTCAAAGTGGATCAGCTTTACCTCATAAAGAGAAAGTTGCTACTTTAACTAAAGATCAAATTCGTGCAATCGCTGAGCAAAAAATGCCAGACTTAAACGCGAATACAGTAGAAGCTGCAATGCGTATTATTGAAGGTTCTGCAAGACAAATGGGAATCGTTGTAGAAGACTAATCTACCGTTTTAGGTTGTAGATTACAACCTAAATCTGTGGGAGGAGATTCCGTTAACCACAATTTAGGAGGTATTTGAGATGGCTAAAAAAGGTAAAAAATTCATCGAAGCCAAAAAATTAGTTGATTCTACTACTTTATACTCTGTAGAAGAAGCTGTTGAGTTAGTTAAAAAAACTAATGTTGCTAAATTTGACGCAACTGTAGATGTAGCTTTCCGTTTAGGAGTTGACCCACGTAAAGCGGATCAACAAATTCGTGGAGCTATGGTATTACCTCACGGAACTGGTAAAGATCGCTCAGTTTTAGTTTTCGCTAAAGGTGAAAAAGCTAAAGAAGCTGAAGCGGCTGGAGCAGACTTCGTAGGAGATAGCGATATGATCAATAAAATTCAACAAGGTTGGATGGATTTTGATGTAGTAGTAGCTACTCCAGATATGATGGCTGAAGTTGGTAAATTAGGACGCGTGTTAGGTCCACGTGGTTTAATGCCAAACCCTAAAACTGGTACAGTTACAATGGACGTAACAAAAGCAGTTAATGAAATCAAAGCTGGTAAAGTTGAATACCGTGTTGATAAAGCTGGTAATGTTCATGTTCCAATTGGAAAAGTATCATTCGATAACCAAAAGTTAATCGAAAACTTCAAAGCTATTTTTGGTACTATCTTAAAAGCTAAACCATCTGCAGCTAAAGGAACTTATGTGAAAAACATTGCTGTTTCTTCAACAATGGGTCCTGGTATCAAAGTTGCATCTGAATCATTAGAAAAATAATTTTTTCTTTTTGATAATTGAATAGAATTACCGTAGACAGTAGGGGCCTTGGGCTTAATGTCCTACCGAGGTTTTGGATATATATACTATTTATTTTCATGCCTTAGTTATACCCTTCTGTCCACAACTTAATGGATATAAGGGTTTTTCTACGGACTAATAACGAATATAGGAGGTGTGAATGATGAGCGCTACTGCAATCGAAATGAAATCTCAATTAGTTGCTGAATATGCAGCACAATTCAAAGAATCAGCTTCTTTAGTTGTTGTTGATTACCGCGGATTAACTGTTGCTGAAGTAACTGAATTACGTCAACAATTACGTGCTGAAGGTGTTGAGTTTAAAGTATTAAAAAACAACATTTCACGTCGTGCTGTGACTGAAGCAGGATTCGAAGGTTTAGGTGAAGCATTCGTTGGTCCAACGGCTGTTGCTTATTCTAAAGGAGACGTTGTTGCGCCTGCACGCGTATTATACAACTTCTCAAAAGAACACCAAGCATTAGAATTAAAAGCTGGTTTAATCGAAGGAAGTGTTGCTTCATTAGAGCAAGTTATGGAATTAGCTAAGTTACCAAACCGCGAAGGTTTATTATCTATGTTACTTTCTGTATTACAAGCTCCAATGCGCAATATGGCTTGTGTTGTTAAAGCTGTTTCTGAACAAAAAGAAGCTGGTGTTGAAGCACCTGTAACTGAAGAAGCTGCTGAGTAATTTTTAAAATAAAAAAACCTATAAGGGTATAGCCCTATTTTGAAGGAGGAAAATATAATGGCAAAATTAACTGCTGCTGAAATGATTGAAGCAATCAAAGAAATGTCAGTTTTAGAATTAAATGATTTAGTTAAAGCTATCGAAGAAGAGTTTGGTGTAACTGCTGCTGCTCCTGTAGCTGTTGTTGGTGGAGCTGAAGCTGCTGCTGGACCATCTGAAGTAGATGTAATCTTAACAAGCGCTGGAGCTAAAAAAATCGGTGTTATCAAAGTAGTTCGTGAAATCACTGGTTTAGGATTAAAAGAAGCTAAAGAATTAGTAGATGGAACTCCTGCTAAAATCAAAGAAAAAGTTTCTCCAGAAGAAGCTGAAGAATTAAAAGCTAAATTAGAAGAAGCTGGAGCATCTGTAGAAGTTAAATAATTAACTTTTAAGAAGCTATAAAAAAATAAATTTAAAAACCTGAGTGAGTAGTATCGCTCAGGTTTTTATTTAATACATAAAAAATGTAATAATTTACTTTATTATGGCAATAATAGAACGTGTAAAAATGTTCATATTCTCTAATTTTTAGGTAAAATCAAAAGGGGTTGTGATCATGCATTATTATACTAACAATGTCGATGCTCACTCAGATGAGAAGAGCTTTAATTATAGGCTAAGAGGCTATGATTTTAGATTTACTACGGACGTTGGAGTCTTTTCTAAGAAGGAGGTTGACTTTGGGTCAAGATTATTAATAGAAAGTTTTACTGTTCCTGAAGTAGAGGGGGATATTTTAGATGTTGGTTGTGGTTACGGACCTATCGGTTTGAGTTTAGCTAAGAGTTATGAGAATCGAAATATTCATATGGTAGATGTTAACCACCGAGCGTTAGAGTTAGCTAAAAGAAATGCTAAAAATAATAACATTTTAAATGTTTCTATTTACGAAAGTTATTGTTATGAAGGGGTAAAGGGGAAGTTTGCGGCCATCTTATCCAATCCACCTATTCGAGCTGGTAAGAAAGTTGTTCATGGAATTTTAGAAGAGGCTCAACATCATTTAGTGGATGGTGGAGAGTTGTGGGTGGTTATTCAAAAAAAACAAGGGGCCCCATCGGCTAAAAAGAAAATGGAAGAGGTTTATGGTAATTGTGAGGTTATTTCTAAAGATAAAGGATATTTTATTTTAAGGTCTATAAAATCTTGACAGTATTGAAAAAAAATGATATTATTGTAAAATGCCTAATACTGCTTGTATTTAATGTGAGTTAAGTCGAAAAAAATTAGGTATTGAGGAAAAAAACAATAAAAGTTAACATAAATAAACAAAGAGGTGAAACGCGTGGCAGGGAAAATTGTTCAATATGGTAAAAAGAGACAACGTCGTAATTACTCAAGAATTAATGTTGCACTCGAACTCCCTAACTTAATTGAAATTCAAACTGCTTCTTATCAGTGGTTCCTTGATGAAGGTATTCGTGAAATGTTTAAAGATATTTCACCAATTGAGGACAATAATGGAAATTTAGCACTTGAATTTGTTGGTTACAGTTTAGGAGAACCAAAATATTCTGTTTTGGAAGCGAAAGAACGCGATGCTAATTATGCTGCCCCTTTACGTGTTAAGGTTCGTCTGCATATTAAAGATGAAGAAACACACGCGATTAAGGAAGTTAAAGAAAGTGAAGTATACATGGGTGATTTCCCATTAATGACTCCAACAGGGACATTTGTAATTAACGGTTCTGAGCGTGTAATCGTATCACAATTAGTTCGTTCGTCAGGTGTTTATTATAATAAAGAGATTGATAAAAAAAGTGGTAAAGAAAAATATGCAGCTCAAGTTATTCCAAACCGTGGTGCATGGTTAGAGTATGAGTTAGATGCAAAAGACATCGTCTATGTTCGTGTAGATAGAACACGTAAAATTCCAATCACTGTTTTATTACGTGCATTAGGGCTTTCAACGAAAGAGCAAATTATTGAAATGTTTGGTGAGAATCAATACATTTTAAACACATTAGAAAAAGATCAAACAGTGAATTCTGATGAAGCTTTATTAGAAATCTTCCAAAAACTTCGTCAAGGTGAGCATGCAACAATCGATGGTGCTCGTACGTTGTTTATCTCTCGCTTCTTCGATCCAAAACGTTATGACTTAGCTCATGTTGGACGTTACAAATTTAATAAGAAATTAAATGCCCAAGAGCGTTTGTTAAATCAAAAATTAGCTAGCGATATTTTTGATTCAGAAACAGGTGAGATTCTTGTAGAAGAAGGAACAGTTATTACTCGCCGAATTTTTGAAGAAGTTTTAGCGGATAAAATAGATCGTTTAAATATTAAAAGAGTTGAATTAGTAAATCCATTGGAGGATTCAGCTACATACATTCAGGAGTTTGAAGTATATTCTCCTAGAGTGAATGAAGGAGATCAAATTGTAAAAATTATCGGTAATGTGGAAGATGAGTGTAAATATATTACAACATCGGACATTTTTGCGTCGATTAGTTATTTCTTTAATCTTTTAGATTCTGTAGGATATTTAGACGACATCGACCATTTAGGAAACCGCCGTTTACGTTTAGTTGGTGAGTTGTTACAAAATCAATTCCGAATTGGTCTTTCTCGTATGGAACGTGTTGTTAAAGAGAGAATGTCTATTCAGGAAAGTGAAGGGATTACGCCATCGAGTTTAATCAATATCCGTCCGGTAACAGCGGCTATTAAGGAGTTCTTCGGAAGTTCTCAGTTATCACAGTTCATGGATCAAACAAACCCATTATCTGAGTTAACGCATAAGCGCCGTTTATCAGCTTTAGGGCCTGGTGGGTTAACACGTGAACGTGCTGGAATGGAAGTGCGTGACGTTCACTACTCACACTACGGTCGTATGTGTCCAATCGAAACACCAGAGGGACCAAATATCGGATTAATTAACTCGTTATCATCATATGCAAAAGTTAATGAATTCGGATTTATAGAGACACCATATCGTAAAGTGGTTCCAATTGAGGATAGTGTAACGGGAACAACTAAGATGCAAGTAACAGGAGAAATCCGTTATTTAACTGCTGATGAAGAGGATCGTTATGTTGTCGCTCAGGCAGGTTTAGATTTAGATGAAAATGATTGTTTACCAGAAAAAGTAATCGTGCGTCATCGTGGTGAGAACTTAATTGTTCCTGCAGAACGCGTAGATTTTGTAGACGTATCTCCAAAACAAATTGTATCTGTGGCAACAGCATGTATTCCTTTCTTAGAGCACGATGATGCCAACCGTGCATTAATGGGGGCCAACATGCAACGTCAGGCAATCCCGTTATTAATTCCAGAGGCACCATTTGTTGGGACAGGGATGGAGTATGTAGCTGCAAAGGATTCAGGGCAAGCCGTTGTTGCTCATAATACAGGTACGGTGGAATATGTAGATTCTAAACAAATCCGTATTCGTAGAGAAGCTGATGGTGGATTAGATCGTTATCCATTAATTAAGTTTGTTCGTTCAAATTCAAGTACGGTTCTTAACCAACGACCAATTGTTCGTTTAGGGGATAAGGTTAATGCTGGAGAAGTTTTAGCTGACAGTTCTTCAATGGAAAGTGGAGAATTAGCTTTAGGTCGTAACGTAGTAGTAGCATTCATGACATGGAATGGTTACAACTATGAGGATGCCATTATCATGAGTGAGCGTTTAGTGAAAGACGACGTTTATACTTCAATCCATATAGAGGAATATGAGTTAGAGGCTCGCGATACAAAGTTAGGTCCAGAGGAAATCACACGTGACATCCCTGGAGTCGGTGAAGAGGCACTTAAGAACTTAGATGATCGTGGAATTATTCGTATCGGTGCAGAGGTAAAAGAGGACGACATTTTAGTTGGTAAGGTTACAGCTAAAGGACAAACTGAGTTGACTGCAGAGGAACGTTTACTACACGCTATTTTCGGTGAGAAGGCTCGTGAAGTACGTGATACATCTTTACGCGTACCACATGGTGGAGATGGAATCGTACATGACGTTAAGTATTTCTCAAGACAAAATGGTGATGATTTATCACCAGGTGTAAACGAAGTTATTCGTATTTATATTGTTCAAAAACGTAAAATTTCTGAGGGAGATAAAATGGCCGGACGCCACGGTAATAAAGGGGTTATCTCTAAAATCTTACCTCAAGAAGATATGCCTTATATGCCAGATGGAACACCAGTTGATATCATGTTAAACCCACTTGGGGTACCATCACGTATGAATATCGGACAAATTTTAGAAATTCATTTAGGTATGGCTGCTAAGAAATTAGGAATCCATGTTGCTACACCGGTATTCGATGGTGTTAAAACGGAAGATTTAGAGGCAATTATCGCAGAAGCTGGCATGGATCCAGACGCGAAAACTGTACTTTATGATGGGCGTACAGGCGAAAAATTTGATAATCGAATTTCAGTCGGTGTAATGTATATGATTAAATTAGCGCACATGGTTGATGATAAATTACATGCTCGTTCAATTGGACCCTATTCATTAGTTACACAACAACCACTTGGTGGTAAAGCACAGTTCGGTGGACAACGTTTTGGTGAGATGGAGGTATGGGCATTAGAGGCATATGGTGCAGCTTATACATTACAGGAAATCTTAACAGTAAAATCGGATGATATCACAGGACGTGTTAAAACTTATGAAGCAATTGTACGCGGTGAGAATGTTCCTGAACCAGGTATTCCAGAATCATTCCGTGTATTAGTGAAAGAGTTACAGTCATTAGGTATGGATGTTAAAATCTTATCTGATGCGAAAAATGAAATTGAAATTCGCGATCTTGAAAATGTAAAAACTCATCAAATTGTTGTTCCAGAAACAGTTGAAGAATAATTAGCGGCAAGGAGGGAATCGCCTTGGTAGATGTTAACAAGTTTAAATATATGAAGATTGGTTTGGCATCTTCGGATACTATTCGTAAATGGTCTTATGGAGAGGTTAAAAAATCTGAGACGATTAACTATCGTACATTGAAACCTGAAAAAGATGGATTATTCTGTGAGCGTATTTTCGGTCCACAAAAGGACTGTGAGTGTGCTTGCGGTAAATATAAAAGAATTCGCCACGAAGGAATCGTTTGTGATCGCTGTGGTGTTGAAGTAACAGTAGCAAAAGTTCGACGTGAACGTATGGGGCACATCGAACTAGCTGCTCCTGTAGCTCATATTTGGTATGTAAAAGGAATTCCAAGTCGTATGGGGCTATTATTAAATATGTCTCCACGTGAATTGGAAGAGGTAATTTATTTTGTAAATTATGTTGTAATTGATCCAGGTAAGACTGATTTAGTAAAACAAAAAGTTTTAACTGAAAAAGAATACCGTGAAGTGTATGAAAAATGGGGTAACGAATTTGAAGTAGGAATGGGTGCAGAGGCCATTAAGAAACTACTAGAATCGTTAGACTTAGATAAATTAGCAAAAGAATTACGCTCTGAATTAAAGGTTGCACAGGGACAAAAGCGTGGGAAAGTAATCAAACGTCTTGAGGTAGTAGAATCATTCCGTAACTCAGGAAATCGTCCTGAGTGGATGATTTTAGACGTTTTACCAGTAATACCGCCTGAATTACGTCCAATGGTTCAATTAGATGGAGGACGTTTCGCAACATCTGACTTAAATGATTTATATCGTCGAGTTATTAATCGTAATAATCGTTTAATTCGTTATTTAGAAATCGGTGCCCCGAATATCATTATTAATAATGAAAAGCGTATGATCCAAGAGTCAGTGGATGCATTAATTGATAATGGACGCCGTGGTCGACCAGTTACTGGGCCTGGAAATCGCCCATTAAAATCACTTTCACATATGTTAAAAGGTAAACAAGGACGTTTCCGTCAAAACTTATTAGGTAAACGTGTTGATTACTCTGGACGTTCAGTTATCGTTGTAGGACCAGATTTAAAAATGTACCAATGTGGTTTACCTAAAGAAATGGCCCTGGAATTATTTAAACCGTTCGTAATGAAAGAGCTTGTTGAACGTGATTTAGCACAAAACATTAAAAGTGCTAAGAAGATGATTGAACGCATGGATGATGCGTTATGGGATGTTGTTGAAGATGTTATTCGCGAACATCCAGTATTATTAAACCGTGCCCCTACGTTACACCGTTTAGGTATTCAGGCATTTGAACCTAAAATTGTTGAGGGGCGTGCCATCCGTTTACATCCCCTTGTTACTACAGCATTCAATGCCGATTTTGATGGGGACCAAATGGCGGTTCACGTTCCATTATCTCAAGAGGCTCAAGCCGAGGCACGTTTACTCATGCTTGCTGCCAATAATATCTTAAACCCTAAGGATGGTAAACCAGTAGTAACTCCGTCTCAGGATATGGTACTAGGAAACTATTACTTAACGATGGAGGAAGTTGGAGCCATCGGTGAAGGGAATATTTATAAAGATACTAATGAGCTTATGATGGCTTATGCAAATGGTTATGTTACATTACATTCTCGTATTGCATTAAATGCAAGAGCATTAAATAATATGACTTTCACAGAAGATCAAAATAATAAATACATTATCACAACTTTAGGTAAGGTAATATTTAATGGGATCCTTCCTAAAACATTCCCTTATTTAAATGAACCTACAATGAAAAATTTACAAGGGGCTACTCCTTCTCAATATTTCGTTGAGAAAGGAACTGATATCAAGGCGTATTTATCAGACGTTAAAATTGTATCCCCATTTAAAAAGAAATTCTTAGGTGATATTATTTCGGAAGTTTTCCGTATTTATAAAACGACAGAAACGTCACGTATGTTGGACCGACTAAAAGATTTAGGATTCAAGTATTCAACTGTTGCAGGTATTTCTGTTGGTGTGGCGGACGTAGTCGTATCTTCAAAGAAAAAAGATTTATTAAAACAAGGTGACGATAAAGTTGCGCAGATCCAAGAGTTTTATAATCGTGGATTGTTAACTGATGATGAACGTTATCGTTTAGTTATCGATGTTTGGGCAAAAGTAAAAGACGAGATTCAACATGTATTAATGAATGAATTACCGGCAGATAATCATATTTATATGATGAGTGATTCTGGGGCCCGTGGTAATGCCTCAAACTTTACTCAGTTAGCTGGTATGCGTGGATTAATGGCCAACCCATCTGGTAAAACAATCGAATTACCAATTAAGTCTTCGTTCCGCGAAGGTTTAACTGTAACCGAGTTCTTCATCTCTACCCATGGTGCGCGTAAAGGGTTAGCCGATACGGCATTAAAGACAGCCGACTCAGGATACTTAACACGTCGTTTAGTTGACGTTGCACAAGATGTTATTGTACGTGAAGATGACTGTGGAACGGATAAAGGACAATATATTACTGAATTAAAACAACGTGGACAAACTGTTGAAACTTTATTTGACCGTATTGTGGGACGTTATACGGCTAAGCCAATCTACCATCCGGTAACTAAAGAAAAAATTGCTGATAGAAATGTTTACATTTCAGATGAACTTGGAAAAATCATAGTTGATGCTGGAATAGAGGGTGTGGATATCCGTACAATTTATTCATGTAATGCTCAGAAGGGTGTATGTAAAAAATGTTACGGTCAAAACTTAGCAACTGGTAAAGAGGTTGAGGTAGGGGAAGCTGTAGGTATTATGGCGGCCCAATCAATCGGTGAACCAGGTACTCAGTTAACGATGCGTACATTCCATACTGGTGGGGTAGCCGGAGCCGATATTACACAAGGTTTACCTCGTATTCAGGAGTTATTTGAAGCACGAAATCCAAAAGGGCGTGCTATTATTGCCGAGATTGATGGGGTAATTACTACAATTAAGGCTAATACTAAAAATCGTTATGAGATTACATTAACAAATAAATTAGAAAGTCGTAATTATTTACTTCCTTATGGTGTTCAACCTCTTGTTTCTGAAGGAGACGAGGTTTTAGCCGGAGATATGTTAACGGAAGGTTCAATTGATCCGAAAGAATTACTACGCGTTAAGGATGTCGCTGCCGTGCAAGCGTATATTTTGAAAGAAGTTCAAAATGTATATCGTGCGCAAGGGGTAGAACTATCTGATAAGCATATCGAGATCATGGTTCATCAAATGATGAAAAAGGTAAAAGTTATTGACGGTGGAGATACGGATATTTTACCAGGATCGTTAATTGATATTACGCACTATACTCGCGTTAATGCAGCGGCAATTCAACGTGGTAAACGTCCAGCAGTAGGTATTCCAACAATATTAGGTATTACAAAGGCATCTCTTGAAACGGAATCATTCTTATCAGCTGCTTCATTCCAGGAAACAACACGCGTTCTTACTGATGCGGCAATCAAAGGTAAAGTGGATGAATTAATCGGATTAAAAGAGAATGTTATCATCGGTAAATTAATTCCTGCGGGTACTGGTGTATTACGCGAAGACCATATCTTACCTGTTCATAAAAATGAGGATGAATTAGAAGATGATGTATTACCTTACGAATTAGAAATGTCAGGAATTTCTAATTCAGAAAGTCAAATTGATATTTCATTAGAAGATGATTTAGACGAATTAGATATAGAGCTTGATTTTGATGAAACAGATTTTTTAGATACTGATGAGGAATAAACGATATTTAGTAACTAATTTTTAAAAAAATTCATAGTTTTTCGTAGTTCTGTTGACATTAGTCGAAAAAAATGTTAGATTAATAAAGGCTTTTAAAAACGTAAAGTGAGTTTTGCTTAATAGCAAAGCTTACTTTTTCTAACAAAAATGAACCACCTGGATAAGTGGACTAAGTTTATGAGAGGAGGACTAATATGCCAACTATTAACCAATTAGTTCGTAAAGGACGTCAAAGTAAAGAAACAAAATCTAAATCTCGTCATTTAAATGTAGGATACAATAGTTTAAAGAAAGAACAAACTAACTTATATTCTCCGCAAAAACGTGGGGTATGTACTCGTGTTGCTACAATGACGCCTAAAAAACCAAACTCGGCTTTACGTAAATATGCCCGTGTTCGTTTAACAAACGGTTTAGAAGTAACAGCATACATTCCTGGTATTGGACATAAATTACAAGAGCACAGCGTTGTATTAATTCGCGGTGGACGTGTAAAAGACTTACCAGGGGTACGTTATCATATCGTTCGTGGTACATTAGATGCTACAGGTGTTGATGGACGTATGCAAGGTCGTTCTAAATACGGAACAAAAAAACCAAAAGCAGCTAAAAAGTAATTTAACTTTTTCGATAAATATGGAAGGGAGGCTAAATTATGCCACGTAAAGGACATGTAGCAAAACGTGATGTTTTGCCAGATCCAATTTATAACTCTAAATTAGTATCTCGTTTAATTAACAATATCATGCAAGATGGTAAAAAAGGTACTGCACAAACAATTTTATATAACGCATTTGATCTTATCGCTGAAAAAACTGGACGCGAGCCAATGGAAGTATTCGAAGAAGCAATCGAAAACATTATGCCTGTATTAGAGGTAAAAGCTCGTCGTATTGGTGGGGCTAACTATCAAGTACCAGTTGAGGTTCGTCCTGAACGCCGTATTACTTTAGGATTACGTTGGTTAGTTCAATATTCTCGCTCACGTGGAGAAAAAACTATGGAACAACGTTTAGCTAACGAAATTATCGATGCAGCTAATAATACTGGTGCATCAGTGAAAAAACGTGAGGATACTCACAAAATGGCTGAAGCAAACAAAGCATTTGCTCATTACCGTTGGTAATATTTTAAATAACTATAGGATTACTGGATTTCTAGTAATCCTAAAAGTTTAGTATTTTACTATGAGAGGAGTAACGAAACATGGCAAGAGAATTCTCTTTAAATCATACTCGTAATATCGGTATCATGGCTCACATCGATGCTGGTAAAACGACTACTACAGAACGTATCTTATACTACACTGGACGTATTCACAAAATCGGAGAAACTCACGATGGTGCTTCTCAAATGGACTGGATGGCTCAAGAACAAGAGCGTGGGATTACGATTACTTCAGCTGCAACAACAGCTGCTTGGAATGGTCACCGCGTAAATATCATTGATACTCCAGGACACGTAGACTTCACGGTTGAAGTTGAACGTTCATTACGTGTATTAGATGGTGCGGTTGCTGTATTAGATGCACAATCAGGTGTAGAGCCTCAAACTGAAACAGTTTGGCGTCAGGCTACTACATACGGTGTTCCACGTATCGTATTTGTTAATAAAATGGATAAAACAGGTGCAGACTTCTTATATTCTGTAAAAACATTACATGATCGTTTAGGGGCTAACGCACTTCCAATTCAATTACCAATCGGTGCTGAAGATGATTTCGAAGGTATTATCGATTTAGTTGAAATGAAACAATATATGTATACAAACGATTTAGGTACTGATATTCAAGTTGGAGAAATCGATGCAGCTCATTTAGAAGATGCTGAAATGTATCGTGACCAATTAATTGAAGCAGTATCAAACTTAGATGAAGAGTTAATGATGAAATATTTAGAAGGTGAAGAAATTTCTATTGAGGAATTAAAGGCGGCAATTCGTCGCGCAACAATTAATGTTGAATTATTCCCAGTATTATGTGGATCTGCCTTCAAAAATAAAGGTGTTCAGTTAATGTTAGATGCTGTTATTGACTATTTACCAGCTCCTACTGATATTCCTGCAATCAAAGGAACATTAGAAGATGGAACAGAAGTTGAACGTCATGCATCAGACGACGAGCCATTTGCTGCATTAGCATTCAAAGTTATGACTGACCCATTCGTAGGTAAGTTAACATTCTTCCGCGTGTATTCTGGTACAATTCAATCAGGTACATATGTATTAAACTCGACTAAGGGTAAACGTGAACGTGTTGGACGTTTATTACAAATGCACGCTAACAGCCGTCAAGAAATCTCAGAAGTTTATGCTGGAGATATTGCTGCAGCAGTAGGATTAAAAGATACTACAACTGGAGATACTTTATGTGATCCAGATCACGAGGTAATTTTAGAGTCAATGGTATTCCCAGAGCCAGTTATCTCGTTATCAGTTGAGCCAAAATCAAAAGCTGACCAAGATAAAATGGGTATTGCATTACAAAAATTAGCTGAGGAAGATCCAACATTCCGTACGCATACTGATGAAGAAACAGGTGAAACTATTATCTCTGGTATGGGTGAGTTACACTTAGATATTATCGTTGACCGTATGCGCCGTGAATTCAAGGTTGAGGCTAATATTGGTGCACCACAGGTTGCTTACCGTGAAACATTTACTCAAGCTGCTGACGTTGAAGGTAAGTTCGTACGTCAGTCAGGTGGACGCGGACAATATGGTCACGTATGGATCAAATTTGAACCACAAGAAGCTGGTGCTGGATACGAATTCGTAGATGCAGTAGTAGGTGGGGTTGTACCACGTGAATATATTGGATCTGTAGATGCAGGTTTAAAAGATGCATTACAAAACGGACAATTATCAGGATTCCCTGTTGTTGACGTTAAGGCTACTTTATTTGATGGATCTTACCATGATGTCGATTCAAGTGAAATGGCATACAAAATCGCAGCTTCTATGGCATTAAAAAATGCTTACGACAAATGTAAACCAGTTCTTTTAGAACCAGTTATGAAAGTAGAAGTTGTTATTCCAGATGAATACTTAGGGGATGTAATGGGTGATATTACTTCTCGCCGTGGACGTTTAGATGGAATGGAAGCTCGTGGTAACGCACAAGTTATTCGCGCTTATGTTCCATTATCAGAAATGTTTGGATATGCTACTGCTTTACGTTCAAATACACAAGGACGCGGAAACTATTCAATGGAAATGGACCACTACGAACAAGTTCCAAAATCAATTGCTGATGAAGTCATCAAGAAACATCGCGGATAATCCCTGTTAATTGATGTGTTCATATATACACTACTAATAAGAATGTACTTGCATTCTTATTAGTGGTATTGTAAAATAAAAATGTTAAATACAAAAATGTAACTTAGAGGAGGATATTAGCATGGCAAAAGCTAAATTCGAACGTACTAAACCGCATGTTAACATCGGTACAATCGGTCACGTTGACCACGGAAAAACTACATTAACAGCTGCTATCACAACTGTATTATCTAAAGCAGGTAAAGCAGAAGCTCGCGCATACGACCAAATCGATGGTGCTCCAGAAGAGCGTGAACGTGGAATCACTATCTCAACTGCACACGTTGAGTATGAAACTGACAACCGTCACTACGCACACGTTGACTGCCCAGGACATGCTGACTACGTTAAAAATATGATCACTGGTGCTGCACAAATGGACGGTGGTATCTTAGTAGTATCTGCTGCTGATGGACCAATGCCTCAAACTCGTGAGCATATCTTATTATCTCGCCAAGTTGGTGTACCTCGCTTAGTTGTTTTCTTAAACAAATGTGACATGGTAGACGACGAAGAATTATTAGAATTAGTTGAAATGGAAGTTCGTGACTTATTATCTGAGTACGATTTCCCAGGTGATGAAGTTCCAGTAATCCACGGATCTGCATTATTAGCTTTACAAGGACAACCTGAATGGGAAGCTAAAATCAACGAATTAATGGCTGCTGTAGATGAGTACATCCCAACTCCAGCTCGTCAAACTGATTTACCATTCTTAATGCCAGTTGAGGACGTATTCTCAATCACTGGACGTGGTACTGTTGCAACAGGACGTGTTGAACGTGGTGTTGTTAAAGTTGGTGACGTTGTTGAAATCATCGGTTACCATGAAACTAAATCAACTACTGTAACAGGTGTTGAAATGTTCCGTAAATTATTAGATCAAGCAGAAGCTGGAGATAACATCGGAGCTTTATTACGTGGTATTTCTCGTGAAGAAATTCAACGTGGTCAAGTATTAGCTAAACCAGGATCAGTTAAACCTCATACAAAATTTACTTCAGAGGTTTACGTATTATCTAAAGAAGAAGGTGGACGTCATACTCCATTCTTCGGAAACTACCGTCCTCAATTCTACTTCCGTACAACTGACGTAACTGGAGTTATCCAATTACCAGAAGGTGTAGAAATGGTAATGCCAGGTGATAACGTGGCTATGACTGTAGAATTAATCGCGCCAATCGCTGTTGAAAAAGGAACTAAGTTCTCTATCCGTGAAGGTGGACGTACAGTAGGTGCAGGTTCAGTTGTAGATATCATTGAATAATTAATATCTATCCTTTGAATCTTCTGTCCTAGAGGTTAAAACCTCTAGGACTTTTTTTATTTTTCGAAAAAGTTAGTATAAGAATGTGCAGGTAACTTTAACTATAAAGTTATTATCTTTTAGATTGGACCTATTCCAATGGAAGCAAGGAGTATTGAATTTATTTTGGATGCGGATACTTCATATGGAATTATGCTTTTACGGTAAATTGAGATATGATGTATCTATAAAACTACTCTTAATTACCTTATGGTTTGATGGAGATTAGTTTTTAAATTAGATTAGGTTGGGAAAAGATAAGCTAGGATTACTAATGATCGAATTATAAAATAAAAATTAGCATACTAAAGAGAAAAGATACAAAGAGAGCATTCCCATATCTATTTGCAGTTTGCTTAAATTATATTATTCATATAACATATATATTCAATAATCTAAACGTATTATATTTAGGGAATAATAAATTAATAATTTTAAAATAAAATTATTAAGGGTTGATACATAAAAAAATATATAAATTGGAGACTATGAGTAGCAGGGGCGCGTTGAATAACTTATTTAATACTAATAGATAGATTTATTAGATTTTTAGTAGCGTTCATTAATATTAAGAAAGATTAGTTGTAAAATAAAAACTGTTTCTTATACGAAGGTCATATTAGAGGAACTTTCTAAAAATGGTTGATAATGATATCTTTGTATTGTTGTATTCCCATCTCCCTGATGCAAAAAAATAAAGTGTATCATAGAAGAGCGCTAAAATTTTCAATAGTTGGATAGAATCTTTATAAGTAATTTAGACAATGAATAATTAGAATAAAGTATTACATAGATAAAGTGATTTTTTAAAAAATACACCAAACTCTGATTCAAAATACAATATTTACTTGTCATAAATATTTGATTATGGGTTAAAGATATGTTAAATTTATAAATGTAAATTAGTCCGAAAACAGTGAAGAGATAAGTTGATAGTCAATTATACATTAATAAACAAAAAAATATAAAAAACATTTGCTTTCTTTATTTTTTTCATGTATAATAGATATGTTGACTTAAGCGTTGAGATGAAAGGTTGCTGACACACCCGGCCGATTTGCCATGGCATTGTGACAGGTAATTTTCATGGAGCTAGTCTATTCCTAAAATAGGCGAAGGGAGGAAATAAAATGGCAAAACAAAAAATCAGAATTCGTTTAAAAGCTTATGATCACAGAATTTTAGATCAATCTGCAGAAAAAATCGTAGAAAGTGCTAAAAAAACAGGTGCTAAAGTAGCTGGACCAATCCCACTACCAACTGAAAAGCAAGTTTACACGATTTTACGTGCGGTACATAAATATAAAGATTCTCGTGAGCAATTTGAAATGCGCACTCACAAACGTCTGATTGACATTGTTGAACCAACTGCTCAAACAGTGGATTCATTAATGCGTTTAGATTTACCATCTGGTGTAGACATTGAAATTAAATTATAATATATGAAAAATAGGAGGTGTAACTCATGGCCAAAGGAATCTTAGGTAGAAAAATTGGTATGACTCAAATTTTCACTGAAGAAGGAAAATTAATTCCGGTAACAGTTGTGCAAGCAACACCTAATGTTGTTTTACAAGTTAAAACAAATGAAACTGACGGATATGAAGCTGTTCAGGTTGGTTTTGAAGATAAACGCGAAAAATTAGCAAATAAACCAGAAATGGGACATGTTGCTAAAGCTGAAACAGCCCCTAAGCGCTTCGTTCGTGAATTCCGTAATGTAAATGTAGCGGAATATCAAGTTGGTCAAGAGATCAAAGTTGACACTTTTGCTGAAGGAGAAGTTGTTGACGTAACAGGTAAGACTAAAGGTAAAGGATTCCAAGGGGTTATTAAACGTCATGGTCAATCTCGTGGTCCAATGGCTCACGGTTCTCGTTACCATCGTCGTCCTGGTTCAATGGGATCAATTGCTGCTAACCGTGTTTTAAAAGGTAAAAAATTACCTGGACAAACTGGTGGAAACATCGTAACTGTTCAAAACTTAGAAGTAGTTAAAGTTGATACGGAACGTAACGTTTTATTAATTAAAGGAAATGTACCAGGAGCTAAAAAATCATTAGTGATGGTTCGTTCTGCTGTTAAAGCAAAATAGTTTAGTACAGTAGGAAAGGAGGATTCATAATGCCACAAGTAGCATTATATAACCAACAAGGTGCTCAAGTTGGGGAAATCACGTTAAATGAAACGATTTTCGGTATTGAGCCACATAAACAAGCAATGTTTGATGCTGTAATTATGCAACGTGCATCAATGCGTCAAGGAACGCATAAAACAAAAACACGTACTGAGGTACGCGGTGGTGGACGCAAACCTTGGAAACAAAAAGGTACTGGACGTGCTCGTCAAGGATCTATTCGTGCCCCTCAATGGCGTGGTGGAGGAATTGTATTTGGACCAGTTCCACGTAGTTACGCATACAAATTAAACAAAAAAGTTCGTCGTTTAGCATTAAAATCTGCATTATCAACAAAAGTTGTTGAAAATGAAATTGTAGTTTTAGATGCATTAGCATTCGCTGCACCAAAAACGAAAGAAATGATTTCTGTTTTAGGGTCTTTAAATATTACATCTAAAGCATTAGTTGTTACAGCTGAAGAAAATTCATCAGTTGAATTATCAACTCGTAACATTCCTGGTGTTAAATTCTTAACTGTAGATCAATTAAATGTATTAGATCTTTTAGATGCAACTAAGTTAGTTATTACTCAAGATGCAGTTAAAAAGATTGAGGAGGTGCTTGCATAATGAAAGATGCTAGAGATATTATTAAGCGCCCAATTATCACTGAAAAATCATACGATTTAATGAATGAAGGTAAGTTTACTTTCGAAGTTGATAAAAAAGCTAATAAAATTGAAGTTAAAAAAGCATGTGAAACTTTATTCAATGTAAAAGTTGAAAAAGTTAACATTATTAACGTTCGTCCTAAAAAACGTCGTGTTGGACGTTACGAAGGATTTAAACCTTCAATGAAAAAAGCTATTGTAACATTAGCTGAAGGACAAACAATTGAAAAGTTTGAAGTTTAATTAATAAGTCGCAAAAGGAGGGAACAAGATGGCTATTAAAAAGTATAAACCTACCACAAATGGTCGTCGTAATATGTCTGTTTTAACTTTTGACGAAATTACGACTAATCAACCAGAGAAATCATTATTAGCTCCTTTAAGTAAAAAAGCAGGACGCAATAATCATGGTAAAATCACAGTACGTCATCATGGTGGTGGACATAAACGTAAATACCGTATCATCGATTTCAAACGTACAAAAGACGGTATTCCAGGACGTGTTGCTACAATTGAATACGATCCAAACCGCTCAGCAAATATTGCATTAATCAATTATGTTGATGGGGAAAAACGTTACATTATTGCTCCTAAAGGATTAAAAGTAGGAATGCAAATTGAATCAGGTGCTAATGCCGATATTAAAGTTGGTAATGCGTTACCAATTATGAACATCCCTGTTGGTACATTAATTCATAACATTGAATTAAAACCAGGTAAAGGTGGACAATTAGTTCGTTCTGCAGGAACATCTGCACAAATTTTAGGACGTGAAGAACGTTATGTATTAGTTCGTTTAGCTTCTGGTGAAGTTCGTAAAGTATTAGGTACTTGCCGTGCTACAATCGGTGAAGTAGGTAATGCGGATCACGAATTAGTTAACATCGGTAAAGCAGGACGTACACGTTGGTTAGGTACTCGTCCAACTGTTCGTGGTTCTGTAATGAATCCAAATGACCATCCACATGGTGGTGGGGAAGGGCGTACGCCAATCGGACGTAAATCTCCAGTTACACCTTGGGGTAAACCAGCTTTAGGTTTAAAAACTCGTAACAAGAAAAAAGCATCAACTAAATTAATTGTTCGCGGACGCAACAAATAATAAAAATATATGCTAATCTTAAATGTTCGAAAGGAGGAAATTAAGAATGGGACGTAGTTTAAAAAAGGGACCTTTCTGTGACGATCATTTAATGAAGAAAGTCGTAGCTGCTAACGAAAGTGGCGACAAAAAAATTATTCAAACTTGGTCACGTCGTTCAACAATTTTCCCTCAATTTGTAGGGCACACAATCGCTGTATATGACGGACGTAAGCATGTTCCAGTATATGTTACTGAAGATATGGTAGGACACAAATTAGGTGAATTCGCACCAACTCGTACTTATAAAGGACATGTTAAAGAAGATAAAAAAACTAGACGTTAATATTGAGAGGAGGACATGGCTATGGAAGCTAAAGCTATGGCTAGAACAGTTCGCATTGCTCCTCGTAAAGCACGCTTAGTGATTGATTTAATTCGAGGAAAACAAGTTGGCGAAGCATATGCAATTTTAAAACATACTCCTAAAGCGGCATCTCCTATTGTAGAGAAAGTTTTAAAATCAGCTATCGCAAATGCTGAACACAATTTAAACTTAGATATTAATTCATTATATGTTAAGGAAGCATATGTGAATGAAGGTACAACATTAAAACGATTCCGTCCACGTGCACAAGGTCGTGCATCACAAATTAACAAAAGAACATCTCACATCACAATCGTGGTTGCTGAGAAAAAATAATTAAAGGAGGGATACGAAGTGGGTCAAAAAGTTAGTCCAATTGGTTTACGTGTTGGTGTAATTCGTGATTGGGATGCTCGTTGGTACGCAAACGACAAAGACTTCGCTACTTTATTACACGAAGACTTAAAAATCCGTGATTACATTAATAACAAATTCAAAAGAGCTTCGGTATCACGCGTTGAAATTGAACGTGCAAAAAACCGTGTTAATATTATTATTCATACGGCTAAACCAGGTATGGTAATTGGTCGTGGTGGATCAGAAAAAGATGCAGCTGTTGCTCAATTAGAGAAAATGACAGGTAAACGTGTTTTCATCCGTATTGTTGAAATTAAACGTCCTGAAGTTGATGCGCAATTAGTTGCAAATTCAATTGCAGAACAATTAGAAAATCGTGCTTCTTTCCGTCGTGTTCAAAAAGTTGCAATCCAACGTGCAATTAAATTCGGTGCTAAAGGGATTAAAACACAAGTATCAGGACGCTTAGGTGGAGCAGATATGGCTCGTGCTGAAGGGTATAGCGAAGGAAATGTACCTTTACATACATTACGTGCTGATATTGATTATGCAACTGCTGAAGCAGATACAACTTACGGTAAATTAGGTGTTAAAGTATGGATCTATAAAGGTGAAGTATTACCTACAAAAAATCGTCAAGTAACAAAGGAGGGTAAATAATATGTTAGTACCTAAACGTACAAAATATCGTCGCCCTCACCGCTTGTCTTATGAAGGACGTGCAAAAGGTGGAACAACTGTAGTATTTGGTGAATATGGTTTACAGGCAACAACTGGTGCATGGATCACTAACCGCCAAATCGAAGCAGCACGTATTGCTATGACTCGTTATATGAAACGTAGCGGACGTGTTTGGATTAAAATTTTCCCTCATCAAGCTAAAACTGCAAAACCTTTAGAAGTCCGCATGGGATCTGGTAAAGGGGCTCCAGACGGATGGGTTGCAGTAGTAAAACCAGGAAAAGTAATGTTTGAAATTGGTGGAGTATCTGAGGAAATCGCACGTGAAGCTTTACGTCTTGCTTCTCACAAATTACCAGTTCAAACTAAGTTTGTAAAACGTGTAGACGGTGGTGATAGTAATGAAAGCTAATGAAATCCGTAATTTAACCACTACAGAAATCGAAGCTAAAATTAACGAATTAAAAGATGAGTTATTCAACCTTCGTTTCCAATTAGCTACAGGACAATTAGAAAATACAGGTCGTATTCGTGAAGTACGTAAAGGAATTGCACGAATGAAAACGATCATTAGCGAACGCGAAAATAATAAATAATGAGCTTGAGAGGAGGTTCAGTTATGGAACGTACTAAAAAAACCTTTACTGGACGTGTAGTTTCAGATAAAACAGATAAAACAATTACAGTACTTATCGAATCTTATAAAGTACATCCTCTATACGGTAAACGAGTTAAATATTCAAAAAAATATGCAGCTCACGATGAGTTAAATGATGCAAAAGTTGGAGATTTAGTTCGCATTGAAGAATGCCGTCCTATGTCAAAAACAAAAAAATTCCGTTTAGTTGAAATTGTTGAAAAAGCAGTTATTATTTAATTTATTCTATGAAATACTGGAGTCTTGAAAGGAGGTCCAATCATGATTCAACAAGAAACACGTTTAAGAGTTGCTGATAACTCAGGAGCTAAAGAATTATTAGCAATTAAAATTTTAGGTGGTTCTCACAAAAAAACTGGAAACATCGGTGATGTTATTGTTGCTACAGTTAAGTCAGCAGCACCAGGTGGAGTTGTAAAAAAAGGTGATGTTGTTAAAGCAGTAATCGTCCGTACGAAAACTGGAGCTCGTCGTGCTGATGGATCATATATTAAATTTGATGAAAATGCAGCAGTTATTATTAAAGACGATAAATCTCCACGTGGTACTCGTATCTTCGGACCAGTAGCTCGTGAATTACGCGATAAAGATTTTATGCGTATTGTTTCATTAGCTCCAGAAGTACTTTAATTAACACTTAATCCTTAAGATTAGGAGGTGCACGATATGCAAATTAAAACTGGAGATAAAGTAGTTATCATTTCAGGTAAAGATAAAGGAAAAGAAGGGGTTGTTCTTGCAGCACACCCATCTAAAAATAAAGTTGTTGTTGAAGGTGTAAATGTTGTTAAAAAGCATGTACGTCCTTCACAAATGAATCCAGATGGTGGAATCGTTGAATTTGAGGCACCGATCCATGCATCTAACGTTATGATTGTAGATCCAAAAAGCGGAAAACCAACACGCGTAGGATATAAATTCGTTGACGGTAAAAAAGTACGCTTCGCTAAAAAATCAGGTGAAGTATTATAATAAAGTTTAACAACGAAGGGAGGTAAACCTGCATGAATCGTTTACGTCAAAAATACGAAAATGAAGTAAAAAACCAAATGGTTGAAAAATTCGGATATAAATCTGTAATGCAAATTCCTACTATTGATAAAATCGTTATCAACATGGGGATTGGAGATGCTGTTAGCAACTCTAAAGTTTTAGATGAGGCTGTAGCTGAATTAGCTTTAATTACTGGACAAAAACCAGTTATTACACGCGCTAAGAAATCTATCGCTGGTTTCCGTCTTCGTGAAGGAATGCCAATCGGATGTAAAGTTACATTACGTGGAGAGCGTATGTATGATTTCTTAGACAAGTTAGTATCAGTTTCTTTACCACGTGTACGTGATTTCCGTGGTGTTTCTAAAAAATCATTCGATGGACGTGGAAACTATACATTAGGTGTTAAAGAACAATTAATTTTCCCAGAAATCGACTTCGATAAAGTAAATAAAGTTCGAGGAATGGATATCGTTGTAGTTACAACTGCCAACACAGATGAAGAAGCTCGTGAGTTGTTAACTCAATTAGGGATGCCATTTCAAAAATAATTAATGAAAGGAGGCGTCACTCATGGCTAAAAAATCTATGATTATTAAACAACAGCGTAAACAAAAATTCGCGGTTCGTGAATATACACGTTGCGAACGTTGTGGTCGTCCACACTCTGTCTTACGCAAATTTAAATTATGCCGTATTTGCTTCCGTGAATTAGCATATAAAGGACAAATCCCAGGTGTAAAAAAAGCAAGCTGGTAATAAACTTAATTCTCTTTAAACGGGAAGGAGGAAAAATAAATGGTAATGACAGATCCTATTGCAGATATGTTAACACGTATTCGTAACGCAAACCAAATGCGTCATGAAGTGGTTGAAATGCCAGCTTCAAAGATGAAACGTGAAGTATTAGAATTATTAAAGCGTGAAGGTTTTATTCGCGATGTAGAATATATTGAAGATAACAAACAAGGTGTTTTACGTGTTGCTTTAAAATACGGTAAAAACAACGAGCGTGTTATTACAGGTTTAAAACGTATCTCTAAACCAGGGTTACGTGTTTATGTAAAAAATAACGAAGTTCCTAAAGTATTAAACGGATTAGGTATCGCTATCTTATCTACATCTAAAGGAATTATGGCTGATAAAGAAGCTCGTCAACAACAAATTGGTGGAGAAGTATTAGCTTACGTTTGGTAATAAATAAAGACAGGAGGTGTCACATAAATGTCTCGTATTGGTAATAAACCAGTAGCATTACCTTCTGGTGTTGAAGTGATTGTTGCTGAAAATAATTTAGTTACTGTGAAGGGACCTAAAGGGGAACTTTCTCGTACATTTAATTCAAATATGCAAATTACAGTTGAAGGAAACGAAGTAACTGTAGTTCGTCCAAATGACAATAAAGAAAATAAAATGTTACACGGAACAACACGTGCTTTATTAAATAACATGGTTGTTGGTGTTTCAGAAGGATTCACTCGTGAATTAGAAATTATCGGGGTTGGATATCGTGCACAAAAACAAGGAGAAAAACTTGTTTTAAATGCTGGATACTCTCATCCTGTAGAAATGGAAGCACCAGCTGGTGTAACTATTGAAGTACCTAACAATACTACTGTTGTAGTAAAAGGGATCGACAAACAAGTAGTTGGAGAATTCGCTGCTAACATTCGCGCTGTACGTGCTCCTGAACCATACAAAGGAAAAGGAATCCGTTACAAAGGTGAACATGTTCGTCGTAAAGAAGGTAAAAAAGCTAAAAAATAATTGAAAGGGGTGGCCTGAATGATTAAGAAAGTATCACGTAATGAGTTACGTAAACAAAGACATTACCGTGTACGTGCTAAAGTTACAGGAACTGCAGAGCGCCCACGCTTAAATGTTTTCCGCTCTAGCAAACACATTTATGCGCAAATCATTGATGATGTAACTGGTACTACATTAGTTAGTGCATCAACTTTAGATAAAGATTTAAACATCGCTTCTACAGGTAACGTTGAAGCAGCTAAAGCAGTAGGTGCTTCAATTGCTAAGCGCGCTTTAGAAAAAAATATTTCATCAGTTGTTTTCGACCGTGGAGGATATATCTATCACGGACGTGTTGCAGCATTAGCAGAAGCAGCTCGTGAAAATGGATTAAAATTCTAATTAAAGAAGGAGGGACAAAGATGCGTCAAATCATTGACCCTAGTAACTTAACACTTGAAGAACGTGTAGTTACTATTAATCGTGTAACGAAGGTAGTAAAAGGTGGACGTCGTTTCCGTTTTGCTGCATTAGTTGTTGTCGGTGACAAAAATGGTCACGTTGGTTTCGGTACTGGTAAAGCTCAAGAGGTACCAGAAGCAATCAAAAAGGCAGTAGAAAGTGCTAAAAAGAACTTAATTTATGTACCTACAGTTGGAACTACAATTCCACATCAAATCATTGGGGAATTCGGATCAGGTAACGTATTATTAAAACCTGCTTCTGCCGGTACAGGAGTTATCGCAGGTGGACCTGTTCGTGCGGTATTAGAATTAGCTGGTGTACAAGATATCTTATCAAAATCTTTAGGATCAAACACACCAATTAACATGGTACGTGCAACAATTAATGGTTTAGAAAATTTAAAAACAGTTGAACGTGTAGCTGAATTACGCGGGAAAACTGTTGAAGAAATCTTAGGATAAGGAGGGAACTCCAATGGCTAAAGAATTACACATTACTTTAACACGTAGTGTAATCGGTCAAAATGAATCTCAACGTGCAACAGTTAAAGCATTAGGTTTAAAAAAATTAAACCAAACAGTTGTTAAGACTGATAATGTAGCTATTCGCGGAATGATTAATAAAGTATCTCATTTATTGACTGTAGTAGAGAAATAATTAAAGAGGAGGTGGCTTTCGGTGAAATTACATGAGTTAACGTATACTGAAGGGTCTCGTAAAGATAGAAAACGTATCGGTCGTGGACACGGTTCAGGTCAAGGTAAAACTGCCGGTAAAGGACACAAAGGACAAAACGCTCGTTCAGGTGGTGGAGTTCGCTTAGGATTCGAAGGTGGACAAACTCCTTTATTCCGTCGTTTACCAAAACGCGGGTTTACTAACATTAACCGTAAAGAATACGCCATCGTTAATTTAGATCAATTAAATAGATTCGAAGAAGGTACAGTTGTTACTGCAGAACTTTTATTAGAAACTGGAGTAATTAAAAAATTACACTCAGGGCTTAAGGTTTTAGGAAACGGACAACTAGATAAGAAATTAACTGTAAAAGCAGCTAAATTCTCAAAAACAGCAGAAGAACAAATTGTGGCTCAAGGTGGATCAATCGAGGTGCTATAATGACTACTTTCAGTAAAATATGGAAGAATGATGATTTACGCAAAAGAATCTTATTTACCTTATTGATTTTTATCGTATATCGTATTGGATCTTATATTCCTGTGCCAACAATTAATACATCGGTTCTTGAGGCAACACAAACTCCGATGCTTGGATTCTTTGATACGTTAAGCGGAGGGGCTTTAAAAAGATTTTCATTGTTTGCAATGTCAATCTCCCCTTACATTACCGCATCAATTGTAATCCAGTTGCTTCAAATGGATGTAGTTCCGATTTTGTCTGAATGGGCAAAAGAGGGTGAAACAGGGAAGCGTAAATTAAATCAACTAACCCGTTATGTTACTTTAGTTCTTGCATTTGTTCAAGCCATTGCGATGTCAATTGGTTTTGACTTAGGATATGGTGGAGTATTACTTGAAAGTCATTCAATTCTTACTTATCTATATATTGCATTAACTATGACTGCGGGGACAGCTGTTATGATTTTTCTTGCTGACCAAATTACTAGTAAAGGGATTGGTAATGGTACATCAATGATTATCGTAGCTGGTATTTTATCTCGAGTTCCATATATGCTAAACGATTTATACACAAAGTACTTGGTAAATATAACAGTTTCTAACGTGTTAGCATTTATCTCGGTGCTAGCATTGTTATCTCTGACTATTATTGCTGTTATTTATTTACAGAGCGCAACTAGAAAATTACCAATTCAATATGCAAATAGACATAATTCAGCTCAGTTATCGGGACGCAAAGATTCATTTATTCCGTTGAAATTAAATTCAGCAGGAGTAATACCGGTAATCTTTGCAGCTTCACTTGTGAGCTTACCATTAACTGTGGTTAATTTCTTGCCTGAATCAGGCGTTGCGAATGTAATTAAAGCTATCTTTAATTACCAGCAACCAATTGGATTTATTTTATATATTGTACTAATTGTTGCTTTTACTTACTTTTACGCTTTCGTACAAGTAAGTCCAGAAAAAGTAGCAGAGAATTTAAAAAAGCAAGGATCATACATTCCTGGTGTAAGACCTGGTGTTGATACTGAAGAATATTTATCAAAAATTTTATCTCGTATCACTTTTATTGGAGCTATTTATTTAGTGGTTATTGCAGGATTACCAATTATTTTTGGGGCAATCACTGATTTACCAAGTAGTGTTGAAATTGGTGGTACAAGCTTATTAATTGTAGTTGGTGTTGCAATCGAAACTGCTAAGCAAATCCAAACAAAAACAATGGATCAAAAATATAAAGGATTCATCAAATAATTGAGGTGATATGATGAAAATCGTATTTATGGGGCCTCCGGGTGCTGGAAAAGGTACTCAGGCAGAAAAAATTGTTGAAAATTATCAAATTCCACATATTTCAACTGGTGATATGTTTAGGAAGGCGATAAAAGACCAAACTGAATTAGGTATGGAAGCTAAGCGTTACATGGATCAAGGTGCATTAGTACCTGACCATGTTACAATTGGTATTGTAAAGGATCGTTTGTCTGAATCAGATTGCAAGTCGGGATTCCTATTAGATGGTTTTCCGAGAACAGTAGATCAGGCAAAAGCCTTAGATGAAATACTGACTTCTCTTGATTCGAAGATTGATTATGTAATTAATATTGATGTTGATTTGGACATTCTTAAAGAGCGCTTAACAGGACGTCGTATTTGTCGTTCATGTGGGGCAACATATCACATGATCTTCAATCCACCTAAAAATGCAGATGTCTGCGATAAATGTGGTGGAGAATTATATCAACGTAAAGATGATAATGAAGAAACGGTTGGTAATCGCTTAAATGTTTATGTTAGTCAAACTAAGCCTTTATTAGATTATTACTCTTTAGCAGGAAATCTTGTTAATATTAATGGTCAACAATCAATTGATCTTGTATTTGAAGAAATCTGTGAGGTGCTTGGAGGCAATAAGTAATGATTATTTGTAAAACTCCACGCGAAATTGATATTATGCGAGAAGCCGGGCGTATTGTAGCTTTAGCTCATCAAGAGGTTCAAAAGCATATTAAACCTGGTGTAACAACTAAACAATTAGATAAAATTGTTGAGGATGTAATTCGTAGTCATGGCGCAATACCTTCTTTTAAAGGTTATCATGGGTTCCCTGCAAGTATTTGTGCATCAGTAAATGATGAATTGGTTCATGGTATTCCTGGAAACCGTATATTAAAGGACGGAGATATTATCTCTATTGATATTGGTGCCAAGTATCATGGTTATCATGGAGACTCAGCATGGACTTATCCTGTAGGAAATATTTCAACTGAGGCTCAACGCTTACTTGATGTAACAAAAAAATCATTATTTGTCGGTCTAGAATATGCTAAAGCGGGGAATCGTTTATCTGATATTTCACATGCTATACAAGAATATGTGGAATCAAATAATTTCTCGATTGTTCGCGAGTATGCTGGACATGGTGTCGGCCAAGATCTACATGAAGATCCTTCGATTCCACACTATGGACCTCCTGGACGAGGACCAAGATTAAAAAAGGGCATGACTTTAGCAATAGAGCCTATGGTTAACTACGGGGAGAGATATGTTCGTACTCTACCTGATAATTGGACTGTAGTCACTCGTGATAAGTCACTCTGTGCTCATTTTGAACATACCATTGTCGTTACAGAGAATGGATATGAAATATTAACTAAGTTATAAAGGTAAGGAGGCATAATCAATGGCTAAGCAAGACGTTATTGAAGTAGAAGCTACCGTTATCGATAATTTGCCAAACGCTATGTTTAAAGTAGAATTAGAAAATGGTCATCAATTAATTGCTCACGTTTCTGGTAAAATCCGTATGAATTTCATTCGTATTTTACCAGGTGATAAAGTAACAGTAGAATTATCTCCTTATGACTTAACACGTGGGCGCATTACATATCGTCACAAATAGACTCCGATATACTGAAAAATGAGGAGGTTTTAATTCATGAAAGTAAGACCATCTGTTAAACCTATCTGCGATAAATGTAAAGTTATTCGCCGTAAAGGAAAAGTAATGGTAATTTGTGAAAATCCAAAACATAAACAAAAACAAGGATAAGCTTTAGGAGGTGCAATGTATGGCACGTATTGCTGGTGTAGATATTCCTCGCGATAAACGCGTTGTAATTTCATTAACATATATCTATGGAATTGGTAAACCAACAGCTCAACAAATCTTAGCTGCTGCTGGTGTATCAGAAGATACACGTGTACGCGATTTAACTGAAGACGAGTTAAACCGTATCCGTGTTGAAGTAGATAAATTAAAAGTAGAAGGAGACTTACGTCGTGAAGTTTCATTAAATATTAAACGTTTAATGGAAATTGCTTCATTCCGTGGTATCCGCCATCGTAGAAGTTTACCAGTACGCGGACAAAATACTAAAAATAATGCCCGTACTCGTAAAGGTCCACGTAAAACAGTTGCTAATAAGAAAAAATAGTTAGGAGGGTCATCATATGGCACGTAAACAAGTTAGTCGTAAACGTCGTGTTAAAAAGAATATTGCTACAGGTGTAGCACATATCCACTCGACTTTCAATAATACAATTGTTACGATTACTGATCCTCATGGTAATGCAATCTCATGGTCAAGTGCAGGTGCATTAGGATTTAAAGGATCTCGTAAATCAACTCCATTCGCTGCTCAAATGGCATCAGAAGCTGCTGCAAAAGCTGCAATGGATCATGGAATGAAAAGTGTAGACGTATCTGTTAAAGGTCCTGGTCCTGGTCGTGAAGCAGCTATCCGTGCTTTACAAGCTGCAGGATTAGATGTAACAGCTATTAAAGACGTTACTCCGGTTCCTCATAACGGATGCCGTCCACCAAAACACCCACGTGGTTAATCAGGAAGTTATTTGAAAGTAGTACCCTACTATTAAGCGATCCTGAGGAGGGAAATCGATGTTAGAAATCGAAAAACCAAGAATTGAAATTGAAGAATACATCAAAGATGAATTCTATGGGAAATTTGTTATTGAGCCTCTAAAACGTGGATATGGTACTACGTTAGGGAATTCCTTACGTCGAGTATTACTATCATCACTTCCTGGAGCTGCGGTAACATCTATTTCTATAGAAGGAGTTCAACACGAATTTACCTCTATTGATGGTGTTGTTGAAGATGTAACGCAAATTATTTTAAATTTAAAAAATTTAATTTTATCTATTGATTCAGAGGAAGTTAAAGAACTTCGTATTGATGTTGCAAGAGAAGGCGCAGTAACTGCCGCTGACATTGAGTGTGACGAAGAAGTAGAAATTATTAATCCAGATTTACATATTGCTACATTATCAGCTACTGGTCGTTTAAGAATGACTATGAAAGCTCGTCGTGGAAATGGTTATGTAGGTGCGGATGATAATAAAAAACTTTTAGAAAGCACTGGTGAAATTGCAATTGATTCTATTTATACTCCAGTAACACGCGTTTCATACGATGTAGAAAAAACACGTGTAGGACAAGATGCATCATATGATAAATTAACTTTAGAGGTATGGACTAACGGTAGCGTGAATCCTCAAGAAGCAATTTCTTTGGCATCTAAAATTTTAGTTGAACACTTCAGCATTTTAGTTAATTTAAATGAAGCTGGACAACTTGCAGCATTTATTGTTGAACGAGAAGATGAAGAAAAAAATAAAGTATTAGAAATGCCAATCGAAGAGTTAGATTTATCAGTTAGATCATATAACTGTTTACGTCGTGCTGGAATCAATACGGTTGAAGAGTTAGCTCGTCATTCTGAAGAAGATATGATGAAGGTTCGTAATTTAGGTAAAAAATCATTAAAAGAAGTTAAGGACAAACTTGACGAATTAGGATTAAGCCTAGGTTGCACTAAATAAATAATGTTATAATTCCATTTTCATATGGAAGGAGGAATTTTAAGTGGCTTATAGAAAATTAGGACGTCTTAGTCATCAACGTAAAGCAATGTTACGTGATTTATCAACAGATTTAATCATTAACGAACGCATTGTTACAACTGAAGCTCGTGCAAAGGAATTACGTTCAGTAGTTGAAAAATTAATTACTTTAGGTAAACGCGGAGACTTACATGCTCGTCGTCAAGCAGCTGCATATGTACGCGCTGAAGTTGCAAACGATGAAACTGGAGCAACAGCTGTACAAAAATTATTCTCTGATATCGCACCTCGCTATGCTGAGCGTAACGGTGGATACACTCGTATTTTAAAAGTTGGACCTCGTCGTGGGGATGCAGCTGAAATGGTAGTTATCGAGTTAGTATAATTTTTAGAACCATAGAGGACTTTATCTTCTATGGTTTTTTTTATGCTATAATCCTGAAGATGAATTTGAATTGTTAGTATGAAAAAATTAAATTTAAAATCCTAGTGCTTATATCGCTAGGATTTTAAATTTAATCTTAGACATATTTTACTATATCGTTGAATTCTAATAATCAGGATATATAGTATAGAAAATGTGTTATACATTTGGTGAGATAAGCATTTGTATCCATTTAATGGTAGTTAATATAATATTTATTTAAAATATATGAAAATGTATCTTATAAATAATAAAATTAACTCAATTATTTTATTCAATCAAAAGAATAGGATCTAGTAGTATAAATGTCAATAAAAAAGTGGTTCTTCCGCTATTTTGGTGAAAAGCCCTTTCTAGGAATAGAGCACTTTAATACGTAGAAGTTCAAAACTTGCTCGTCCATACATTTGGCGTTTAATCATTTTAATTCGGTTGACATTCCCTTCACAAATCGCATTAGTGTATGGATAAACTAATGCGTTACTGATCGATTGCTCATCACGTTTCATTCGAAGACAAAACTCACGCAGTAATTTAATCTCATGAGTAGCGTAACGTTCTAGCCATTGAGATAATTTGAATACTTGCCCCATCGTGACCAAATCTCTAAATACTTGGATGGCTGTATATAGTTCACTTAAGTCTGCATGAGCTTGAAAGAGTTCATTTAATAAATTTAATTCTGGTTGAGTTAAAGACGTTGGTTTTCGCCAAATGAATGAGGTGAGTTGAAACTTCGTTGCTTTCAATAATTTACTAGATTTTTTTGATATTTTTTCTGTTGCCTTCTCACTTGTTTTTACGGGGAGATTTGCTTTAATTTCTTGAACTTTTCGACGAGTTGAAGAAGCTCCTCCTTTAAACCCTTGGTGGATGAGTTGTTCATGAATCCAACGAGCAGTTTTTCCTTCCTGACACCATTGTGTGATTTGATTTAAATAGGGGACAAATTGATTAACACGGGGCTTTCGTATTTGCTTGGGAGGTTCAGATAACTGAATATACTTCGCTACGGTTGTCCGACTTAACTTAAGTTGTCTGGCTGTTTGACGAATAGAGCCTACTTGTTGGTAGACCTTTTGAATCTCCAAAATGAGTGCCCATTTTGCTTGTTCCTTTTCAGATAATGATTCATGACTGGATATTGAGTTCACGTTAGTAATCGTTATATCTGTCGCTGGATCTGTTTTTTTAGTGATTGAAGATTCAGGCATGATAAACCATCCTTTAGGAAAACGAGAACTAATGGTTTCTTTAACAACCGTTAATAGGTTTTTAAGAAAGTGCCACTTGTCGGCAACCTGAATAATGTTAGGATTCGTTAAATGAATGGCTTTAGTATAAGTTGTTGCACGATCACGTGTCACTAATTCAACTGAGGGATGTTTTTCCAACCATTCTTTAAACGCTTGAGTCGAACGAGAGGCCAGAATTTCAACCGGACGATGCGTTTCTAAATCACAAATAACCGTTCCAAAGTCGACCCTCGACGAAAAGAAAAGTCATCAACCCCAATATGGGTTAATGACTGATTTTTTATATCTTTTTCAGTAGAATCGATACGTCGTAATAAATCTAATAGTGCATCTCCACTTCGTTTATATCCAAGTTTAAAAAGAAAGCGTGATAAAGCTTCCGCACTCATCGATAATGATAATTGAAGAAAAACCTCTTCAAGACGAATGGTTAAACGCCGATAGGCATTTAAAAAGCCAGTAAATCTTTCAGTAAAAATTTGACGTTTACAGTTAGGATTTAAACAAAAAAACTTTTTAGCTTGTATCCTTAATTGAACAGGTTTATTAAGGATAGACGCATCTAATGGTTTTCTAAGATACGTACTGTGTACCTGGTGACTTTTCATCCCACATAAGGGACAGTGGTTAAATTTTGATTCAGATTTTAAACAAATCAAGATTATATGCTCATTATTTTCAATGGATTGAATCATAAGATTTTCAGGGAAAAAGACATTAAGATTCATGATGATATACCTCTCTACGATGTCTTTTCATTATATCAGGTAAAGCGTTTTATCACCAAAAGTCAGGAAGAACCACATTTATGTTAGCATTCATATAGTAGTTTTAAATATTTTCTTCGCCAACGGATAATTAATAAAAAATATATTTTTAGTAAATTTAGAATGATTATTCTAATACATTAGAGTATTGCTTAGTAGAACAGATGGTAGATAAAATATCGTTTTATAAGCATATACTGGAATATTATCTATAAAAGACTAGAGGTTTATTTATATTTGATTGAATTGTGTTATAATAAAACTAGTAGAAAAAAGGAGGCTCTGATTTGATTAATACGGTAGAAAACTTTACATTTTTTGAACTGTTATTAGTATGTTTAGATGTCTATTTCGTATGGTTGATTATATACTACATATTAAAATTGATTAAATCAAATGTTCGTGCTGTTCAAATCCTTAAGGGAGTTATGCTCATATATTTGATTGATATTATTAGTCAAATATTTGATTTATATACTCTAAGTGTATTAATCGGTAATATTATTGATTGGGGATTACTTGCTGTCATTATTATTTTTCAACCAGAAATTCGTAGTGGTTTAGAGCAAATTGGACGTAATAGCACGATGAATCGGGAAAAGAATAGCCTTGCCGTAAATGATATACATAGTATACTAGCCAATTCAGTAGAGTTTCTAGCAAAGCGACGTATTGGGGCATTAATTGTTATTGAGAGAGGCGTAAAATTAGATGAATTTATAACACCGTCTACAATCATTGATGGTGAAATCTCTCAGGAGTTGTTGACGACTATCTTTGTACCCACCACCCCACTTCATGATGGTGCCGTTATGATTAGAGATGGAAAACTTTATTGTGCTGGTGCCTATCTTCCCTCGACGAGAAGAGAGGATATTAATAAGGCATTTGGAACAAGGCATCGGGCAGCTATCGGAATTAGTGAAATTTCTGATAGTTTAACCTTGGTTGTATCTGAAGAAACTGGAAGATACTCGATTGCGTACAAGGGGGAGCTAAAGGTTTACGATCGTATAGATACATTTAAGGCCGATTTAGAGAAGTATTTAGGTTAGTTAATCCAGCGATTGTAATCTATAAAGGTGGTGTTTTATGAAAAAAGAGAATATGCAGGAACAGCGCGAACATGAGGAAACTAATCAAGCATACGGGACAGAAAAATTTATACATAAAGTTATAGACTTTTCCAAAACATTGGGAAGAGTTTTGACTAATCCGGGAATGTTATTAAGTGTGTTAAGGTTTCAAAAATTGGACCATATATACGAAAGCTTACTTCGTAATGAAAGATTAATTAAGTTACTAGCGTTAGTAGTAGCGATCGTATTTGCTATAAATATAAGGTATGTTCCCAATGCTAAGGAGCGGTACTCTGCGGATATTAATAATTATCCACTGAGTCAGTATTATGACCAAGACAGAATGGTAGTTGATGGATTACCTGCTACTGTAGATGTTACACTAATTGGTGATCGAGGAAAAGTTGATATTGCTAAAGCAAAATCTAACTTTGAGGTTTATGCCGATTTAAGGAATCTACCTCCAGGAACCCATAAGGTTAATTTAGAATATAGTAAACTCAGCAATGACCTGGACGTTAAGTTAGATCCTAGTACGATTGTTGTTACTATCATGTCCTTAATAGAAACGGATAAGCCGATAAGGGCAGACTTTGTAAATTTAGATCAAATTGATGAGATGTATGTATTAGGTGATCCTCAAGTGGCTGTCGATACCGTGAAAATAAAGGGTCCTCAAATTGTTGTAGATCAAATAGCTAGTGTTAAGGCTATAGTGGATGTTTCGGATCTTTCTAAACTTTCTGATTACGAGGCTCCGGTTTATGCTTACGATAGACTTGGTAATAAGCTTGATGTTGAGATTAGGCCAGAAAGGGTAATGGTTTCAACACAAGTGACCACTCCAAGTAAGGTTATTCCTATTAAGGAGGTTATTACAGGAAATCCTCCAGAGGGTTATAGCATAGAATCCATTAGTATAGAACCATCAAAAGTTAAATTGTATGGTGAATCTGATGTAATCGATGTGTATACTGAACTGATAGCTCAGGTTGATTTATATCAGTTAGATGAGAATAATGAGATTATAGTAAAGCTCGAAAAACCAGAAAATGTACATAAAATGGATACTGATACTGTAAAGGTGAAAGTGAAATTTGAAGAAACAAAGAAGAAGATTCTAGAGGATGTTCCGATTGAATTTAAAAATTTGGACTCTCGCTATAAAGTAAAGGCCAAATCTCTAGATGATGCTATGGTTGATTTAACATTAAGCGGAGCTAAAACACGTTTAGATTTGCTCTCTAATGAAGATATTAAGGTTTTTATTGATTTAAACGGATATACGCCAGGTGAATATCAAATTCCGGTTACAATAGAGACAGTTGATAACGTAATCATTGATCCAAGTAGGGCAAAGATAAATATTATTATTACAGAATAAAAGTGAGGTTATGATAAATGGGAAAATATTTTGGTACAGATGGAATTAGAGGAATTGCTAATACTGAATTAACTCCAGAGTTTACATTGAAATTAGGAAGAATTTTAGGGAACCATTTAAAGTCTAAGAATACTCGCCCAAAGGTATTAATTGGCCGTGATACACGAATTTCAGGTGAGTTATTAGAAAGTGCATTAATTGCCGGATTAGTTTCATCTGGTGCAGATGTTCTTACGCTAGGGGTTATTACTACTCCTGGGGTTGCCTATTTAACAAAGAGTTTAGATGTAGATGCGGGGATAATGATTTCTGCGTCTCATAATCCGGTACAGGATAATGGAATTAAAATTTTTAGTCATAGTGGTTATAAATTAAGTGATTCAGAGGAAGAAGAAATTGAGAATTTAATTGATTTAGCTGATGAATTACCTCGACCTATAGCTGGTGAGATTGGGCGTATTGAAGATTTTCAAATGGGATCTCAAAAATATGTTAACTTTATTAAAGGGACTGTAGGTCAAAAATTAACAGGATTAAAAATTGTATTAGACTGTGCGAATGGCGCTAGCTCTGCATTAGCACCCCAATTATTTGCAGATTTAGATGCAGATATTGTAACGGTTTCTTCAAATCCGGATGGAATTAACATTAATCATAATTGTGGATCAACACATCCAGAGGCGTTAGCAAAAGAAGTTGTTAAGCACGAGGCAGACTTAGGTTTTGCGTTTGATGGCGATTGTGATCGATTAATTGCAGTTGATCATACGGGAGCTATCATTGATGGAGATCATATTATGTTTATTGTCGGTCAGTATTTAAATGAGAATGGGTTATTGAAAAAAGGTACTGTCGTCTCAACAGTAATGAGTAATTTGGGATTCTATCATGCTATTGAAGAGAATGGGCTACATAGTGTTCAGACCAAAGTGGGTGACCGCTATGTTTTAGAGGAAATGTTAAAGAACGATTATAACTTTGGTGGTGAACAATCAGGACATTTAATTTTTCTAGACTATGGAACAACGGGAGATGGAATGTTAAGTGCTGTTCAACTTGCTAAAATTGTTGCAGAAAAGGAAAAGAGTTTAGCAGATTTAGCTAAGGCAATGCCAAAGTATCCGCAATTATTAAAAAATCTTCGTGTTGAGGATAAAAATGCGATGATGACAAATGAAGCCATCTTAAAGGTAATAGCTGAAGTTGAGGCCGAAATGTCTGGTGAGGGACGAGTGTTAGTTCGTCCTTCTGGAACAGAACCGTTAGTTAGGGTAATGGTTGAAGCTAAAACCCAGGAGTTATGTGAGTCATATGTAGAGCGAATCTTAAATGTTGTAGAACGTGAATTGAAATAAGGATAAAAAGGGAGACTTGTGTCTCCCTTTTTACATGTTTAAGACGTTGTTAAATGCTACATTCCTGTAAAAATTCTAATTGTAGGATGGGTAATTTTTTATATCTCTAAATAAATCTACGTGCCTTCAATTAGAGACGGCTTTTTTCTGAAAAGAATTATTTTGTTTGGGACTAAAATAACATACTTTTTTTTGTCGCATATGATATAATTGAGATGTTGCTTTCTATGGGGAAGGAGGATTTGGGGTAGATAAGTTTTGTCTATTCATAAAGCGCCAGAGCTCTTGAATATATTTCATTAGCTGACGAGGTGAAGGTTAATCGATTATTCGGCGGATGCCTTCCGGCTGTATACCTCAGTCGTGGTCTTCAAACAAAACTAAGGGGTAACCCTTACGACAAAATTGAAGAAAAGGTAATTAAGAAAGCGACTCTATTTTTGTATCTATTAAAAAAAGAAGGAGTTGTTATAAATATGTGTGGAATTGTAGGATATATTGGTACACAGGATGTTAAAGATATTCTGTTAAATGGTTTAGAGAAGTTAGAATACCGAGGGTATGACTCTGCGGGAATCGCAGTTGTGAATGAGAATGGTGTACATATTTTTAAAGATAAAGGCCGTATTGCACATTTACGTACGGTTGTAGATGAAACTGTTTTATCTACTGTAGGAATTGGGCATACACGTTGGGCAACTCACGGTGCCCCTAATCAACGTAATTCACATCCTCATCAATCAAGTACAGGACGTTTTACGATTGTCCATAATGGGGTTATTGAAAATGAACTAGAATTACGTCAAGAATTTTTACCAAACTATAAATTTATTTCTGATACAGATACTGAAGTGATTGCCGCTCTAATTGAACACTTTGTTTTAGAGAAAGAGGATGTAGAATTAGCAATTCGTCACGTTATGAGCCTATTACATGGTTCTTATGCATTAGGAGTCATTGATGCAGAGAATCCAGATGTTTTATATGCAGCTAAAAATAAGTCTCCAATGTTAATTGGATTAGGTGAAGGATTTAACATGATTGGATCTGATGCCATGGCAATGCTTCAATGTACGAATCAATTTGTTGAAATTGAAGATGAGGAATTTATTAAATTAACTCGTGAGGGAGTTACTATCTATAATCTGTTAGGAGTTCCTGTTAAACGTTCACCATTTACTGCTGAATTAGATGCTTCAGATATTGAAAAGGGGACATACCCTCATTACATGTTAAAAGAAATTGATGAACAACCTTATGTTATCCGACGAATTGTAGAGCAATACTTTGAAGATGGTCAAATTAAAATGGATCAAAAGATTGTAGATGCGGTACAATCTGCTGATC
Source organism: Turicibacter sp. St.80E1 (assembly GCF_059728495.1). Lineage (NCBI taxonomy): Bacteria > Bacillati > Bacillota > Erysipelotrichia > Erysipelotrichales > Turicibacteraceae > Turicibacter > Turicibacter sp. St.80E1. Next base: position 2,224,421 of record NZ_AP039386.1, on the reverse strand, counting down.
GTTTATATATTATTGCTGCAGGGACAAGTATGCATGCTGGTTTTGTTGGAAAACAATTATTTGAACAGTTAGCTGGTATCCCAACAGAGGTGCATATTTCATCTGAGTTTGTTTATAATACACCTGTTATAAGTAAGAATCCATTATTTATCTTTATTTCTCAATCAGGTGAAACTGCAGATAGTCGTGCCGTATTAGTTAAGATTAAACAATTAGGATATCCATCTCTAACTATTACAAATGTACCGGGATCAACGTTATCACGTGAGGCTGATCATACATTATTATTGCATGCAGGGCCTGAAATCGCAGTTGCTTCAACAAAGGCTTACACAGCCCAGGTAGCAGTCCAGGCGGTTTTAGCTGCTAAAGTGGCTGGAAAGTCAGATTTAGATTTATCTCGTGAATTAGCGATTGTAGCTAATGTGATGGAAAGTATTACAGATCACAAGGAACAATATGAAGAAATCGCGAAAGAATATTTAACACAACGAAATTGTTTCTATATTGGGCGACATGTGGATTATTATGTCGCATTAGAAGCAGCTTTAAAATTAAAAGAGATTTCATATATCCAAACGGAAGGGTTTGCGGCTGGAGAATTAAAACACGGAACTATTGCTTTAATTGAAAAGGGAACACCAGTCATTGCAATTATCTCTCAAGAGGCAGTTAATTTAAATACGCGTTCAAATGTTAAGGAGGTTAAAGCGCGTGGGGCAAATACAGTTATTATTTCCTTACGTTCATTAAGCTCTGAAACAGACCAAATTGTCATCGATGATGTGCATCCATTATTAACGCCATTAGTAACGGTTGTTCCAACGCAATTAATTTCTTATTATGCAGCATTACAACGTGATTTTGATATTGATAAACCACGTAATTTAGCAAAATCAGTTACTGTGGAATAATAGATTTAGTAGTAATGTCGGAAAGGTGTGAGCAATGTCTCACACCTTTTTTTAAGAGATATTGTATCTGAAAATTATTAATGATAGTATAGGTATTGGTAGTAGAATTATCTTGATTCGTTAAATACGATCAGGTGCTTTTAATATGCATAATTTTATAGTAGAGGAGGAATTATTAAGTGAATAAACAACAAATGCTAGGGGAAGAGAAAGTAACTAAGTTGCTTTTCCAATTCTCGGTTCCTGCCATTATAGGGATGATGGTGAACGTCTTATATAATATTGTTGATCGAATGTTTATTGGAAATATACCGAATGTCGGAGGATTGGCTTTAACCGGTGTCGGAATTACGATGCCTATTATGACAATCATATTAGCTTTTGGGATGCTTGTAGGTCTTGGAGCAAGTGCGCGTATTTCTTTAAAGTTAGGAGAACATAAACGCCTAGAAGCCGAAAAACATTTGGGAAATGCCTTCACATTAATTCTACTGATCAGTATTTTCATTACTGTTTTAGGATTATTTTTTATGTCCCCGATTCTTAAAATGTTTGGGGCAAGTACTGAAACTGAGGAATATGCTGCTCAATACATGCAAATTATTTTTATAGGTACTATTTTTAATATGCTTAGCTTTGGATTAAATCATTCAATTCGTAGTGATGGCAATCCTAAACTGGCTATGTTTTCGATGTTAATAGGGGCTGGAACTAATATTTTATTAGATCCTATTTTTATTTTTGGACTTGGAATGGGGGTGCGTGGGGCCGCTTTAGCCACTATTATTTCTCAAATTGCTTCCACCATGTGGATTCTTTATTATTTTACTAAGGGAAAAAGTACTATTAAGATTTCACGTGAAAGTATGAAATTAGAATGGTCTACTGTAATGAGTATTTTTTCAATTGGAATGAGCCCTTTTTCTATGCAAATTGCTCAAAGTATTGTTTTAATATTAGCAAATAATGCTTTAAAGCAGTACGGTGGTGATTTAGCGATTGGGGCTATGACTATTGTAAATAGTATATCTATGATTTTTATGATGCCATTATTCGGTTTAAATCAGGGATCACAACCGATTATTGGGTATAATTATGGAGCTAAAAAGTATAATCGTGTTAAAGATGCAGTTAAAATTCCTGTCATCATTGCAACGGTTATTGTGACGTTTGGCTGGTTATTAATCCAGTTTGCTCCTCAGATGTTGATTAGAATCTTTAGTAATGATCAAGAGTTGTTAGGAATGGCCATTGAGGGTACAAAGATATTTTTATTTATGTTTCCTGTTCTTGGGTTCCAAGTTATTAGCTCTAATTATTTTCAATCCATTGGTCAGGCAAGAATTTCTATGTTTTTAAGTTTATTACGCCAAGTTATTTTATTAATTCCTTGCTTGCTTATTTTGCCTCATATTGGTAACTTTGGATTGATGGGGGTTTGGTTATCAGGTCCGGTTGCTGATGGATTGGCTTCTATTATTACAGGAATTGTTTTCTTCTCTTCAATTAGAAAGTTACATGTTGTTTCTTCAGATAATTATACTAGAGATAGAGTGTCTTCTGCATCAGAGGGGGCATGATTTTAAAAGTGGGCTAGAAATGAATTTTTCGTATTCTTTTTAGAAAAGTCTCTATCTATAAGGTAGCGACATTTAAACGTAATATAATAATTTTCCATTGATTGTTTAGTAGGGTACAGTTTAAAGTGTTCTTACTAAACAATTTTTTATAGGTATTGTAAAAATAAGCAAGGTGAAGTATAGAGTTAATTCTATCACGGGTGTGAATTGGTGCTTGATTTTCGAGTTTATATTGATTCCGTTTATAGTGGGAGGTCTTTATTTTAGTATACTTTTTCTTCTCTTCGATTGAAGGAGGAGGAGAATGGGGTGAATCACCATAATTATTTTGGAGACGGATCTTTTTTGATGGGGGATATAAAATCCCTTTTAGGGGATTTAAAAGGTTGTGAACTTCCGAGAAGACGATAGAAGTCTTGTGCTTTATTATAGTGAAAATTGGCTTCCTTATCATTTTGTAGTGCATGAAAGGCTAGGGAAGTAAGAGCGTGTAAATCACCTACATAGATATAAACAAACTTGCAATGCGCCAAATCAATTCCTTTTTTAGCTACCTCGAGGCAAAAATTAATTTGCTGAGTTTCTAAATAAAACTTTGCGAGATAGAAGTGTGCTCGTAATAAATGATAGGTTTCGGTATTTTCATAGATGGCAAGCCTGTTGTTTATAATTGATACTAAAATATTAATAGCTTGTTCCGTATCCCCTAATTGGAAAAGGCAAATGGCTTTATCAATGTTTATATTTTTTTCTTCTAACGTTAGAAAATGGGATGAACTACTTCCCTCGTATCCTTTTTGAAATGCTGTGGATAGAGACTCTTCTATATATTCGAGCGCCTGGGAAGGGTTATGGTACTTTTTTAATTGGATGATTCCCTTTTGATAAGTGAGAAATTGTTTGGCAATCCCATTTTTAAAATCATCGATCGTTGAACAAAAATTAACCAGCTCTTCTAACCTATCAAAATTTCCTTGCGTAATACATTGTTTCATACGATGGATATAGTTAGATGTTTGTTCGTAATTAACGTAATAGCCCTGTTCAATTAGTAAGCGAATATCAACGTTTAATTTGTTACATAATTGATAAAGGAGAATTAAACTCGGATTTCGCTTTCCATTGAGTATTTTATTTAAATGTTCTCGGGGGGTAATCCCTTCGGCTAATTCACTTTGTGTCATGCCCTTTTCATGGGCAATTTCTTTTAATTTTTGGGTTAATTGTTGGAAGTTAATATAATGTCCATTTAAATTTGAAAATGTTTGATCCCTCATAATAACCTTCTTTCTAATGCTTTAAGTATATTATTAATAATAGGGTACCCAATAACGGAAATATATTAGCAAATGACCCTAAAAAAGTAAAAATTAGAGTCGAGGATGAAGAGGATACTACAGTTTTAATATTTTTCGTGTTATAATATGAAACATAACAAGAATAAAATCCTCATGCTGTTGGCAGAATCCAGCGTTATCAAAAATAGGAGGTCTAATCTAGTAAACGTTACAGGTTGATGTACGTTTATTTTGCTGTGATCTTATATCTGCTCCTGTTTGTTTAGGAGTTTTTTTGTTGTTATAATTTATAAGGTAAGGGAGATTAGTATGACAAATGAATTAATTGCTCTAATGTTTATTATCGTAAATTTTAGCTTAGTGGTTTTAAGCTATAAACTCTTTGGGCGGAAGGGATTGTACGCATACATTGCAATGAGTGTAATTGCGGCTAATATTCAAGTCGCGAAGACAATTACCATTTTTGGAATTACGGCAACACTAGGTAATACAATGTTTAGTGGAATCTTTTTAGCGACCGATTTACTGAGTGAAAAGTATGGAAAAAAGGCAGCGATGACGGCCGTATTTATCGGCTTTTTTATGCAATTATCTTTTTTAGTGGTGACCCAGTTTTCTCTATGGTTTGCTCCGGATGCTTCTGATTGGGCTCAACCGCATATGGAGGGATTATTTTCTTTAGCATTACCCGTATTCACAATTGCAGGGCTGAGTTCATTTATTGTTTCACAAAATGTGGATGTGTTTATTTTTCATATTATTAAGGCAAAGTTTCCAGAAGATAAATGGTTATGGTTACGTAATAATGGGAGTACGTTAATCAGTCAATTTATCGATACATTATTATTTACGGCAATTGTAGTGGCCTTTGGTTTATGGACAGTGGGGGATTCGATTGAAATTTTTATCGTTACCTACTTATTTAAAGTTATTTTAAGTATTTCAGATACTCCGTTTGTCTATTTATTAAAAAAGGTTAATCCACTTGATTTATAAACCGGTCTATGAACCGGTTTTTTTATTGGGGAAAAGAGGAAAGTTTAATTAGGTTATTTTAGATATACATTCAACTGTACAGACGAAAATAAAAAGTAATATTATAGAGGAAAATGAGGATCAAAATCATTTGACTATACATTAAACTATACATACGTTGTTATTGTGGATAACGTTATATCAAGGAATATTAAGCTATCCTTATTCGTTTGTTAGAAAAAAATAATTTTTAAAAAGTAGTTCATCGTCTATAAAAAAAGACATGAATCAAGATGATTCTTGTCTTTTTTTAGTCGCCAACTCCAAAATCGGTATTGTTCCATAAGATTTCGAGATGTTTGATATCATCGAGCCATTTGTACTCGTTGTAAAACCATTCCTTTAATTGAGGATCAGGTTTGATGGCCGTTGTATTTTCACAGTAGACATTTACTGTTGCATGATTAAATTGATTAAGGACGATGTCTATATCTCGTTTTATCATATCTTTTGTTTGACCTTTAACACCTACCATGATACAAGGGGAATCAAAATATTGCTTTAACTCATCAACACTTTGAAAAGGGGCCCCTTTTTTTAGAACTTTTTCGCGAAAATCGTAATCAAATGTTTCGACCCCAGTTTTAAACATTATATCTACATCGAGCCGATTTCGCATTTTCGTTAGATGATTACGAAATATCCAGTGGGCCTCTGCAAATAACTTATCAAATTGATGAATCTCTACTGTTTCTTTTACTAGCGCCAAAGAATCTTTAGGTAAATCGAATATATTTCCAGAATTGATTACTTCTAACGTATTATAAATACCTTTAACATTGGCTAATACTTCTTGATTTACTTGGTTGATTTTAGCCACATTAGTGGAATTATCATCGATGTAATCACAAAAGGCACATTTACCATATGAACAAGGCTTACTTTTTAGAAGAACAATTTCTCTAGGAAACTTTTCCGTTATAATATTATATCTTTCCATTTTTATCACCGTTTTTAGTATATCAAATATTCGCGGTTGATGCGCGTAAAGTGTTCTAATTTAATGTCTATTTTTTGGTAATTATTAAATAATTTTATGGTAAAATGGTAGTAGTCTTTATGGTTAGGTGTGATAGTGTGTTTAAAGGTACTATAGGTTTAAGAAAAATAGTGCAGTTCATTACAATTATTTTTTTAGTTATATTTGTTGGTCTTGTTTTTACTGGGGGGCCTATGGATATTATAGGGGGGCAATATGTTGAAAATTATTTATCTATTTATACGAACGCCCATGTCTTATTATCCCGATCAGAAATTCCGATGTGGTCTTCTAATTTCTTTTTAGGTGGAAATTTTTTAGGGGCACAAAATGTATATTCTATTTTTAATCCCTTTTTTTTAATTACCTTATTTTTTCAGAGTACGATGCTACCTAAACTTTATTTTCCTCTATTATTTTTAAAAACCATTTTGTCCGCAGGGGCATTATTCTTTTACATGAAGGAGACAGGCTGGTTTAAACCCTATACGATTATAATTGCATGCATTTTGTATTTATTTAATGGATGGTATTTGAGTAATTTGACTGAATTTGTGACCATAGAATTATTGTTTTTTGTCCCATTAGTCCTATATGGAGTGGAAAAGTTAATTAGACTCGGGAAAAAAAGATATTTTGTTGCGTTCTTTTCGCTATTGTTAATTTCCCATTTTACATTTACACTTCTTTTTTTAGGTTTTTTAATCGGATATATTATCATCCGCTTGTATATGAGTAAGACAGATATTAGGGATCGGACAAGGCACCTTCTTCAGGCATTTGGTTTAATTATAGGGGGGAATATGATTGTAATTTTACCTCTTTTTCTCGCGTTAAATGCCGTATCCATTGAGTTGCAGGAGGGAATGACGCTCTCATCTTTATTGTTATTTTGTATTAAAGGGTTATTTCCTCCGCTCAATGATCGTTTTACTGAATCGTTAAATATTTTTTCGGTGGATGTAAGTATTGTAGCGTTGTACCAGTCAGTAATCGTTATGTTAATGTTGCCTCAAGCAATAAAGGGGATGCGAAAAGAGGTAAGAAGAATAGTACTTTTTTCTTATAGTGTGACTTTGTTTATCGTGTTTGTTACCCAGTCATTGGAGCTAGTTAATATAACTTCTTTGGCGCCTTTAAATACCAATGTTCTCTCAATTTTATTGATTTTATTTAATTCATTATTAGCGGCTTATTCTTTTAATCATCCACTGCAGTTAGATACTCGATTATTAAGAAAGACCTCTTCGGTTCTAAAAGTCGGGTTGATCAGCCTTTTAGCAGTTATTCTTATTTTTGAAGTCCGCTTAGGTGGGGAAGAGAGTTTAAGTCCCTTTCTATCTGAGATAGGGAGAGGGTTTACGTTGTTATCCCCATATTTTATGTTGGGTCTAGCCATGATATTATTGATTAACGCCTATACGTTTATTATGATAAATTTATTTAAAAGAGATTTAAAGGTAGGGCTTCATTTGACTATCCTTATTTTAACTGTAGAGTGTGTTTCGGTGGCCTATATTTACTTTGCCACGGATATGGATAAATCCTATTTTGCGAGTCATTATATAAAGGATAATGATTCGATTGGGAATAAAACCTACGCAGTGGCAGACTATCTTCAAACAATGGACTCTGATTTTTATCGAATTATTAATAGCTATGAAGTGCAGTATAATGAACCGCTATATCAAAATTATAATGGCTTTTCAATCGCTAATCCTTATTTAATTGTGTCTTCCCAAGATGTTTCATGGATGTTAGATAGAAAAGTTGAGGAAAGTTTATCTATCTCTCCGACGGACTATATGTTAACAACCGCTCTGTCCGCTAAGTATTACTTTACCCCTGATTATGAGACGCAACTTCCAGGTTATGAATATTATGATCGGATTGAGGGGATTACGATATTTAAAAACAATTATTTCTTGCCGGTGGGAACAAGTAGTCCATTTTATATGCTTAAATCTGATTTTAATCAGTTAAGCCGAGCACAACAACATTACGTGTTTTTAAAAGCGATTATTTTAGATGATGAGGAGTTTGCTAATCGTTATCACTTAGAACGACTGGATATTAATGATATAGAAAAGAATCCAGGGGAAATTCAATATTTTGATGCCGCTGCTATTCGTCAACAACTAGGTGTAGAGAATGTACGATATAGTCAAAATAGAATCATGCATGATTACGTGATAAGTGAGCCTAAATTAATAACGTATACGATCCCATATAATAAAGGATGGAAAGCTTATGCAAATGGTAAACAAATTCCCTTGTATGAGGTTAATAACGGATTTATAGGAATAGGATTGTTAGAAGGTGGCACTTATGAAGTGGAATTGATCTATTCTTCACCAGGGGTTATAATCGGGTGTGTTTTATCGGGGATAACTATCTTGATTATCTTATCGACGTTTTCTTATCGATATAGTCGTCGTTTAAAAATTGTCTCGAATTAATTTGAGACAATTTTTTTTCGTTAGTGTATATACTAAAAGTAGGTTTCATTTCTGCAGTCATTGGACTTTTTTTGAGGATTACAAGAAAAGTAAGATTTAAACGAGGGGGGAACGTTTATTAAGCATGTAATTCTTAGTTTTTTTCGGATATGCCCTTAAATTTTATGGACGATTATCATATAATAATAAAGAATATAGGTGAGGAGTGATGAATTGTGTTCATTAAGATAGATGATGTGAAGGTTTATTATGAGGTGGAAGGACAAGGGCATCCGATTTTACTATTACACGGTTGGGGGCAAAGTGTTGCGGCGTTTAAACCTGTGTTCGATTATTTAAAAAATAATTTTCAGGTATATAGTTTAGATTTTCCGGGATTTGGTCAAAGTGATGAACCGAAAACGGTATGGTCAATTTATGATTATGCGGATATGGTAGAAAAATTTGTTGAAAAGTTGGGGATTGTTCATCCGACTATTTTTGGACATTCTTTTGGGGGACGAGTTGCTATTATTTATGCTGGGCGCAAAAATGATTTAAACAAACTGGTTTTAATCGATAGTGCTGGGGTTAAACCTAAACGTGGATTAGATTATTATACCCGAGTATACACATATAAATTAGGTAAAAAAGTTTTAGGATTACCTGGTCTACGAGCATATAAAGAAAAAATGATGGAGAATGCAGGTTCATCAGATTATAAAAACTCGACCCCGATGATGCGACAAATTATGAGTAAGGTTGTAAACGAAGATTTGCAACATCTTATGCCTTCGATTGAAGCTGAGACATTACTCGTGTGGGGGGAGTTAGATGATGCGACACCTCTAAGCGATGCTAAAATAATGGAGCGAAAAATTCCCGGGGCAGGATTAGTTGTTTTTAACGGAGCGGGTCACTATTCATACTTGGATTGTCTTGGTCAATTTTTACGTGTCATGGATGTATTTTTAGAGAAAGAGAGAGGTGAATAAAATGATGATTATTACATCATTATTACTTTTGGCTATAGGTTTTACATTGGTTTTTACATTATGGAAACGAATGGCGCATGCCCTTCAAATGCTTCAACAATGTCATTATATGAATGACCGTTTTACGACATGGATTGCAGGCCATCGTTTAGTTGCTTTTCCATTACCACTTAGTGTTTTAGTAGTGATTTATTGGGGACTGATGGTTCTAACGAGCCTCTCAACGGGTATATCAGAGGTGGCTTTGACTTGGGGAGCCTTAATTATTAGTCTCTTAGGAGTGGGAATGATTAAAATTAGTAGCGGGGTTTCTAAGGAATCTAAAAAGCCATTAAAAATTACAGCTCGCGTTTGGCGAATTATTGCTACTGGTGTTGTAGTAATGTTATTATTCTCTGGATTAGGTTTAGCGTTGTTAGAATCTCATATTGAATTAGTAGGGGTACAAGTCATTGGTTGGTTATTAATATTTAATTTATTTGCGTATTTTCTTATGCTAGTAGCCAATTGGCTTAATAAGCCGATGGAGAATAGTATTCGTTTAGGATTTATCAATGATGCCCGTCGAATTATTAAAAATTCTCAATCATTAGATGTAGTAGGGGTTACAGGAAGTTATGGGAAAACAAGTACGAAGCATGCTTTAAATGCCATTTTATCCGAACAGTTTAATACGTTAATGACGCCAGAGAGTTATAATACACCGATGGGAATTACAATTACCATTCGTAATTATTTAAAACCCATTCATAGTAAGTTTATTGCAGAGATGGGAGCTTACAAAGTTGGCGAGATTAATGAGTTATGTAATATCGCATACCCTAAGTATGGAATTTTAACTTCTGTAGGGCCGCAACATTTAGAAACTTTCAAGACGATTGATCATGTTAAACAAACAAAATTTGAATTAATTGAGTTCTTACCTGCAGATGGAATTGGTTTTATCAATATAGATGATGAAAATATTCGTGATTATTATGAAAATAAATTTAAAGGTGTTTGTACCGTATATACTTATGGGATTAATCAGAAGGCAGACTATCGTGCAAAAGATATTGTCGTTAGTGAAAAGGGAACGACTTTTAATGTTGTTTTTCGAGATGGAAGTGTTCATGAATTTCAAACGAAATTATTAGGTCTTCATAATATTTATAATACCGTTGCAAGTATAGCTTTAGGAAATGAACTCGGAATTCCGGTTGAAAAGATGAAAATTGCCGTTCGCAAAATGAAACCTGTGACCCATCGATTAGAATTGCGCCGTAATGGAAACTTTACTATTATTGATGATGCCTTCAATTCAAATCCAGTAGGATCTAAAATGGCACTTGAGGTTCTAGGTCAAATGAGTGGGAAGCGCATTGTGTTAACCCCAGGTATGGTTGATTTAGGATCTGCTCAATATGAGTTGAATAAGGCCTTTGGAACGTACATGAAGGATACTTGTGATTATGTTATTCTTGTTGGTAAAAAGCAGACAGAACCAATTCAAGAAGGGCTAGCAGAAGTTGGATTCCCTAAAGAGAATATTACGGTAGCGGAAAATTTAACAGAAGCTTTTAAAGTAATGTATGAGGTAGTTGAACCAGGGGCATTTGTTTTAATTGAGAATGACCTGCCTGAACTATTTGCAGAGTAGGACTATTTAGTTTTTGAAGAAGGTAGGGAAGCGGGATGGAAAATCAGGTGTTAGAGTTTATAAAAAAGGTTCAGTCTATTGCACAAATCGGGCTATCTTTTTCGACGGATCCATATGCTATCGATAATTATGAAGAGTTAAGAAAGATTAGTATAAGAATGTTAAAAGAGTATACCTCTCTTCCAGATGACGAATGTGAGTTGTATAAAGATTTTATTTATCCAACACCACAACCAGCCGTACGTACCCTTGTCGTAAGAGATAATAAGCTTTTGCTTGTAAAGGAAAAAGACAGTGGTCTTTGGTCGTTACCTGGTGGATGGTGTGACATAGACTGTACGCCAAAGGAAACGGCGATTAAAGAAACTTATGAAGAGTCTGGTTATGTTATAGAGTGTACAAAGTTACTTGCGGTATTTGATAGAAGACATTATATTAAAAAGTCATTATATGATGTGTATTGTCTTTATTTCCTGGGGAATGTTGTCGCAGGTGAGGCGAAGTGTAATCATGAAACGGAGGATATAGGCTGGTTTGAGGTTTCTAATCTTCCAAGTTTATCTCGTAAGAATTCAATAGAAGAGATTCAAAAGGCATATCATGTATATAAGGAAAAATTGGAAACATATTTTGAATGATTTTTTGAAAAAATAGTTCTTCTGAATGTTATTTCTTGATAAAATAGACGTATGTTTTTACGTTCATATAGAGTATACTTAAAAGAGATACTAAACTTAAATAAAGGGGGCTTCCTCATGAAGTTAAAAGTTGGTGTGTTTTTCGGCGGTGAGTCGGTAGAGCACGAAATTTCGATTATTTCTGCTAACCAGGCAATGCATGCCATTGATAAAACTAAATACGATGTTGTACCAGTATATTTATCAAAGAAGTGTGAATGGTACACAGGAGATGCGTTATTTGATGTAAAGGAATATAAGAATCTTGAAGGCTTATTAAAAAAATGTCAGCGTGTTGTTATCGTTCCTAATAATGGAAAAATTCAAATGGAACGTTATCCAGCAAAAAAATTTGGGAATAACGTGGTAAATACAATTGATGTTGCTATTCCAGTTATTCATGGTACAAATGGTGAAGATGGAGCGTTACAAGGATTTTTCGAGTTAAATGGAATTCCGTATTCAGGATGCGAGGTTGCCGCGGCCGCTGTTGGGCAAGATAAAGTGTTTATGAAGAATATTTTGCGTGACTCAGGATTACCGATTACTAAATATGTCTGGTACTATTCATCTGACTGGTTCGCTGATCAGGAATCTTGTCTAGACACGATTGAGGAGAAATTAAATTACCCGGTAATGATTAAACCAGCAAGCTTAGGATCAAGTGTGGGAATTTCTAAGGCTACTGATCGTGCATCACTTGAAGAGGGAATTACAGAAGCTATTGGTTTTGACAAAAAATTTATTGTTGAGGAAATGGTAACACAATTAGTAGAGGTTAACTGTTCAGTTATTGGAGATTTCTCATCTGCTAAGCCTTCGGTTCTAGAAGAGGTGATGGGATCAGATGAATTCTTAAGTTTCCGTGATAAGTATGAAGGCGGGGGAGGTTCTAAGGGAGCTAAAACTTCTGGAACTAAATCTCAAGGAATGGCTAGTACAAACCGCATTATTCCGGCCCGTTTAACAGAGGAAGGAACGAAGTATGTTCAGGATCTTGCAGTACAAACTTTCCGCGTGTTAGGAAGCGCAGGGGTTGCTCGTATTGATTTCTTAATTAACGCTGAAAACAATGAGGTTTATGTTAATGAAATTAATACAATTCCGGGATCGTTATCTTTCTACTTATGGGAAAAAACAGACCGTAATTTTACGGAGTTAATGACAAGTTTAGTGGAGTTAGCATTGAAGCGTCAACGTGAACGTGAAAATTTAACTTTCTCATTTGAATCTAATGTTCTTTCATTACAAGCGGGGGGAACAAAGGGAGCAAAAGGAGTAAAGGCCTAAAATATTATTAAAGGAGAGCCAATACTGGCTCTCCTTTAATAATGATGATGATATTTTTCATAAAAAAAGTAGAGATGAAGATCTCTACTTTTTTTATTTATTCTCTGAAATATCGACAGGACGTGTGACTACTTGGTCGATTAATCCGTAAGCAACAGCTTCTTCAGCAGACATGAAGTTATCGCGTTCTGTATCCTGTTCAATTTTTTCAAGTGGTTGACCTGAACGTTCAGATAAAATGTGATTCAATTTATCACGAGTTTTTAAGATATGTTTTGCAGCAATTGCAATTTCTGTCGCTTGCCCTTGTGCACCACCAAGTGGTTGGTGAATCATTACTTCACTATTTGGTAATGCATAACGTTTACCTTTTGTACCAGCTGAAAGTAAGAAGGCCCCCATTGATGCTGCCATTCCGACACAAATTGTTGAAACGTCGCATTTAATGTAATTCATTGTGTCAAAAATAGCAAAACCAGCTGTTACAGATCCACCAGGACTATTAATATAAAGGTTAATATCTTTATTTGGGTCTTCAGCAGCTAAAAATAAAAGTTGTGCAACCACGATATTTGCGGTATAATCGTTAATTTCACCACTCAGCATGATGATACGGTCTTTTAATAGACGAGAATAAATGTCGTACGCACGTTCACCGTGGGCTGTTTGTTCAATGACTGTCGGTACTAAATAACTACTCATAAGGCACCCCTCTTTTTCTTGAAAGTTTTATATAGCACATTCTACCACAACCATACGAAAAATCATAGTATTGTGATGGCCATACTCTATTCTAATGTGATGGAAGGCGAGATATTCATTTTTATTAATAAAAACTTTAATAATTTATTATAAACGCTTACATAACTTTATAACTTGATTATTATGGTACAAATTGTTAGAATAAAAAACGTAGTAATTTTTCACAATATATTATGTGTTCTTTGAACGTATGATGTGAAAAGTAACCAATTTGATAATATCTTAGGAGGAATCTTTACATGGCAATTAAAGTAGCGATTAATGGATTCGGGCGTATCGGACGCTTAGCTTTACGTTTAATGATCGAAAACAACGACTTCGAAGTAGTTGCAATCAATGACTTAACTGATGCTAAAACATTAGCTCACTTATTCAAATACGATTCAGCTCAAGGACGTTTCAACGGAGAAATCGAAGTTAAAGACGGAGCTTTCGTTGTTAACGGTAAAGAAATCAAAGTTACTGCTGAGCGTAACCCAGAAGCATTACCTTGGGGAGAATTAGGTGTAGATGTAGTATTAGAATGTACTGGATTCTTCACTTCACAAGAAAAAGCTGGATTACACTTAAAAGCAGGAGCTAAAAAAGTTGTTATCTCAGCACCAGCAACTGGAGATATCAAAACTGTTGTTTACAACGTAAACCAAAATATCTTAGACGGATCTGAAACAGTTATCTCAGGAGCTTCTTGTACAACTAACTGTTTAGCTCCAATGGCTAAAGTATTAAACGACAAATACGGTGTACAAAAAGGATTCATGACTACAATCCATGCATACACTAACGATCAAAATACATTAGATGCTCCTCACGGAAAAGGTGACTTACGTCGTGGACGTGCAGCTGCTGCATCAATCGTTCCTAACTCAACTGGAGCTGCTAAAGCAATCGGTTTAGTAATCCCTGAATTACAAGGGAAATTAGATGGTGGAGCTCAACGTGTTCCTGTAATCACTGGTTCATTAACTGAATTAGTATGTACTTTAAACACTAAAGTAACTGCTGCTGAAATCAATGAAGCAATGAAAGCTGCTGCTAACGAATCATTCGGATATACTGAAGATGAAATCGTTTCTGCTGACGTAATCGGAATTTCTTACGGATCATTATTTGATGCAACACAAACTAAAGTAATGGAAGTTAACGGTGAGCAATTAGTTAAAGTTGCTGCTTGGTATGACAACGAAATGTCTTACACTAACCAATTAATCCGTACTTTAGGATACTTCGCTTCTTTAATTAAATAATTTAAATTAAGCGAATAATTTAAAAAGCTATCTCATATTGAGATAGCTTTTTTCATTTTCATCTATGAATTCGCATAAAAAGATAGAGAGTAGGTCATTTTAAACAAGAGGTGAAAAAGTGTGAAGGTTGCAATTTTAGCAGTAGGTAATGAGGTTCTCTGTGGAAAGACCCTTAATACCAATAGTATGTTTATTGCGCGTGAAGTGGAAGGCATGGGCGGAAAGGTCACTCATCAACAAGTAGTACCAGATCAAATAGAGGAAATTGTTAGAGGACTAGAGATAGCATATACTTATGCAGATTTAGTGATTACCATAGGAGGTCTTGGACCTACTGTGGACGATTTAACGCGTGATGGTGTGGCGAAGTATTTTGAGGTTGAATTAGTATATGATCAGGATATCTATCAGGGAATTTGTGACTATTTTAAAAGAAGTCATCAAGATATTCCTGAGAATAATGTCCGTCAAGCGTATAAATTTGCGGGTGGATTGGTACTTCCTAATAATAACGGAACAGCCCCAGCTTTATTTTTGCAAAAAGATTTTCAAACTATCTTTTTACTTCCAGGTCCACCATCAGAACTAGAATTAATTTTTAATGATAGTGTTCGCCCTTATTTAGTTAGCCAAATCGAAGAACGAAAAATAACTAATAGTTATAGGCTATGCGGAATTGGAGAATCGGTTGCAGAGGGTAAAATTATACACCTATATAAAAAATACCCTCACTTGAATATTGCCCCCTATTGTGCGGTAGATAAGGTAGACTATATTGTTACTACATTAGAACGTTATAGAACGGAATTAGAGGCCTTTGACGAAGAGTTTAGGACTATTATGAAGGATTACTACATTGGAAATCAAAGTACGGATCTTCCAAGCGAAATCGTGCGTTTGTTAAAGGAAAAAGGTTTAACTTTAGCAACGGCTGAAAGTTGTAGTGGGGGTTTGCTCTCATCTACCCTAATTAACGTTGAAGGTATTTCGACTGTATTTTTAGAAGGAATTGTTTCCTATAGTTATGAATCTAAGTTAAAACGTCTAGATATTAATGTTGACCGATTAATGGAATATGGGGCAGTTTCGGAAGAGATTGCTCATGATATGGCGGTAAATTTAAGGGAGATAAGTGGAGCAGATGTGACGGTGAGTATAACAGGGATAGCTGGTCCAGGTGGTGGTAGTGAATTAAAGCCAGTCGGGTTAGTTTATATGGCTATCGATGTTTGCGGTCAAATTTTCTTAAAATCATACATTTTTAATGGAAACCGTGAAAAAATAAGACAGCGTACCGTTGCCGAGGCATTATATTGGCTTTACTATCATATAAAAGCGCTTTAATAAAAGGTAATGTTTGAATTATATGTTAAAAAGCGTTAAAATAATATTTGTGAAAAATAATCTAAGGAGGACTCATCACATGAACAAAAAAACTGTTAAAGATGTTGAGTTAAACGGAAAAAAAGTCCTTGTACGTGTAGACTTTAACGTACCAATGAAGGACGGAAAAATTACAAACGATAATCGTATCGTAGCCGCTTTACCTACAATTAAATATATTTTAGAAAATGATGGACGCGCGATTTTATTCTCTCACTTAGGAAAAGTTAAGTCAGAGGAAGATAAAGCATCTAAGTCTTTACGTCCTGCAGCTGAGCGTTTAGCTGAGTTATTAGGAAAAGACGTTAAATTTATCCCTGAAACACGTGGGGCTGAATTAGAAGCAGCAATTGCAGAATTAAAAGATGGAGAAGTCTTAATGTTTGAAAACACTCGTTTCGAAGATTTAGATGGTAAAAAAGAATCTAAGAACGATCCTGAATTAGGAAAATACTGGGCTTCATTAGGAGATGTATTTGTAAATGACGCATTCGGTACGGCTCACCGTGCACATGCTTCAAACGTGGGAATCTCTGCTAACTTAGAAGCAGTAGCTGGATTCTTATTAGAAAAAGAAATCGAATTCATTGGTGGAGCTGTTGATGCACCACAACGTCCAATGGTAGCAATCTTAGGTGGAGCAAAAGTTTCAGATAAAATCGGAGTTATTGAAAACTTATTAGATAAAGCAGATAAAGTATTAGTTGGTGGAGGAATGATGTTTACATTCCTTAAAGCACAAGGTAAAAACATCGGAAAATCTTTATGTGAAGAAGATAAATTAGACTTAGCTAAAGCATTATTAGAAAAAGGTGGAGATAAGTTAATCCTTCCTATCGATACTGTTGCGGCTAAAGAATTCTCTAACGATACTGAATTCCGCATTGTTTCAGTTGATGAATTAGCTGATGACGAAATGGGATTAGACGTAGGGCCAGCTACTGTAGAATTATTCTCTAACGTTTTAAAAGATGCTAAAACAGTAGTATGGAATGGACCTATGGGTGTATTCGAAATGTCTAACTTCGCAAAAGGAACAATCGGTGTTTGTGAAGCAATCGCTAATTTAGAGAATGCAATTACAATCATTGGTGGAGGAGATTCAGCTGCAGCAGCAATGCAATTAGGATATGCTGATAAATTCTCTCACATCTCAACTGGTGGAGGAGCTTCTTTAGAATATTTAGAAGGAAAAGAATTACCAGGTGTAGCTTCATTAAGCGATAAATGCTGCGGATGTGGATGCAAATAATTTTTAACTAAAACTCAAAGGAATTCGCCTTTTTGTGAATTCCTTTTTTAAAACGCACACTTACACACACTAAATTACGAAAAAAAATATTTAACTGAGGTGAGTTTCATGAGAAAACCAATTATCGCAGGAAACTGGAAAATGAACAAAAATTATGACGAGGCTATAGAATTCGTAAAAGCGGTTGCTAATAAAGTGCCTAGTTCAGATAAAGTTGAAACAGCAATCTGTGCACCAGCATTATACTTACGTTCATTAGTAGAACATCAAGGAGAAAACTTACGTATTGGTGCTCAAAACATGCACTTTGAAGCAAATGGAGCATTTACAGGAGAAATCGCTCCAGGAATGTTAAAAGACTTAGGGGTTACTTATGTAATTTTAGGTCATAGTGAACGTCGTGAGATGTTTAATGAAACGGACGAAACAGTAAACAAAAAAACTCATGCAGCATTTGCTAATGGATTAATTCCAATCGTATGCTGTGGAGAGTCATTAGAAGAACGCGAAAACGGAACAACTAACCAAGTTGTAGACGCGCAAATTAAACGCGCTTTAGCTGGATTATCTTTAGAACAAGTTAAAGAAACAGTTATCGCATATGAGCCAATTTGGGCTATCGGAACAGGATTAACTGCTACAAATGAACAAGCAAATGAAACAATCGGATATATCCGTTCAGTTGTTGCACGTGAGCATGGACAAGAGGCTGCAGATGCAATTCGTATTCAATATGGAGGATCTGTTAAACCTAGCACAGTAGCAGGATTAATGGCTCAACCAGAAATCGATGGGGCATTAGTTGGTGGAGCATCATTAGATGTAGAATCATTCTTAGGATTATTAGAATTCTAATATAACGGCTCAATCGTTAAAAAAATCTTGATCTAGTATGATTGCTAGATCAAGATTTTTTAATAAAATAAGAAATTTGATAAAATTTAATTGACAATAAAATTCTAGAATGGTATTATAAATAAGTCGCCAAAAGGGCGATGGAAAAGAAAACAAAAAAAGTTAAAAAGTGTTTGACAGAAGTTGTTGAACATGATAAACTAGAAAAGTCGCCAAGAGAGGCAGACAAGAAATCTTACAAAAAAAGATGAAAAAACATTTGACAGAAAAAAGTCGAATGTGGTAAGATAAAGAAGTCACTAAAAGGCGAGAGAAGTTCTTTGAAAACTAAACAGAACGTCAAGAATCATTAAGTGAAAGAGATTTCGCAAGCTAAGGAAACAAACAATTATGGAGAGTTTGATCCTGGCTCAGGATGAACGCTGGCGGCGTGCCTAATACATGCAAGTCGAGCGAACCACTTCGGTGGGAAGCGGCGAACGGGTGAGTAACACGTAGGTGATCTGCCCATCAGACGGGGACAACGATTGGAAACGATCGCTAATACCGGATAGGACGAAAGTTTAAAGATGCTCCTGGCATCACTGATGGATGAGCCTGCGGCGCATTAGCTAGTTGGTGGGGTAAAGGCCTACCAAGGCGACGATGCGTAGCCGACCTGAGAGGGTGAACGGCCACACTGGGACTGAGACACGGCCCAGACTCCTACGGGAGGCAGCAGTAGGGAATCTTCGGCAATGGGCGAAAGCCTGACCGAGCAACGCCGCGTGAATGAAGAAGGCCTTCGGGTTGTAAAATTCTGTTATAAGGGAAGAAAGGTGATAGGAGGAAATGACTATCAATTGACGGTACCTTATGAGAAAGCCACGGCTAACTACGTGCCAGCAGCCGCGGTAATACGTAGGTGGCAAGCGTTATCCGGAATTATTGGGCGTAAAGAGCGCGCAGGTGGTTAATTAAGTCTGATGTGAAAGCCCACGGCTTAACCGTGGAGGGTCATTGGAAACTGGTTGACTTGAGTGCAGAAGAGGGAAGTGGAATTCCATGTGTAGCGGTGAAATGCGTAGAGATATGGAGGAACACCAGTGGCGAAGGCGGCTTCCTGGTCTGCAACTGACACTGAGGCGCGAAAGCGTGGGGAGCAAACAGGATTAGATACCCTGGTAGTCCACGCCGTAAACGATGAGTGCTAAGTGTTGGGGGTCGAACCTCAGTGCTGAAGTTAACGCATTAAGCACTCCGCCTGGGGAGTACGGTCGCAAGACTGAAACTCAAAGGAATTGACGGGGACCCGCACAAGCGGTGGAGCATGTGGTTTAATTCGAAGCAACGCGAAGAACCTTACCAGGTCTTGACATACCATTGACGCCTCTAGAGATAGAGGGTTTCCTTCGGGGACAATGGATACAGGTGGTGCATGGTTGTCGTCAGCTCGTGTCGTGAGATGTTGGGTTAAGTCCCGCAACGAGCGCAACCCCTGTCGTTAGTTGCCAGCAGTAAGATGGGGACTCTAACGAGACTGCCAGTGACAAACTGGAGGAAGGTGGGGATGACGTCAAATCATCATGCCCCTTATGACCTGGGCTACACACGTGCTACAATGGTTGGTACAAAGAGAAGCGAAGCGGTGACGTGGAGCAAACCTCATAAAGCCAATCTCAGTTCGGATTGTAGGCTGCAACTCGCCTACATGAAGTTGGAATCGCTAGTAATCGCGAATCAGAATGTCGCGGTGAATACGTTCCCGGGTCTTGTACACACCGCCCGTCACACCACGAGAGTTTACAACACCCGAAGTCAGTGGCCTAACCGCAAGGAGGGAGCTGCCTAAGGTGGGGTAGATGATTGGGGTGAAGTCGTAACAAGGTATCCCTACCGGAAGGTGGGGATGGATCACCTCCTTTCTATGGAGAAAGAGACGTTCTGTTTAGTTTTGGGAGAATTTCGATTTTCCTAGAATTGATCTTTGAAAACTAGATATCTTCTGAAGAAGAAAAGTTAAGTAATAAAGGGCGCACGGAGGATGCCTAGGCACTAGGAGTCGAAGAAGGACGCGACAAACGGCGAAACGCCTCGGGGAGCTGTAAGTAAGCAAAGAGCCGGGGATATCCGAATGGGGAAACCCGCTAGTGGTCATACGCTAGCACCGTATGGTGAATCAATAGCCATAGAGGAGATAGACCCAGGGAACTGAAACATCTAAGTACCTGGAGGAAAAGAAAGAAACATCGATTCCCCAAGTAGCGGCGAGCGAACAGGGAGGAGCCCAAACCGGAGTAATCCGGGGTAGAAGGACCTTCAGAAATGACTGAACATGATAGCCGAATGGTCTGGGAAGGCCAACCGGAGGGGGTGAGAGTCCCGTAGGTGAAATTGTGTGAAGCAGGGAAGGGATCCTGAGTACGGCGGGACACGAGAAATCCCGTCGGAAGCAACGAGGACCATCTCGTAAGGCTAAATACTACCTAGTGACCGATAGTGAACCAGTACCGTGAGGGAAAGGTGAAAAGAACCCCGGAAGGGGAGTGAAAGAGAACCTGAAACCGTGTGCCTACAACTAGTCAGAGCCCGTTAAAGGGTGATGGCGTGCCTTTTGTAGAATGAACCGGCGAGTTACGATATCGTGCAAGGTTAAGTTGAAGAGACGGAGCCGAAGCGAAAGCGAGTCTGAATAGGGCGAGGAGTACGATGTTGTAGACCCGAAACCGTGTGAGCTAGCCATGAGCAGGCTGAAGGTCAGGTAACACTGACTGGAGGGCCGAACCAGGGCACGTTGAAAAGTGCTTGGATGACTTGTGGCTAGGGGTGAAATTCCAATCGAACACGGATATAGCTGGTTCTCTCCGAAATAGCTTTAGGGCTAGCCTCGATAAGAGTCTACTGGAGGTAGAGCACTGAATGGGTGATGGCCCCACCTCGGGGTACTGATCTCAATCAAACTCCGAATGCCAGATAGATATGATCGGGAGTCAG
Source organism: Turicibacter sp. St.80E1 (assembly GCF_059728495.1). NCBI lineage: Bacteria > Bacillati > Bacillota > Erysipelotrichia > Erysipelotrichales > Turicibacteraceae > Turicibacter > Turicibacter sp. St.80E1. Next base: position 2,203,104 of record NZ_AP039386.1, on the reverse strand, counting down.
ACTGTGGGTGATAAGGTCCATGGTCAAAAGGGAAAGAGCCCAGACCGCCAGCTAAGGCCCCCAAGTGTCCGTTAAGTGGAAAAGGATGTGGAGATGCACAGACAACTAGGAGGTTGGCTTAGAAGCAGCCATCCTTTAAAGAGTGCGTAATAGCTCACTAGTCGAGTGACTCTGCGCCGAAAATGTACCGGGGCTAAACGGACCGCCGAAGCTGCGGATTGACACGAAGTGTCAGTGGTAGGAGAGCGTTCTAACAGCGGAGAAGCAGTACCGGAAGGAGCTGTGGAGCGGTTAGAAGTGAGAATGCCGGTGTGAGTAGCGAAAGATAGGTGAGAATCCTATCCATCGAAAGCCTAAGGTTTCCAGGGGAAGGCTCGTCCGCCCTGGGTAAGTCGGGACCTAAGGTGAGGCCGAAAGGCGTAGCCGATGGACAACAGGTAGAGATTCCTGTACCACTTAATAAACTGAAGGAGTGACGGAGAAGGCTAAGTTGAGCGTGTGAATGGATTCACGTGTAAGCAGTGAGGTGGTCATGTAGGCAAATCCGCATGGCGAAACATTGAGCTGTGATGCCGAAAGCCCGCAAGGGTGAAGTCAGCTGATGTCACGCTTCCAAGAAAAGCTTCTAGGGATAATTTATTAGGTGCCCGTACCGATAACCGACACAGGTAGGCGAGGAGAGAATCCTAAGATGAGCGAGAGAACTCTTGTTAAGGAACTCGGCAAAATGACCCCGTAACTTCGGGAGAAGGGGTGCTTGTGAAAGCAAGCCGCAGTGAAAAGGCCCAGGCGACTGTTTATCAAAAACACAGGTCTCTGCTAAACCGCAAGGTGATGTATAGGGGCTGACGCCTGCCCGGTGCTGGAAGGTTAAGAGGAGAGGTTAGCGCAAGCGAAGCTTTGAATTGAAGCCCCAGTAAACGGCGGCCGTAACTATAACGGTCCTAAGGTAGCGAAATTCCTTGTCGGGTAAGTTCCGACCCGCACGAAAGGCGTAACGATCTGGGCGCTGTCTCAACAAGAGACTCGGTGAAATCATAGTACCTGTGAAGATGCAGGTTACCCGCGACAGGACGGAAAGACCCCGTGGAGCTTTACTGTAGCTTGATATTGAGCACTGGTGACACATGTACAGGATAGGTAGGAGACGAAGAGACCAGGACGCCAGTCTTGGAGGAGTCGCTGTTGGGATACTACCCTTGTGTTACTGGGGTTCTAACCCGTGGCCATGAGCTGGTCAGGGGACAGTGTCAGGTGGGCAGTTTGACTGGGGCGGTCGCCTCCCAAAGAGTAACGGAGGCGCCCAAAGGTTCCCTCAGAATGGTTGGAAATCATTCGAAGAGTGTAAAGGCAGAAGGGAGCTTGACTGCGAGACCTACAAGTCGAGCAGGGACGAAAGTCGGGCTTAGTGATCCGGCGGTACCGAATGGAAGGGCCGTCGCTCAACGGATAAAAGCTACCCCGGGGATAACAGGCTGATCTCCCCCAAGAGTTCACATCGACGGGGAGGTTTGGCACCTCGATGTCGGCTCATCGCATCCTGGGGCTGTAGTCGGTCCCAAGGGTTGGGCTGTTCGCCCATTAAAGCGGTACGCGAGCTGGGTTCAGAACGTCGTGAGACAGTTCGGTCCCTATCCGTCGTGGGCGTAGGAAATTTGAGAGGAGCTGTCCTTAGTACGAGAGGACCGGGATGGACACACCGCTGGTGTACCAGTTGTTCTGCCAGGAGCATAGCTGGGTAGCTACGTGTGGAAGGGATAAACGCTGAAAGCATCTAAGCGTGAAGCCCCCCTCAAGATGAGATTTCCCATTCGAAAGAAGTAAGATCCCTTGAAGACGACGAGGTAGATAGGTCAGGAGTGGAAGTTTGGTGACAGATGAAGCGGACTGATACTAATCGATCGAGGACTTAACTAAATAGGAAAGGCAAAAACGAGCGATTATCACAGGCAGAAAGTGAAAAGAACTGAGGAATCACGAAGGTGATGAACAGTTATTGAACTTTACCACTGTGATGCGAGAGTTGCCGGACAAGAAGAAGTAAGCAGAAGATATCTAGTTTTGTGAGATTGATAAGATCTGACAGAAGGTCTAGTGATAAGGGCAAGGAGGGCACACCTGTTCCCATACCGAACACAGAAGTTAAGCTCCTTAGCGCCGAGGGTAGTACACAAGTGCGAGAGTAGGACGTCGCTAGGCCATAAAAAAAATGCGGGTGTAGTTTAATGGTAGAACTTCAGCCTTCCAAGCTGACTGTGAGAGTTCGATTCTCTTCACCCGCTCCAAATAGCCAATCAACATCCTTCGGGATGTTTTTTTTATTTTGTAGATAAAATATGTGGGGTGCTAGATAAAGATTTAAAGATGAAACTATTATAAATTATAAGGATAAAATTTCAAAAACATGTTAAAATGAAAGAAATATTGTTGCTTCATAACTAGTATTTTATATTAGGAACATAAATACTAAATTTGAATTTGTAAAGTTAATTGTGTAATGTTATGATAGATTTATGATGTTTTATCTAGTTATAACAAAATGGTTTAAAAGTGATAGTAGAAATGATCTTGAGATATAAATATTAAGGAATGTCAGCAAGGAGTGGAGGAATGGCTGTGAATATAATTGATCATTTACATAGTAATTATTTATTTGCTGTTATACGTGGGACCAGTGAAACGGACGCTATTGAAATTTCAAAGGCGGCTATTATGGGGGGAATAAAAAATATTGAGATTACATTTACAACGCCAAATGCTCAAGTAGCCATTAGTGGCTTACGTTCTCTTATAAAGGATAGGGATGTCTTTGTAGGAGCTGGAACAGTGATGACGGTGGAGAATGCAAAACTGGCGATTAATTCGGGAGCGGAGTTTATTATAAGTCCTCACTTTTCATTAAAAATAGCTGAGTTTTGTCAAGAACATAAGGTTCCATATTTTCCGGGCTGTGCAACTATAACAGAAATTTGTAATGCCTTAGACCATGGAATTGAGGTTGTAAAACTATTTCCGGGCGGTATTTTAGGCCCGGATTTTATCAGAGATGTTCGTGGACCGTTACCTGATGTTAGGTTGATGCCATCTGGTGGTGTTTCATTAGAAAATATGCAGTTATGGTATCAAAGTGGGGCCTGGGGAATTGCGATTGGTAGTTCTTTAACTGAAAATATTAAATTAGGGGGATATGAATCGGTTTATAGGGTTGCCAAGACATTTGTAGAGAAATACAGGGAATTACTTAATTAATAATTGTGAATAAGGAGATAACTTTTCTTAATTCCTTTAAAATAGAATATTGATGGATAGTAAAATAAAAAATTATTTGATAAATTGGTTGAATGAGTTAGATATTTATACGATTACTTTTAGTGTTTAATGATGAATGAAAAAGAGTTATAACATTTGTTATAACTCTTTTTGTTTTATCCTTTCGTCCAAATTTTACATAGTACAACTTTATTCGAGAATACTAATAGAGATAATTTAACATTTTGAGGTGGTCAGGATGAAGATACAACGTTTTTGGTTATATGGACTATTGTTTATCTGTTGTATGACGACATTGGTTTTTCAACCTATTTTGGTTAAGGCAGAGGAAGAAAAATCAGAGTTAATCTCTAAAACGATTCAGGCGACTCAGGATATTCCGTATTTACCTGATCATTATCGCTATATTGATTGGCGCCAAAGGGCGGTAGAGTTTAATAACTTTTTGTTTAAGACGAATACAGCGGATATAATATTTAATCAGGAAGAAAAAAATACGGGTCGTGCCGCGCTTGGGATTAAAACATATCTCGATGAAGGAATGGAAGCGCCGTCTCAAGCATTAACCCTAATTGGGGCTCTTTTATCCACAGAAGCGTTGGATTTAAATATCCTAAATGAGGAAGAGATAAGCAAATTAATGGAGTCTCTAGAGTCTTATTATAATATTGAAAATGGAGAGGGAACCTTTTTAAATTATCAAGAGGGTAATAGTAAAGAAATGAGTTTTTGGCAACAACTTTATCCCTCAATCGTTTATTTTATGTTAATGGATCGTTATTCTCCAACCGTTGATTCCGATGCGATGTTACAAAATATTGCGGATACGTGGTATGAAGTAGTCATGGATTTGGGAGGAAGTGATGGAATCGTCGATTTTGGATACACAGGCTATGATTTCAAAAATAGGATCCCATTTGATAATGGAAAGTGGATTGAACCTGATGCAGCAGCAGGGGTTGCACTTCTTCAGTATTATGCTTTTGAAAAGTTTGGGGATCGTAAGTATATGAAGGCGGCAAATTTATGTATGGAATATATGGACGATTTTGATCGGAATCCAGGATATGAATTATTATATTTATATTTGCCCTATCTGTCCGCCCGTCTAAATTCAACGGGTGATTATCACTTTAATACAGCGAAGTATATGGAGTTTTTCTTTACCGAGAGTGACTATCGTCGGGAATATGGTATTTTCAACGATGATTATGCCACCGGATTAATAGGTGAGCGTACTCAATATGGTGGTAGTCCAGCGTCATTTCAAAGTATTATCGGGGCAACCGCACTAGTACCGATGTTAAAATATGACCAACGTTATGCGATTGAAGTGGGCCGATACCTTTTGAATGTGACAAATAATTTGAATTTATTTTATGATGAGGATTCATCAGATAATGCTAATATCGTTCCTCTAGAAAGGGTCGAAAAGGATGGGGATGCAAGACAACGGCACTCTATTTTGAGTGGGACTTATTTGGGATTACTAGCCACTATGATTGAACCAACAAACGTTGAGGGAATTTTAAAAGTGGATATTAATCAAAATGATTATTATGTAGAAGAGGCTAAAGAACGTCCCTTATACTTATTATTTAATCCTCATGAAGATCAGAAGGTAGTTGAGTACGAGCCTCAGACAACGGGATGCGTAAGTTTATATGATGTCGTGAGTCATCAATTTCTTAAAGAGAATATTAAAGGAAAAACAGATATTGAAATTAAAGGCAATGAGGCGGTGATGATATTAGAGATTCCAATAGAGGAGGGAGAAAATCAGTATAGTATCGATCGGAAGGTAGAGCACGGGGTAAGTGCCGATGTTCCATTGGCGGTAAATATTTTAGATATACCGCGTTATGGAGTTATTGATGATAAATACCCGATTAATATTGATATTCAAACGACAGATGAGGCAGCCGTTTCAAATATTAAACTTTCACTAGACGGGGAGCCCATTTTCCAAAATGTTAATTATACTAAACCATACGAATTAGAGGCTACAAAGTTAGAGAATGGATATCACTTGTTGGAGGTTGAGGTTACTGCTAAGGGAGGATTAAAGGATTATTCCTATGCACGCGTATTTATCCAAAAAGACGATCAGCCGTATATTTTAAATAATCAGGCAATCGATATTACCAAATGGGAGTATGATTCTGAGAGGGATATTTCACTTACCAATGAAGATAAGGATGCCTTAATTCAAGGAAGAATCGTAAGTCAACCTTTTGCGATTGATTTTAGCCAGGTTCCACTTCTTGATTTAGAGGTAGCAGCATTTAGTGGGTCTTGGTCAGTACTCTTAAGAGATGTTGAAAGTGGACATGAATTTTATTTATTAAAGGATAGTACGGATGCGGGTCATATCATATCTAATATGAATTATGTACTTCATCGATTAAATCCGGGCAAATTTAATTTACTTGGAAAACATGAGGTGCAATTAGTTGTTCTACCGGGTGAGAATTCAACAGTCACATTAAAACAGGTACAGATATTTAATGAAGGAATTCAAACGATTGAGGAGAGCAAATGGAAAACCTCATTTCGAACAGAAAAGATTACGCATTGGCAATCGCGGTTTAATGCGTTAGCACGACTAAATTACTATAAAGGTCAGGCAGTTATTCGAAATTTAAATCCAGACGGGAATGGAGGCATGCAAACTCACTATTTTGAGGTGGATTTAAGTAAACATCCAAGATTTAAAATTAAGGTGGATGAGGTAGACGAATTATGGTCATTACTCGTTTATATTGAAGGTGAGAATCGAGGCTATTATTTACAATATCCAACGGATAAGACAGGAACCTTTAGTTATAATATCAGTGAGGTATTAGAGAAGGCTTTACCGGAAGGTGATTTAGATAATCAGGTGAATCTTCAATTTTGGGTTGTTTGTAATGGTCATTATGATTCTACCGTGAAAGTAGATTATCTAAGATTAGATTATGAAAAAAATTGGTTTGAATTAACTGCTATTATTTTGTTATCGGTACTCAGTGTGACGGCAATATGCGTCAACGTGAATAAAGAAAATTAAAAGGGGAGCCTCAAGGCTCCCCTTTTAAAAATATTAAGTCTAAATAAATTTAAAATGGATAAATTTTGTAGATGTTTAGGTGAAGGACACAGTTAGTTATTAAATTATGGTAAAATAGGAGGGAAGGGGGAAACCTGAATGATTATTAAAACGGAAATTATAGATTCATTTTTAGAGTATGGGAATTTGAATGCCGTAAAGGACCATTGGATTTACCAGGCTATTGTCCCTGGACAATTCACTTTCGAAGAACCTAAAAATGTTAATAGGGAATTACTAGTCCATTTATATGAGACAATTAAAAATAGATTGTATAATTTTAAACCGTTAAATGAGAGACTATGGCATAAAATATTTAGTAATCTTCAAATTCCGGATACTACTGCGATTTACCTGATTGTCGGTTTACCTCAACCATACGATGCCGTTGTGAGGGAAGATAAGGTGGGAATGAGATGTATTATTTTGGATTTGGTAAGGTTATGTACCTATGCAGATAGTTTGGAAGAACTTGACTTTATAGCCGCTGATTTTTTAACGCATGAGCTTTCCCATGTGCTTGTGAGTCAAAAGTATCCCTATTCTAAGAAGGTTCCTAAAATAGAGGTTTTAAAACAACTCGTTTTTGATGAAGGAATTGCCCATTTTCTATCTTATGAGGAGGATGTATTGTCGGTAGATTGGCATACAGATAAAATGAATAACCGCCGAAATTCAGTTTATCAAAAATTACGTTATTATTTGACACAGGAAGAGGCATTAACACATGAGGCTTTTAGGAACGCGAACACCGGGTCATTTTGGGATAAATATGCCTCAATATCCGGAATGTTTGCTGTTATCTCTTATTGTGAACGTGGCGGATGCCTTGAAGAGTTGTTAGAAAAGGGGCCGGATGCCCTGCTAGATATTATTGAAAAGGGAATTTAAAAAAAGAGACGTTTGCGTCTCTTTTTTTATACACATTTTAGTTTTAGATCGTCAGTTCTACAACGTATTTATATTTGTCTGATCGATAATAAGTTGTCGTATACTCGATGCTTTGATTGTGTTGGTCTTTACTGATTCTAGTTCTTTTTAATACGGCATCGTTTGTAGAAATTTCTAAGGCATCAGCAATGACCTCATTTGCTAACATGGCTTCAATGTATTCTTCAGCATGGGTAATGTGTATATTTTTTGTCGCTAATAAATCGTATAAAGAACCATATTGTTCTGCATCAAATGGAAGGTTTAGTGATTCAGGTAAATAAGAGATAGAGTACATGATAATATCGTTGTTAACCATACGAATGCGGTTTAATCGTAAAACTTTTTCATTTGTAGAAAGGTTTAGAGCGGATTTAATTGTTTCATCAGGAGTTACTAAAGAGATATTTATTTGTTTATTTTTAAGGAGTAATCCTTGTTCCGACATTTTTTGTGTAAAACTTTTTACTGTGGATAACTTATCAGCAATAGCATTTGAAAGAACAATAGTTCCTTTTCCGCGCCCACGCTCCTTTTTTAGAAGGCCCTCGTTTACTAATTCGTTGACCGCCTGTCGAATAGTCATGCGGCTGACATCAAACATATCTTCTAATTCATTTTCGGAAGGAATAGTACTTCCAACAGGATATTCATTGGTTATAATCTTGTGTTTTAGGACATCTTTAATTTGTAAATATAAAGGTTTAGAATCCTTTGAACGATCAAGTATCACAGATGATTCCTCCAATTCTATTTAAAACGGTATCATATAATAATATCATAATGTTTTTAAGGCTTTTTTTCAACTCTCATATAACATTCTAAATAAAACATCATTATGTCATATGAGTAAAAGATTTTACAAGGAATAAGATTTTTCTTAGATATTTAATAATCTTTTGATGAGATAAGTAGCCATAAAAAAAGGTAGTCTCGTTTAAAAAATGGACTACCTTTAATTTACCATATAAAAATGTTTTCATTGTATAAAAATATTCAAATTCATAAATTATCCAATAATAATGTCTGCTTTTGGATAACGAACTTTTGCTGGGTGAGCATTTGCTCTGAAGATGAGTAGGAAGGTAATAATACCGATGCGGCCAATAAACATCGTTGCAATGAGAACAATCTTAGCAAATGAAGTTAGGGCCCCCGTTATTCCCATAGATAATCCGGTTGTTCCAAAAGCTGAGCAAACTTCAAAGAAAATTTCCATTAATGAGAACGAATCACTCATACAAATAAGAAGTGTCGACAGACAAACAATTAAGGTAGCGACAATATAAATCATAAAAGATTTATAGACCGTTTGAGTTTCAATTTCTCTTCCGTAAATATTCACATACTGTCTTCCACGTGCAAAGGAGAGGATAGCCAGCACCATGATAGCAAATGTTGTTGTACGAATTCCGCCTCCTGATGAATTAGGTGAAGAACCAATGAACATAAGTCCACAGAACATCGTTAATGTAGCGGGAGAGAAGGCATTCATATCTACGGTTGCAAAACCTGCATTACGTGTACTTAATGAGTTAAATGTTGCAAAATAGAATCCTTCAATTAATCCTCTATCTGTAAGAAAGTGATTGTATTCAAAGAGATAGAATCCAATAATCCCAACAATCCACAGGATAAGCGTTGTTACCATCGTTAATTTTGTATAGATGGAGAATTTGAAACGTTGATTCGTTCGTTTGCAGTGGACGTATTTTTGAATATCTAAAATTACCGGGAATCCCATGGCTCCAAAAAACATGAGCATCATATGAAGCGTTTGGACGAAATAGTCATGTTGAAAAGGAATCAATGACGCCCCTGTAATATCGAATCCAGAATTGGTGATGGCAGAGACGGTTGTAAAAAATCCCTGAAGCATCGCAATCCAATAGACAGGATAATAGCCTGCAAAATAATAATAGTGTCCTAGAATAAGCATGAAGATAAGCTCAATCACTAGAAAGGAGATTAAGACGGATTTAACCAATTTAACAACACCACTTAGATTAATTTGGTTTTGATCTGTCATAATGAGGGCACGTTCTCGAGTAGAGATTTTATGTCCTGCTAATAACCAGATGGCTGTGGAAATCATCATTAATCCCAATCCACCAATTTGGAGGTTGAGTGCTAAAATTAAGATTCCTGGAAGACTAAAAGTTTCAACTGTTGAAATCGGTGATAAACCGGTATTACTTAATCCGCTCGTTGATACAAAGAGAGCGTCAAGAAAGGAAAGAGATGCTCCCTCTTGCAAGCTGAAAGGTAACCAAAGCAAAATAGCAAATCCGACCGTGAATAGAAAGTAATAGCCGGCAATTAAACGTGTCGGGGTAGAATGAAGCAGTCCCCGAATCTTTTGAAAAATGAACATGATGGCACTCCTTTTAATAGTTGATAAACATAGCATAATGCTAGTGATTTGAATTTGATTATATCATTAATAGCAACAAAAAAAGTGTAAAATTTATGACGCAATCCAATAAAAACGTTATTATATGGCAATGATGATAATTGATTCCATGAGTAGGAGATGCATAGTGTTATCTGCAGATAGGATTTCAATAATCCACAACTTAAGATGACGGCCTATTAAACATTTTTAATAATATAGTAACTTGTTGGTTTATTAGGCGTGTAAACGACAATGAGATAGTGTAGATCATTGACTGGAATTAATTGGTCATTTAAGTAAATAGGTTCGACCACAGCATATTTAAAGATATCAGGTAATGTAATTTGGTGGGTATTAAGTAGGGTCATCATAGTTGGTGAGTGTTCAGCTAAATGATTAACGATTTGACGACGTTCCTGTTTATGGAGTCGGTCTTCCCACCAAATTTTTGGTTTGATTTTACTTTGAGTGAGGTAGTCGACTTTCATATAAGAAAGAACAGTTTTTAAATGAGGAAAATCAGTCGCGATTAAATAGTCGTATAGCCTTGTGTATAAGTCACTTAATTGATAGTTTATCCAAGGGTAGCGGGATTCCCAAAAGGCACCGAAATCTTGCATAAAAGCAAAAGGCGAAGCGGCGAATGGTCCATCTACTAAGTACTTCATTGTATGGTCTAAGCGATGGGCATTCCAGTAACGTTCTAGAATCTCCTCAGCCAAGTGGATGTTGTGAACATCTGTTTCTGATAAGGTGTTGTTACGTTTCATTTGGTAAGGTGCGAATTGGTCGTACTCATATCCAAATTCATCGGCTTGTTTACGTAATCCGGTTCCGCGTAGTAGTTTTAGGAATCCAAGTTGTAGTTCTTCAGGACGGAGTGCGAATACGTCGTTAAATGATTGTTCAAATCGATCGTAAGGTTCTTCTGGAAGACCTGCAATTAAATCAAGGTGTAAAATGATTTTTCCACCTTCTTTAATTCGTAGAATATTTGTTGTGAGTTTATCAAAGTTTTGGCGGCGCTTCACGAGTTTATTTGTTAAGTCATAGGTAGACTGAATTCCGATTTCGAATCTAAATAGACCGGCAGGAGCATGTTCATTTAAGTAGTCAATCAGTTCGGTTGGCATAATATCCGCGGTAATTTCAAATTGGAACTGTGTTCCTTCTACGTGTTCTTCAATAATGAAGTTAAATACGTCGAGTGCGTATTTTTTGTTTATATTAAAGGTTCGATCTAAAAACTTAAATGTTTTGGCTCCGTGACTCATTAAATAACGGATTTCGTCTTTTACTTTTTCGATATCGAAGTAACGAACTTTATTATCCACAGATGCAAGACAGTATTGACAAGAATATGGGCATCCGCGAGAGGTTTCGATATATTGGATTCGTGTTGGAAGCAAAGGGATATCCTCTTCAAAATAAAAAGGTGACTGAATTTCTTTAGGGTCGAGAATAGGAGCGGGAGGATTTTGAACAAGCTCCTTCGTTAATAAGTTACGATAGACGATGCCACGAACATCCGCAAGGTCACGTCTCCCATGTAAATATTCCATTAGCTCTTTAAACGATAATTCTCCTTCCCCATAGATAATATAATCCACAGAGCTGCGAGAAAACCAAACATCAAAATCGTAAGAAACCTCGGGTCCTCCCATAATGATTGTTAAGGTTGGATCTTTTTCTTTAAGAAGGTTGATGAGTTGTAACGTTTTTTCAACGTTCCAGATATAAACACTAAAACCAATAATTTTAGGACGCATCGATAATAGATTATTAAGTATGTTATCGAGAGAATCTTTTAACGTATATTCTTTTAGCGTAATATCAAAATCTTTTGCATTAGCTTTAAGATAGCGGATAGCCAAATTGGTATGAATATATTTTGAATTTAACGTACTAAGTATAACTGACATTATTTAACACCTCATTTTTTTATCCTTTTCATTTTAGCATAAACCGACTTTAGATACCTATATCTTTTATGGTCTTTTAGATAGGAATTTAAAGATTTTGGATATAAAAAACAACTTTACCACTTTTTTGAACAATGGAAGTTTAAAATCACTTATTTTGTTAATAATGAAGATAAAATATGGTTGGAAGTAGGTGGGAAGATGTTGATTTCTCTTCAAAATGTTTGTAAGGAATATCAATTAGGTGAAGTTACAACGACGGCGTTAAAAGACGTAAATTTAGAAGTAAAAAAAGGGGAATTCGTTGTCGTATTAGGTCCATCGGGTTCTGGAAAGTCGACGCTGCTTCATGTAAGTGGTGGATTGGATCAAGTGAGCGATGGAAAAATCATTGTTAATGGGAGTGAGATTACGAAAATGAAATCATCGCAGCTCACTAATTTTCGTCGTAAAGAATTAGGTTTTATTTTTCAACAGTATCATCTAATGCCTAATATGACGGTATTTGAAAACGTAGAGGTAGGTGCGAGATTAAGTCGTTGTCCACTGGACGTGCAAAAGGTATTAAAAGAGGTAATGCTTGATGAAATGTTACATCATTTTCCGTATCAGTTATCCGGGGGTCAGCAGCAACGGGTAGCAATTGCAAGAGCTATTGCTAAAAATCCATCGATTTTATTTTGTGATGAGCCAACCGGGGCGTTAGATGAGGAAACCGGAAAGTTAGTCCTAGAAGTATTACAGCGAGTTAATGAAGAGTTTCAGACGACGATTATTTTAATTACCCATAATTTAGGTATTGCACAAATGGCGGATAAAGTCATCAAGATGAAATCAGGAATGGTTGTTGAAGTGATGCAAAATCCTCATAAAGTACGTGCAAGCGAAGTGAGTTGGGCCTAATGTTATCTAAAAATAGTATGAGGTTTATTCGTCTGAAACCTTTCCAATTTTTATCGATTGTAACTTTAATTGCAATGGCTTCATTTATTTATGTTTGTTTGCAAGGCTCTATTGATTCTGTCACCTATTTTTTAAATGATTATACGCATCAAACACGACAGGAAGACTTTTTTGTGGTTTTATCTGCTCCGAGTAAAGAGGATTTAAACAAACTAAACCGTAGTAAACGTGAGGATACCTCTGTTTTTCTAAATCAATTATCTTCACAAAAGAAAACATTACAGAACTATAGTTTGATTGATTATTATAATCTGCAAATTGAGTCATTAGCAGAGGAGTTTGATGTCACGTTAGAAGGTCGTTTTTACCGGGATGTGGTAAATGATGTAGACGGAAACACGTTTAGATACCGAGTTATAAATCCCACGGACTCAGTAAATTTGACCTATTTATTAGAGGGAAAACTGCCGGCTAAGGAAAATGAAATTGCTGTGTTTAAAACATTTGCCGATGGAAATCAGTTGAATATAGGAGATACATTAACCTTAAATCAACGATCATTTACGATAACAGCGTTCATAGCTGTACCGGATTATATTTACCCAATCTTTAATTATGATAGTCCCCTATACGAGCCTACACGTGAGACGGTAGCCATTGTCACGGAAGCCGCGTATCAACAATTTGATGAGAAGCAATGGGTTTTATATAGTGGCTATTTTAATCAGGAAATCGGAGACCTAGAGGGGGCTGTTTCTAAAATTTCAAATGCTGATGGGGTTTCCTACGCCATGAGTAGAGACCAAAATGTTAGGATTAATGCGGTAGACATTCATCTAAATAGTAATCAATTATTATCAATGACATTTACCGTTCTTTTATTAGCCATGTCTGTTTTCGTTATTTTATTGGTCATGAAAAAACGGATTAACTCAGAACGTGTTCAGATTGGCATCTTAAAGGCGATGGGATATCGTCGCTATGAGATTGCACTTAGTTACTTGGGGTATCCATTGTTATCCACAGTGTTTGGAAGTTTAATTGGATTCTTTTTAGGAATTGGTCTGTCTATTCATTTGGCTAATACCTATATGACAAACTATGTGGTTCCCTTTGTAGGATTTTACTTGACGTCAAAATTAATCATCGGGGGAATTATTTTACCATTAATCGTAGTTGGGGTTTCGAGTTTGATTATCTTACTTCTTTTATTGAAAGATGATCCTTTGACGTTAATGAGGGAAAGTAGTCATTTAAAGGTGTCGAGAGGTTCAAGGATGGTTATGCGAATATTAAAGCCATTTAAATTCGAAACACGGTTTAAATATTCGTTAGCTTTTCGTAATATCGGAAAAATTACTTCTCTATTTAGCGTCGTTGTGGTGGCAAGCATCTTTTTAGTCTTTTCCTCGATTGTTTTTCATTCCTTTGAAAGTATTGTGGATAAAGCATTTAAGGGGGCCAAGTATAGTTATCAGATTAAGTATAATCGGCTTATCGATGCCTCTTTAGCTGACACGGAATCTCCGTTTTTACAGTATACGACCCACCCGGTGATTGGAGAAAAGACGACCCCATTTTATTTATATGGAATCATACCCGAAAATAAAGTAAGTCCTCTTTACAATAGTCAAGGGGAGGAAATTACCGCGATGGCGCAACATGGATTAATCATTAATGAATTTATTGCCCGGGCTTATGCGCTTCAAATAGGAGATCGTTTATCCTTTGAAGTGAAGGGAATGGAATTAACATATCCGATTGTTGAGGTTGTGGATCATTATAATGGGCCAATGATGTATACCTCCCTAGAGAAATTAGCGACTGACCTAGGTTTGAATTCGAATCTATATAACGGGAAATGGAGTTCTGAGAGACCGTTAAATGATAAGAATATTTCCTATATTTTTTCTATTGATGACTTAACAAGAAATATTAAAGTAGGCATGGAAATGATTCGTATTTCACTATTAGTAATGGTTGTTGTGACGGTTATTTTAGGAAGTCTGATGATGGTATTAATTACGACCTTTATCATTGAGGAAAATCAACGACAAATTTCAATTTTAAAGGTGATGGGATACAGTAGAAAGGAAGTTTCTAAACTCGTTTTAACCATTTATTTTCCATTTGTGATGCTCGCCTATTTCGTCAGTGTCCCGCTTACTAGGGTGGGGATAGATTACATTATGACCCAAATAGCTTCTGAGCTTCCAATGGCTATTCCGACGGACTTTACATTGACCCAATTTGTAATTGGAGTGCTGACTGTAGGAGTTACTTACTGGATTTCTCTTTTGCTATCTAGAGGACAGTTGGATAGAGTATCATTGCATGAAGTGTTGAAAGTTTAACTAGAAATAAATTCATATAGGGAACGGCATTCATCTTTTTAATGTGGTTCTCATCGTCAGTTCTTTTGTTAGGTAAAGAATCGGATGAATTCTTTGAATCGTTTAACGTTGTAAAACACCTAAGCTACATCATTAGAGAGGTAGTTGCAGGTTTAAAAAATAATGATAGCTTGATTCGATTTTGTAGGTTGTAGTAAGTTTTTGATGATGGAAAAGGATGAACGTGATTGTTCATCGGGTGTCCCTCGCATCGAAAAGTAGCTAAGTCTGTTTTATTAAATAGAAAGTCTTCAACCTGTTTTAGTGCCTCCTCATTGGGGTGGGGACAGGTTGTGGATAATTAGTTTAATTAGTGGATAAACTATATTCATCTTCCCCTTTATCGGTCGTTTAATATTTAAAAACGCTATATTTTATGATATTCTAAAGACAGTGAACTTCTTTGTACGAAAGGTGGGTTTAATAAGATGAATAAGGTATTGTTTGACCATGATACGATTATGCGTTCTTTAAAGCGAATTGCACATGAAATTTTAGAGAAAAATGATGATTTAAATGATATTGTCATTATTGGAATTAGAACGCGTGGGGCTTATTTAGCTGAGCGTCTAGTACGTTTAATCGAGGTATTTGAAGGTGTAACAGTTCCTTTAGGGGAATTAGATATTACAAAGTATCGTGATGATATTACACGCGAAATGAAAGAGGTTATTGTGAATCAGAGTACAGTTCCAATGATGCTAAACGGTAAAACGGTTATTTTAGTAGACGATGTGTTATACACAGGTCGTACGGTTCGTGCGGCATTAGAAGCGGTTCTAGAATATGGACGTCCTAAAAATATACAATTAGCTACTCTTATCGATCGAGGTCATCGAGAACTTCCAATTCGCGCGGATTATGTAGGGAAGAATATACCGACTTCTCATTCTGAAGCTGTTCAGGTGTATTTAACTGAACTTGATGAGAAGGATGCTGTGGTATTATCAAAATAATCATGGAATATGGGACGTAGAAGTATTCTTTAGTTAAGTATAAGAATAATATTTAAAGGAGTATCGTATTTCATTTAGAAAGAATAGAGTGGTGGATAATACCACTAGTATTTTCATAAAGAGCAGAGTATAATGCTAATTAAGATGAAACTATACCTGGGTTTACGATGATAGTTTCAGCGAGTTTATAAAAAAGCACCGAACTGTACCTAAAGTCCTGCAGGTGCTTTTTTTATTTCAATAGATCTCCGTTACTTTGTTGGGTTTAGGGGGATGAATACGAACAGAAATCAGTAGTAGAATAAATGATTAAAAAAGTAGGTGAAATGATTGATAGAACAATACATCGAACATTTAGATATAGACGGATTTCAACGTGATTTAATTCAGTGGTACCATTCGGTAAAACGCGATTTACCTTGGCGAATAAATCAAGATCCTTATCGAATTTTAGTTTCTGAAATTATGTTACAACAAACGCAAGTGGCAACAGTTATCCCGTACTATGAACGTTTTATGAAACTATTCCCAACGACTAAAGAGTTAGCAATGGCAGACGATCAAACATTGCTTAAGGCATGGGAAGGTTTAGGTTATTATTCTCGGGCTCGTAACTTACGTGAAAGTGCACGAATGATTGAAGAAATGGGTGGATTTCCAAAAACGCATGAGGAAATTTTAAAATTGAAGGGAGTTGGACCCTACACAGCGGGGGCAGTGAGTAGTATTGCCTTTGATATTCCGGTACCAGCTGTCGATGGAAATGTTTTTCGTGTAATGAGTCGAGTATGTTGTATTTACGAGGATATCGCAAAGGCGAAAACGAGAAAAACTTTTGAGGCTGTTGTATCACGCGTAATTTCACATGAAGATCCAAGTGCATTTAATCAGGGATTAATGGAATTAGGGGCAACGATTTGTACACCTAAATCTCCAAAGTGTTTACAGTGTCCAGTTCAGTCTTATTGTCAGGCTTATCACCAGGGGGTTGATGATTTATTACCCGTAAAAACAAAAGCAACTTCCCAAACTAAAATGAAATTAGTTGTAGCCGTTGTAAAGAATCAACATGGAGAGTATTTAGTTAGTAAACGTCCTGATACCGGATTGCTCGCTAATTTTTATGAATTCCTAAATTTTGAGTACCTAGGGGAGAAGGAACCGAAGGAATTTTTAGTAGAAAAGTTATCCCCAAGTTGTAAAAAGGTTGAATCGGTTCAATTTATCGGAACATTTAATCACGTTTTTTCACATCGGATTTGGGAAATGGAAAGCTATTTTATTTCAATTCAAACTGGATACGAAGAAGTCATCGCTGAAAATGACTACTTGTGGATAAGTGAACAACAAATGACGGACTATCCATTAGTAACTGCCCATCAACGTATTTTAAAGAATATTGAATCTAGAAATATTTGCTAATTATTGAGTCGTATGATAGAATAAAAAAGGAAACGAAATACTAGGGGTGCCTTACGGCTGAGAGTGCATGATGCATAACCCTTTGAACCTGAACTAGTTAGGACTAGCGGAGGGAAGTAGACGAATTTTTTATTTTTAATAAATGGGATATTCTTATACTTTTAATGATGCCGTAAAGCCTCCTAATGAAAGGGAGGATTTTTTTATGAGAAATTCAAAAACCAAAAAGAGTGTGGAAATCAGTATCTTAATTGCTTTGGCATTTATCCTTGATTACGCATCAAATCTTTTTATGGGGTGGTTATGGCCACAAGGAGGATCTATTTCTATTTCTTTAATCCCTATTGCAATCATTGCTTTCCGTTGTGGATGGCTTGCCGGAGTGATGGGTGGGTTTATCATGGGGTTATTACAATTGTTAACGGGGGCATATATTATGCATCCTATCCAGGTGTTATTTGATTACCCATTACCTTATGCTGCCCTTGGATTTGCTGGGGTATTTGCAAATAAAGTAAATGGGACTACAGGGATTAAACAGATGGTTTATATTTGGTGTGCAACAGGTTTAGGTTCATTTCTTCGATTGATTTGTCACGTTATTTCAGGGGCAGTATTTTTTGCACCTGTCACGGGGGAGAATCCATGGGTCTTTTCGATTGTTTATAATACACCTTATATTATAATGTCTTATATTGTGAGTACCGTCTTATTAACCATTCTTTATCGAAGAAATAGCGAGCAACTTCTGGTCAAATAACGCTTTTAATTTAATATTGCAAAAAGACGACAAATTTGTCGCTCTTTTTTTGTTCACTTTATAGTTTCGCCCAAATATACTATAATATAGAATATATTACAATTATAAGGAGGGAATTTGGATGAAAGAGTTTAGCATATTTATCGCACCACTTGTATTTATGTTCTTAGGATTAATTACTTATTTAGAATCTGATTTACCACATCAAAAAATTGGCTATCGTGTATTAACCGTTAAGCAAACCGTTGAGACGTGGCAAGTATCTAATAAATTTGCGGCAAAAGTATTACTTGTATTCGGAGGATTATTACTGATTTTTGGTGTTATTTTAAATTCTTATTTTCGAACATTGGCCATCTGGGAATTAATTGTTATTAACGTAATCGAACTCATTATTATTGGGGGGCTAGTCATTGGGTTAACAGAATGGCGTGTTAATATTTCATTTAATAAAGAAGGTAAAAAAAAATAGTGATGGAAACTACTACGCAAAATATAAGGTCGACGTTTAATTAATGGTTAATTAAACGTCGACCTTTTTATCTAGATGAATTATTTTTCATGATAAAGTCATATCCTTTTAAGAAGAGAAACGTTAAAATTGATACGACGGCAAGTAAGATAATAAGATTGCTACCGATGTAAGTAAAGGCTTGTAGTGGGGTATTAATTGATTCTACTGGCATATATGTTTCCTCCTTTATACTTCAGTATAAGTAAACAGGGAGGAGTTCATACATAGAATAGTTTTTTTCATGAATCTCATAAGCGATATTTTTTTAAGAAGAGGGCGTTCCTTTTTTTATTTTGTTGGATTTGGGCGTGTTTTTGTAGTATTCTATGAATATTGACACATAGGAGGGATTTTAAAGATGAATATTAAGGTAGCGTTTTTTGATGTGGATGGAACAATCGTGGATAATCATTCAAAGCAAAATCAATCGTCTGATATGGAGCTTGTCCCACAATCAACGATTGAGGCACTTCGTTTATTAAAGGAAAAGGGAATCACCCCTTTTATTGCGACGGGGAGATCCCCATTTATGATTGAATCCTTATTAGAGGGACTTTCAATTGATAGTTATATTTGTACAAATGGACAGTATGCGGTGATGCATAATCAGGTTATGTATGAGGCTCCGTATAAGAAAGAGTTGCTTGACCGTATTGTTGAGATTGCGAGTCAAAATAATGTCCCGTTATTATGGATGCCTAAGACGCATTATATTTTATCGGGGGAACATCAAGAATTTTTGCTCGAAGCTTTAAAGAATATGAATTTACCAGAGCCTTTAATTGAAACAGGAATGAAATCAACTAACGATAAGATTTATCAAATGGTAGCAGGGGTAACTGTAGAAAATGAGCATATTTTTTATCCACTAGAAGAAGTTCGCGTCGTAAGATGGCAACCTAAAGGGGTTGATTTACTTCCTCGTACGGGATCAAAGGCTACAGCTATTTTAGCTATTTTAGAAAAGCTAGGATTAGGCCCTGAACAAGCGATTGCTTTCGGCGATGGATTAAATGATATTGAAATGTTGCAAGCCGTTGGATGTGGTGTTGCGATGGGGAATGCGCATGAGGAACTGAAAAAACATGCAGATTATGTAACCAAACCAGTGAGTGAAGATGGAATTTATTATGCGTGTAAAGAATTAGGATTGATTTAATTGTGGATAAGACTGAATGCCTCATAGTGAATGGTAGTTTTTCGTTTTTTAGGCGAACGACGTTAGATATAAAAAAGAGTTAAGGTTTTGCTTTAATCTCAGACTCGTTACTTATTGAAGCCTAGAGCAGTATTGAATTTCTACAATAATCATTATATTTCTACATAAATTATATAACTTTATTTAGTAAACTATGGAGGTAATCTATTAAATATTCGTTCTATCGTTCGTTTAATAATATATAAGAGTATGTTTAAATAATCACTAAAAAAAGATGTTATCCGGATTGGATAACATCTTTTTTTCTATTGAAGGTGAGTGATAACGTCGTGAAGGCTAGTTAATATCTTTAAGGTTTTGTTTGCAAATTCTTCTTCTGGATATTTCATATCCGGAATACAGATGACATCAATTCCACCACAATGGGCCGCAGTTATTCCTGCCTCACTATCTTCTAATACTAACGCTTCATCAGGAGTAACCCCAAGCTTTTGACAAGCGGTTAAAAATATTTCAGGATGGGGTTTTCCACAGGTTACTTCATCACCACAAATGATATCGTCAAAGTAGTTTCTTAAACGTGCCGCAGCTAATATTTTTTCTGCACGTTCTTTTGAACTACTTGTTGCTACGATTGTTTTATAATGATGGTCTTTTAAATAAGTTAGTAATTCAACAATTCCATTTTTTAATGGAGTAGATGTCGTCAAACGATCGTCTAGCGAGAGATGGACATCTTCCCAAATTTCTTGCATCGGAAATTCTTCGCCGTATTGTTGGGTGAATAGCTGACAAATCGTTGTTCTATTTTTTCCAAGACAACGGAGATAAAAGCTTTTATCAAAAGGATAATTAAATTTTTTCATTGTCTTCGTGTATTCTTCATAAGTTACTCTTTCACTATCAATCATTAAACCATCCATGTCAAAAATAATTGCCTTTTTCACGAAAAGCCCCCCTTGTATATGCTATCTGTTTGCATTATAGCAACTCATCAGATAGAAGACAAGAGGGGCGAGAATTAATTTGACTGGATATTTAGTTTAGATAATATTTGATGAAACATATGTTTTAAAACAAAGAAAAGGAGAGCATAAAGTGGGACGATTAGAAGTACCCATTGAATAAGTTGAATAGGCGTCACATGACTTAACATAAATAGGTTTGAAAATTTAAGAACTGAAAGGGTAATACCGGTGATACTAATGAAGAGAATGGCTATTTTTTTTAGGTTAATGGGAAGACAACTTCTGATGAGAACCCAAAGACCGCTAACCATTGCGATACAAAAACAGTACGTATCAAACAAAGCGTGATTTCGATGAAGACTTGGAATCATAAGTCCAATTAACAGACATCCGATAACGGAAAATCCCGCTGGAATGGCTATTTTTGAAACCTCAGTTAAAAAGTTTCCTTTAATTCTTTCTCGACTGGGTTCAATCGCTAAGAAGAATCCTGGGAGTCCGATTGTAAAGAGATTAATTAGCGTCATTTGGATCGGGACAAAGGGATATCTAAGCGGGGTAAGTAAAACGATAAAGGCAATTAAAATCGAATAAACTGTTTTGGTTAAAAAGAGCGTTGAAACTCGTTGAATATTATTGATGACCCGACGTCCTTCAAGCAACGCAGCGGGAAGTGAGGAAAAATCGGAGTTAAGGAGTAGAATGTCGGCAATACTTTTAGTGATTTCACTCCCATTATTCACTGTAATACTGCAGTTGCTTTCTTTCATTGCTGGAACATCGTTAATTCCATCTCCCATCATAGCGACGAAATGTCCTTGTTTTTTCAAGGCCTGAATCAGTGATTTTTTTTGTTTAGGACTGACACGACCGAATACGGTATACTCATTGACTAAACCGTCTAAGTGATCGTCTGGGTATTGTGACATATCCACAAAACGATCAGCATTTTTTAATCCTGCTTGTTTAGCAATATGTGCGACCGTTTGAGGGTGATCCCCCGAAATTACCTTTAAATCAACCCCTTGGTTTAAGAAATAATCGAAAATTTGAGGGGCATTTTCACGAATGGGATCAATGAGAGTAATGAGTGCAAGGACTTCATGATGGTCATTAACGGTTTTAACAACAGTTAGGACACGATATCCACAACTTGCTAGGGCTTCAATCTCCTTCGTTATTTGTTCATCCGGATGCTCGACTATATGTGGATAAGATCCAATTCGGTACACGCCATCACTGTACTTTGCACCGCTATATTTATTAGCAGAAGTAAAGTAATAAAGTTCACTCGGTGTTGCTTGATCATTTTCTGTGAAGTAGGCTTTAAGGGCCTGCGCTGTAAAGTTAGTCTCGTTTAACTCGTGGAGCAAGTTTCCAATCCGACTCGAAATCTTTTGATCCACATACCATTTAACTTCATGGACTTGCATTTTTCCTTGGGTAATCGTTCCTGTTTTATCAAGGCAAAGTGTATCAATTCGGGCCATTGACTCAATGCAAAACATTTCTTGAACGAGTGTTTTCTTATTAATGAGTTTAATGACCCCGACGGTAAGGGAAATACTACAGAGGAGGAATAGACCCTCGGGGATCATTCCGATAAGGGCAGCAGCCGTTTTTAAAATGGCATCATTCCATGGGAGATGATTGAAAACGAGGGATTTACCTAGCATCAAGAGTCCAACGGGAATAATGAACAGGCTCACTGTCTTTAAAATAAGATTTAGTGTTTCTCTGAGTTGCGAAGGATGTTTTTTATATTCCTTTGCTTCTTTTCCCAATTGATTAGCATAGGTTTGTTCCGCAACGGCAGTGACTTCAATAAGGGCGCTTGAGGCCACCACGTAGCTACCGGAATAGACTGTATCTCCAACGTTCTTTATGACTGTATCACTCTCACCCGTTAGTAAGGCTTCATTTACTTCAAGGTGTCCATCGACGACCTGTCCATCCACAACGATTTGATTTCCGGTAGTGAGATAGAGAATATCACCTAAAACGAGGTCCTCTGGATAACATTCTTGTTTTTTTCCTTCTCGTTGCACGAAAACTTTTGTACGGGTAATGAGATTAATTTTATCGAGGGATCGTTTTGCCCGAAGTTCGACTGCAATCCCAATAATAATATTGCACACAATAACGCCCAAAAATAAAAGATTTTTGTAAGAACCTGTGGTCAAAATAAAGAGCCCTAAAATAAAGTTAATCATATTAAAAAATGTGCACAAGTTATCAATCAGGATTTGTTTAACTGATTTTGTTTTGTATTCAATAAGATGATTATCTTGCCCAAGTGAGCGACGTTTTTGAACCTCTTCTTGAGTTAAACCGTATTTAATATCTGTCATAAGCATTCCCCTTTAAAACGATGTCATTTCTTTTAGTTTGGTAAAAACTAACGTTTTTTATAACGTCTGTTGCGAGATTATTCCGTAATTATAAAGGGAAATCGGGGAAATGGAATGTGATTTTTGAATAAAAATAAAGGAGACAATAAGGATTATTAGATTTTAGAGGGAGGGTTAAGGGATTATGTAGAATTTTAGCAAAAAATGAGGGATTACTTCTTTATTTTAAGTTTTGTGATACAATATTTTACGTTATTGATAGAAAATCGAGCAATCTTTTTTTGGAGTAAAGATAGAGGAGGGGCACAAGTTAAATGGAACAACAATTTATGCAAAAATTATATAAACAAATTGCAAAGCAGTTAAATATTACAACAAACCAGATTAACGCGGTTCTTAAATTATTAGAAGAAGGTTCAACTGTTCCGTTTATCGCACGTTATCGTAAAGAAGTAACGGGGGCACTTGATGAAGAACAGATTCGTGAAATTTCTAAGACGTATGAGTATGGTGTTAACTTACAACAACGTAAAGAAGATGTTATTCGTTTAATTGATGAAAAAGGGATGTTAACAGAAGCCTTAAAACAGGATATTTTAAAGGCTGAAAAGCTAACAGAGATTGAGGATTTATATCGTCCGTTTAAAGAAAAGAAAAAAACACGCGCCACACAGGCGAAGGCGAAAGGATTAGAGCCGTTGGCGAAGTATTTATTAACTTATCCAGAAGGTGAGTTACAAACGGAAGCAGCGAAATATTTAAATGAAGAAGTGACGAGCGTTGACGAGGCTTTACAAGGAGCGCGAGATATTATTGCAGAAATGATTGCAGATCATGCGGATTACCGAAAATGGATTCGTGAGTATATGACGAAAAAGGGTCAAATTCAATCAAAGGTTCGTGATGCCAATTTAGATGAGCGTAAAGTGTATGAGCAATACTATGAGTATAGTGAACCTGTTTTACGCGTAGTGCCACACCGCGTACTTGCGATGAATCGAGGGGAATCTGAAAAGATTTTACGTATTTCTATTTTAGATGATGCAGAAGGTGTACATCGTTATTTGGTCAAAGAATTAATTCCAATACGCGAGGTTACAGAAGCAACGAAACAAGTTCGTTTAGCAATTGAAGATGCGTATAAACGTTTAATTAAGCCATCAATTGAACGTGAGATTCGTGCTGGTTTAAAAGAAGTGGCTGAAAATCAAGCCATTCATATCTTTTCTGAAAATGTTCGCCAGTTATTATTGCAACCACCGATGAAAGGAAAGGTTGTTTTAGGTGTTGACCCGGCTTATCGTACGGGATGTAAGTTAGCTGTGGTGGATGAAACAGGGAAAGTTTTAGATATCGATGTGATTTATCCACATGAAAAATCTAAAGGTTCGAAAGCAGATCCTGCTCTTGTGCAAAAGGCTCGTGCGAAAGTCATTGATAAAATTAATAAATATCAAGTGGAGATTGTTTCTATCGGAAATGGAACGGCTTCTCGTGAAACGGAAAGTTTTATTGCCGATGTTTTAAAAGAGATTAAGCATCCTATTTATTATATTATTACGAATGAGGCGGGGGCATCTGTGTACTCGGCGTCAGAATTGGCCCGTAAGGAGTTTCCAGATTTACAGGTTGAGGAACGCTCGGCGGTTTCGATTGCAAGACGTCTTCAAGATCCGTTGGCAGAGCTTGTAAAGATTGATCCGAAATCGATTGGTGTTGGTCAGTATCAACATGATGTGACACAATCTAAATTGAATGATTCTTTAAACTTCGTGGTTGAGACGACGGTGAATCAGGTAGGGGTTAACGTCAATACAGCTTCTCCAGCGTTACTTAAATATGTAGCGGGACTTTCAACAACGATTGCCAATAATATTGTTAAACACCGCGATGAAGTTGGAAAGTTTACAAAGCGTGAGGAATTAAAGAAAGTTTCTCGTTTAGGGGCGAAAACTTATGAGCAGGCCATTGGGTTCTTGCGTATCGTGGATGGTGTAAATCCGTTAGATAAAACGGGGATTCACCCGGAAAGCTATAAAATAGCGGAACAAGTATTAAAGACATTAGGATTTACAAAAGATGACTTAGGGACGGAGGCGCTAAAGTCGGCAGTAGAGAAAGCGAATCGTTCTGTTTTAGTCGATGAGCTCGGTGTCGGAGAGCATACATTGAATGATATTTTAGATGCATTTGTTGCCCCAAATCGCGATCCGCGTGATGATATAGAGGCCCCACTTTTACGTTCAGACGTCTTAAAGCTTGAAGATTTAAAACCAGGAATGGAGCTTCAAGGAACAGTACGTAATGTCGTTGACTTTGGTGTCTTTGTTGACTGTGGGGTTAAAGAGGACGGACTTGTCCACTTATCAAAAATGTGCAAACAATTTTTAAAACATCCGATGCAACTTGTTTCAGTAGGTGACATTGTTAAAGTCTGGGTAGAATCTGTTGACTTACAACGTAAGCGATTGGCTCTAACCATGATTGAACCAGAAGCGAAATAAAACAAAAAAGGCTACGTTTAGAAGTAGCCTTTTTGTTTTGCCGATAAAAATAGATTCTAGAGCCCTTATTGAATAGTGATTGAACGTAAGCACGTAATATAAACATGTCTATTATGACCTCCATCTTTGAGCTATACTGTAGCTATCAAAGAAAAGGAGGTCTATTTTTTATGAAAGAAAATCCTATTATAGTTCCAGTCGCATTGAGTGACTCTAATTTAAAGTCTAATTCAGTATCTGAGACTAATAAAAATACACCTGTTTGTCACTTTAAAATTAAGGATGCTGAAGTTACGTTTTACAATGGTGTGAACAAATATATCTTACATACTGTTCTAGCGGAGATGTCTAAGTATGCTCGTTGATTTTACTACGGTTCAAAATATCTTTATCATTTGTGGCCATACTGATATGCGTTGTGGGATTGACGGTTTAGCTAGTGTTGTCTCGGATAAATACAACTTAGATTTATTTAATGATGCCATCTTCTTGTTTTGTGGAAGAAAAAAGGATCGATATAAAGCTTTGTACTGGGATCGTGATGGATTTATGTTATTGTACAAACGAATTGAAAATGGAAATTTACAATGGCCTAAAGATCAAGACGAAGTTAAGAAATTAACGGCCCAAGAACTCCGTTGGTTATTAGAGGGGTTATCCATTCAACAACCCAAAGCCATTAAACCTGCTAAAACAGGATGTTTATACTAATAGAAATAAGGGATTTTCGACAAAAATCTCTTATTTCTATTTTCATAAGTTGTAAGATTAGGTATACTAATCTTACAACGAAACCTTTTTGAAAGCAGGCGAATTTGATGACAGAACTTGAACAACAATTAATGAAACAAAACAAAGACTTACTTGCGCAAAATCAAGAACTTTTAGAACAAGTTCGCCAATTAAATGAACAAATTCAATGCATGACTAAAAAACTATTTGGATCTTCGAGTGAAAAGACTAAAGTAGCCGATGGCCAAATTTCATTATTTAATCCAGATAATTTTTTGAAGAGACAGAGACAACTGAAGACCAAACCGTCGAAGAAATAACCTATCGACGTAAAAAACAAAAGGGAAGGAAGGCAGAATTAATCAAGGACTTACCGATTGAGGAAATCCATTGTCAATTACATGGAGAAGACTGCTTATGTACAAATTGTGGAAACGAAATGAAACGGATAGGAAAAAAGGTCATTCGTGACGAAGTTTGTTTCGTTCCAGCCCGATTATATAAAAAGCGATACATTAGTTACGCGTATGCATGTGATTGTCATGATGCATCGATCGAAGCTAAACCGATTCGTTGTGCCGAAACTCCAAAAGCTCCGATTCAAAGAAGCTTTGCCGGAGCGAGTGTGTTAGCTGAAGTTTTTCATCAAAAATATGTCTTAAGTATTCCTTGTTATCGACAAGTATCAGAATGGGCACGCTATGGATTAAGTGTGAGTGATAAGACGCTCTCAAATTGGATAATCACTACCTCTTATGATTGGTTACTTCCGATTTATGAGCGATTGAGAGATGAACTAGTTCAACAGACCGTTTTACACGCAGATGAAACACCGTATCAAATTTTAAATCGAGCGGATGGAAAACCTGCCACCTCTCAATCAAGGATT
This sequence comes from Turicibacter sp. St.80E1, assembly GCF_059728495.1. Lineage (NCBI taxonomy): Bacteria > Bacillati > Bacillota > Erysipelotrichia > Erysipelotrichales > Turicibacteraceae > Turicibacter > Turicibacter sp. St.80E1. Next base: position 2,175,948 of record NZ_AP039386.1, on the reverse strand, counting down.
TGGTTATTTAGAACCATCAAAAATGCCCAACATCCTGTAGCTTATTACCACGCTGATCTAACACGTGAACGCGCGGTGGCAACCACTATCTTAGAAGGATTTAAAGGTTATCTTCACTGTGATGGGTATTCGGGCTATAAAAATATTCCCAACGTGAAATTAGTTGGATGTTGGGCTCATGTCAGAAGAAAGTTTTTTGAGATACCTGGGAATAATGGTAAGGCAAAAAAGGCAGTCGAATACTGCGATCAAATCTTTCGTTTTGAAAAGACGATTAAAGATTTATCTCCTGAGCAACGTCAAAAACAGCGCCAACTGATCATCAAACCAGTCATCGAAGAATTTTTCAAGTGGCTCGAATCCTTCTATGTGATGAAAGGAAAACTTCAAACAGCGGTTATGTATGCCCTCAATCAAAAGGTAGAGCTTTTGCGCTTTTTAGATGATGGAAATCTTGAAGCCTCGAATAATCTAGCTGAACAAGCAATTCGCCCTATCGCGATTGGCCGTAAAAACTACCTTTTTTCAACCAGTATGAAGGGTGCGACTGCCAATGCGATGGCATATACTATCATTGAGACAGCCAAGGAAAATAGTCTAAATCCATCCAAATATCTCACTTATCTTTTTGAAAAACTACCTAATACGGACTTCATACGAAATCCAGGCGTATTGGTGGACTTTTTGCCATGGGCAAAAACAGTCCAAGAGATTTGTCGGTAACAATATAAAATAATAGCTACCAACTCTGTACCTTTAGTTTACAGGAGTGGTAGCTATTTTTGTATCCGTGTTATTATTACGTGCTTACGATTGAACCATTATCGGACAACGCATTCTCGATCATTAGAGATGAGTTAGTTATTTAAAGGTTTGAAGAAGCAAAAGGGCTCTATCTCTTCATCATTAATAGGGGAGATAGATCCGTGAGATAAATTGTAATAGAGTGAATAAGTATATGGAAATTGAATAGAGGTGCTTGCGTAGTAAGTCGTTTCATTGGCATAACCTGTTGAATAGCTATGACTTGTAGGAGCCCTTAGTGTTAAAAAAACATTTCGTGATAGCAGCTTAGTAGTTAGAATGAGAGTCGTCTTCGTTTATGGAAAGGAATATACAATAATGGATAATTCTGAATAATTATGTTATAGTTTGTTAAAAAGGGGTGAAAGAATTGGATAAAGAAAATATGTCGTTGATTTATTCTATCATAGGATGTTTTGTGCTGGTTTTAATAAGGAGCTCGCCATTTCAAGACGCTCTAGGATTTTCTCACGTATATGCTTTAGGAATTTCGGATGACCTACGGAATGGTTTTTTAGGAAATTTAATAATGTTCGGTAGTTATCTAGGGGATTGCATATTTTACATCACACATTTGATTTCCTTCATAGGGGCTATACTGTGTATCTTATTATCAATCAAACTTATTATAAAAAATATAAAAAAATAAATGAATCAATCTATAATAATCCATTAAAGGAGATGAGGTCATGGATCGGAAGCAACCGATAGGGAATAAATGAATAGGTTGTTTTCAAGCACAGACTCAACCTTTCATTGGAAATGGGATCTATGCGTTCATTGTTGCGATTTATACGTTAGGACACTTTAAAGATTTTAATATTAATTTGAAATAAAGGCTCTGTTTTAAAATAGTGTTGATGTTTCTATGGTATTATATGGTGAATTTGTAGAAGGAGGGGGGAGAGTTATGAAGTTTAAAATATTGTTACTTATCTCAATTGCATTCTTTTCATATGCAATATATTTTTATCCTGTTCAAAAATATTTTGCAGAAAAAAATTTAGAAGAATATATGATTATCCAAGGAACATCGAGTGCAGTTATACAATCTAAAGAAATTCTTAAAGATTACAAAATAGGTGGATACACAATATCTATAGTATATGCAGATGACCCAGATTATCGATATGAATATATATATTTTCCAGGTGAAAAAGAATTAAAAGATAGTATGCGATGCTTTGTTTATGACAGTGAAAATGTGGAAATAGGAGTAACCAACAAAACAGTTAAATATCCGCCTATTAATTAAACGGTAGGGGTTAGATTCGGAGTGCGTTTGAATTGGAATAATTTAATTTTTTTAATTAATTGGTTTCCCATCGGGGACTGTCTTATTTAGTACTTAAGATAAATAACGAAAAAAGAGAGAATTTTGATGAAATAATATTTTCTCTTTTTTATTTTTTTTGAATGAATAACTAGATAAACGATAGATTTTTAAAAAACAAGACTTTTTTGTTGGTAAATGTCTATATATAGTAAGAGAGATGAGATAACAAGAGAAAAAGAGGAACGTAGGATGAGTTATGAATTGCCAGAAATTTATATTGTTATTTCCCAAACAGGGACTCTTTTTTCCCGGGCATTAAAGGTAGCTACACGGCATCCTTACAATTATGTCTCGATTTCGTTAGATCGGGAATTAAATGCGATGTACAGCTTCGCCCGAAGAAATATTTATTGTCCATGGATTGCTGGATTTATTGAAGAGAATCCAGATGAGGGAATGTTCAAGATAAAAACACAAACACGATGTCAGGTGTACAAATTACCATTAACCCCAAAGCAGTATGAGCAACTCTTATTAGCATTAGATCCATTTTTAAAAAATCCCGAGCAATACCGCTATAATTTTTTAGGATTACCTTTTATATGGATGGGGATTCCACTCAATCGTCGCTATCACTTTGTTTGCTCCGAGTTCGTCGCTCATTTATTAATGCAAGTGAATATTATTCGTGAATCTCATTCGGGACGAATGATGAGACCTTATGATTTTTCAATGATTGAGGACGTTGAGTTAATTTATGAGGGGTATTTAAGGGAGTACACCAATGATCAAGAAGAATACGTGGTCTTTTAATACAAAAAAATAGGTATAATGATAAAGGTTTCATGAATAATCTGGGATATAGGTTTACTTAAATAGGAATAAATAATACAATAGGTTTATAAAAGAAACCTGAAAGGATGTTACAGACTATGTCAAAAGTATTAGCAAAAGTTAAAGATTATGCGATTACTGAGGAGATGTTAAATGAAACAGTTGATGCGTTACGTACTCAACAACATATTAACATTACATCAGAAGAACAAAAGCAAGATTTATTAGATGAATTAATTGCTCGTCAGTTAGTCGTTGAAGATGCGATTGAATCTGGTTTAACACAAACAGAGGAATTCCAAAAATTATACCGTGAGTTTGTTTTCCAACACAGCATTGGACAAATGTTTAAAACAATTACGGTAACAGATGCTGAATGTGAAGCTTACTATAATGAAAATAAAGAGCAATTTAAAGAAGAAATGGTTCGTGCAGCTCACATTTTAGTTGAGGAAGAAGCACAAGCTAAAGAATTATTAGCAGCTATCGAAGGGGGAGCAGATTTCCACGAGTTAGCAAGTGCCAACTCTAAATGTCCATCAGGAGCACGTGGAGGAGACTTAGGTGATTTTGGACGTGGACAAATGGTTCCTGAATTTGAACAAGCAGCATTTGCTTTAAACATCGGAGAGGTTTCAGGAATTGTGAAAACACAATTTGGATACCATTTAATTAAATTATTAGATAAAAAAGATGAGGTTCCATTTACAGACGTAAAAGGACAAATCGAGCAATATTTAATGTCTAAAAAACAAAATGAGATGTATTCAAACTTCACTCAAGGATTAAAATCAAAATACACAGTTGAAAAAGCGTAAAAAACTATTTACTTTGTAGTTCAAACTAATTATAATAATATTATAAGTTAGATGAAGGAGGAAGTAAAAATGGTATTTAATCGCGTGAAAGAAATTATTGTAGATGAATTAGGTGTAGAAGAGGCATCAGTAACAATTGAATCAACATTAGAAGATTTAGGGGCTGACTCATTAGATGCTGTAGAATTAATCATGGCTTTAGAAGAAGAGTATGATTTAGAAATCGCTGAAGACGATGCAAAAACAATGAAAAGCGTTAAAAACATCGTTGATTATATTGAAAGTCATCAATAATTTGATTCCAAACTAGGAGCGTGATTTGAGTCATTCTCCTAGTTTTTTAAACAAGAAGATAAAAGTTATAATTTAGATAAATTCGCTCACTCTAAGGGTAGAGATTAAATAATGTAAGCGATTGTGTTTTTTAAAGAGAAAGATATAAGGAGGTGAGGCTAATGGATCGTTCGAGAAAAGTGGTCAATGATTTGTTAACTGACGTCTTTAACCAAATTTTGATTTTAGAAGAGCGAAATTTAACAGAGCATGATGCAGTCGATGTGACGATGACCGAGATTCATGTCATTGAAGCGATTCGTAAATGTGAACCGCCGACCATGGGAACCGTGTCTAAGCGATTGATGATTACGATGGGTACATTAACGACTTCAGTGAATCGATTAGTGGAAAAAGGATATGTCACACGTAAGCGTGATGTGAATGATCGTCGTGTTGTTCTACTCGATTTAACAGAGAAAGGTCAACAGGTGTTTGAAATCCATGAGGCTTTTCATGAAGAGTTAGTGAATGCTGCTTTAAAAGATTTAGAGTTTCGCGAAGATTTAGTTCTAGCTTTAGAAAGTATTTACCGCTTCTTTAAAAAGTTGCAGGAAAAACATCAACAGTAAAAAGACGTATCCGTCGGGATTACATCAAACGGAACCGACTTCAACAGATAGGATGAAGTGATGGAACAAAAATTGGAGTGAATCGAGTAAAACTTGTTCGACTATCACTAATTAAGGAAAATGATGTCAAAAAAATTATAAGGAATCAATTTCGATTATATGGTTTAATAGACATATAAGAGGAGTTGATTTTTTTATGTGGAAATTAGGAAAGATAACATCGGGAGTTCTAGTATTAGGATTAGCGTTAAGTGGGGGATTCCATGCGTTAGCGATAGATAAAGAGCAAATGGAGTTTCATTTGACGTATAAAGATTTTTATCAAACGAATCGGCAAGAGGTAGTAGATATTATCAAGTATGGATTCGGGTTTAATGATCGTCATGCCTTAATGGAGACAGATGTTGATGTTCCTTTAAGGAGCGATTATGCACTGCTTGTTAATTTAACAACGAATGAGGTTATTTATGAAAAACGGGCACATGAACGAACGTATCCAGCTTCATTGACGAAAATGATGACGGTTCTTGTGGGACTGGAACATCGAATGGATGTTGATATTGTGATGGACGTTGATTTTGCAATATTAGCCGATGAGGGGGCAGCCATTGCTGGCTTTTATAATGGACAATCGGTAAGTTATGATGATTTATTATACGGTGTCATGCTACCCTCAGGGGCCGATGCGGCACAGATGTTAGCTAAAGTTGTGGCAGGTTCGGAGGAAGGGTTTGTTGAACTGATGAACGAGAAGGCCCAACGTTTAGGCATGAAAGATACTCATTTTACGAATGTCGTTGGTCTTCATGATGATAATCATTACTCCACGCCATGGGATTTAGCGATTTTAGAAAAAGTAGCCTTATCAAATGATGAGTTTCGTGAAATTTTTTCAGCACCATCATACCAAGCAAGCGTTGCGGGTAGTAATGGGGAACCATTAATTTTTACGAGCCGAATGTTTGATCGCATGGGAGATCCAAACTTCGAGGGCGGTCAGGTTCTTGGTGGGAAAACAGGTTATACACATGAAGCGGCCCTTTGTCTTGCAAGTTATGCAACAGATGGGGAGAACGAATATGCGCTTGTAACGACCCATGCCAATGGAAATTCATATACGCCACAATATCATGTATTAGATGCCTTAACTGCCTATGATTATTTTTTAAATGATGAGGAGTCAGAGGAAGTTTTGATTGAAGATTTACAAAGTGGTGCCCAGTACTTGATTGCGAAATAGAGGAAGAAGGAAGATAGAATCTTCCTTTTTTAGTTCAAACTAATTAAATTGGTATATAATAAAGGTAGAATTTAATGATAATGGAGTAGAATGGAATGAATAAACGAATTTTAATTGTGGATGACGAACCAGAAATTTTGGAGTTGTTGGCGCTTTATTTAAGAAATGAAGGATTCTCGTGTTTTTTATTTCCTAATGGGAAAGATGCATTGGACTCACTCCAAGAGAATACCTATGATTTGGCAATCTTAGATTTAATGTTACCTGATATGGATGGATTTACGATTTGCTCAAAAATTCGCGAACATTATAAGTTTCCGATTATTATGTTAACGGCGCGAAACGAAGATATGGATAAGATAACGGGATTAACACTCGGAGCGGATGATTATGTGACGAAGCCTTTTAATCCATTAGAAATTGTGGCACGCGTGAAAGCTCAGATGAGACGTCTGACTCAGTATCATGAAACCACTGTCTTAAAAAATGAAGAGGTGATTGATATTGCGGGATTATCGATCAATTATCAAACCCATCAATGTTTTTTGAATAATCAGCCTATTTCTCTTACCCCAACAGAATTTTCGATTTTATGGTATTTATGTCAGAACCGTGGATGCGTGGTAAGTTCGGAGCAGTTGTTTCAGGCGGTTTGGAAGGATAAGTATTTTAAAAACGAGAATAATACGGTGATGGTCCATATACGGCGCCTTCGTGAGAAGTTGCATGAACCACCTGGGAAGCCTAAGCTGATTAAGACGGTATGGGGAGTAGGTTATAAAATTGAAGGATAATTTTAAAAAGTTAAAACGGAAGTTGCTTTTAGAGGCGATTGGTCTCATTGTGATGAGTGTCATTTTGGGCGCGATATTTTTACATTTATTTGTGGATGGTGTCTTGGAATCATGGTTTGCTGAAGGATTTGTGACGTGGCTTCAAAATTGGATGGGGCTAGATTATTATGCGGCACGTCAGATTTATCTTAAAATCTTTGTCTACAATAAGCCGATGATTTTAGGTGGAGCTTTTTTATTGTTACTTGGCGGGGCTCTTTATGTGATGGGGATGAGGTTAACGCGCTATTACCAAGAAATGGCCCAAGCGGTGCACAAATTATTAGATGAATCAGATGAGCCGATTGTCATGAGTGATGGTCTCGAGTTTATGGCAACTGAGTTAAACGAGGTGAAGCGCGTTCTTAAACATCGCGAACGGGTGGCCCGAGAGAGTGAACAGCGTAAAAATGATTTGGTCATGTATTTGGCTCATGATATTAAGACTCCGTTAACTTCTATTATTGGATATTTGAGTTTACTTGAGGAATCTCAAGAATTACCGAGCACCTTTAGGCAGAAGTATACGGGGATTTGTTTAGATAAATCTTATCGTTTGGAAACATTAATTAATGAATTTTTCGAGATTACTCGCTTTAATATTCACGAAGTCGTCCTTGAAAAAGAGACATTTAATTTAACCTTTATGATGGAACAATTAGTGGATGAGTTTTATCCTCTTTTGCTAGAAAAGAACTTAAAGATTAATCTTATGTATGAAGAAGAAGTTGAATTTTATGGAGATGTGGATAAGTTAGTGCGGGTGTTTAATAACCTATTGAAAAATGCCGTTGCTTATAGTTATCCCCAATCGATCATTGAACTTCATATTTTTAAAACGGTAGCGGAAGTTACATTGACCTTTAAGAATCAAGGAAAGACGATTCCTAAACACAAACTAGAAACGATCTTTGAAAAATTTTATCGTTTAGATACTTCAAGAACCTCCCAAACTGGGGGATCGGGACTTGGATTAGCCATTGCTAAAGAAATTGTCGTTGCTCATAAAGGAACTATTGAAGTCGAAAGTAGTGAAGCGGGAACGATCTTCACCATTACGCTTCCTTATTCTAAATAAAGAACCCCCCTCTTGTTACGTGTGGATAGCAAGAGGGGGTTTTTAGTGATGGGTATTAAGCACTTAGTTATTAATTTTTATGGGTAATTAAAGTTCCAGGATTTTAATAAAGAAAGTGAGGGCTACTATTAAACTAGAGCCCGCACTTGATTAACAAATTCTCCAGCTTTTAAACCAAAAACATTTTCTGCATTAATTTGATTAAATGCTGATTCATAAGGTTCCTTTCATAAAAGCTATATATTATTATTATTTTCCTATTATAAAATCGTATAAATCTCTCCCTAAAAAAATATAAGGAATTCTATTAGAGAAATCACTTATCCCCAATGAAATTTTTATTGCTATTCATAATGATGAATGACCCTGCCAGAACAAAATCTTCATTTTTTATAGGCCTTACATTCATGTTATCGGTATAAATAGATGTCCTAGATGAGATAATAGCTTTATAAGGATTTATAGTAACCTGTACTAAAAATAAATAATAACATCGTAAAATCTAATCAAAACGGGGTTAAACGATGTCAAAAAAAATATGAAATTACAATAATTTTAATGTTATTTTTAACCATACTTATTGATTTAAAAATACTTAATAAATTTCCAAGTAATATTTTTGCAAATGATAATTCAACTTCATTTAATTCCTTATCTTATGAAGAACAAATATCAGAATATCAATTAACGGTAGAAAGAATTCTTTACAAATCCATTGAAAAATCAGTAAACAATGTTTATGGAGAGAATAAAAGAACATCTTGGGATTATAGAATCATAAACATTGAACGTGGATATTATCCTGAACCCTATTTGTATAGATTAACGATAGAATTTGAAACATTTACTGGAGCTCATAAACCACCTGTTGATACTAATGTTGCAGTATACGACATCATAAGTTTTGATCCAACAATAGTAAAAGAAATAAGTTATGAACATTATTTAAATGAAAGATAGACTAGGGATATGTGCACATATCTCTAGTCTATCTTGTAATATAAGAAAAAATGTAGAACTTTTTTCAATGTCATTAAGTTAATAAATTAATCATTAAAATCGCTCAAAGGGAGGTGTACTAAAATGTACATCTCTTTTTTATATAAATGAACGCGTATTTACGCGTCCATTTTAGCTATCAACATCTATCTGTCTATGATTAATATTTTTGTCTAATACAACTTAATATTATTATGGAAGGAATAAAAGGTTATAAAGTAAAACGACCCCAAGAAAAAGAACAAAGAATACCCCTAAAATTGTTACTAAAACAATTAGTGTTTTTTTAACTGTGTTATTCATAAAGTACCCCCTACCTAGCTGCTTACGAATAATAGTCTATCACAATTTGGAAATTTTATAAAGTGAAGGGGGCATGGAGTGGGAGGGATTAAATAAAAAATCCCTCTTCTGTATTTAGAAGAGGGGAGTTGGATTAGTAAAGTTCGATGAGTTTTAAGACAAACTCACTTGAGTTTTTCGCTGCTAAAGGTAAAAATTCTTCATAGGATAAGTCGGCCCCACCGTCAGCTTTATCAGAAATTGAACGAATGATGAGGTAGGGAATTTCGTTTAAGTAGGCAACCTGTGCCATTGCTGCACCTTCCATTTCTACGGCCGAAACTTCACCGAAATGATCTTTAATTTTCTGTGCTGTTTCACCACCAGCAACGAATTGGTCACCTGATGCGACGTCTCCTTCTACGACTGAAATGTCAGTTAGAGTGCTGGCCGCTTTCTTTGCAGTTGCTAAGAGTTCTTGACTTGCTGGGAAAAAGTCGATCCCTAAACGATCAATTTCACCTAATTTTCCACCAACCGCTGTTGTATCAAAATCATGTTGTACTGCTGCAGTTGATAGAACGATATCACCTTGATTTAATTCAGGATTTAGTGTTCCGGCAACACCAGAATTAATTAGGGCCTCCACATTAAATTGATCGATTAAAAGTTGTGTACAAGCAGCCATATTGACCTTACCAACTCCTGAACGCACTAATACGATTTCTTTCCCATCAATCGTTCCACGATAAAACGTCATATTGGCGATTTCAACAGTCTCTTGAACATTCATTTTTGATTTAATTATTTCTACTTCTTCCTCCATCGCTCCGATAATCCCTAACGGCTGCACATCCTTTGCTGATGAATTTGAGCATCCAACCATTGCTGTTAGTGCGATAACCGCAATAGCACATAAAGTTATTAATGATTTTTTCATGTTGTAAAACTCCTTTAGTTATAAATTGACAATTGTCCTCACTCAGTGCCATTTATTTATAACATGGTTTATGCATTTCATCAATCAAAAATATACATTTTTCTACAAGATAGTTAGTCGATTTTTGTTTTTTATCGATAAAAATCATTTAATAAGGAAGAAATTTAATAAAAAAAGGTTTTTTACACCTTATATGTAAATAATGATAGAACGCATAGATAGGGTGTGGTAATATTAGGATATTAAAAGGGAACTAAATGAAAAAAAGGTTGATGATTTTAATTCTATTTATGGTATTTGCTGAAGAAGAACTTTTGTCGGCCGTTGAAACGGTGAGCATCGTAAATCATCATGAAAATGTGATTAAATATAAAGTTAATTCTAAATTAAAAGATAAAGTAAATCTTTCAGATTTTGATGACTTCATTGAAGGTAGCACCGAGGACATTAAAATAATGGTTCATGATGGGATGAAGAAAAAATTTTATTGATAAAGGGGACTTAAAATGGTAGAGCAAATTTTAAATGATTCAGAAATTGTAGCGATTTATCATGAAATAGAAAAAATGGAAGTAGAGACCGGAGGTTGGGCATATCATAATCTTACACATGTTAAAAATGTAGCGAATTTAACGGAACAATTACTTCGTCATTTAAATCAAGATGAATTTTTCATTGAAGAAGTTAAAGTAGCGGCTCTCTTACATGACATTGGTAGTCTAGATGGGAAAGCAGATCACGCTCAACGGAGTTACGAATATGCTAAAAATTATTTTAAGCATCACCGTTTAAATTTAAGACATGAAAAACTTATTCTTGATGCGATTAAAGAACATAGTAATGGTTTTGAATGTAATAATCTCATGACACTTGTTCTCATTCTTGCAGATAAACTTGATATTACAAACCAACGTCTTGCTCCAGCAGGTTATCAGATTGATGGATTAAATGAAATCCAATACATCGATAGTATCGATGTATCCATTATTAATGGGGCACTCTATGTCCATTTCATCACACAACCAGACTTTAATAAAGAATCTTTTGAAAAATTCTATTTCTCTAAGAAAGTCTTTCAGGCGATTAAATCTTTTTCAACAAAACTAAATCTAAACTACCATGTCAAACTGAATCAACGAGCCTGGGACATTAAATAAAAAAATATGTTTTAAAATTAAATAAGAGAGGTTATTTTATACCTTGTGAAAAAATAAGGGGTTAAGTGGATCCTAAAATATCAAAAGATAGGAGGAAGGAAATGAAACAAAAGGAAGACGATAAACTTTTTTTCTTCATAAAAATAAGTAAAATAAAAACAGATAAAGATTACTTTATTTTAGTCGTTCTTTTTATATGCTTTCTTTATGCGATTCCTATACAAAGGATGGGGTTTTATGACTTTTGTTTTGAGGAAATGAGAGTGAAGAGAAGTTTAGTCGATATCATTATTATTTCTATTATTTTATTTTATGTATTATTTTGTTCGAAGAATTTTAAGAGGGATAAGTAAAAAAAGTTAGGGAGATTTTAATAGTTTTAATGTTATTCATTATTGTTGTAGTAGGTTCATTTAAATTACTTCCTCATCTTGGTGATGATACTCTTGTGGGGAAAAAAGCTTTTCAAGATAATGAAAAAGTTATTTTTGGTGATTTATTTTTTAATCTATCTTATCTGTTGTCGTATCTTCATGTTGAATATAGAATATTGGGACATTATTTAATCCTTAAAGATTGGGAGTTTAAGGGGATTAGAGGTATTACTCAGAAGAAGTTAAGTGAAAGTTATTAAGTGAGACGACTTAGGAAAGCGGATATTAGATAAAGGAGTCAAAGGAGTGAAAAATATTAATGAGCCTTTAATGTTTTGGGTCAGGGTTATGTGTGTTAAGGGATGTTAAAGAGGTGATTAAGCTGATCTTAACATAGGCGAAAGATAGATGTTTATACTAGTTGATGGATGAAAGGGGCACGACATGAGTTGGTGTCTTTTTTTATGCCTGTTATTAGGCATGTGTGTTGAAAAAGATTATCGCAAGTTGTGATATTTTTTCACGCTTCTTGATTTGTTAATCACGAAAGGTAGATGCGATCGTAAGAAATTCGTAAGGTTTTTGAAAGACGCCGTTAAAAAACTTTCTCATCAATGATGGTTAAATAAAGGTATCCGGAAATAAGGGTTGGACCGGAGTAGAGAATGAGGAGATAACAGAATGGGTTGATTCAATGGATGAAAACCCGTATCTCTGTTTTCAAATACATCATTTATGAGAGGGCGTGAAAAAATGAAACGAGCAAAAATTTTTTTAAGAGGGATTGTTTTAATCACTTTAATAGGATTACTATTTCATTTTGGACAAGGAATACTTGATCCACAAGAGGGTTTATCTCTCCAACGACACTCAAATCAACAACCTGGTTTTGATCTTAATGCTTATCAACCCGTGGACGATTCTTCATGGAATATTCAGAGTCGATATGCTTTGCTTGTGAACCGAGAAACCGGACGTGTCTTATACCAACGAAAAGCAAACCAAAAGATGTATCCGGCATCTTTAACTAAGATCATGACTGTGTTAGTGGCCATTGAGCAATTAGAAGAGGAAGAGATGACTGTTATTTCTGATTTTACAAATTTATATGAGTCGGGGGCGGCGCTTGCTGGATTTTTCCCAGGAGAGACTGTTCGTGCGATCGATTTACTGTACGGAACCATGCTTTCATCAGGGGCAGAGGCGGCAGAAAGTTTAGCACAGAATATTTCGGGTTCTGTGGATAATTTTGTTGCATTGATGAATCAAAAAGCACGAGAACTTGGAATGAATCAGACCCATTTTGAAAACGTGACAGGACTTCATGACAAAGGACATTATACAACAGCGAAGGATCTCGCCATTTTATTAAATGACGCGCTTTCGAATGAACGATTTAAACAGATTTTTACCGCTATTCAGTATGAAATGCCATCCACAACCAATCACCCTTCAGGTCTATTCATGGCGAGTCGAATGTTCGCTAAATTAAATGATGTGACCTTTAGGGGCGGTCAATTTTTAGGTGGGAAGACGGGATATACAGAAGAGGCGGGCCTTTGTCTTGCGAGTTTAGCGTCAGATGGTGAGTCTGAGTATATTTTAGTTACTGCGGGGGCACCAGGAGGTCCAAGAACTGAACAAACCAACATCTCTGATGCGATTAATTTATATGAACGTTTCCTTAATGAGTAAAGGGATTACCAGCTGGCAATCCCTTTTTCCTAATTGAGAATAGTATAGTAGTCTAAACGCCCTTCAACTTTTTGGATAAACCAAAATTCCTTTGAATCAACGATTTCTTTTTTTATAGTAATGATTTGCGTTAATGGATGAGGGGCATATTCGTTAGAAACGAGGCGTTCCTGAAATTCAACCGTATAGATGACTTCATCATCAGAAGGCATCGTAGCAGAGACGACGTGGGCTGTTTCTAATGATGGAGATGATCCCCCTGTTACGAATCCATTTGTTTGAATATAGGATAGGACCTTAGATCTTAATGGTTTAGAAAGTGCGACGTATTGAAGTCCCCCGTTACGATATTGAAGCCCGTGAATCCACAAAGCAAGTGCTTCTTCTTTAGTCAAAGGGGAGAGGACGCGTTGGAAATGAGTGATTTTTTCGTCTAACATGTCACGGGTTGGATAAGTAATGTGAACTTCCGATTTTGTTTCATCAATGGTTGCGAGAAATAAAGTGTTTAACCAGTTAGCACCCACATACAGTTGTTCTGTGCCCAGTTGGTAATCGTAAAGGGTAAACGTAATCGCAAAGGAACCGGAATGGATTTCAAGGTAAAGGGGCGTCTGATTAAGAATAGCGGGACTGTCATTAGAAATAGGGTAGGGCGATAGGGTGAATCCTTGAAGTCGACTCGCAAGAGGGTAATCTAAAGAGGCATTGGCCAATCCATTGAGGTAGGATAAGTATTCTTGTTGTTTGAGATAATTATCAACAGTAACAGAAATGGTTTTTGTTTCTGGGTGATAGGAGTAGTTAGTGCCGCCCATATTTTTTATGAACCATTCGAATGGAACTAGCAATTCCTGTTTATGATGAATGAGTTTATAGGGACAATCCGCAGCCGTCTTGTTTAAAAAAATCTGCTTTTCATCTGCCGCATGGACAGGAGGGCGCCCAAAATTAAAAAGGATAAGGTAAAGAAAACCGAGTATGAATAGCAAAGAAAGTCGTTGTTTTTTCATGAAATATTCCTCATTATTAGTTGTCATTTATGTTGGGTAAGAAAATTAGGAGTCTTCATCTAACGGATAAATTTTTGTTTATCTATAGCTTGTCCTAAATAGGAGGCACTTATTCTCATTAAAAGTGTTAAACGCTCGAATAAAAATTGAGAAATATTGTAAGAATAAGAGTACTATAAGATAGGGAATGATATTATGAATTTAAAAAAGGAAGTTGCGCATCAACCATTTTCATGTGAAATTGCAGGCGCTAAAACGGCCGTTATTTTTATCCACGGAATTTTAGAAGGTCCGTATCAATTTCATGGATTATCTGAGAAAATTTTAGACTTAGGGGTTTCCTCATTTGGTCTTTTACTCCCAGGTCATGGAGGAAGTGCGAGACAGTTTGCGAAAAGTCATCGTCGTCAATGGGTCCGTTATGTCGATTGTCAAATTGAGGCGATTTCAAAAAGATATCCACAAATTATTTTGGTCGGACATTCAATGGGGACTTTGCTTTCATTACTTGCTTGTCGTAAGCATCCCTCGATTATTGGTGTCGTTTGTTTAGCAACCCCTTTAGCAGTAAAGGTCAATTTAAAAGGGTTTATTTGTTCATTAAAGGTTTTAACCGGGCGATATAGTCAAGAGGATGATTACGTTTTGGCCAGTTATCGGGCATGGAGTATTTCGAAGGGATCGTGGGGCGATTATCTTCATTGGATTCCAAGGTATTTGGATTTATTTCATTTAATGTACGAAACGAAAAGAGAGCTTCCTTCGGTGAGACAACCTTTGCTTTTTATTCACTGTCAACAGGACGAATTTGTCCGCGGTAAAACCACAAAAATTTTAAAGAATAAATTGAGAGGACATGATTACGAACTGCTTGAATTATGCGAATCGGGGCATTTCTACTATCGAAATGATGAGGGGACACAATTAGAAGAGGCAATCTTAGCTTTTATTACTAAGTGTCAACAACAACATAATAAAAAAAGATGACTTAGGTGGTCATCTTTTTTTTGATTTATTTTACCCCAACGATACTAAATAGGCTATAAGGATGGTTTTTATGTTTTAATGGCTTGTATCCCGAATAAAACTTACGTCCGAGAACGTCTTTTAGTCCGGCATCTGTTAAATGAGTCACCATTTCATTAATTTTAAATCCATGATGTCCTTCAAAATTTGGTTCTTCAGAGTAAAAGGCTCCGTTATCACGAAGTAAATCGACAATAATGAGTTTTCCATGTTTTTTTAAATAACTCGCTAACTTATTGATGATAGGTTGGACGTCTTTGATAGGACTCATCACCATGGCGGCGTAAATAACGTCAAAGGTTTGATCGAAGTTAGACGTTAGAATATCTCCCGTAAATGTTTTAATATGACTAATATGATGTGCTTTAAGTGTGTTCTCGAAGACTTCTATGTCTCGTTTTGAGCTATCCACCATGAGTCCTGATGCGATTTTGTGTTGTAGATTTAAGGAGATTAGACCTGTTTGACATCCGAATTCCATGACTTCAAGTGGACCATGACCGATATAGCTTTCAATTTCTTGACTAATCGCATGTACGCGTTTTTTACAGATATCTGTCTCTGTTTTTTCTTCAACCTGATTGAAATTCAAACTTTATCACTCCCTTTAAAAATTTTCGTAATAGTACTATTCTATCACATTTCAGTTGTTTTAGAAGTTTTTAGAGGAGATTACTTATCATCATTAATTGACAGTGGCCCCTTCAGCTTAGTGACTGTTGGGGAGAGAATTTGTTGTTTTATTTTATAAAAAATGGGGCATAATTTTAGGACAGAGTGAATAGAATGTGGTATCAAACGCCAGGATGGAGGAGGAGTATTCGTTTGAATCAGTCTATAGACTTAGCCCCGTAATGGTGGTAAGATAATGGCAACAAGAGGTCGATGTGGCGTTGAATAAAGCTTTGAATAGTTTATTGTCTAATTAGACCGTTCTTCTATCATCCTAATCAAACAACTGAATCCGTTTCATCAGGGGTGAAAGTCATTTACCTTATTTAAAGAAGCTATTTTGTATGATGAAATAATATTATTTAAAGGGAGAGTTAAGAGATGTTAAAGCGTAAGTCAATTAAAGAAGTCGTTGTAGAGGGAGTAGGCGCCATTTGGTTTTTTTTAGCGCTCGTTTCAACGGTGGTATTAATTGTACTAAATTGTACTCCAATTTATCGATATGTGATTAATCGGTACCAATTAACAACGATAACTGGGTTATCAGAGGAAAAACTAATGCTCAATTATAAAAGTATGATTTCCTATTTACAAAGCCCTTCACGTGGGATGTTACAGTTACCGGATTTTTCAATGAGTGAGGCGGGAATGATACACTTTGCGGAAGTTAAGCATATCTTTCTTGTGTTATACGTGATTGTTCTGTTATTTATTCTAGCATTTGGGGTATTTCTTGTCACACGACATCATCATAAGGATAAATGTATTTTATCGACGTTTAATCGAGGGGCTAATTTAACCTTCTTAACGTTTGGAATTTTAATCTTCTTTATTACTATCAATTTTTCGGGAACATTCACCGTGTTTCATAAACTCTTTTTTAATAATAATTATTGGATGTTTGATTATCGAACAGATCCTGTTATCTTAGCGTTACCTGAGCAACTATTTATGATTATTAGCATCATTATTATTATGAGCTTATTCGCTATTTGTGGATATATTAAGTATGTTTATTATAAAGGAAAGAAAAGTCTAGCTGCTCGTTAGACTTTTTTCATCATCTATGGATGTGAACTAGGAGGGATACGATGATATTTCGTGGACGAAAGCTATTTAACTTGAAAGTTGGTTTAGTATTAGCAGGTGGAGGGGCTAAAGGGGCCTACCAAGCAGGAGTCATACGCGCATTGTGGGATCTAGACTTAATTAATAATATCGATGTCGTATCCGGCGTTTCAATTGGTACATTGAATGCCCTTTGCTTATGCATGAAAGATAAGGATTTGATCGAACGTAGCTGGCGATCACTCTCGTATTCGAAAATCGTTACTAAATCGGACTCCATTAAACTTAGTTATCTGAGTGACCTGATTAAACGATTTACAACGCATACCGGTGATTTCACTAAAGCTTCCGGTCTTGAGTTAAGTGAGTTAGGATTAATCTCGCAAAAAGGTATCCGTGATTACATTCAGGAGTTTGTAGACGTTGGGACACTAAATCAAACGAAGATAGAGGTTTATTGTTGCGCATATAACGTGACAGATGGTTATCCAGAATATTTTAAATTAAACGAGTATAGTGAAGAAGAGGTCATTGATATTACACTCGGCTCATGTGCGGTTCCGTATATTTTTCCGTCAATCACGTTTAAAGGAAAGCAGTATGCTGATGGGGGGATTAATAATCCTCGATACAGTCGGGCTAATGCGGATAATGTCCCCATTGCCCCGTTAAAAAATCATGATTTAGATTTAATTATTGTAGTCCACTTAACTTATACGGATAAAGTCGACCGACGACTTTATCCACATGCCCGCTTGATTGAGATTTATCCCTCTAACTCATTAGAATTAATCAATGGATCAGGAACTCTAAACTTTAATCAGGCATCAATTACAGAAAAGATTCAAATGGGTTATCGGGATACATTAGTAACTCTTTCCCCGATGTTGATTGCCCTTTTAAAGGGAAAAGACATTACGCCATATATTAGACAACACGCTAAATGGAACGAACAATTTTTAAAAAAATACCAAAAGTAAAGACCATTTTTTATTCATGAACATAAACTATATAAGTCTATATACCATGCACAACGGATGGCATATGTGATAACACGCCCTGTATTCAATGGCTTACTTGGAAGATGCCGAGAATCAAAGATGGGGCCAGTGATAACAGAACCGATACTTTTTTGACAGGGTTAACAGGTCTAGTTGTATCATCATCTGATGGGTGTTGGAATTAGGTCTATAAAGGATGAAGGGTGGTTTTGTTTATATGTAAATGGGTTTGATAAAAAAATAGCTTTTAACGTTGGGCGGGAGTCTTTTCGGTATTGCTAAAAGTCCTTATATTAATGGGTAGGAGGAAGGTTATGATGTTAACCTTAACGTGTTTAATTATATTTTTACTCCTTATATTGAAGCTATCCGGCGCTATTGTAAAAGCGGGGTTTAAATATGGATTGCCCGCTTATCTTCTCTATAAGTTTGTGGAATATCAAGGGGAAATCGGTTAAGCTAATGGGGATGGATAAGGTTTAGGTAATCGTCTCATTCTTTTTCCCCTTAGGTCTATTTTGAAGCGATGGCAGGATTGTCATCGTTTTTATCTTAATTTTTTTAATGATTTAAGGACTTTATCATAAGATATAAGGAGGGAGAGAAGAAATATTAAGAATCTCGTTCGTTAGACTTGATTATCTCGGATTATTTTTTTATGATAGAGAGGTAATGTCGAAATTTGACCACTTGGGGAGAAAGTAGGAAAGCTATGTTTATTGTAAAGGCGGCTGTTTTATTTAGTTTTATTTTTCTAACAATTAGGAGTATTCGATCGATTATTAGACGTGAGCGATTAATCTCATATAAAAGATATGTAGAGGGAGTAAAATCGGGGATTGCGGAATTAAATACTGATATTGTTCAGGTAGCGACGGAGACGTATCAGGAAGCGGGGATTGTTGTAGATGTTAGCGCACTGATTAATCGGATTGTTCGATTAATGGGAATGGCATTGGTCTTCCATCCTGTGATTGGGGCCTTTATTTATCAACGTCCTGGGGTGACAATGGCCTGTTTTTTATTATCGATGTTTCACTTAATTGGTGATTTTGCCTTAGAACAGTTAATTGCCGGAAAAGAAAAAGCGAGTTATTTTATGATTGGGTATTTAACCGATCACTTGGTGTTGATTTTAAATATTGTTATTTCGGTACTTATGGTAATTTATTTATAAATGACGAAAGCCACGAAGGGGAATCCATCGTGGCTTTCTTTTTGTTTAGGAAGTAGAAAGAAGGCTAAAAGTTAGAATTACTTAGCATATAAGACTATAGATAGCCGTTTATTATATTGTCCTAAAATATTAAAATCATACCTCTAATGATAAATAGTGTTAAAAAGTTAAGTGTAGATGATCAGAATAATAGGAAAGATAAGTTTAATGAATAGGACGAAGAGTAGGGTAATTCCTAAGAAGAGGTAAGCCTTAGAGCGACCACTAGTCTCACGCAAGCGATGACAGGTTTTAATTAACCGCTCCTTTTTCCTATCCGTCAAAAGATCATAACAAAGAGAGAATCCATTAATCAGAAGCAACAGCGTGGCTAAACCCAAGTGTGCCTTTAAGAAAATAATTAGAAATAAACCGAGTAAAAGGCTAGAATAGACCATCACCTTTCGAATCTTCAAAAATAAACTTATTTTACCAGTTAAATCGTCCATGGAATCCTCCCTAGTTTAAAATTGCTTGCCCTAGAAAAGTTTAATAGTAATCTTTGGCATCGATAGGCAAATCGAGAGTTTTCATAAAATCCATTAACTGCTCAGGGCGACTTGCGCCGGCCAATGCACACATTGGCAGTGTTTGCGTCGTTAAATAACCCATGATGATTTGTGATAGCGTTGCGTCATACTTTGTTGCTAAATGATTTAAGTGATGAGCAAGACGAAGATTCTCTTCTGTATAGTATGGGCTTTGACTCACATCAACGCCATTGTTAAGCTTTGTAAAGAATCCGCTACATAAACTAAAATAAGGCATAGCTAACACGTTGGATTCCTTGTGGAAGGCTAGCATTTCCTCATCCATCGTCACCATTGTTTCATCGGGATAAGGTGCCATCGTGTTAGAAGCTACATTATAAAGTGCTTGATTAGCAACGAATCCGCGGTACCCTTTTTCTTTACAATAGTCCATGGCCTCTTTTATTCGCGCAGTTGTCCAGTTTGAACAACCGTAATATTTTATTTTTCCGGCACGAACAAAGTCCTGCATCGTTTCGATGAGTTCGGCAACAGGACGATTTAGATCATCACGGTGGTAAAAATAAATGTCCAAGCAGTCAATTCCGAGGGCCTCTAAACTTTTATTTAAGTCGTAGGTCATCTCTTCTTTACTGAGTCTGCTCGTGTTCATTTCGTTTAGTGGGGGATGACCTCCCTTTGAAATGATAACTAAATCCTCATGATGTCCTCGATGTTTTAACCAATCACCGATGACACGTTCAGAACGGCCAATTTCCCCAGCAACCCAATCGCTATAAATACGGGCAGTATCGATGACATTTCCACCTAGTTCCACATATAAATCTAGCATTTTAAAGGCCTCTTCATTATCCCAAGCAATTCCGGCATTTGCGGTTCCAAAGCCAATTGGACATAAGGATAAGGTCGTATCTTTAATTTGAATTCGTTTCATAACTTCACTCCTTTAGGCGATATCGTTAAAATTATGTCATGACTTTAACGATGAGTCTAGACATCAGGGAAAAAAAGGGTTCCTATTGTTTAAATTTTGAGAAGTTCCTTAAGAAAAACAAGAGGTGCGCATTGTTAGCGCTAAGCGATGCACTGTATAAAAGCGAACCGTGTGAAGGATTCGCTTTTATGGTTATCGTATTGAATTAAAATTCTTGAAAAGGTTGTTCAGGAGAAGTAGAAGGATTCGTAAAGTCGAAAAACCATTCTTCTAAAAACTCTTCAATTTCAGTTGGAAGGTCCCCCGGAATTTGAGAATCAAAGTAATAAGGGTTTCCATTCATGTAATTTGCGATAATTTCTTCGCGAGACGGTTGTGGTTGTTTCATCGTATAGTAGGCAATCGTTCCAGTAAAAAGGCACGATAGTGCACTGACAACAAGTAATCCCGTCAGCAACGAACGATTATCTTTTCGTAAAGTATCTAACCCCTTTTTAATTGAGGCCCCCATTAGGTGAGTCATAGAATCAAACAGTGTGCGCATCATTCGTGTTTCTGATTCGACCTTCTCCTCCTGATACTCGTGTGATCGCGTGTCCGTTGTATGCATTAAAATCCCCTCCAATAAACGCTTAACCTTAGTATATCATTATTACGTCCTAAAAAGTGTAAGAAAACTTTATTTTATTGGTATAAATAACTTTTAAACCCTGTGAATATACTGGGTAAAAGAGAGGAGGAGAGAGAATGCAATCACTCGATACGTTAGTTAGTCAGTTGTCGTTAGAGGAAAAAGTAGCACTCTGCTCGGGAGAAGATTTTTGGCATACTAAATCAATTCCTCATGTTAATATTCCGAGTCTGATGATGTGTGATGGTCCTCATGGGCTAAGGAAGCAACCCGGGGATGCTCATTTTTTAGAGATGAATGATAGCGAAGAAGCCATCTGTTTTCCAACGGCTGCCACGACAGCCTGTTCGTTTGATGTCCAGTTATTGAAAAGATTAGGGCAAGCGCTTGGGGAGGAGTGCCAAGCTGAAAAGGTAGGTCTTTTACTCGGTCCTGCCATTAATATTAAACGTTCGCCGTTAGGAGGAAGAAACTTTGAATATTTTTCAGAGGATCCTCATTTAACAGGTGAGTTGGCAACCGCGTATATTTTAGGTTTACAGCAAAAAGGGGTTGGAGCGTGTCTCAAACACTTCGCTTGCAATAATCAAGAAAGTTATCGGATGACGGCGAGCTCAGAAGTTGATGAGCGGACGTTGCATGAAATTTATTTTCCTGGATTTGAGAAGGCAATAAAAGAGGCAAAGCCTTGGAGTGTGATGTCTTCGTATAATCGTTTAAATGGGGAGTATGTTGGCGAGTCTTACTCGCTACTAACGAATCTTCTAAGAGATAAATGGGGATTTGATGGATTTATAGTCAGCGATTGGGGTGCCGTGAATGACCGGGTTTCTGCTTTAAAGGCGGGGATGGATTTACAGATGCCGGGTCATCATGGAATGAATGACGATGTTTTATTAAAGGCAGTAAAACATAACGAAATAGATGAAGAAGTTTTAGATCAGAGTGTGAAGCGCCTATTAAAAAAGGTTTTTAAGTCTTATGAGAATAATAAGCAGGTTGTAGTTAGTAAAGATCAACACCATCAACTGGCGAAAGAAATTGCGGTAGAGAGCGCGGTCTTATTAAAGAACCAGGGGGTATTGCCACTTAAAGAATCGGGAAATCGACTTGCGTTTATTGGGGAGTTTGCCAAGGCGCCGCGGTATCAAGGTGGGGGGAGTTCGCATATTCACCCTTATCAGATAGATACGGCATTAGAAGCGGTGAAGGGGATAACGGATGTGTCGTTTGCTCAAGGGTTTTTACTCGAGGACCACCCGCTTAATGAGCGTTTATTACATCAGGCGATTGAGTTGGCAAAATCGTGTGACGTTGCTGTTATTTTTGCAGGGTTGCCAGAATCCTTTGAAACGGAATTTTATGATCGTCCCCATATGAAGTTACCTGCTGTTCAAAATAAACTGATTCAGGAGGTTGCGAAGGTTCAGAAAAATACGGTTGTTGTTCTTCATAATGGAGCACCTGTGGAGATGCCGTGGGTGAATGAAGTAAACGCCATTTTAGAGATGTATTTATCTGGCGAGGCTGTTGGGGAAGCGACGGTGGATTTATTATTTGGTCGGGCGAATCCATCAGGGAAGTTAGCGGAAACGTTTCCTCTTCGTTTAGAGGATCATCCAGCTTACTTATCCACAAAAGTGGTTGACCATCGCGTGTATTATAATGAGCGTCTGTTTGTGGGGTATCGTTATTATGATGCAAGAAAGATGGATGTTTTATTTCCGTTTGGTCATGGATGTAGTTACACGACTTTTCAGTATGATCAATTAAAACTCAGTCGGGGACAAATAGCTGAGGATGAGCCGTTGGTGGTTCAGGTGAATGTAACGAATACAGGAAATTATTTTGGTAAAGAGGTTGTCCAACTCTATGTTGAAAATCCCACTGGTGATACAATTCGTCCAGTGAAGGAGTTACGTCAGTTTAAGAAAGTTGCATTAAGTCCTAAACAGACGCAGACGGTGACTTTTACGTTAACTAAACGTGATTTTTCATATTATCATCCGACGCTTCATGATTGGTATGTAGAGACGGGGGAGTATGGAATCCTTTTAGCTAAATCATCGAGAGATATTGTTCTTAGGGGAACCATTAAAGTAAAAGGGAAAACAAAGGTACCAACAGGAATAACGACGAATACAACGTTTAATGAACTTATTAAAAATCCGAAGTTGAGTCAAATGATAACGGAATTAATTGAGACGATGAAAGAAGATTATCAATTAGATATAGGGATGATCCAAGAGATGCCTATTCGCGCCCTTGCAAGTTTCCAAGTCGTTGATCAAGAAATGGTGAATCGATTAGTCACCATTTTAAATATCTTAAACAAATAACGCATAAAGGTTGGAACAGTTTGGAATATTAAGACTGTAACTTAATATTAAAGGAGGCGCGTGTTATGAAATTAGCACCTGCTCAGTTACATAGTCTTAATGAATTAAATTTAAAACGAGGAAGTACGCTTACGAAGGCAGCGATTTATAAAGATCACCTTAAATCGAAAAGCAAAGATGAGCAAACTCGTTAACCTGTTTAATGGCCATGTATTCTTTTAATGTATTGAAGTTACTAAAAACCACTCCTTAAGGAGTGGTTTTTAGCGAAGACCGATAGAGTGAAGAGGGTTAGGAGTCATTATTTTAAAAGAGGATAGATTCCTTTGTTCACGTTGCTATATTTTATCAACAGGTACTCATTGAGTTTTTGATTGATGCATCTCGCTAGTTTAAAGGGAGGATCATTATTTTTGAACGCGAAAAGTCCACGTCAATGATCAGTTGGCGTGGGCTTTAAAATAGGAGCGTAAAATCAGATAAAAGGAGGAACTTTGGTTAGAAGATTAATCTCTAACCATTTATAGTTTTTACAATGTGATATAAACTATTTATTAATTAAGAAAAAAAAGTTATAATTTTTTATAGCGAGATAAAAATAGGAAATTTTTTCATATTTCATAAAAAAACTAATACCATCCCTTGTTTCATTGGGTGATTGAAAGGGGGTGAAAAAGAATGGGGTTAAAAGCCAAACGAAATCTTTGGTTGTTAATTGGGGTTATATTAGCGGTATTTATTCGGATTTCAATCATATTCCCCGGTGTTAATTTTGTTTTAGCGTTCCTATGCTTCATGCGAGCTTATACGTTGCAACGACAGGTGAGAAAAGCAGAAGTTGGTTAAAAGGAAACAGAAAAAGCATTCTAATTGAACGACGTCCCAAGGGAACGTTTTTCATTAGAATGCTTTTGTTTATTTTAAAAGAAAGAAAAGCAATGGGGAGAGAAGGAGGAAAGGGAAGATAAATTTAAGAAGTGAAGAGAAAAGTTTAGGGGTTAGCGTCGGCAAGGCGACAATAAGGAATAGAATAATTAAAAGTAAAAACCCGATGTTTGATAATTTGATTTCCTTCAGAACATTAATGATTGTTTTTTTGAAATCGGCAATCATAAACGTGCCATCCTCCTTCTATTAATTTTAATTATTTGGAATCATTATCTGTAAAATGAAGTTTGTAATCCTCTGCTAATCCTTGCGTTAAAGAGGTATCTAGTTTTCCTTCGTAAACTACTTCATTTGTTTTTGGATTGATGATGGCAATAAACTCTGCACTTGATGTGTTTTTACGTCCGACGTATGTGACATAAAGGAGATCATCGTGGGAAACCATCGATTTTATATAACTTAAATCATACTTTTCATTTAATGTCGCAAGAAATTTAGGTTGAACCATTTCGACCAACTCAATCGATTTCGATTCCTCATTGACCATACCTTTAACTAATGTATCTGCTAGATTGAAGAAGTAATCGTTATTTAATGGAACAAGCTCATTGATAGAGGCATTTTCATCTTTATAAGATAATGAATAAACCGTCGATTCATTCGTTTTTAAGTTGCGTACTTTTAATTGTCCAAGTGATAAATCTACCTCATACATCTTACCGCCTTCTACCAAAATGGCAGGGTAGTTAGTTGCTGAAAATTCCTCTTCGAATTTAAGTGTTAATTCTAATGTTTGAGGATTTAATTGATAGATTAAAAGTTTATTATTTTTATCTGCTAACTGACTATAAACTCTTGTAATGTAATAATAGTCTCCCTCATATTCAGTTAAATATTCATCTAATGTACTTTCTCCGTAATTTAACTCTTTTAAGATAATATCCTTTTTAAGTACTTCGCCTGTACTCAATTCTTTTGAGCGAAGTCTTAAAAGAGGCTCTTCATTCGTATAAAGATAAGACGAGTTAAATTCTGCAAGCACAATATAATCTGTTGTTTCAAGTTTTGTTGCCCATCCTAAATGACGAAATAAATCGCGGTTATTTAAAACCTTTTCACCAGCACCTCTTAAAGGGTCATACTTTGTCTTCGTCAGTTGTGCACCATCATGGGTTAAGACAACCTTCGAGTATTGGTTGGGCCCCGTTTTCGCAATGGCTTCGAATTGTAAATCGGCTAAAAGATTCGCATCGCCCGATAATGTTTCAATTTTATACTCAACGTTTTCTGGAACCTCACTCTTAGGTGTCATAAATCCAAGGGCCGTTAGTGATAATAGGCCAGCCGTACCTAATCCAATCATATGATATAACTTCATTTCTCTCACCTCACCTAAATTGAAACTTTCTTATTGATTAACCATGTACATAAGCCCATCGTCAGTGCACTCATAACAAACACAAATCCGTAATCGACGATTAAACGTTCATCCATATATAAGTATAGTGTTTTAGTGTAGAGGAAGAGAGCGATATTAGCCAATAAAAAGGCACCGCCACAAATAATTCCAATCACTTTTTTTGAACGATCGCACAAGACGAAGAAAGAGATCAGACTAAACATTAAAATAATGAATCCTAGTTTATAAATAAAATCTCCCATAGAAAGTGGTAAAACAAGACCAATTGAGTTAGAGTAATGCAATAAACTCGTTACCGGTTGGGGAGCAATTAACTCTTTAGGGAAGACAAGTGTCATGACAAAACTTAAAATCCATAAAATGAATAGAATTAATCCATAAAAGCAAAAAACCGAGAAGACGGTGACGAGTAATTTAGAGAAGAAGATTTTCAGACGACTTCCTTTAAGTGTCAGTAACATATAGATTCGTTTTGATGCCCCAAACCATTCTTTATACCAAAGATAAAAGGCAAAACAAACTAATAGAATGGCACTTAATAAAAAGAGAAGGGGAACGGGTGTTGAATCAAATAATAGTGTTAGACTGACACGACCATTTTCTTTGACATAGGTTTCTAAAGAGCTCTCCATAATTTGTGGGAGAATTTCTTTTTGATAAGTTTTATTAATGAGTTTATAAAATAGGCCGGTCGATACGGCACTTAGTGTGATAAATAAGGTTAACATCCATGGAAGCAGCTTCTTTATCTCAATTTCAATTAGTGTTAAAAATTTCATAATTATACCTCGCTATATAAAGATTTCATTTTTTCAACAATCGTCAATCCTTCTTTTTCAGCCTCATCTTTTGAGAACGTTGCAAATACTTTTCCGTCTTCAAGGAGAACGATATGATCGGCAATGTCTTGAACTTCATCAATTTCATGAGTTGTTAAGATGACGGTTTGATCTTTTTCTAAAAACTCTGATTTAAGTAAATTGATAAATGTTTGACGGGTAAAGACGTCAATTCCACTAAATGGCTCATCTAATAATAGATAAGGGGTGTTTTGGCATAATCCAATAATAATGTTAAAGCGAGCTAAATTTCCCTTTGAAAGTTCCTTTAGTTTTTTATCAGTAGGTACCTTAAAAAATTTAATCATTCGCCACGCTTTTTCAATATCGAATCCTTCATAAAAGACTTGGGCAAATTCTAAGTTTTTAGGAATGGTCCATCCTAAATCATGAATTGGAATATCAGGAACATAGGCTAATTGGTTAATATTTTGTGACGTAATGGGGGTTTGATCAATTAAAATTTCTCCCTTATTAATAGGGACGAGTTTCATGATTGATTTCATTGTCGTACTTTTCCCCACCCCGTTGAGTCCAAGTAAACAAGTAATTGCTCCTTTTTGAAATTGAATGGAAACATCATCGAGAACAACTTTTTTCCCATAACGTTTCGTTACATTTTTCATCTCTAACATAAGAAACCTCCTTTAAAATGCTCATCTGCGTTCTTGAATCAAGTATAGCGTGTAAATATTAAGAAACAGCCATCCAAATTATAAAGAAATTCTTAATAAATTCTTAAGATAGCAAATAAAAGGGAGTGAAATGACATGACCTAGCTGGTAAGCCGTAACACATTCTATATAAGTGCAGATAAGTTTTCTATCATAGATATTCAGTCCTATCTATGATAGCGTTGTGAGGGCATCCTGCAGAGGAGATTTGATAGCATATTGCTTAATTTATCTTTAGTTCTGTGATATAGTACAGATAAGAAAAATCTGAGAAAAAGTGGGGATGTGACGATTGTGTTTAAAGATGTTTTATTTATGTTAGGTCAAGATGAATTGCATATTTATGATTATTTTACAAGAGAATTTTTAGATTCGGTGAAGCTCGGACAAAAGCTACAAATTGAATGTTATGATGAAATGGTTTATCTTTCAGGTGAATTAAAGAAAGATTCCATGACTGATAAATTATTTTTACACGATCGGAATGGATTTACGTGCTATATTGAATATGGACAAGTGTATGAAAAAGTATGGATTTTAAATGATTAAAGGGACGGCTTTTGAACCGTCCCTTTTTTGGAAGAATTCAGTCTGTTGAGTACGTAAAGTGTGTGCAACATCCCCCCTTTTTTTTATCGTAGAATCGTTCAAGCTATTAGTTTAGAAGAGAAGGTGATTAGGTTTACGGTGAATCAAACAACCGGGTGAGCGTCCGAAATAGAGGGTCATGGGCTCTTGCGTATATCCCTAAGGAGAGCTTAAACGGAAGCTGTATACTGATGATGTTGTGATGGATAAATGAAGTGGACAAGAAATAGGGTGCCCTTTTAGGAAGTAGCTACTACAGTAAACACGTCTTAAAAAAATGAGCAGAAGTGGCAACGATAGAGACTTCAACAAAGTAAAAGCTAGCGCCCTAGAACGCTAGCTAGTAATCAAGTCTTACCACACGATAGATAACGATTAATGGATTCTTACGCCATATGTTAGGATTCCAACTTTCTGATGCGGATAAACATGTCTAATATAATAATCAACATCAACGTCACTGGAATTGCTTTTTTTAATAGATAATGCGTATCTTGGAGTACTTCTAAAATAAAGGGGCTAACGAATATAACGACTGCAGCAAAGATAACATGTAGTCCTATAATTTTACAAATTTTTTGATTTGAAGAATAGTTCACATTAAAAAGAATATTAGATTTATATTGTAAAAATCCAATTCCTCCAATGATTAAAGATAATAAACAACAAATGATCATATTTCCCACGAACTCATTAGTCATAACCTATCCCTCCACAAATGTTTGATGGTCATTTAATTGATAAAAGTTTACAGTAATCTAAAGTTTGAACATCTAAATTTTCCTCAGGTCTTGAACTTATCAACACGATATGGTAAAAATTACATGATTATTATACCATATCGTGTTGATAAGAAGGATAACAATGTTAATTAAACAAATGAAATATTCCTGATTTAAGTGAATAAGTTGAAGAGTATAGGAATTATCCGAAAGCTATAAATTTAGGGGGATTAAAATGAAAGTGTCAAAGAGATGTCCAAAATGTGAGAGTACAGAGATGATTCGCGTAGAGGGGACTGCCGGCCCTTACGGAACGGGGAATAATATAGCAATTGGCGCTACGATTTTTTCTTATGTCAAAGTACCGAGATATGTTTGTTGTGAGTGCGGATACGCCGAAGAGTGGATTGATCCTGAGGATCTTCCAAAATTAAAAAAGAAGTTTGGTTAAAACGTTCTATTACAGGATTAAATATCACCTAAACGTTGTATAATAAAGGGAGTTAAAGTTGGAGGTGATGACATGAAAGTGACAAGTTCGGGTATTGTAAACGGTGTGATTATGGATCAATACGGATGCCGTGGCGAAATGAACGAGTATGAAATGCCGACCTATTCTTTACCCCTTACGATTAAAGATGCCCCTCAGGGGACAGTGTCTTATGCACTGGTGTTAGAAGATAAAGATGCCTTTCCGGTATCAGGATTCTCGTGGATTCATTGGACAGCTGCTAATATTGTGCGAACGGTGATTGAAGAGAATGAGAGTCAAACTGCAACAGATTTCGTTCAAGGTGTGAATAGTTGGATCAGTGATCAGGGGGGAAATACCCCAGCACAGGCTTGTTCCTACTATGGAGGAATGGCACCACCGGATGCTCCACACCTTTACGAACTTCATGTGTATGCCCTAGACAAAATGCTAGATTTAAAACCTGGCTTTTACTATAATGAACTCTATCAACAGATGGAGGGCCATATTTTAGCACAGGAAACCATCAAAGGAATTTATTCAAACTAAAAATAGCCCAGGCTCATGACTTGGGCTATTTTTTGATTTAAAGACTGCTATTGGGTTTGTTTAAAAAGTAACCAGCCAGTGCTGCAACTAAGGCAAGCATCGCAACAATAAAGAATAGTTTCCAGGAGTATAAGAGAATTCGATCTAACGATTTAAAAAATAGACCTAGAATTAAGTTAAGAACTAAAAGAAATGCTTGAATGAAAAATCCTAACACACTAATCACTCTTAATCCATATAATGTTCGTTCCATGAAAAGGCTCCTCCTTCAACGTGAATAATTTTATTGTATCAAGAGAAATCAGGTGAAGATGTCGACAGGAGGAAACTTTTTTAAAATATTTTTTATGTGTGGATAAGTGTATTAAATAATTAGGATAGGGAGAAGGAATAGAGGAAGGCATAGGACTTATTCTTTAGCGTTTATCCACATCTCATGTGGAATGAAAAATATGGATGAATTTGGCTAAGTATTATGTGTGATTTTCGTCGATATTTGTGCTATTATTGACAACGTTCAAACTTTTTAAAACATCATTTTAAAAGTTTTATCATTTTAAAGGACAGTATGAAAGGTATGGGTGAATAATGTTGATTACAATTGGAGCGATGATTGGTGCAGGAAAAACAAGTTTAGCAGAATTGGTGGCTAAACATTTCAATTCGGAAGTTTTTTATGAGAGTGTGGATGATAATCCGATTTTACCTTTATTTTATACAGCATCTGATGAAGAGATTCAAACCAAACGATATCCTTTTTTACTACAATTATGGTTTTTAAACACTCGCTTTAAAAGCATTAAGCAAGCGTTAGTTGAGGATAATAATGTATTAGATCGAAGTATATATGAAGATTGGTATTTTGCAAAGGTAAATAAAGATTTAGGACGTATTTCTGACTTAGAATTCAGTTTATACGAATCACTTTTGAATAATATGATGGAAGAGTTAGAGGGGATGCCTAAAAAGGCACCGGACTTAATGATTTATTTATCAGGAAGTTTCGAAACTATTATTGACCGTATTAAAAAACGTGGACGTGAATATGAATTAGATGAAGGACTTGTTTCTTATTATTACGAACTTTGGAAGGGATACGATCAATGGATTGAGCAGCATTATCAAGCAAGTGAGGTGCTAGTCATTAATATTGATGAGGTTGACTACGTTAATAATGAAAATGATAAGAAAAAGGTATTAAAGATGATTGAAGATAAATTAAATGAAATTCGTCAATCATCATCAAATGCCTAATAAAATAAAAGAAGCCGGGTCCTAATGGGACCCGGCTTCTTTTGTTTCCTTTTGCAAAAACTTATCACTTGTTAGTTTAATTCCAATGGCACCAATTGGAGCTGTAATTAGCACACTTAAAATAGCGATTGCTTGCATAATTTCCCCGCCGGCAACCCCCATTTCTAAGGGAATGGCGGCCTTTGCAGATTGAACAGTTGCCTTTGGAAGATAGGCAATCACACAAAATAATCTTTCTTTATAGGAGAGGTTTGTTCCAATTAGGGCAATTAAAACCCCAATCGAGCGAAGGGTTAATGAAACAATTAAAAGGGCACAACCAATTAAGAAAAATTGTCCGACGAGATTTGGATTAATAGCCATCCCTACAAAGGCGAATAAGTAGAGTTTCCCAACTTTCCAGATTGAATTCATGAGCGCTAAAATAGAAGGGGCGTTATCAACGATGAAATTTCGAATCCAAAATCCGTAAATCATAACTGTTAAAAGTGAATTAAATAATTCAAGGTGAAACTTTTTTTCGATGAAACGTAAAATTAAACAAATTCCAAAACAAATCAAAGTTTTTATATAAATGGAAGTCGTATGTTTTAGAAGGGGCTTGGTAAGAAGATAAAGAAGGTATCCAATAAAGAGACTAAAGATGATGGAAATTGGAATCATTAAAATTTGTAATCCAATTGATGGGGTACGTCCTCCTTGGGTATAAATTCCTAAAAAAGTAGTAAATAAAGTAATGGCTATGGTATCATCCGCACTTGCCCCGACTAAAAGCATTTGAGGAATGGCCTTATCTTGTCCGATTCGACGGTCAATTAAATCAATCATAGAGGGAATAAGGACGGCTGGACTAACAGCTGCAATAATAAAACCTAAAATAGCCCCCTGAATAAAATTAAAATGAAGCAGGGGCATCGCTAAAAGGGCGATCGTGAATCCCTCAAGAGTAGCGGGAATGGTACTTAGTAAAATAGCAGGGCGTCCAATTTGTTTCATTTGTTTTAAGCTTATCCCAAGTCCACCGATAAATAAGACGGTAACGAGTGCAATATCTTTTAAGGTTGGTGAAAGTTGAAGAGTCACATTAGGAACAATATTTAAGAAAGAGGGGCCAATTACCATTCCGAGTAGCATCATTCCAATTAATGAAGGTAGTTTAATTCGTTCAAATAAACGACCACTATAATGGGCACCCATACCAATGAGTATTAGGCTAATAAATAAGTAAAAAATCATTCTTTTTTTCCTCCAAATTATAAATGTATGTAGGATGTAAAAAAGGCGTTATAGGTGCTGAAATAGATTCATTGAATCGTAAGTCTAGCAACGTTACCCTAAAAAGTTATATCTATTTGCTTTTTTTATCATACGCTTATTTTCCGTTGATTATCACAAAAAAAGGATGCCCAATAGGGCATCTTTAAGTTGCGTTGTGGGTATTACGATACTTTCGGGGGCATGTTCCCGTTACTTTTTTGAATATTTTAGAAAAGACAAGTGCATCCGTATACCCGACTGAATGTGAAATCTCTTTGATGCTAAGCGTTGATTGTTTAAGAAGTTGACAGGCCTTGTCTATTCGATAATGAATGAGATAATTTTTAGGAGAGTTATCCATTCTTTCATTAAATAATTTTGTTAAATATTTGCGATTGATTCCGATATGATTTGAAATCTCTTCGATCGTAATCGGTCGTGAATAATTGGTTTCAATATATTCGATGGCTTGACGAATATAATCCGATTGTCGATTAGATGCTTTAACTTTAGGCGGTTGTGGCAAGCTGTGGTCACAAAGTGCCCCAAGTAGAGAGTAAAATCCACTGATTGCTTGTAAATCTGCGCTTTTTGGATGTTTAGCAGATTCTAAAATATAATCAAAGCACGTTTCGATTTGTTTGCTATTTTGACAGTTTAAAATAGGTGTTTTCTCCGATAAACCAATTCGCTCTAAATATTCTGGGACGTGTTCACCATTAAAACTCACAAAGTAGTAGGTCCATGGATTTAGTAGGTCTGGTTTATAGTTAACGATTGCACCGGGCGGAACTAAAAAACACGTTTCCTCCACTAGCGTATAATCTTGTCCATCAATAGTTAAGTAGCCAGACCCCTCCGTTACATAATATAAACTATAGTAGTCACGAATCCCCGGTCCCCAAGACTGATGTTTTTCTACTTGACTTGTTCCACAGTAGTAAAGCATAAAGTCTAGTCGTGAGTAGTCAGCTTTTGGTTTGAAGCAGTACATAGTCTAAAATCCCCTCCTTCTCGAAGACATTATACCATATTTTAAATAAGTAAGTAAGATTATTTGTAAGCACTTTTTTGCATATGTTATAATGAGAGTTAATGAAACTGTATGCGCTTTAATAAAAGGGGCCCATCAGTTAATTAGTGTAAAAATGAAGGGAAGTCGTGTTGATTGAATAGAGATTGCTTTTATAAGATTTATGATAATAGACGGGGAGGGAATTTAGTGGAGGTTAGACGAGGAAATGTAAAAGATGTATTGGATGTAGCCCAATTGGCCCTTGTATTGTGGCCAGATCATTCGTTACATGCGATGGCACTTAACGTATTAGAATCGATTCAAGGAAAAGACGCGGCATGCTTTTTAGCCATTTTGAATCATGAGGTAATTGGTCTAGCGTATGTGAGGTTAAGACAGGGGGAATCTTATTTAGAAGGTTTATTTTTAAAGGAAGACTATCGATGTCGGGAATATTTAATGCAATTAATTAGGGCCTGTGAACAATGGGCGAATGAAAAAGGAACCAAAACATTAATAAGTGGCCTTAACGTGGGAATGCAAGAGGGGAATCCTATGTATCGTTATGTACATTTAGAGTGGGGATTATATGACCGACCATTGGTGTAAGTTTAAATGGAGCGTTGTCAGTTGACATTCATAGGCAATAAAAAAACAGGTGGATGACTCCATCTGTTTTTTTATTGCCTATCATGTGAGTGGCGTTTAACGTAGGTAATCTCATCATCTGAAACCGTTAGAAATTTATTTTGAATCAGGGGCCGTAAATGCGAATCATGTTTTATCAGGAAAAAAATTTAATCGCATCACGTGGGAAAAGTTACTTGTTGAATAAAACGAATAGGCGATTTCTTTAGTCGGAGACAGTTTAGACGAGTACGGTAGGACGTATCTTTTAGTTTATTTTCTCCTTTTGAGCAATTAGGAATAAATCTTTTGCGCAAGATGTATTCTCTGACTTCCTGTTTGAGTCATAATTTGGGTCATAAGAAAAGGTACCAGTCGTATAGTTCATACATGAAACCGAAGACGAAGGTACCCTTTATTATCGTCTTACCGTTTAATTTCATCAAAGAAATCAGTGTATAACAAGGCAAAGACGATGAATAGAATAATACAAATAGCAGCCGTTCTTCCGTTAAACCATCCCATGTTATCACTTCCCCATGAAAGGATTTAAAGAACTCATTCTTGTACAGTAAAGGATATGCTAAGATAAATTAATAAATGAAACTTTGAATGATTCAATGTAGATAAAAATGGCATGGTCATTAGGACGGATGTATATAATAAAAATAAAAAGGTTGGGGAGATGATGAAATGGAAATTCGCACTTATCAACAGGAGGATGAGCGTGGGTGGTTACATTGTCGGGTGTTATCTTTTCTAGATACAGCCTACTATGATATTGTCCTTAATCAAAAGGAAACCTATAGAAACCCGGCTATTGAACTCGTTGCGATAGAGGATGATAAAGTCATTGGTCTTTTAGATATCGAGTGTGAAGAGAAACCGATGACTCTTTGCACGGCGGATCAGACGTTAGGGGGGATGATTACGCATTTGGCCGTGCACCCGGATTATCGTAGGCAAGGGGTAGGGCAGGCTTTGTTATTAGAAGCACAAAATAGATTAGTTAAGAGTGAGATTACTTATCTCGAGGCGTGGACCCGTGACGATCTATGGGTTCATGAATGGTACCTTCATCAACAATTTGAAAAATTAGGGACCTATTTACATGTTTACATTGAGGGCAGTGATGGGATCGCATCCAAAGTTGATGGATTAATTCCGGTACAAACTTTTTGTCAGTATGTTGGAAAGGATAGTGAGAAGATAAAGAAAAAGTACAAACGTGTTCACGAATGTACCGGGTTTTATAAAAGGATTCAATAGTCATTAAAGCAACCAAAACAATCCGTCCGATTTAGGTGGGAATCTTGGGATTGGAAAAAAACATAAATAGGGGCTTGTAGAAACTGGGGATAGAATTGAAAAAAGGATTCATCCCCCTTTTTAATAGCTTTTAATGCTAAAGGGAGTTCGCGTAGAAAGATTTCATTTCTTTTTTCTGTTGAGGCAGTTCCATCAATTCCATCAAGCCGAATGTAAATATAAAAGTAAGGGTGACCAGACTGATGAGCTAACCATTCACCAACGACCTCATCACGCTTTGTTGTTAGTTGTTCATAGGCAAATTCGGATCCAATGACTAAAAAGAGTTCTCCCGTCTGATCAGAGTGGGTCAATGTGTACCGTCTAGGGTGTAATTGGTATAAACGGTTTAATCGGTTATTGACCCATAACTTATTCTCATTAAAGGTACTCATTAAATCGCCCCCTTCAATGTAGTTTATGATGGGAATTAAAGATTGTTATTTTTTTCGAAAATTTTTTGATTCAAAATAATAATCGCTTTTTTAATGGATACCGACCGCTTCATCCGCTCGATCTCATTAAAAAAATAGTTTGATGGATGAGATAAGACATAAAATAGAGTGAGTCTATCTTGTGCCTTTTTCCACAGTTTGATTCAATTATCCACAGGTTTGGGATAGATTATCCACAACGCTATTCCGCCTACATATAATATCTTTTTTCGACATTTCGAAGGGATAAAACATAAAATAAATGATAATTTTCTATTTTTATGCGTATTAATCGATAAAAATAGAAAATTTGACATTTTAACGGATATAAAACGTTGTATTTAGTTGAAAAGTAAGATAAAATGACAGTGTAATTAAATACGTTGTGGATAGCATTGCGAAGATTAACTATCTTATTGACGGATTAGGACGAATGCTTGATAAGAAATTAATTTTTGTAAGAAACCGTAATGAAACAGTGGAAATTAGGATGAGGGAGTTAAGTCAAACAGGGTTAACCCAATTCAATGTATATCTGTGGATAATTTATGGATCGCTATCATTTCGCATTTAAATCATCCCAACTTAGTACGGTTATATCTAAAAAGTCCTGATATGGCCCTCAGGGCTTTTTAAAGAATTAAATAAAAAAGAGAATTAGGGTTGGGGAGCAATCTATTATGATAAATCACAGGGGAATCCTGTTAGCATATTATCATGGAAAAAGAATCAAACAGTGGATCTGTTTGATTCTTTTTTTTAGTTTAATTAAACAGAGAGCGTATTCATTGAAAAAACAGGAGTAGGACAGGGAAATTTAATGAAAAGGACCTTGTCTTTCACTAGGGAATAGGGTATGATAAGAACATATTTATTTGAATAGTTTTTAGATAGAGGTGCGGTAATTAAGAGTACTATTGAGGAGTGAAGATGTTGATGCAATAGGAAAGGAATTCTCGCCGAAGCCTATAATTGATACTTTAAGATTATAGAGCTGGTGTTAAATAAAATATATTTAACATTGTCACGGTTTGATCATCGTGGAGAGCTATCATTTAAGAATCCCCAATAGGAATCGTGTATTCTTTTTGAGAAGTCTTGAGTGAAAAGCTCAAGGCTTTTTTTATCTAGAACTATTTAAAAATTAAAGAGTAGGGGGAGTATTATGATCAGTTTAGAAAACAAAACAACATGTGCAAGTGTGAAAGAAAAAAAACAATTTAAAGTTCCACACACGTTGGTGATTGTAACTGCAATTTTAGTTTTGGTTGCCATTGCAACTTGGATTATCCCAGCCGGAACGTATGAACGTGTCGTAAATGATTTAGGAAATACGGTCGTTGTAAATGATTCATTTTCATATGTTGAATCAACACCTCAAGGATTATTTAGTTTACTACAGGCTCCAATCCATGGAATCGTGGGGGCAGCTGAAATTATTGCCTTTTTATTTATTGTGAGTGGTTCGATTGCGATTATTACTAAAACTCGTGCTATTGACGCGGGTATTACAAACGCGGTTAAATCATTTAAAGGAAAAGAATTATTAATGATTCCTGTTATTATGGGTCTTTTCTCATTAGGTGGAGCTGTCTTTGGGATGACGGAAGAAGCAATTCCATTTATCGCCATGTTAATTCCTTTATGTTTAGCATTAGGTTATGACAGTATCATGGCGATGGCGCTTTCTTATATGGGATGTATTGTCGGATTTGCTACGGCAATGTTAAATCCATTTTCTGTTGGGATTGCTCAAAGCATTGCGCAAGTTCCAGCCGGAACAGGTGTTGGTTTCCGTACAGTTATTTGGTTAGTGACAACCATCGTTTCAACCTTATATTTAATGTGGTACGGACGACGTATTAAAAAGAATCCAACTTTAAGTCCAGCTTATGAAATCGATCAAGCTCGTCGCCAGGATATGGATGCAATGGAGTCAGAACAATTAGAATTTACGATGCGTCATAAAGTAATTTTAGCCTCTATCTTAGTTTGTTTAGGCATTATCATTGTAGGGGTCTTGAAATTTGGTTTTGTTATTCCTGAAATTTCTGCGGTGTTCTTAGCGACAGGAATTGTTTGTGGAATCATCGGACGTTTAAGTTTTGATGATATGGCTACAGCATTTATTCACGGTGCAAAAGATATGATTAGTGCTGCTGTTGTTGTAGGTTTTGCCCGCGCGATTGTGATTATTGCCCAAGACGGTCAAATTATTGATACCATTTTATATAATTTATCGAACGTTATTGGTCAATTACCATCATTAGTAGCAGGTTATGTGATGTTCTTTGTTCAAATGTTTATTAACTTCTTTATTTCATCAGGTTCTGGACAAGCGGCATTAACGATGCCAATTATGGCTCCACTTGGTGAATTAGTCGGTATTACGCCACAAACATCAATTTTAATTTTCCAATTTGGAGACGGATTCTCAAATGCGATTTTCCCAACAAGTGCTGTCTTAATGGCTTGTCTTGGTGTATCGGGAATTCCATGGTCTAAATGGATGAAATGGATTTGGCCATTACAATTAATTTTTGGTGCTTTAGCTATTATTTTTATTACTATTGCTATTCTTATGGGATGGTCGTAAGGGGGATTTATCATGAAAGAACAATTAAAAGTAATTAGTGAGTCGTTAAAAGATCGTTTAGTTGAAATGAATCGATATATTCATGACCATCCTGAACTTGGAAATCAGGAACACGAAGCGGTAAATGTATTAACAACTTTTTTACGAGAAAATGGATTTGAAATTAAATGTCCAGTTGCCGGATTAGACACAGCCTTTGAGGCGGTTTATGATAGTAAAAAACCTGGATTATCAGTGGCTTATTTGTGTGAATATGATGCCCTACCTGAACTTGGACACGGTTGTGGACATAATATGATCGGTGTAATGAGTGCAGGGGCAGGTGTTGCATTAAGTAAGGTAATTGATGAGATTGGTGGAAAAGTCTATGTCTTCGGAACACCAGCAGAGGAAACAAATGGTGCTAAAGTTACAATGACAGAGGCCGGATTGTTCAATGGAATGGATGCTGTAATGATGGTGCACCCCTCGGGATTTACGACAGAGAGCGGGACATCGTTAGCAATGGAGGCGTTGCAATTTGATTACACAGGCCGTCCAGCGCATGCGGCCGCCGCACCAGAAAAGGGAATTAATGCATTAAATGCGGTGATTCAATTATTTAATGGGATTGATGCCTTACGCCAACATGTGACGCCAGATGTAAGAATGCATGGAATTATTACGAACGGTGGAGTGGCAGCAAATATTGTACCGGAACATGCAACCGCCCAATTTTATATTCGTGCAGCAACGAAAGAGTACCTAGCCGTTGTGAAGGAAAAGGTATTAGGGATTGCTAACGGCGCTGCTTTAATGACGGGAGCCACTTTAGAGGTGAGTAACTACGAGATTTCATATGACGATTTAAAAACAAATGAACTTCTTTCAGAGACATTTAATGAGAATATTCGTTCATTAGGAATCGAAGAAATTAAAAAGCCGTCTAAGAGCACAGGGTCAGTAGATATCGGAAATATTAGTAATATTTGTCCAACTATTCATCCGTATATCGGAATTGCTGATTGTGAAATTACGGGACATTCTCAACAGATGGTAGATGCAACTGTTACAGATTTTGCCCATGATCGCTTAGTGATAGCAACAACGGCTCTTGCTTATACGGGATATGATGTATTAGCAGGAAATGTTAAATTAAAATAAAAATCATCTTTGGTGTGCACCCCAAATGTTAGACTAAAAATCTAATGTTAGGGGTGCTTTTTTTATTGTTTTATTCTCCTTATAGCGATATTCAAGATACGGCTATTGAAAGGGGAGATACAATGCTATTTATCTCCGTGATGATGTGCATTTAACTTTTTATAATGGGAATCACCGGGATGTTTATCATTTACACAGTTTTTCTATTTTAGATCCATCATCCAAAATGTATGAGCGCTACGTATAGATGTAGAAAAAAATTATAAAAATATCCATAAATATATAAGTTTATTTTGTTTTATGATATATATAAGTATATAAGTCTAGATAAGTTTTTTACATCATAAAAAAACCTTGTGTTGTAGATGAGGTTCTCTTAACTAATCTCTTCAGTTTAGATATTGGTTGTTGTATTAAATGTAGAAAACGGCTCTGTTTTTATATCGTTAGGTAGTGGCATAAAAATACTAGGGAAAGTTTGTTTTAAGGAGGAGCTATGAAAATCAATTGGGATAAGAAGTATACAACAATTGCTGTTTATGCATTAATTGTGATTAGTTTAAGTATCGTATTTAATAATGTGATTTCTAAACTAGATGTTTTTACTGGAAAGTTAAATCAAATCCTGGTCGTTTTCCAACCGTTTATTATTGGATTTGTTATTGCTTATTTATTAAATTTTATTCTTAAGTTTTATGAAGAAAAAGTCTTTAAAATAAAGATGATAAAAAAAATAAGAAATTTTCCTTCCCGAGGATTAGGGATTTTGTTTTCTTATGTGACAGCACTCATCATTGTTTACCTCTTTATGCAATTTGTTCTTCCTCAATTGATTGAAAGTATTAGTGGATTAATTAATGATATTCCACGATATGTAAGAGAGTTAACAAGTCTTATTGAAACAGAACTATATGAAAGAAATATAGATCAAGAATATATGGCAATTATTAATGAAAAATTTGTGGAAATTACAAACTGGGTGATTCAACTGTTAACCAATATTCTCCCCTTAATTGGAAATATGGTGATGTCTGTTGCCTCAAGTATTTGGAATATTATACTTGGAATTATTATTTCAATTTATTTATTAACGGATAAAGAAAAATTCTTTGCTTTAGGGAAGAAAATTGTAACTTCAATTTTTAATCCTAAGCATACTACCATTATTTTAGATTTAGCTAATCGAACTAATTTAACATTTGGGAAATTTATTGGTGGGAAAATTGTTGATTCGGTGATTATTGGGATCCTCACCCTGATTATCTTGGCAATTTTTAAAATGCCATATATGGTTTTAATTTCGGTGATTATTGGTATTACGAATGTTATTCCATTCTTTGGTCCGTTTATTGGAGCTATTCCATCGGCCATCATTATCTTATTTGTTTCACCTATTCAAGCTTTATGGTTCT
The DNA here is from genome assembly GCF_059728495.1 of Turicibacter sp. St.80E1. Lineage (NCBI taxonomy): Bacteria > Bacillati > Bacillota > Erysipelotrichia > Erysipelotrichales > Turicibacteraceae > Turicibacter > Turicibacter sp. St.80E1. The sequence goes on along the minus strand of NZ_AP039386.1, from coordinate 2,135,124 downwards.
TAATTATTGTTCTTGTCATTCAGCAGGTGGATGGAAATATTATCGGACCTAAGATTTTAGGTGATTCCATTGGAATCTCAGCATTTTGGATTTTATTTGCGATATTAGTTGCTGGAAAATTATTTGGATTGATAGGAATGATTATTGGGGTGCCGATGTTTGCGGTTATTTATTCAATTATTAAAGATATTATTGAGGCGAGATTGCGTTATAAAGGATTACCGGTAGAAACGTCTCATTATACGAATTAAAAGGATGCCTTTTAGGCATCCTTTTTTAGTTCCATAAAAATGTAAAAAAGAGAAGTTTTAAAAATAATTCATAAATCGTCCTTTAACGACACATATTAAAAATAACAAATTTTTGAAAGGAAGTAATCGAAATGAGAAAGAGACTTCTTCTAATGACAAGCCTGATTAGCTTTTTATTTATTTCCTCGTTGAATGTTTATGCGAGTGAGTTTATTGAATTTCCAGATGAGCGTTTAGAAGTTGCGATTCTTGAGGAAATGGGGAAAAAGGAAAACGATAAGATTTCAGTAGCAGAGGCACAAAAGGTACAATTTTTACCCCTTTCAAATAAGGGAATTCAAAATCTAGAGGGGATTCAGTATTTTGAAAATGTTAATCATCTACAATTAGGGTTTAATCAACTAACAGACATCACCCCATTACATAAGTTGGATAACCTTAATATTTTAGATTTACAAGGTAATCAACTTGAAGATATTTCCCCCCTAGAAGGCCTAGAACATTTAGTCTCTTTAAATCTTAATGGTAATAACTTAGGAACGTTAGAATCTCTTACTAAGATTCATGGCCTAGGTTATTTGTATGTGAATAATAACCAAATTAAAGATATTTCCCCGACAGCTCATTTGGAAAAACTAGATGTATTTGATTATTCAGGTAATCAAGTCAGTGATATTAGTTGTCTAACCCGATATCATGAATTACGATATGGGGATTTAACTAAACAACAGATAGTCCTTCCTACTCAAAAGGTGAAAAAAGGGAGCGATGTGATTATCGACAATCCAATAAAGACTGTTGAAGGGGGAGTCGAGGATATTACGGTTAAAAACGGAATATATGATGAGTCTACCAATCAGATTATGATAGAAAATGTGACGGAGGATCAAACGGTGGAATACACCTTTGAAGCGACGATTGACTATCCTAAGTATGGGGGGGAAATTGATTTCACTGGTACGGTGACAATGGATATTCAAACAACATTAGGCGGGTTGCCTATTTTATACGGGGTAGATGATATTGAGATTCCATATGGTAAAGAATTTGATTTATTAGAGGGAGTTACGGCGCAAGATGCTGAGGGGGTAGATTTAACGGAACAAATTGTAGTTGAAGGAGAAATTGATGTTTTTACAGCAGGGGATTATGAAATTATTTACCGCGTAACGGATAGTGAGGGTCAGATCGAAACCGTGCACCGACTTGTGACTGTTGCGACTCCAGTTATCGGAAACCAATCTCCAGTTATTAATGCACAGAATCGTATTGTTAACAAGGGAGATAGCTTTAATCCATTAGAAGGTGTGACGGCAATGGATGAAGAAGACGGCGAATTGACTGCTAACATCGAAGTAATTAATAATACTGTTAATGTCAATGAAATAGGTATTTATGAAGTGACCTATCGCGTACAAGATTCTAATGGGGCGACCACTATTATAACGGTTGATGTAGAGGTACATGATATTCCAACCACCGGATTTTCACTATTTTAAAAAGGGTCTAATTATGATGTGCACCCCAAATGTTAGACTAAAAAATCTAACGTTAGGGGTGTTTTTTCTATGGCTAAATATAGTCCAGAATTCAAATTAAGGATTGTTAATGAATATTTACAAGGGACTTTAGGTTATCGATCGCTTGCTAAGAAATATCAGATTCCAAGTCAATCACAAATTGAAACATGGGTTAGACAGTATAAACAAGAAGGAAAAAACGGATTACAACCAAAAGAAAAACAAGTATATACTGGAGAATTTAAATTAAATGTATTAAACTATATCAAGACAACAGGTGCTTCATATAGCCAAACTGCTATTCATTTTGGAATATCAGATATAGGAACGATTGCGAATTGGAATGCAACGTTTCTAAAAGGCGGTGTAGAGGCATTACTTAAACCGAAAGGAAGGTCTCAAAGCCCTATGCCAAAATTAAAAGCATCTAAACAACCGAAAACTTTAACACGTGAACAACAATTAGAAGAAGAAATTAAATTACTCAGAATTGAGAATGAATACTTAAAAAAGTGTCACGCCCATGGGATTACGCCATGGAACCAAAGAATCAAATCGAGACAAGAATCATCCAAGAATTAACGGCTAATTTTAAATTAAGTGATATTTTAAAGGTCACAAAATTTCCTAAATCAACCTATCATTATTGGGTTAAAAAGATGGCGCAAGAGAATCCAGATCAAGAACTTGAAAATCTTATTTTAAGCATTTTTAAAGAAAATGATGAGAATTATGGTTATCGTCGAATCACAGATGAGCTTCATCATCGAGGTCATCGGGTTAACCATAAGAAAGTCTATCGTCTGATGAAAAAGCGTGGAATTATTTGCGTTAAGTTTAGTCATAAATCACGTAAATATCGTTCGTATAAAGGAACTGTTGGAACAGTGGCTAAGAATCGAATTAACCGCCGATTTAATACCCCTTATCCGTATCAGAAATTGACAACAGATGTGACTGAGTTTAAAACGCAGGAAGGAAAGAAATTATATTTAAGCCCAATCATGGACATGGCAACCGGTGAAATTTTGTCCTATTCAATGAGCCATAAACCTGACTTGAATTTTGTCATGGAATCTCTGAATCAGGTCCTACCTATTCTCAAACAAGCAAAATATAGAATAACCCTTCATTCCGATCAAGGTTGGCAGTATCAACATCAAAAATGGGTTAAAGCATTAAAAACACATAAAATTTTTCAAAGTATGTCACGAAAAGGAAATTGTCTAGATAATTCACCGATGGAAAACTTCTTTGGAATCCTTAAACAAGAAATGTACTATGGAAAGACATTTAAAACCTATGAGGAGTTAAAAGAAGCCATTGAAAACTATATCTACTACTATAATCATAAACGAATTAAAAGAAAATTGGCTGGTATGAGTCCAGTCAAATACCGAATTCGTACCAGCCAATTAGCTGCATAATATTAAGTTCAACTTTTGGGGTTCACTACATTAAGACCCTTTTTTTCATGATGTATTCAGCTTTACCTGAATCTACATTCAGTTGACGATCGATGATTTGAAATCCCATTTTTTTATAAAACAGGACGGCATTTTTGTTCTCTTCATAGACAGCTAGGGTAAGTTCTGATTGGTGCCGAAAAACAACTTCTAATAGTTTTTTGCCAATTCCTTGATGTTGATAGCGAGGTAAGATAAAGAGTGCACCGATAAAAGCTTCCTCTATAAGACTAATAAATCCTTTGATGACTCCGCCCTCTTCAAACACTAAAGTTTTTGATTGTGGAAGATATTCTCGCTTCACAACTTCATAACTTTTTTCCCAATAGTGAAGATCAATAAAGGGATGGGCATCTACTGTACTTTGAAACCAAATATCCATTACCGAATCAATATCCGAATCTACCATTTTTCTTATCATTGTCATTTATTACCTCCTAGAAAATAGTCGTTTAACTGCTTCATCATGTAAGGTTTATTATTTTCTAATTGTTTAAAGCGGTGGGCATTAGCCCCAGATGGATGGGGAAACCCCCGGAGGATTTGCTTTTCATTTATCATCTGGTGATTTGCTAGGTATAACAAAGCTTCCTCCACGCCTTTTCCTAACGGAATAATGAGTACATTATGGAGATTTGATAGTTCATCCACAAAGTAGTGTTCGATATATTTGAGTAAAATGGGGGTTTTTAATAATTTAGGTTGATGCCCGGTATAATTTTTTCCTTTTACAAATACAGGGTAGGGAATGAGGGACAGGGTGTGGAGTAATTCATCGTGAGTTGTGAAGAGTTCCTCCACATCGTCGATGTGGAGAAATTCATTTAGTTTTAATTGGCGAAGTAAGTCTAATAGATTTTTACGTAGTGCCCCACTAAACCTTGCCTGAACTTTACATTGATATTTTATTTCCTCAAGTGAACATCCTGTTTCGAGACAGGAGCGGGCTGTGCTAATAGCCGTGTTCATTTGCTCGAACCCCGGTGTAATACCTACAATAAAAATTTTAGCGTGGGGATTGATATATTCATTGTGAGGAGCGTAATAAATTTGAACACCATTTCCTTCTTCAATTAGAAAATCACGTGTGAGTAATTCCTCTTTTGTGTATTTTTTTTTCAAGGGCAATTGTTTAATAGCGGGCACGTAGTTTTGAAGAAATTGTTTCATGTGAATAGACCTCCATTTCTTTCGTTCATCAATGAAGTGATTTAGTAATGAATATCTTCATTAGGATTCCACCCTTGTGATAGGTAATACTTCCTTTTAGGCTTTTTTAAATCGTTAATGATGTGAAATCTTCCGTAGTAACCGTCGTCTACTTATATATTACAGCTTTTTAATAATAGAAGCTAGCCATACTGAGTGGAGATTCGATTGTGGTGATAAACAGTTTTTAAATCATAGTGCCGAAAGAGGGGGGATAAGTTGGAACGAGCGGCTACATTTCTGTGAAGACGTTATTTATACGGTATTCGTGTAAATTTTAATTTCTTCTACTTAGAAAGCGGTTTCGGTGAGTTTTTTTCTCCTTTGATTAGGGAGGTATTTGCTAAAAATAAGGCCTAATGTTCAAAAAAAAAGACGCTAAACATATAGTTAATGGGTGAGATAGAGAAATAAATGTTTCCTATTTTCACGAGATAATGTAAAAAAACTTTGAAATTCAAAAAAATAATCTCCTTTTAGAAAAGAGATGTGCTATAATTCCACCATAGTTAATAAATAGAGTATTTAAACCTATTATATAGTTTTAAATACTACATAATTATAGGTGGTGGATAAAATGGAATTTAAATCATTAAAAATTGGAAAATTCGAATTGGATCTTCCAATCGTTCAAGGTGGAATGGGAATCGGAATTTCGCGCTCAAATTTAGCGGCGGCTGTCTCAAATAGCGGTGGGCTAGGTGTCCTATCAGGTGCACAAATTGGCCATGATGAACCTGATTTTGAGACGAACACGTTACAAGCAAATCTAAGAGCTGTTAAAAAACATATTAAAAAGGCAAAGGAAGCAACCAATGGGAAGATGATTGGAATTAATCTGATGGTTGCGATGGAAAACTACGAGGAACATGTACAAGCTGCTGTTGATGCGGGAGTTGATATTATTATTTCGGGGGCTGGATTACCGCTTACTTTACCAGGGTTGCTAAAAGGGTCTGATACAATGTTTGCACCTATCGTTTCAAGTGCCCGTGCTGCCAAAGCGTTACTTAAAAATTATGACCGTAAATACCAAGTTGCACCGGATATGATAGTGATAGAGGGCCCTAAGGCTGGGGGACACTTAGGGTTCAAATTAGAGGATATTGAGAAGGATACTATCGATCTAGATCAAATTGTTAAAGATGTTATCGAAATTTCAAATGATTATGCGCAAAAGTATCAGAAGGAGATTCCAGTTATTGTTGCAGGGGGAGTTTTTGACGGAAATGATATTGCTCATTATTTAAAATTAGGAGCCGCTGGTGTTCAAATGGCAACTCGATTTATTGCAACAGAAGAATGTGATGCGCATATAAATTTCAAAAACGCCATTATCAATTCAAAAAAGGAAGATATTATTTTAGTAAAAAGTCCGGTTGGAATGCCAGGACGAGCAATTTTAAATCCATTTAGTCAAAGGTACGGAATTAAACGTGAAAAAATTAGAAAATGTTATAACTGCGTAAAACCGTGTAATCCGGCGACGACCATTTATTGTATTAGTAAAGCCTTATTACATGCGGTGCGTGGTGAGGTAGATGAAGCATTACTTTTTTGTGGGTCAAATGCCTATCGAGTCAATGAGTTAACGACTGTCGATGATCTGATGCAAACTTTAAAGCAGGAACTCTTATCTGCCTAATAAAAAAGTAAAAGAATAGCCCTCTAGGGTTGACAGATATCTAACTGTCCTTTATATTAAATAATATATTTGAACTTCAAAATATTTGAAAAGGTTAATATTTGATTTTGGAACAAAGGAGGAATAGAGATGAGTCAATCAGTGAAAGAATTAGATCGTAATGACGTAACGACTGATTATATGGATAATGTCTTACAGTTAATGGATCGATTTTCAAATAGTGATATGACACAGTTAAAGGTAGAAGTTGAGGGGTTTAAAGTTTCACTTCAAAGAGAGGTTAAGGAGATTATTCAGACAATTTCATCGGTTCAACCTTCGGTGACGGAAGTTGTTCCAGTGACACAAACACAGATTGTTTCGGTTAATAATGAGGGGGTTGAAGTTTCTTCGACGAATAACCTTAAAGAAGTGAAGGCGCCATTAGTAGGAACGTTCTATAGTTCTAATGAACCTGGTGGGAAACCATTTGTTTCTGTCGGTGATACCGTTAAAAAGGGACAGGTTTTATGCATTGTTGAGGCAATGAAAGTCATGAATGAGATTGAATCGCCTTATGATGGGGTTGTGAAGGACATTATGGTTGAGAATGAAGAGGCTATTGGATTCAATCAAGTATTAATGCGTATTGAATAGAATGATTAAGTTTTTGGTGAAAAAGGTGAGGTGTAAAAATGTTACACAAGATATTAATTGCGAATCGTGGAGAAATTGCGGTTCGAATTATTCGAGCATGTAAGGAAATGGGGATTGAAACCGTAGCAATTTACTCAACGGCAGATGATCGGGGATTACATGTTGATTTAGCTGACGAGGCGATTTGTGTAGGACCTACTAAAATTCAGGATAGTTATTTAAATATGAATAATATTTTGAGTGCTGCTGTTGCTACAGGGTGCGATGCTATTCATCCGGGATTTGGATTCCTATCCGAAAATAGTACCTTTGCAACATTAACAGAGGAGTTAGGTCTTAAATTTATCGGTCCTAAAGGGACTGTCATTGATCAGATGGGGAATAAGGCTAAAGCACGTGAGATGATGATTCAATCAGGCGTACCGGTTGTACCGGGCTCAGATGGATTAATTGAAACTGTTGAAGAGGGGAAAGCAATTGCAAATCGAATCGGTTATCCTGTGTTAGTCAAAGCCTCTGCCGGCGGCGGAGGACGTGGGATGCGTATTATTCGTGATGATTCTGAATTTGAAGAGCTATTTCAAACGGCTAAGTTAGAAGCCAAGATGGCATTTGGGGATGATTCGATGTATATGGAGAAGTTTATTGAGAATCCAAGACATATCGAATTTCAAATTTTAGCTGACCAATATGGAAATGTCGTTCATTTATATGATCGCGATTGTTCAGTACAACGACGTAATCAAAAAGTTATTGAAGAAGCACCGTCTCCTGTTTTAGACCAAAAGACTCGTCAGCGGATGGGAGAGATGGCGGTCCTTGCTGCAAAAACGGTTGGCTATGAAAATGCGGGAACCATTGAATTTTTATTAGATAAGCATCATCAGTTTTACTTTATTGAGATGAATACACGAATTCAAGTTGAGCATCCGATTACAGAGATGATCACGGGAATTGACTTAATTAAAGAACAGATTAAAATTGCTTCTAATTTACCGTTATCTTTTACACAGGATGAGATTAAGATTCAAGGGCATGCCATGGAATGTAGAATTAACGCTGAAAATCCGCATCAAAATTTCAAACCTTCTCCGGGGACAATAGAGGTTTTAAATCTACCGAGTGGATTTGGTGTACGTGTTGACACGGCTGTTTATCAAGGATATGAAATTCCTCCATTTTATGATTCAATGGTTGGAAAGTTAATTGTTCACGGGGAGAACCGTGATGAGGCTGTGGCAAAAATGAAGCGTTCATTAGAGGAATTGGTAGTAACGGGGATTGATACAAATATTGATTTCCAATATGCAATTATGGATCATCCAGATTTTATTAGTAATGATTATGATACGAGTTTTATTCAACAACATATGCGTGAATTGGAGGTGGGATAATAAATGGGATTTTTTCTACAACGGCAGAAGAAGTTAAAATCATCAACTCCTAAACGAGATATCAACGAGGGAGTTTATACAAAATGTGAATCATGTAAAGAGGTTGTATCGGTTAGACAATTAAACACTAATTTAGGAGTTTGTCCAAGTTGTGGATTTCATCATCGGATGACGGCACAACAACGGTTGGATAGTCTGATTGATCCGGGAAGTTTCAAAGAAATAAATCGTCGCTTACATACGCTTAATCCGTTATCCTTTCCAGGATATGAGAAAAAAATCGAAGGATTAATGGAGAAAACTCAATTAAATGAAGCAGTAGTGACCGGAATTGGTAAAATTGCCGGATACAGCGTTGCTATCGGTATTATGGACAGCCATTTTTTAATGGCAAGTATGGGCTCAGTCGTTGGTGAAAAGATTACGCGTTTAATCGAGGTCTCTACTTCACGTAAAATTCCACTTATTATGGTGTGTACATCGGGTGGTGCGCGGATGCAGGAGGGAATTTATTCCCTTATGCAGATGGCTAAAACATCGGCGGCACTTGCTAAACATAACCAAGCAGGCTTGTTATATATTAGTGTTTTGACCCATCCAACGATGGGTGGAGTTACTGCCTCATTTGCTACTTTAGGAGATATTATCATTGCAGAAAAGGGTGCCTCTGTTGGATTTGCGGGGCGTCGTGTTGTTGAACAGACGATTAAACAAAAACTTCCTGATCATTTTCAAACAGCTGAATTTTTACAGGAAAAAGGACTAGTGGATTTAGTTGTTAGTCGATATGAGTTAAGAGATAAACTTGCAATGTTAATTGAATTGCACGAAGGGAGTGAATGTTAGATGTCTATTCTTGATTTAGAAGTAAAGATTTCTGAGATTGAAATGAAATTAAATGAAATTTCATTAGACGATCAGGAGGAGATAGAGGAACTACAGCAACAATTAAATCGTTATAAAAAACGCGCCTATCAACATCTAACAGCATGGGATCATGTTACATTAGCCCGTCACTCCAAACGTCCTAAGGCACGTGATTACATAGAATATATTTTTGATTCTTTTATTGAGTTACATGGTGATCGGTTATATCGTGATGATGAAGCGATTATTGGGGGAATTGCAAAGTTAGGGAATCAAGCAGTCACTGTTATTGCCCACCAAAAAGGATGTACAACAGCTGAAAATATTAAGTGTAATTTTGGAATGCCTCATCCTGAGGGATATAGAAAGGCATTACGTTTGATGAAACAGGCTGAAAAATTTAATCGTCCGATTATCACTTTTATTGATACACCAGGGGCCTATCCGGGACCCGAGGCCGAGGAACGTGGGCAAGGTCATGCTATTGCAGAGTGCTTACGTGAGATGTCAAATTTAACGGTTCCAACTTTATCAATTGTTATTGGTGAAGGTGGAAGTGGTGGGGCTTTAGCCTTGGGAGTTAGCGATGAAATTTGGATGTTAGAGTATGCGATTTACTCTATTTTATCCCCAGAGGGATTCGCCTCTATTTTATATAAGGATGGATCACGCGCGCAGGAAGCGGCCGAGGTGATGAAACTAACAGCTAAGGAATACTTAGATCGAGGAATTATTGAGAAAATTATAAAAGAACCTATTGGTGGGGCCCATCAATTTCCACAATACGTATTTGACCAATTAAAAGAACAGCTAAATGGGTACCTTTCACAGGTGAAAAAAATGACAACAAGACAATTGTTAAATAAACGTTATAAAAAATATAGATTGATTGGGGAATACGATTCCCTTAATCGTTAGCATTTAAGAAAGCAGAGGTGAACTGAGTGGGGATTAAGATTTTAGGGAGTGGATATTGCGTTCCCGCTGCTAAATTAAATAATAAGCAGATAGAGTCCATTGTGGATACAACGGACGAATGGATTTTTACACGAACCGGGATATCGAATCGTTATATTGCTACAACCGAAGATACAACGGATCTAGCTTATGGTGCAGCCAAAGGTGCGATTGAATCTGCGGCTATTGATTTTGATGAGATTGGTTTAATTATTGTTGCCACATTTACTCCTGAGCAATTAACACCGTCAACAGCATGTCTAATTCAGGCAAGGTTAGGTATTAGTCAACCTGTTATTGCATTTGATATGAATGCTGCCTGTACCGGTTTTGTATACGCACTTGTAACTGCGGAACAATTTTTAAAAGCTAATCCAATCAAGAAAGCTTTAGTGATTGGTGCAGAAGTTTTATCGAAAATTATGGATTGGAATGATCGTTCAACCTGCGTATTATTTGGTGATGGTGCAGGTGCGGCTGTTATTGAGTATGATGGTACGCCGTCGCCAAGCTTTTATTTAAATTGTAAGGGTGACGAAGAAGGTGTACTAGGTACAAGTAAATTTCCTGTTAACAATCCGCTTTATCAAACGGAGATAACACCTATTTCTTTTCATATGCATGGTGCGGCAGTCTTTAAATTTGCCGTAACAGCGATTAAAGAAACTATTGAAAAATTATTAAAGGAAAATCAACTAACATTAGAAGATATTGATTTAATTATCCCACATCAGGCTAATAAAAGGATTATTGATAAAGTTGTTAAAGATTTAAGCGCGTCATCTGAGCAATTCTTTTTAAATGTCTCCGAATATGGAAACACATCGGCAGCGAGTATCCCAATTGCATTAAATGAAGCAATGAATAAACAGATAGTTAAATCTGGGGATCGTGTCATGCTAATAGGATTCGGTGGGGGATTAACATGGGGCGGATGCATCGTCTCTATTTAAAATATGAACATAAGGGAGGATAAAAAGATGTCTTTGACAACTTTATTAAATATTAAATATCCAATTATTCAAGGAGGAATGGCGAATATTTCTTTAGCGGAGCTAGCAGCAGCAGTTTCTAATGCAGGCGGATTAGGTATTATTGGTTCTGGTGGCTGGGATGCCAATCGATTAAGAGATGAGATTGTAAAATGCAAGAAGTTAACAGATAAGCCATTTGGGGTTAATTTAATGTTAATGAACCCACATTGTGATGAGCTGGCTAAAGTTATTGTAGAAGAGGGAGTTAAAGTTGTTACTACGGGTGCTGGAAGCCCCGGTCCATATATCGAGATGTTTAAAGCAGCTGGAATCAAAATTATTCCTGTCGTGCCTTCGGTGGCTCTTGCAAAGCGTGTTGCGCGATTAGGTGTAGATGCTATTATTGCTGAAGGAACAGAATCGGGCGGACATGTAGGTGAGCTAACAACGATGGCCCTTTTACCTCAAGTAGTTGATGCCGTTGATTTACCGGTTATTGCGGCAGGTGGAATTGCCGATGGTCGCGGAATGGTGGCGGCGATGGCTCTAGGAGCTTGTGGTGTTCAAATTGGAACAAGGTTCTTAACAGCAAAGGAATGTCCGGTTCATGAGAACTATAAACAGGCTATTTTAAAGGCGAAGGATACGGATACAGTTGTTACGGGACGAAGTGTTGGAGTCCCTGTTCGTTGTTTGAAAAATCCAATGACTAGAGAATACGTGGCTCTTGAGAAAAAAGGAGTTTCTGCTGAGGAACTTGAGTATTTAACATTAGGATCATTACGTAAGGCTGTTCTTGATGGGGATGTTAAAGGTGGTTCGGTTATGGTTGGACAAGTGGCCGGAATGCTTTCAAAAGTACAAACAGTCTCTGAAATTATTGAGGATATTTATAACCATGCATCAAAGGTTATGGAAGATTTAAAAGTCAGCTAAGAGAGAAAGGGGCAATCATATTATGGCGAAAATCGCATTTTTATTTTCTGGTCAGGGATCACAATATGCTGGAATGGGTAAATCTTTTTATGAATCTAATGAGAGAGCGCGTCAATTAATGGATAAAGCGAACGAAATCTTACCCTTTAACATAAAGGAATTATGTTTTGAAGATGCGGAAAAAAGATTAAATGAAACGACTTATACACAACCCGCTATTTTCGTTGTTTCTCAAATGGCATTATCATTATTAGAAGAGGCGGGGGTTAAACCAGACGTTTTAGCGGGATTTAGTTTAGGGGAATACTCAGCCCTTTGTGCAGCAGGAGTGTTTGATTTTAATGCAGGTGTTTCATTAGTTGCAGATCGTGGAGCTTTAATGGGAGCAGTTACGAATGGAAAAATGGCAGCTATACTTGGACTAGATAAAGAAAAGGCAGAGGCTCTTTGTCAGGAGGCATCAGATAAAGGAATTGTTGAAGTCGCTAATTTAAATTGTCCAGGACAAATTGTGATTGGTGGAACGGTAGAAGCAATTGACTATGCCTGTGAAATTGCCAAAAATTATGGAGCAAAACGAGCCATTGTTTTACCGGTCAGTGGTCCTTTCCATACCTCTTTATTACAAGAGACGGCAAAAGATTTTGGTGAACTTTTAGAGTCTAAAGAGATAAATGAGCCTCAGATTCCACTTGTTCTAAATGTACTCGGGGATTACTATCGTTCAGATAGAGACTTAAGGGAGTTAATGGTTTCTCAAATGGCGACGAGTGTTGAGTGGGAAAAAAGTATTCGTCAAATGATGGATGCGGGAGTGGATACTTTTATTGAAATTGGTCCCGGAAAGACATTAAGCGGTTTCGTGAAAAAAATTAATCGTCAGGCTAAAGTCTTAAACGTTGAAGATATGGATTCATTACAAAAAACATTAAATGAATTGAGCGCATAGGAGGAATTTTAAATGAAACTACAAGGGAAAGTAGCTCTAGTAACGGGAGGATCACGTGGAATTGGGGCCGCTATTGCGTTAAAGTTGGCATCACTAGGATGCCATGTGGCTATTAATTACGCGGGGAATGTTAACAAAGCAGAAGAAACATTAGCTCGTATTCAATCGTTAGGTGTAGATGCTAAAATTTATCAGGCTAATGTGGCTAATTATGACGAGGTAGAGGTCATGACTAAGCAAATTATCAAAGATTTTGGACATCTCGATATTATTATTAATAACGCAGGGATTACGGCGGACAATTTAATGATGAGAATGGATCAACAATCTTTTGATTCTGTAATAGATGTTAATTTAAAAGGAACGTGGAATGTTTGTAAAAGTGTGACACGCTCTATCTTAAAACAGCGAGAGGGAGTTATTATTAATCTATCGTCTGTTGTTGGAATGAATGGAAACATTGGACAAGCAAACTATGCAGCCTCAAAAGCTGGAGTTATTGGATTGACTAAATCATTAGCGAAAGAGTTTGCATCACGTAAAATTCGAGTAAATGCGATCGCTCCAGGCTATATTAAATCGGATATGACAGCTAAACTATCAGATGATGTTACTGAAAAAGTTTTGGAAAATATCCCGTTAGGTCAACTTGGAGAAGTAGAGGATATTGCAAATGCCGTGGCCTTTTTAGTAAGTGATGAGGCACGATATATTACAGGGCAAGTCTTAGTTGTAGACGGTGGAATGGCTATTTAATGAAAGAGGGTGTAATGACTGTGAATAAGCGTAGGGTTGTAGTGACAGGATTAGGAACTGTTTGTCCCGTTGGTAATGATGTTGATACGATGTGGGAAAATATTAAAAATGGTGTTTGTGGAATCGATGAAATTACTCATTTTGATACAACTGATTTTAAAGTTAAATTAGCTGGAGAAATTAAAGATTTAAATATTGAAGATTATATTAATAAGAAAGAAGCTAAACGATTGGATCGTTTTAGCCAACTGGCCTTAATAGCTGCTAAGCAAGCCTATGAGGATTCAAAAATTAATATGGATGAGATTGAAGCCAATCGCTTTGGAGTTATTTTAAGTTCGGGAATTGGTGGAATTGGAACAATTGAATCGGAAAAGGAAAAAGGAATCAAAAAGGGATATGAACGTGTATCACCATTTTTTATCCCAATGGCTATTGGAAATTTGGCTGCCGGAAATGTTGCTATTATGCTAGGGGCTAAAGGAGCTTGTTTAGATATTGTAACTGCATGCGCCGCTGGGACTAATTCAATTGGTGAGGCCTTTAAATATGTCCGTGATGGATATGCTGATATTATGTTAGCGGGTGGTGCAGAGGCTTCAATTACACCGCTTGGTATCGGTGGATTTTCTTCAATGAAGGCCTTATCTACAGCAACAGATAAAAATCGTGCATCTATCCCTTTTGACGCTGAGCGTAATGGGTTTGTTATGGGAGAAGGTTCAGGAGCATTAATTTTGGAAGAATACGAGCATGCCAAAAAACGTGGAGCAACTATTTATGCCGAGCTTATTGGATATGGTGTAAGTTGTGATGCATTCCATATGACAGCTCCTGATACAGAGGCAAATGGTGCTGCCGCTTGTTTTACAATGGCATTAAATGATGCAAATATTACAGCAGATCAAATAGATTATATTAACGCACATGGAACATCGACGCCATTAAATGATAAGTTAGAAACTCTAGGAGTAAAAAAGGTATTTGGTGATCAGACAAATGTGATGCTTAGTTCAACTAAAGGGCATACAGGGCATCTTCTAGGGGCAGCGGGAGCAGTGGAGGCCATTATTACAGTTAAATCGTTACAGGATGGTTTTGTTCCAGGAACTATTAATTATTCACAGCCTGATCCTGAATGTGATTTAGACATTGTTCCAAATCAGGGACGTAAAATGGATATTGAATATGCGTTATCAAATTCGTTAGGATTTGGTGGACATAATGCGTGTGTTATTTTCAAAAAATATGCCGGATAAAAGATTAACTTTTCTTTCTATATTATATGTATTAAATGGAGGGTGCTTAAATGGTTTTAAATAGTAATCAGATTCAGGAAATTATTCCTCATCGTTATCCATTTTTATTAGTTGATCGTATAGATGAATTAGAACCTGGTAAGAGAGCATTAGGGACGAAATGTGTTTCTGCAAATGAAATGCAATTCATGGGACATTTTCCGCAACAACATGTGATGCCTGGGGTTCTTATTATTGAGGCCCTTGCTCAAGTAGGGGCAGTTGCCATCTTAAGTTTGGAAGCTAATAAGGGGAAAATTGCCTATTTTGCAGGTATTAAAACGGCGAAGTTCCGTCAAAAGGTTGTTCCTGGAGATGTGTTGACTCTAGAAACTGAACTAGTTAAAGTGAAGGGGAGTATTGGAGTCGGCAAAGCAATTGCAACTTTAAATGGTAAGGTTGCTGTAGAGGCCGAACTAACATTTGCGATTGGATAATAAAATAAAAAACTGTTTTAAAGCGGGTGATTTGTCCATGCTTTGAAACAGTTTTTTTATGGGTTTTTAATAGTTAGTATTCGTAACTGATGATAAGAATGATTTTTGAATCTATTTAAAAGGGAAAGTTACTAAGTAAGCGCGTAATATAAACATGTCTATTTTGACCTCCAACTTTGAGCTATACTTTAGCTATCAAAGAAAAGGAGGTCATTTTTATGAAGGAAAGTCCATTAATTGTTCCGATTCAACTTGAAACAGATTCCACTAAAAAAAGAACTCCCATCTGTTGTGTTCAACTGAATGGAAGTGAAATAACTTTTTATCCTGGGATTAATGACGATCTTTTAAGGAGAGTTCTGACGGAGTTGATGAAAAATGTTAGTTGATTTCACTCATGTTAAAAATATTTTTGTCGTTTGTGGTCGGACGGATATGCGTTGTGGGATTGATCGTCTCGCGGGAATTATTACGGATAAATATAATTTAGATTTATTTGATGATGCCTTATTTCTTTTCTGTGGTCTAAAAAAGGATCGATTTAAAGCACTTTATTGGGATACGGATGGCTTTATCCTCTTATATAAAAGGCTAGAGAATGGGAACCTTCAATGGCCACGAAACCAAGAAGAAGTCAAAAAGTTAACGAGTCAGGAGCTTCGCTGGTTACTTGAGGGACTCTCTATCCAACAGCCTAAAGCTATCAAACCCGCCCGCAAAGGATGCATTAATTAAAAATGGTAATAAATCCTGTATTTTCTATATAAAGTTGGACATACTAAGACTAATAAAATCATTTAGAAAAGAGGTGAGCCAAGTTGAACACGTTTGAATCAAAACTAATCGAAGAAAATCAGAAACTATTAAAGAAACTGGATCAACAAGCTCAACTACTCGCCCAAAAAGAGGAAAAAATTAATAAGCTCCAATTAAAAATGATGGAGCAGACCGACAAAATTGATACGCTTATTGAACAGGTTGAGTTTCTTTCAAAAAAGCTTTTTGGATCCTCAAGCGAGAAAACTAAGGTTGATCCAGGTCAGCTTACCCTTTTTGGGGATCCTGTATTAGAAGAACCTCTGACAAAGGATGAACCGACAGAGGAAATTACGTATCGCCGTCGTAAGACATCTGGTCGTAAAGCAGAATTAACGAAAGATTTACCTATTGAAGAAGTTCATTGTGAACTTCATGGAGAGGATTGTACATGTGACCATTGCGGTCAGGCCATGAAACCAATGGGGAAAAAGGTTGTTCGTGAAGAAGTCTGTTTTGTACCTGCACGATTATATAAGAAAGTTTATATTTCACATGCCTACGAATGTGATTGTCATGATCCTAATCTTGAAGCTAAATCCATTCGTTGTGCCGAGGTTCCTAAGGGACCTATCCAACGTAGCTTAGCAGGACCAACAACATTGGCTTGGCTTTTTCATCAAAAATTTGAACTCGGATTACCAACTTATCGCCAAGAGAAAGAATGGTCGTCTTATGGATTAGAAGTAAGTCGGAAAACTCTCTCTAATTGGATTATCCGTGCCTCTTTTGATTGGCTAGAACCTTTATATAAACTATTTCTAGATAAATTACGCCAACAAGAGGTCCTACATGCGGATGAAACATATTATCAGATTTTAAATCGTTCGGATGGAAAACCTGCTACATCAGAGGCTCGAATTTGGTTGATTCGTACCATCAAAGATGTGTCCCATCCCATTGTTTTTTATCACGCCGATTTAACACGCGCGAAGTCTGTTATTTTAGAACTACTTCGGTCGTTTAAAGGATGGCTTCATTGTGATGGCTATATAGCTTACAAAGA
This sequence comes from Turicibacter sp. St.80E1, assembly GCF_059728495.1. Lineage (NCBI taxonomy): Bacteria > Bacillati > Bacillota > Erysipelotrichia > Erysipelotrichales > Turicibacteraceae > Turicibacter > Turicibacter sp. St.80E1. Next base: position 2,118,007 of record NZ_AP039386.1, on the reverse strand, counting down.
TTTGCCAAATGTGACCACCGTGGGGTGTTGGGCACATGCACGCCGGAAATTTCAAGAGGTTTCAACGGAACATGGGAAAGCCAAACAAGCCGTTCACTTCTGTAATCAAATCTTTCGGTTAGAACGAGAGTTGATACACCTTTCCCCTGAGGAACGTCAAATCCAAAGAGAATCAAAAATTCGGCCAATCATTGAATCCTTTTATCAATTTATTGAAGGGATTCGTACGGTTAAAGGTAAGTTACAAACAGCGATTGTTTATGCCCAGAACCAAAGACGAGCACTCACAGAATTCTTGTCAAATGGACGTTTAGAGATCTCTAATAATTTAGCCGAACAAGCTATTAGACCCGTTGTCGTTGGACGTAAGAATTACCTCTTTTCAACGAGTGTCAAAGGGGCCCAAGCAAACGCCATGGCATATACCTTAATTGAAACAGCCAAAGCCAACGGATTAAATGTCTATCGTTATTTAACCTACCTTTTTGAAAAACTTCCAAATTGCGAATTCTTAGTAAATCCACAGCTATTGGGGGACTTTTTACCCTGGTCAAAAATAATTCAAGAAAATTGTAAATAAAAAGCAAGATTCAGTGTGCCTTTAGTGTACAACGAACCTTGCTTTTTTTCTATCCGTATTATAATTACCCGCTTACGTTACTAACTCTGAAAGTCGTCTTTTATTAATGGATTCTTTATGACGCATAGGTGTAGGCTAATGTTTGGACATAATTTTAAAAAAACAATGATTATAAATTCGTTATTCCTTTTTAATCCTGCTATAATAAAGGAAATGGAAAAAAAGTAGGTGTAACAATGTCATTAGCATATGGTTTATTATTAATAGTATTTATTTTTATTGAGTACTATTTTACTATCTTATTCAGTCTAAAAAGTTAAATTTTCAAGGAAAAGACCGTTGGGTACAATTAGCAATCGTTTTTAATATCATAATCACTCTTTTGTTAATAATAAGCGGAGGGATAGGAATAATCACGTATTTGTTTATTGTTTTATTATTAGGAAGTGGAGGGTTTTACTATCTGTATAAAATTAAATATGAGAAAATTGGTTTTATAGGGAGTTTGTTTTGCTCTTTCTTTTTGTTTGTTTTTTTAGTTTTACAGCTTTGGATTTACGGTGTGGGGATTTAAGTTAACCGCAATTAAATGTATAAAAAAGGTAAAAGGATGATGCGCGTATCTTGCATACGATATTTTTAAAATTGGCATACTATTATTAGACTATTAATAAAGAGGAAATGATGATCCTGTTAGGAGACTTTAGTACCTTTCTGTTTATTAGTAAAGTAAATTCAATTTTGGAAATGGGTGAAAATATGAAGCATAGACTTTTAATACCACTGTTACTGTTTGTTATAGTGTCCATTCCGAATCTGATTGTTGATGCCGAAGATAGTAATCATGAAGCACGATTAAAAATGTATAAGGATTATGAATTGGCATCAGGGGTTCCATGGTATGAAATCGCGGCTATCGATCAATATGAAAGAAATACATATAAATTTAAAGAGGGATCAGATAAGTTGAAGTATGATACCATTTCTATTTTTATTACAAATGAGCGATGGTCTGGTCCTGAAAATCCTTACTATTATGATAATGATAGTTATACGATTAACTTGTTTGGGGGAATTGGAAAAGACGGAAATGGGGACGGGGTTGCTGATATTAATAATGAGGAAGATGTGATGTATACGATGGTTGAGTACATCAGATCATTTGATACATTTAAAGAAGCCTTGAACTCTTATTATCAACAGGATCAGGCGGTTAAAATTATTGAAGAAATTGCACAGCTTTTCAAACATTTTGATACTATCGTATTAGATAAGCGATGCCTTCCAGTTTCTAAAAGATATAGTTATAGTTTTCAAGATAATTATGGTACTGCTCGAAGTTGGGGAGGTGCTCGGTCTCATGAGGGAATTGACATCTTTGCAAATTATTCAACTCCCGTTTTAGCAACTGCATATGGAGTGGTAGAAATAATGGGATGGAATGATTATGGTGGCTATCGTATAGGTATTCGTGATATTTATAATACTTATCAATACTATGCTCATTTACAAGGTTATGAAGGCGATTTGAAGGAGGGGGATATCGTAGAACCGGGGCAAGTTATTGGATATGTTGGAAGTACAGGATATGGTAAAGAAGGGACGAGTGGGAAGTTTCCACCTCACTTACACTTTGGATTATATAAATATGATGGACGCTGTGAGTGGGCATTTAATCCTTATCCGCATTTAAGACGTTGGGAAAAAGAAGAACAGTAAGTAAATGAGGCCTCTCATAGTGATATGGGAGGCTCTTTTTAGATAATATTTCTAGGGATAAATGTTGTTTATGAGTTAATAAAAGTGGGGATAAAAGCTATTATTCTAATAAAATATAAATTTTTAAAAAAACTTTATAAAAAGTGTTGACCTTTAATGGGGGACATGGTATTATAAATGTGTGCTCAGGGATGAGCTAAAAAAACAAACGGAGTAGTACTCAAGTGGCTGAAGAGGTGCCCCTGCTAAGGGTATAGGTCGGGCAACCGGCGCGAGGGTTCAAATCCCTCCTGCTCCGCCATAATAAAAAAATGTTGTATGGCCCGTTGGTGAAGTGGTTTAACACACATGCCTTTCACGCATGCATACACGGGTTCGAATCCCGTACGGGTCACCATTTAATAAAAGGTCCAGTGGTGTAGCGGTTAACATGCCTGCCTGTCACGCAGGAGATCGCGGGTTCGATTCCCGTCTGGACCGCCATTTATTCGGGAAGTGGCTCAGCTTGGTAGAGCACCTGGTTTGGGACCAGGGGGTCGCAGGTTCGAATCCTGTCTTCCCGACCATATATAAGCGGGTGTAGTTTAATGGTAGAACTTCAGCCTTCCAAGCTGACTGTGAGAGTTCGATTCTCTTCACCCGCTCCAATTTTTTTGGTGAAATGCCGTTAAAAAGCCATGATAGGCGGTCGTGGCGGAATGGTAGACGCGCCAGCTTGAGGGGCTGGTAGGAGCAATCCTGTGGAGGTTCGAGTCCTCTCGGCCGCACCATAAAAACAACTAGAACAGCGCCCATAGCTCAATTGGATAGAGCGTTTGACTACGGATCAAAAGGTTAGGGGTTCGACTCCTCTTGGGCGCGCCATAATAAAGATAACAGTAAGAGTTTGTAAGAACTCTTTTTTGTTTTTATAAATAAAAATATTTGCTGAGAGAAGAAAAATATTTAGAAATTAATATCATTCGTAAAAAGAGACATTAAACTTATAATTTATTGAATATAAATAAATATTGATTGAAGATGGAGCTTTTGAATTTCCTATTTTAGAGATAGAAAGAGGAGGGGCGGAATCACGATTTATATGGTTGTTATGCGATTATCTATACGAGCGAGAGATCAGTAAAATAATTGACTGTGTTTTTCAAAAAAAAATATTGACATGAAATGTGAACTATGATAGTATAATTCATGTTCTTGGTCCAGTGGTGTAGCGGTTAACATGCCTGCCTGTCACGCAGGAGATCGCGGGTTCGATTCCCGTCTGGACCGCCATATTATATGGCCCGTTGGTGAAGCGGTTTAACACACATGCCTTTCACGCATGCATACACGGGTTCGAATCCCGTACGGGTCACCATTTAATTTTTTAATAGGATAATTATTTTATTAAATTATTTAGTGGTTAGAAAAAAGTTAAAAAGTGTTTGACAGAAGTTGTTGAACATGATAAACTAGAAAAGTCGCCAAGAGAGGTGGACAAGAAATCTTACAAAAAAAGATAAAAAAACATTTGACAGAAAAAGTCGAATGTGGTAAGATAAAGAAGTCGCCAAAAGGCGAGAGAAGTTCTTTGAAAACTAAACAGAACGTCAAGAATCATAAGCGAAAGAAATTTCGCAAGCTAAGGAAACAAACAATTATGGAGAGTTTGATCCTGGCTCAGGATGAACGCTGGCGGCGTGCCTAATACATGCAAGTCGAGCGAACCACTTCGGTGGGAAGCGGCGAACGGGTGAGTAACACGTAGGTGATCTGCCCATCAGACGGGGACAACGATTGGAAACGATCGCTAATACCGGATAGGACGAAAGTTTAAAGATGCTCCTGGCATCACTGATGGATGAGCCTGCGGCGCATTAGCTAGTTGGTGGGGTAAAGGCCTACCAAGGCGACGATGCGTAGCCGACCTGAGAGGGTGAACGGCCACACTGGGACTGAGACACGGCCCAGACTCCTACGGGAGGCAGCAGTAGGGAATCTTCGGCAATGGGCGAAAGCCTGACCGAGCAACGCCGCGTGAATGAAGAAGGCCTTCGGGTTGTAAAATTCTGTTATAAGGGAAGAAAGGTGATAGGAGGAAATGACTATCAATTGACGGTACCTTATGAGAAAGCCACGGCTAACTACGTGCCAGCAGCCGCGGTAATACGTAGGTGGCAAGCGTTATCCGGAATTATTGGGCGTAAAGAGCGCGCAGGTGGTTAATTAAGTCTGATGTGAAAGCCCACGGCTTAACCGTGGAGGGTCATTGGAAACTGGTTGACTTGAGTGCAGAAGAGGGAAGTGGAATTCCATGTGTAGCGGTGAAATGCGTAGAGATATGGAGGAACACCAGTGGCGAAGGCGGCTTCCTGGTCTGCAACTGACACTGAGGCGCGAAAGCGTGGGGAGCAAACAGGATTAGATACCCTGGTAGTCCACGCCGTAAACGATGAGTGCTAAGTGTTGGGGGTCGAACCTCAGTGCTGAAGTTAACGCATTAAGCACTCCGCCTGGGGAGTACGGTCGCAAGACTGAAACTCAAAGGAATTGACGGGGACCCGCACAAGCGGTGGAGCATGTGGTTTAATTCGAAGCAACGCGAAGAACCTTACCAGGTCTTGACATACCATTGACGCCTCTAGAGATAGAGGGTTTCCTTCGGGGACAATGGATACAGGTGGTGCATGGTTGTCGTCAGCTCGTGTCGTGAGATGTTGGGTTAAGTCCCGCAACGAGCGCAACCCCTGTCGTTAGTTGCCAGCAGTGAGATGGGGACTCTAACGAGACTGCCAGTGACAAACTGGAGGAAGGTGGGGATGACGTCAAATCATCATGCCCCTTATGACCTGGGCTACACACGTGCTACAATGGTTGGTACAAAGAGAAGCGAAGCGGTGACGTGGAGCAAACCTCATAAAGCCAATCTCAGTTCGGATTGTAGGCTGCAACTCGCCTACATGAAGTTGGAATCGCTAGTAATCGCGAATCAGAATGTCGCGGTGAATACGTTCCCGGGTCTTGTACACACCGCCCGTCACACCACGAGAGTTTACAACACCCGAAGTCAGTGGCCTAACCGCAAGGAGGGAGCTGCCTAAGGTGGGGTAGATGATTGGGGTGAAGTCGTAACAAGGTATCCCTACCGGAAGGTGGGGATGGATCACCTCCTTTCTATGGAGAAAGAGACGTTCTGTTTAGTTTTGGGAGAATTTCGATTTTCCTAGAATTGATCTTTGAAAACTAGATATCTTCTGAAGAAGAAAAGTTAAGTAATAAAGGGCGCACGGAGGATGCCTAGGCACTAGGAGTCGAAGAAGGACGCGACAAACGGCGAAACGCCTCGGGGAGCTGTAAGTAAGCAAAGAGCCGGGGATATCCGAATGGGGAAACCCGCTAGTGGTCATACGCTAGCACCGTATGGTGAATCAATAGCCATAGAGGAGACAGACCCAGGGAACTGAAACATCTAAGTACCTGGAGGAAAAGAAAGAAACATCGATTCCCCAAGTAGCGGCGAGCGAACAGGGAGGAGCCCAAACCGGAGTAATCCGGGGTAGAAGGACCTTCAGAAATGACTGAACATGATAGCCGAATGGTCTGGGAAGGCCAACCGGAGGGGGTGAGAGTCCCGTAGGTGAAATTGTGTGAAGCAGGGAAGGGATCCTGAGTACGGCGGGACACGAGAAATCCCGTCGGAAGCAACGAGGACCATCTCGTAAGGCTAAATACTACCTAGTGACCGATAGTGAACCAGTACCGTGAGGGAAAGGTGAAAAGAACCCCGGAAGGGGAGTGAAAGAGAACCTGAAACCGTGTGCCTACAACTAGTCAGAGCCCGTTAAAGGGTGATGGCGTGCCTTTTGTAGAATGAACCGGCGAGTTACGATATCGTGCAAGGTTAAGTTGAAGAGACGGAGCCGAAGCGAAAGCGAGTCTGAATAGGGCGAGGAGTACGATGTTGTAGACCCGAAACCGTGTGAGCTAGCCATGAGCAGGCTGAAGGTCAGGTAACACTGACTGGAGGGCCGAACCAGGGCACGTTGAAAAGTGCTTGGATGACTTGTGGCTAGGGGTGAAATTCCAATCGAACACGGATATAGCTGGTTCTCTCCGAAATAGCTTTAGGGCTAGCCTCGATAAGAGTCTACTGGAGGTAGAGCACTGAATGGGTGATGGCCCCACCTCGGGGTACTGATCTCAATCAAACTCCGAATGCCAGATAGATATGATCGGGAGTCAGACTGTGGGTGATAAGGTCCATGGTCAAAAGGGAAAGAGCCCAGACCGCCAGCTAAGGCCCCCAAGTGTCCGTTAAGTGGAAAAGGATGTGGAGATGCACAGACAACTAGGAGGTTGGCTTAGAAGCAGCCATCCTTTAAAGAGTGCGTAATAGCTCACTAGTCGAGTGACTCTGCGCCGAAAATGTACCGGGGCTAAACGGACCGCCGAAGCTGCGGATTGACACGAAGTGTCAGTGGTAGGAGAGCGTTCTAACAGCACAGAAGCAGTACCGGAAGGAGCTGTGGAGCGGTTAGAAGTGAGAATGCCGGTGTGAGTAGCGAAAGATAGGTGAGAATCCTATCCATCGAAAGCCTAAGGTTTCCAGGGGAAGGCTCGTCCGCCCTGGGTAAGTCGGGACCTAAGGTGAGGCCGAAAGGCGTAGCCGATGGACAACAGGTAGAGATTCCTGTACCACTTAATAAACTGAAGGAGTGACGGAGAAGGCTAAGTTGAGCGTGTGAATGGATTCACGTGTAAGCAGTGAGGTGGTCATGTAGGCAAATCCGCATGGCGAAACATTGAGCTGTGATGCCGAAAGCCCGCAAGGGTGAAGTCAGCTGATGTCACGCTTCCAAGAAAAGCTTCTAGGGATAATTTATTAGGTGCCCGTACCGATAACCGACACAGGTAGGCGAGGAGAGAATCCTAAGATGAGCGAGAGAACTCTTGTTAAGGAACTCGGCAAAATGACCCCGTAACTTCGGGAGAAGGGGTGCTTGTGAAAGCAAGCCGCAGTGAAAAGGCCCAGGCGACTGTTTATCAAAAACACAGGTCTCTGCTAAACCGCAAGGTGATGTATAGGGGCTGACGCCTGCCCGGTGCTGGAAGGTTAAGAGGAGAGGTTAGCGCAAGCGAAGCTTTGAATTGAAGCCCCAGTAAACGGCGGCCGTAACTATAACGGTCCTAAGGTAGCGAAATTCCTTGTCGGGTAAGTTCCGACCCGCACGAAAGGCGTAACGATCTGGGCGCTGTCTCAACAAGAGACTCGGTGAAATCATAGTACCTGTGAAGATGCAGGTTACCCGCGACAGGACGGAAAGACCCCGTGGAGCTTTACTGTAGCTTGATATTGAGCACTGGTGACACATGTACAGGATAGGTAGGAGACGAAGAGACCAGGACGCCAGTCTTGGAGGAGTCGCTGTTGGGATACTACCCTTGTGTTACTGGGGTTCTAACCCGTGGCCATGAGCTGGTCAGGGGACAGTGTCAGGTGGGCAGTTTGACTGGGGCGGTCGCCTCCCAAAGAGTAACGGAGGCGCCCAAAGGTTCCCTCAGAATGGTTGGAAATCATTCGAAGAGTGTAAAGGCAGAAGGGAGCTTGACTGCGAGACCAACAAGTCGAGCAGGGACGAAAGTCGGGCTTAGTGATCCGGCGGTACCGAATGGAAGGGCCGTCGCTCAACGGATAAAAGCTACCCCGGGGATAACAGGCTGATCTCCCCCAAGAGTTCACATCGACGGGGAGGTTTGGCACCTCGATGTCGGCTCATCGCATCCTGGGGCTGTAGTCGGTCCCAAGGGTTGGGCTGTTCGCCCATTAAAGCGGTACGCGAGCTGGGTTCAGAACGTCGTGAGACAGTTCGGTCCCTATCCGTCGTGGGCGTAGGAAATTTGAGAGGAGCTGTCCTTAGTACGAGAGGACCGGGATGGACACACCGCTGGTGTACCAGTTGTTCTGCCAGGAGCATAGCTGGGTAGCTACGTGTGGAAGGGATAAACGCTGAAAGCATCTAAGCGTGAAGCCCCCCTCAAGATGAGATTTCCCATTCGAAAGAAGTAAGATCCCTTGAAGACGACGAGGTAGATAGGTCAGGAGTGGAAGTTTGGTGACAGATGAAGCGGACTGATACTAATCGATCGAGGACTTAACTAAATAGGAAAGGCAAAAACGAGCGATTATCACAGGCAGAAAGTGAAAAGAACTGAGGAATCACGAAGGTGATGAACAGTTATTGAACTTTACCACTGTGATGCGAGAGTTGCCGGACAAGAAGAAGTAAGCAGAAGATATCTAGTTTTGTGAGATTGATAAGATCTGACAGAAGGTCTAGTGATAAGGGCAAGGAGGGCACACCTGTTCCCATACCGAACACAGAAGTTAAGCTCCTTAGCGCCGAGGGTAGTACGCAAGTGCGAGAGTAGGACGTCGCTAGGCCATAAAAAAATGCGGGTGTAGTTTAATGGTAGAACTTCAGCCTTCCAAGCTGACTGTGAGAGTTCGATTCTCTTCACCCGCTCCAAATAGCCAATTAACATCCTTTGGGATGTTTTTTTTGTTTTGTAGTCCCTATTACTACTTTATTTCATATAGTATCTTGTAATAAAGTAAAGGTAGGGATAGAAAATGAACTTTTTAGCTATTCTATTATTTTCCGCATCGGTTACCTGTGATAATCTCATAATAGGTTTAAGCTATGGTGCAAGAAAAATAAAAATTTGCTTTTTAAGCAATTTAATTGTTGGTATGATTTCATGCCTAGGTACCCTAGGTGGAATGTATATAGGTAATTTATTTGATGGATTTTGTGTTGGTTCGATTGCCCAGTATATAGGTAGTGCCTTACTATTTTTATTTGGTATTTATATGTTTTATCAGTCATTCAGGAAGCATTTAAAAACTAAAAATGATCGCGAAATCTTAGATGATGCTGCCAATGTTGCTGAACAATTTGATATGGATCATTCTAAATCTATCGATTTACGGGAAGCGTGCATGCTAGGTTTTTTTCTATGTATAAATAATTTTGGACTTGGGATCGGCGCTGCCCTTACAGGCCTTAATATTTATTTGACATCAATAACCTGTCTGATTTTAAGTATATTTTTTATCGAACTAGGATGCCGATTAACATACAATTTGTTGAGCCAAAATACTGTTAAGTATGCCGAATACGTTGCGAGTATTATGATTATTTTATTAGCTTTATATCAGTTAATTTCTTGAACGATTAAACAGGCGAGAATTAAATTAAATTAAATCCTGTGGATATAAGTAGCTGTATTTCCCCCTTATCCACAGGAATTTTTTATTTGTTGTCGATTAAATATAGGATGGTACATAATTATCTTAGAGATTTTCTTTATACGTCCATAGTTAGCTGTTCTTCTATAGAGGGACAGAGTACAATGAAAAGGGTTTCTAATTTAAGGTGTCTATTATTTAATTAAAGTTTTTTATTATACCCATCGGTTTAATTGTTAACCTTTATAAATAGAAAAATAAATAATTTTTAGATAGCTACATCGTGTTACCAACAGGATAGAACATTTAGAATGCTGTCGTTTTCTATCATTTTTCAGTGCTTTTATAGATAAATGTCGTATTAACAATAATTATGTGATATAGATATGTTATAATATAATTAGAAAATATTATAGATTAGAAAGTTATTTTTGATGAAAATTAATCCATAATAATGTAAGTTTTATTCTATGAGGTATAAGGTGATAGTATGACATATAAAATCAGAACGACGTCGTTGGAACAGACGCAAGATATCGCATATAAAATTGGTAAATGGGTAAGTAATGGAATGATTTTAACATTAGAGGGTGATTTGGGTGCCGGAAAAACCACTTTTACTAAAGGGCTCGCGAAGGGATTAGGAATTAATCGCAATGTAAACAGTCCAACATTTAATATTATAAAGGAGTATCAAGGTCGAATTCCTTTATATCATATGGATGTCTATCGCTTAGAAAGTGGTGGAGATGATATCGGATTAGATGATTACTTGTTTGGTGATGGGGTATGTGTTATTGAATGGGCAAGTCGCATCGAGGATTTACTTCCGATGGAAAGATTAGATATAAAAATATTTAGAGAGGGAGAAAATCAACGTTGTATTGAATTAACTCCTATAGGAAAAAATTATGAAACGATTGGAAAGGTGTTGTAAATATGTTAACAATCGCTATTGATACGTCCAATACTACTTTATCAATTGCCTTAGTAGAAGATAATCAAATATTATATGAGATCATTGAGACAACTAAAAATGATCACTCAAGACGCTTAATGCCTGCAATTGATCGTATGTTTAAACAAACTCAACGTTTTCCTAAAGATTTAGATTTAATTTCGGTTGCAAAGGGACCAGGATCTTATACGGGAGTAAGGATAGGTGTTACTGTTGCTAAAACATTGGCGTGGACGTTAAAGAAACCATTAGTTGGAGTTTCAAGTTTAGAGATATTAGCTCGTAATCTCTATGAAGAGGGCTATGTAGTCCCTTTATTTGACGCGCGCCGCCAATCAGTTTTTGCGGGAGTCTATGATGGGAAAACATATGAATCAGTAATTGCCGATGGTCACTATGATTTATCTCAGTTACTAGAAATTTTATCGAAAAAGGATAAAAAAATATATTTCCTAGGTAATGATGTTGTTAAGTATTGGGAAGTAATTACACAAACTTTAGGAAATAAGGCGATTAAGGTAGAAGATGCCGATTTAAATATTCCGCATGCTTCGATATTAGCTCAAATTGCTGTGAATAGGAAACCTGTTAATGATATCCATCACTTTTGCCCGACGTATCATCGCTTACCAGAAGCTGAGGTTAATTGGTTAGCGGAGCAAAAAATAAAGGAATAGATGGTTATGTTAATTAGATTAATGACAGTAGAGGATATTCCAGAGGTCTCATTATTACATGAGAATTTATTTTCCCAGGCCTTTAACTTTATCGATTATGCGGTGCAGCAAGACTTTTATTATGGTATTGTCATTGAAGTAGATTGTACGATTGTGGGCTATTTGGTTGGGCAAATTATTTTTGAAATGGCAGATTTATTTTACGTCGCGATTGACCCACGGTATCGCTCACTAGGTTATGGTAAACTGCTTGTGGAACGTTTTATTCTGGATGCCTTTGAAAATGGAGGAGAAAATATGACGTTAGAGGTTCGACGTAGTAATTATGTAGCTATTCATTTATATGAACAGTGTGGATTCCTTTCAGCAGGGATTCGTAAAAATTATTATGCGGATTCTGAAGATGCCGTATTAATGACTCGTAAAATTAATTAGAAGTAGGTGATGGTCATGGACAAGGATATTATAGTATTAGCTGTTGAAAGTAGTTGTGATGAAACAAGTGTGGCCGTTATTAAAAATGGTATTGAGATATTGTCGAATGTTGTTTCTTCACAAATTGAAAGTCATAAACGTTTCGGGGGGGTGGTGCCAGAGGTGGCAAGCCGCCATCACGTTGAGAATGTAACGATGGTATTTGAAGAAGCTTTATTAAAGGCTAATATAGATTGGAAAGATATAGACGCTATCACGGTAACAGAGGGGCCGGGATTAATTGGTTCATTACTTATTGGGATTAATGCTGCTAAAGCACTTGCCTTTGCACATGATATTCCACTTGTGGGGGTACATCACATTGCCGGGCATATTTATGCTAATCAACTTGTAGAAACTCTTCAATTTCCTTTACTTGCATTGGTTGTTTCGGGGGGACATACGGAATTAGTTTATATGGAAGACCATTATCAGTTTAAGGTTATTGGTGAGACGTTAGATGATGCTGTAGGGGAAGCCTATGATAAGGTTGCGCGCACTTTAAAATTACCGTATCCGGGAGGTCCGCATATTGACCGCTTAGCTGCTTTAGGGGAAGACACTTATAAATTACCACGGGTTTGGCTGGATAAGGATTCGTATGATTTTAGTTTTTCCGGACTGAAGTCAGCAGTAATCAATACGGTGCATAATGCTAAGCAAAGGGGCGAGGAGATTATACCTGAAAACTTAGCGGCAAGTTTCCAAGCGAGTGTGGTAGAAGTTTTAGTTGAGAAAACGATGCGTGCGGCAAAAGAGTTTCATGTTAAACAAATTATTGTAGCCGGTGGTGTTTCGGCAAACAAAGGATTGCGACACGCACTTGAAAATGCGGTTAAGGCACAGGGGCAATTCAAACTAACAATTCCACCGCTTTCGTTGTGTACCGATAATGCTGCAATGATTGGAGCCGCTGGAACACAGGCTTATTTAAGAGGTCATCGTAGTAATATGGAGATGAATGGGCAATCAGGTATGGAATTAAAATCTATTTAAAGGAATAAAAAAACGGACGACATTGGTTCGTTTTTTTATATAAAAGACATCGTCTAAGATTTTGATCAAGATGATTGTCTGACATCTCTACCGCCTAATGATTAGTACCCAAAGTAGGTAATAAAAGATGAAGGGGCCTTTTCTTTATATAGAGTTGATTCGTTTAATAGTTAGCTCTATTAATTAAGTCATCTTATAAATCATGACGATCTCATCCCCATTGAGCTATATTTATCAATAAGGAGAAACACTATAATTGAGCAATTATTTTTTGCGTATATTCTAATCTTTCTAACCCCATTTGTTTTCCTATGGAAGTGAAAAATTGAAAATCGCCCTCTATTATTTTATGAATGAGACTAGAATTTAATCCTTCTGTTGAAATGACTTTCATGAGAGTAGAGGCGCTAATCTGTTCAATATAATAAAGATCATGGATTATTTTTTCTTCCTCTGTAAGAGGTGTGGATAACTGTCGAGCTAAGCTATGTAATGCCTCGTTAATTTCTTTAGCAGACCAATTTAGATCGTTTAATTTAATTAGGGTTTCATGAATAAACTTACTATTAGTTTGTAGTTTTTCAAGTAATCCACAGAATGTTGCTAGAAAGTATAATTTTGAAGTATTTAACTGCTCGGGATTAAAAAATCCAAGATGGTTTATGATAGAGTAAAGCGATTCAGGATTGTGATAATGTGGAAGTGCATAATCGAGGTAGTCCTGTAACTGTCTGCTTGGTTCTTTTTTTATTTGTCCATATAGATGTATATCTTCATATGACCCTTTGTTGTAAAATGCTTGTTGCCGAATGCCTTCATGCCTAAATCCTATTTCCGTTAAAAATTGATGGTGTATAGGTTTTAAGAGGGGAGTCTCAATTTCGATTCGATGAATGTCCTCTTCAAATAGTTGGGTGATTAGTCGTGTTAAGACCCTCTTCATTTCTATGTAGGAATGTTCTAAATCGAGTTCGAATTCTAAACGAAGACAGCGGTTATCTTGATTTGAGCGATCAAGTTGAAGTATACCTTGTATTTGATTTTCTATACTTTTAAGTAAGTATGATGTCGAATTTTCAGGGTTATCCCCAGATTGAATGACACAATCAAAATCAGGAGAGATTGTCTGACAATGATTATCATTTTTCCATTGACTCCATTGTTGATAAGTTAAAAATGCCTTCTTGTGAATAGTTATTTCTTTAGCTTCCATGCCTGTCCTCCTGTAGATAAGATGATTCATTATATGAAAAAACTCTATCTCATATGAGATAGAGTTTTTATTAATCTATTTGTGCTAGTGATTCCCAGGTGTCCATAGCTTCTAAAAGAAGTTCCTCCAATTCTTCAATACGAGATTGGACTAGAGCCGATTTTTGCGAATCTAAGTAAACTTCTTCTTGGAAGAGCTCAGCCTTTTTGTAAGCCAGTTCTTCTTCATACGCATTTATTTTATTTTCAATGTCTTCTAATTGTCGTTTACGTTGTTGTTCTAATCGTCGTTGTTCCTTTTGTTTTTGATAGTCGGTAATGCTATTTGTTGAACTGTTCGCCATTTCATTTTGTTGAGACGCCATTTGTTCATTAATCAGACGTTTCTTTTCGATATAGTCAGAATAGTTTCCTAGATAAGAGACGACCCCATGTGGCGTTACTTCTAAAATACGTGTAGCAATTTTATCGATAAAGTAACGATCATGTGAAATGAAAAAGAGTGTACCTTCATAATCTTCGAGGGAAAGTTCTAACATTTCTTTGCTATCGATATCAAGGTGGTTAGTTGGCTCATCTAAAAGTAAGAAGTTATTTCTTTGGAGCATGAGTTTACATAGGGTAAGACGGACTTTTTCTCCACCCGAGAGTTGGTGCACTGTTTTAAATACATCATCACCGGTGAATAAAAAGTTTCCAAGTAGAGTTCGAATATCTTTTTCTAGTCTATTCGGGAAAACGTTCCAAACCTCATTTAGTACTGTATTATTTGAGGTTAAATTAGCCTGCTCTTGATCAAAGTATCCCATATCAAGGCTTTTTCCGTAGAAAATATCACCTTCTAGTGGTGGAAGATCCCCGGCGATTGTTTTTAAGATTGTAGATTTTCCAATTCCATTGGGTCCGATGAGAGCCACGCGTTCAAGGCGATTGATATGGAAATCCAAATGATCTGAGATTGGCTTATTATCATCATATCCAACGGCTACATTTTCTACCTTGAGAACATCGTTTCCACTACGACGATCGATTTCAAAGGTAATCCCTATAGACTTATCATTTAATTTAGGCATTTCGATTCGTTCCATTTTATCTAGGAGCTTTCTACGCGATTGAGCTCTTTTAGTTGTTGAGGCACGAACTATATTTCGGCTAATAAAGTCTTCCATCTTCGAGATTTCTTTTTGTTGCTTTTCATATTGTTTCATTAAGGCAGCGTAGGAAATGGCCTTTTGATCCATATAGTCTGAGTAATTCCCCTTATACTTTGTACATTTACGGTACTCAATTTCATAGACGGTTGTGGCTATCTGGTCAAGGAAGTATCTATCATGGGAAACAATAACAACAGCACCTGGGTATTTTTTTAAATAACCTTCAAGCCATTCAATGGTATCAATATCTAAATGGTTGGTTGGTTCATCGAGAATTAAAAGATCAGGTTTTTGAAGTAATAATTTAGCGAGTGCTAATCTCGTTTTTTGTCCTCCACTGAGGTTAGAAATTTTTTGGTCGAATCCGATTTCGTTAAATTTAAAACGATTTAAAATATTATTAATTTCTGATTCATAAGTATACCCACTCATTAATTCAAATTGATGGTTTAATTGTTGATATTGATCAATAATTTTTAGATAGTTCTTGCTCGTTGGATCTTCTTCAGCCATTTTTAAACTTAGTGCTTCTAATTGACCTTTAAGCATAATTGTTTTTTGGAAAACCTTTAACATTTCATTATAAATGGTATCATTTGAATTGATATGGCTAGATTGCGCAAAATATCCGAGGATGACGCTTTGCGGCTTATGGATTTCCCCACTATCATAGTCAATTTCATCTGCAATCATTTTTAGTAAGGTAGACTTTCCTGCCCCGTTACGCCCAACAACGGCAATGCGTTCCCCCTTTTTTACCTCAAATTGAACATTTTCAAGAATTGGGGTCCCCGAATAAAGTTTAGTTAGTTTACTTGTTTGTAATAAAATCATTTTGTTTCTCCTTTACTAACTTCTTAGAAGATTCACTCATTTAAGATAATATCTTAAGTATAATGCTTAAATCAGAGATAGGCAACGGAGTGCCTCAAATAATCTTTAAAATTTAACATATAGATGTTTTATTTGTGGATACTATTCACAATGATTTGTTTTCATGTTATTATTTAAATATGATAAAGGAGGTTTTGTATGCTATCAAATATACCAAACGCAACACTTAAACGATTAGCACTTTATCGTCGTTGTTTCGTAGAACTCGATGAGATGAGAGTGAGACGAATTCAATCGGGAGAGTTAAGTCAAAAAATAGGGATTGATTCTGCAACTATCCGACGTGATTTTTCATATTTAGGTGAATTAGGTCGCCAAGGTTATGGATACGAAGTACGTGTGGTATTAGAGGCATTTAATAATTTATTGAAACCAGGTGACGCGCAACGTTGTATTTTGATTGGGGTTGGAAACTTAGGGCGCGCTTTAGTAAAGTATTTTAGTTCGGATAAGTTTAAAAGACGATTATTTAGAACACCTGTTAATTTAGTCGCAGGATTTGATATAGATGAAAGTTTAGTGGGTCAGCATATTGGGGAGTTGCCGATCTATCATTTAGATAATTTATCTTCATACATTGAAGAGAATCATGTAACCTATGTGATTTTAGCGGTTCCACCATTTGTTGCTCAAAAAGTAGCGACTTCATTAGAGGGATTAGGTATTAAAGGAATTCTGAATCTTTCTTCAACTGTTATTAATGTGAGTGAGGATATCCTTGTTCATGAAGTTGATTTAAATATGGAGTTAGAAACGTTATTCTTTTATGTTTTTCAACGCGAACAGCTAAAAAAATAAGTCGAATGAAAAATCTATTCTCATATGAGAATAGATTTTTTCTATAATGGTAAATTGTTGCTATTATTCATAAAAATAGGTATAATTGTGGGCGATGAGAATGTTAGCGGTTGTTAATGGTGATTATTTTGACATCAATTAAGAAGAAGCTAACGTTTTTCATACGATTATTCGAGACGTTGCATCTAAAGGAGAGCGACAGTGGAGGAGAAGATAAGATGAATCAGGCAAGAAAGAGAATGAAGTTTTTAATTTTAGTAACTATGTTTTGCAGTATCCAGGTTATTTTAATGTTAACCCCGCTTGGGTATATTCCTTTAGGACTTGTACGTGCTACAACGATGCATATTCCTGTTATTTTAGCTGGAATTTTGTTAGGCATAAAAGGTGGGGCTATAACAGGTTTAGTTTTTGGGGTAAGTAGTGTCGTTATTAATACATTGACGCCTACGATTACGTCTTTTGTGTTTACTCCTTTTTATTCATTGGGCGATTATAGCGGAAATTTTTGGAGTCTTGTGATTGCGATTGTGCCGCGCGTATTACTGGGTGTTTTAGCTGCGATAATCTATCAATTATTTAAACATAAGGGCAATAAATTATCCGTTATCGGAAGTAGTTTTACGGCATTAGTGTGCACAATTATTCATTCTATTTTAGTATTAGGCATGATTTATGTATTTTTTGGCCCAAGCTATGCGTCGGCAAAGGGTGTTGAAGTTTCAGCATTGTTTGGTTTATTATTAGGTGTTATTACAACAAATAGTTTATTAGAAGCTATTTTAGCGGTGGTTATCGTGGCACCACTAACTAAGGTTTTAGAACCTATAACTAAGAAGGTGATGTAAATGGAAAAAAAAACAGTAGTCATTGGAATCTGTGGGGGGATTGCCGCTTATAAGACTGCACAGTTAGCGAGTAATTTATATAAAAAGGGCTATGATGTCCATGTGATTATGACAAAAAATGCAACGGAGTTTATTACTCCGATGACGTTTGAAACGTTAACGCATAATCGGGTATCAGTAGGAACATTTGATCGAAATTTTCAGTATGACGTTAACCACGTTTCATTGGCTAAACGTGCGGATGTATTTGTCTTAGCACCTGCATCAGCCAATTGTATTGCGAAGATTGCCCATGGAATTGCTGATGATATGTTAACAACAACTTTTTTAGCTGCCAATTGTCCTAAATTAATTGCTCCGGCAATGAATACAGGGATGTTGAATAACCCAATTACTCAACGTAATATCCAGCAATGTAGGGAATTTGGGATGACTATTATTGAATCTGCTAGTGGTTACTTAGCTTGTGGAGATGTCGGAAAAGGTCGCCTGGCAGAAATTGAAGATATTGAGGATGCCATTGAGTGTTTATTGATTAAGGATAAGCCTTTAGCTGGGATTAAGGTTGTTGTGACGGCCGGGCCTACACAGGAGGATATTGATCCTGTACGATTTATAACGAATCATTCTAGTGGTAAAATGGGGTACGCCTTAGCGAGAGCCGCACGTAATTTAGGTGCTGAGGTGACGCTTATAACGGGGCCTACTTCTTTGAGAAAACCTGTTTTTATGACGATTATCGAAGTAAGAACAGCAGATGAAATGTTTCAGGAAGTATCTGGATTAAAAGATCAGTATGATATTTTAATTAAATCTGCCGCAGTCTCTGATTATAGGGCCTCTTTTGTGAATCCACATAAGTTAAAGAAACAAAGTCAACAGACGACACTTGATTTAGTCATGAACAAAGATATTTTATTAGCTATGGGGAAAGAAAAAAAAGATAGCCAAGTGATATGTGGATTTGCAATGGAAACTGAAAATTTAGAAGAAAACGCCACTAAAAAATTGTTAGGTAAAAATGCGGATTTAATCGTTGCCAACCAATTAAATGAAGAATTTGCAGGTTTTAAGGGGGATACAAATGTGGTGACGCTTATTCAAAGAGATGGAATCGTGAAATTGAATAAGATGTCTAAGGAAGCCCTCGGATATGAAATTATGGAACAGTTATTGAAGATTTTAATAAAGAAAAGGGGAACAATATGTTAATCGTTATTGATGTCGGAAATACTAACATTACGTTAGGGGTATATGATAAAGACGATTTAATTGCTACATTTCGTTTAACAACTAAATTACAAAGAACATCTGATGAGTTTGGAATTACGTTATTTTCTTTTCTTCAAACAAAGGATATTAATCCCCAAGCGGTAGAGGCTGTTTTAATTTCGAGTGTAGTTCCTAAAATTATGCATTCATTAACTAATGCTATTCGTAAATATTTTAATATTGAACCAATGATTGTAGGGCCTGGAATTAAGACTGGAATTAGTGTTAGAACGGAAAATCCTCGTGAAGTTGGGGCGGATCGTATTGTAGATATTGCGGCTGCTTATTATATTTATGGAGGCCCTGCGCTTGTTATTGACTTTGGAACTGCCACAACTTATGATTATGTAAATGAGAACGGGGAGTTTGAATTTGGAGTAACTTCTCCAGGGATTGAAATTTCGGCACAGGCGCTATGGACGCAGGCAGCTAAATTACCAGAGATTGAAATTAAGAAGCCAGAAACGATTATGTGCCGTAATACGATTACTAGTATGCAAGGTGGTTTGGTTTACGGTTACATTGGCCAAACAGAATATATTATTAAGAAGGTAAAAGAGGCAGTTGGAAAGGATATCAAAGTAGTGGCCACAGGGGGATTGGGGCGCATTATATATAACGAAACTGATATGATTGATGTTTATGATCCAGATCTTGCATTTAAAGGAATGAGAATCATTTATCATAAAAATAAAGGCGGATTTTAAACCTTTTAAAAAATAGGGACCAAGTGCCACACTTGGTCTTTTTTTATCATAAATAAAAGGCTCTCCCATGTATTTGGAATAAATAGATCTAAGAAGCATATTAATCAGTAGGTAGATAATAATAAAAAGGATTTTTTCTTAAAATTATTGCCATTATTTATTCATCTCTGTATAATTTATTTAATAGCACTCATTATAATAGAGTGATAAAAACGAGGAGGGAAAGACATGTTAAGACCATTAAACGATAATGTTGTTATCGAAATTGTTGAGCTTGAGAAGAAAACGGCAAGTGGGATCATTCTTTCAAAAGAGACTTCAAAGCCAAGTCACTCAGAGGGTGTTATCGTGGCCGTTGGGGAAGGAAAGTGTTTAGAGAATGGAACGCTTAAGACGCCTTCTGTTAGTGTAGGACAACGTGTCATTTATAATGGATTTGCGGGAACAAAAGTTTCCCATCAAGGAAAAGATTTAGTTATTTTATCATCGGATGATGTTTTAGCGGTTGTTGAGTAAGTTATAAATAGATATTAATATAAGGGAGGATTTTATAGTATGGCAAAAGAGATTTTATTTGCAGAAGATGCCCGCCGTGCAATGATTCGTGGTGTGGATAAGTTAGCTGATACGGTGAAGGTAACTTTAGGACCAAAGGGACGAAATGTTATTTTAGAACAAAAGTTTGGAACGCCCCAAATTATTAATGATGGTGTCTCAATAGCTAAGGAAATTGAGTTAGAGGATAAATTTGAAAATATGGGAGCTAGATTAGTTGCTCAAGTTGCAAGTCGAACAAATGATGTTGCGGGTGATGGAACGACAACAGCGACAGTTTTAGCACAGGCGATGATTAGGGAAGGAAATAAAAATATTGTGGCTGGAGCCAATCCAATAACGATTCGCCGTGGAATTGAGCGTGCCGTGAAAGTAGCGGTAGAAGCATTAAAGGCTAATTCAAAACCAATTGAAGGCAAAGAATCAATTGCTAACGTAGCAGCTATTTCAGCAGCAGATGAGGAAATCGGTAAACTGATTGCTGAGGCAATGGAGCGAGTTGGAAATGATGGTGTTATTACACTTGAAGAGTCAAAAGGTTTTGAAACGACAATGGATATTGTTGAGGGGATGCAGTTTGACCGCGGATACTTATCTTCTTATATGGTGACTGATACGGATAAAATGGAAGCCGTTTTGGATAATCCCTATATTTTAGTAACCGACTCTAAGGTAGGTACTTTACAGGATATTTTACCTATTCTTGAACAATTGGTTCAAACAGGACGTCCAATGGTCATTGTAGCAGACGATATTGAAAATGAGGCATTGGCAGCATTAGTTGTTAATAAGTTACGTGGAACATTTAATGTTGTAGCTGTTAAGGCTCCAGGTTTTGGTGATCGTCGCAAACGCATGTTAGAAGATATTGCTATTTTAACGGGTGCACAGTTAGTAACAGAAGAATTAGGATTAGAATTAAAAAATACAACGTTGGATCAGTGCGGACGTGCTGGACGAGTGATTGTAACCAAAGATCATACAACCGTTGTTGAAGGAACAGGTTCACAAATGGACATTAATGCTAGAATTGCTCAAATTCGCGCAGAACTTGAAAATACAACATCGGAGTTTGATAAAGAAAAATTATTAGAGCGTTTAGCGAAGTTAAGCGGTGGTGTGGCTGTTATTAAGGTTGGAGCCGCAACGGAAACGGAGCTTAAAGAAAGAAAATTACGCATTGAAGATGCCCTTAATGCAACTCGTGCAGCAGTTCAGGAAGGAATTGTCGCAGGTGGTGGAACAGCCTACATGAATATTTATAATGAGGTATCAAAAATTGAGGCATCAGGTGATGAAGCAACAGGAATTCAGATTGTATTGAAGGCATTAGAGGCTCCAGTTCGTCAGATTGCTGAAAATGCGGGAATTGAAGGATCTATTATTATTCATAAATTGAAAGAGTTAGAGGCCGGATATGGATATAATGCTGCGACAGATGAGTTTGTAGATATGTTTAAAACCGGTATTGTTGACCCAACGAAGGTGACTCGCTCAGCATTACAGAATGCAGCTAGTATTTCTGCTTCTTTCTTAACGGCTGAAGCAGCGGTTGTAGAAATTGAAAAACCTCAAGTTTCACCGGCATCACCTGACATGAGCGGTATGGGAATGATGTAAAAAAAAATCTCTAGATTTTTCTAGAGATTTTTTTTATTATAAAGGAAAGAGGAAATGGAGGTTTTTTTATGAAGGGAATTGGTACTGATATCATTGAGATTAAAAGAATAAGTGAAGTGCGGCAAAAGGAACGATTTATTGATAAAATTTTAAGTGAGGAAGAAGTCACTTTGTATTCCCAATTTGTTAGTGAAAAGAGAAAAAATGAATTTATTGCAGGGAGATGGGCTGTTAAAGAGGCCTTATATAAGGCATTAGGGTCATTTTGCCACGGGAAAAAATATCAAGATTTTAGTATTGTCAATGATGAGACGGGGAAACCCTACTTATTAAAGCCAGTAATAGAAAATGTTCATCTTAGTATAAGTCATTGTGATCATTATGCGGTGGCTTTTGTTGTTTGGGAATAATTAAAATAGGAATCGTTTCAGGCAACTAATGACGATTCTAGACAATGTTAGTTGTCTGAAGGGCAACCTTTTCTAAAATGGAATAAATTTTGCGTAATAAAGATATAATTCTTATTTTATTTTAGGATAGGAGAGGTAAGTGTTTACTTCATCGATAAGTTTTTCTTTTAGTAAAGCATAAATTCAGTTGCTTCCTCATAGGATTAATTGAAATTGAACTTAATAAAGAGGTGGATAGCGATGAAGAAATTATGTTTAATGTTCACAGTAGTACTTACAGTGCTATTAACTGCATGTGGGGAAATGTCGCAGCAAGATGTTGTTGACAAATTAACTAGTAACGTAGAAGATGCTAAGTCTTATTATGCAACAGGGGTAATGGAAGTTGATAATAATGGACAAGTGTATCAGTACAACGTAGAAGTGGCTTATCAAAAAGATAACAAGTACAAAGTAACACTAAAAAATGAAACAACGAACAATGAGCAAATTATTTTAAAAAATGATGAGGGAGTTTTCGTTTTAACACCTGCATTAAATAAACAATTTAAATTCCAAAGTGATTGGCCATTATCAAGTTCACAAGTTTATTTATACCAATCATTAATTACGGATATTTTAAATGATGCAGAAGCTAAATTCGAGGCCACAGAGGATGCATATACATTCGAAACTAAAGCGAATTATCACGGAAATCGCGATTTAGTCTCTCAAAAAATTACTTTTGATAAAAAAGAATTAACACCAACAGAAGTTTATGTTTTAGATTCTAAAGGTGAGCCACGTATTTCAATGAAGTTTTCATCATTTGATTTTGATAAAAAGTTTAAAGATGGATATTTCGATTGCCAAAAAACAATGGAATATTCACAGGAAACAATGGGAGAGGGAGCTTTAGCAAATTTAGAAAGTGAACTCTATCCTGCTTATTTACCTGAAGGAACAACATTAGTTAATAAGCAAGCTATCGATATTCAAGATGGAGAGCGCGTGATTATGACATTTAGCGGGGATCAAGAGTTTACAATGATTCAAGAACCTGCTGCATATAATGAGTCTACAGGGGTAGAACCTGTTTCAGGACAACCTGTAATGATTAATGGTACAATTGGAGCATTAAGCGATAACTCAATTACATGGGTTGAGGGAGGCGTTGAGTGCTTCTTAGTTTCTGAAACATTAGAGACAGAGGAGTTAGTTTCAGTTGCTGCATCAGTTTCTAATCTTGCAGAAAAATAATAAATAAATCAAATACGTATGGTAAGGTACCCTGAACTTTTAGGGTGCCTTTTTACGATGGTCGATGCATGGTCTTTTGATCAAAGGGAAAGAAGAGAGGGCAACGAAAAAGGGTCATGGGATGTAGGATAATCTCAAAGGGAGTGTATACCTTTTAATTGTCGAACAAAAGAAGTAATTGGTGAATAAGGTTGAATCCATAAATTTTAGATTTATTAATAATTTTACAATCGGGATATGTTTGATTTAGTTGTTTTAAATAATCGTTATTTTTAGATGTGACGATTAGTTCGCATTTATCACTTATTGGGTGTGAAAGTTGAATAGTCGTTTGAAGGTTCTCGTCCGAGATATGATTTTTTTTTGTTTCACCTGGAAAAACAAGTAATTCTGAAAGAAGTGAGTATAATAGAAAGATAAGGGTAATTAATGTACAGGTGAGTAGAACAACAATAATTTTCTGATAATTAATTCGATGAATGGTAGTTCCTCCTCATTTTTTATGAATTTATTTAGCAAGGAAAGATGAACAGTGGTTAGAGTAAGTGATTCAGTCAAAGGCTTATAAAATATAATCATTGGATTTACCTATTAGGAAGGCCCGATAAAGGCGAAGTTACCTCTATATATAATAATAAAAAAATTATGTTTTTCTTGTGTACAAATTGTATCCATTTATGTTAAATTTTAAAGAGAGATTTTTTTCCTATTGGAGAGTGTTAGGATGAGTATAAAATATAAGGTCTTAGTGGCTGAGGATGAGTTAAAGATTAGAGAGATTCTTGTAGACTGCTTAATGGATGATTACGAGGTGATTGAGGCAAAAGATGGGTTAGAAGCACTTCGGTTATTTCATTCACAACAGTTTGACTTAGTTTTATTAGATGTTATGATGCCTGAGAAAGATGGGTTTTCTGTTTTAAAAGAGATTCGTTTGGTTTCTAAGGTACCTGTCATTATGTTAACGGCACGTTCTAGTGTGGAAGATCAAGTGCGTGGTTATGATTTAAAGGTAGATGATTACGTCACAAAGCCGTTTGATAATCAGGTTTTATTAGCAAAAGTTCATCGATTGCTATCTCGTATTAATGAAGACGATGAAGTAGAAACTTATGAATTAGCTTTTGATGGTCTGGTCGTTAATAAATTATCGAGGACGGTTCGTGTGGATAATGAACTGATGGATTTTAGACCTAAGGAATTTGACTTATTAGTTTTTTTAATTGAAAATCACCGAATTGCGTTAGATCGCGATCGAATTTTAGATGCGGTTTGGGGAATCGACTATTTTGGTGATACTCGTGTTGTGGATACGCATATAAAAAAAATTCGTAAAAAATTGGGGGACTATTCGAAATATATTCATACTGTCTTTGGTGTTGGGTATAAGTTTGAGGTGATATAGTCTTGCGTTTAGCAACAAAGATTTTTTTACTTTTATTTGGTTTGTTTTTTACGACGCTTCTTTTAGATATTGTTGCCCAATACTACTTTTATGATTTTGCTTATCCGGGTTATAAACAAAATCAAATTTATCGCTTGGTTTATGAAATAAAAGATGAGGTTCCGAACTTTCAACGTTTCACGAATGACTTTTTTTCTTATATGAACGGGATAGAAGATAAATATTTGATTAAATATAAATTACATAGTTCAAATACCTCGCAGCTAAATTTAGAATATTTAACGGATAATGATATCTTTTTCGAATCGACGACTGATAAAAATGTGACAACGTATCATTACTATACTAAAATTAAATTTAAGGAAGGAGAAGAATGGATTATTGAAATCTCCTATTCTTTACAAGTTTTAGGTGAAATGTTGTCCGTTTTTACAAATTATTATATCTTTATCTTCATGATTTTAGCTATCTTGGTACTCATTTTTGCTATTTGGTTAACAGAACATATTACTAAACCTTTATTGCATATGAAGCGGGTTACTACTAATATTGCAAATATTGATTTTAGCGAAAAATGTGAAGTAAATTCAGATGATGAGCTAAGAGAGTTAGCAACAAATATTAATGTTATGAGTGAGAATTTAAACAGGACGTTAACTGAATTACAAGTAGCGAATGAACGATTAAAAGATGATATTGCTCGTGAGCGAGAATTTGAACAAATGCGTTCAACTTTCTTTTCCACAATTTCGCATGAATTAAAAACTCCACTTACAATTATTAAGGGGATTGCTACTCGAATTCAATCGCGTTCAATGTCTCCCGACGAGGTTAAGGTACAATTAAACTCTATCATAGAAGAGGTTAATCGGATGACGGTGATGGTTCAAGATACATTAAATTATATGAAGATGGAAAATCCGGAGGATATTTTAGAATACAGTAGTTTCAATTTAAAAATGTTAATTGAGCATTTAAATAATAAGGTTAAGCATATAATGGGAGAGAAGAAATTACATATTCATTTAGATTTGGAAGATGAATATGTAGAGGCAGATTCTTCGAAGATTATGACCGTCGTTACAAATTTATATTCTAATGCTATTCGTTATACTCCTGATGGTGACCACATTTATGTAAGTCTTAAACGCTTTGGAAGTAAGGTTCAGTTTGAAATTGAAAATACGGGGATTTTTATTCCAGAAGAGGAATTGGATCGAATATGGGAACCTTTTTATCGTTTAGAAAAGTCAAGAAATAGGGACAGTGGGGGAACAGGTCTAGGACTACTAATTACGAGTAAAATTTTGCAGATGCACCAAAGTCATTACGGGGTCGTTAATACCTCACGAGGTGTAAAGTTTTATTTCGATTTAAATGTAGATCCAGACTTTGATGAATAGGGGGAATATATGAGGGTCATTTGTTATTTACAAATGGCCTTTTTATTATTTTAAAATTAGGGGGATGATCAAATGGAATTAAAAATTAATCGGTACGCTTCAATGCTAAAACCTTCATTGATTCGGGAAATGAAAGTGTTAGCAGATAAATATAATGATGTTATTGATTTTACATTAGGGGAACCCCATATATCTCGGCATACCTATGAGGTTATTCAAGAGGGGTTACATCATAAAATGATGGAATCTTCGTTGGGTTATTCTCATCAATATGGAATTATAGAGTTAAGAATGGCAATTTCAGAGTATTGTAAGCATAATTACGGCCAGATTTATGATCCATATTCAGAGATTATCATTACAACAGGTGTTTCTGAACCTATTAGTGCGGTTTTTAAAACAATTTTAGAGGAAGACGATGAGGTTATCATTTTTTCTCCATCCTTTACTTTATACAATACGAATGTTCAAATGTATGGGGGAAAAGTTGTTTTATATGATATGGTGGAAAATGATATGCAGGTAAAGGAAGAGGTATTAAGCAGGTTAATTACTGCAAAAACGAAAGCTATTTTAGTGAATTCTCCATGTAATCCTACGGGGAAAATATTTTCTGAAGAGGAAAATGAGGTGATATACAACTGTATAAAGGATAAACCTATTTTTGTGATTAGTGATGAGATATACCGTGAAATCGTGTTTGAACAGAAAAAATGTTGTTCGCTTTCAAAATATCCACGATTAAGGGATCGTTTATTTATTTTAAATGGTTTCTCTAAGTCATATGCGATGACGGGATGGCGGATAGGGTACGTATTAGGCCCAAAAGAGTTTATCAATACGGTAGCCGTTGTTCATCAAAACTTCGTTGCTTCTGCTTCAACTATTTCTCAATATGCGGCTCTTGAGGCATTAAATCACCCAGAATTGACGAAAAACATTCAGCAACTTTACGAAAAAAATAGAAATTATGTTTACCAACAGTTAAAACCGTATTTTAAGCATGTTGTATTGCCGGAGGGAGCCTTTTATCTCTATATAGACGTAAGTAATTACGGGTTAACTTCATATGAGTTCGCAATGAATTTACTAAAAAGTAAACAAGTAGCCATTGTTCCTAGTATGGCCTTTGAACCAAATGATTCGGGATATGTTCGTTTATCTTATTGTTGTGACTTTGAAACGTTGCGAGCAGGCGTTTTACGTATACAAAATTTTATAAAAAGTTTGTAAAAGAGTTAATTTACCCGTGACCTATGATAAAATACTGAAGGACTTGCATGTGATAAAAGTCATGCGATGATAGTTTAAAAATGCGGTATCTTAACATGAAGCAGTATCTCAATTAATTATTTGATAAATTTAATGTTAATGGTAAACCTAGAGATAGAACAACCGACTTTAGGAGATACGTGATACAATATAGCTTTATTTTTTAGAGACATTATTAAGGAAAATAAAATTTTTTGTTGTATAGACGAAAGACGATTAACCGCAAGAATATTTAATGTAATGTTGAAAGAGAGATGGCAATGAAGAAGAAATATAGAAGTTATAGTTATTATCCCAGTCAGAGAAAAAAGAAAATTAAAATTAATAAGGTAAGATTTACGCTATTTATCTTAAGCTGTTTACTTATTCTTAGCGGTATCGGTTTTGGATTAAAGCTGATATTAACCGATAAGGTTGATGTTTCCTTAGCGTTAACGGACGATCTTAATCCTAAGGAAGGGGAAAGTTTGTATCGACTATCGTTGAGTTGGGAGCCGTTGAAAAAAGATGCTTATAAGGAAATTCAAATCAACATTAATGATAAGTCCTACGTATTAGATAATACGGCTACAAGATTCGATGTTGATTTGTCGGCTCCTAACACCGATTATAAAATTACCTTCCAGGCAAGGAGGAAGGGGCTGTTCTTTTCTAAAAAGGTAAAAGACGTGATTCGTACATTTGCCGATAATGAAAGGATAGAACAATCAATTGCTGATTTAAAGATTAAGGACCATGTTTTATTATTTAGTCACGCGCTAAAGAAAACTAAAGAGATGAAATTTGATTCCGAAGAGATTCGTTATGAAATCATCGATGTGATTAACCAATCTGTCATTGAGGGTGATGTTACCATCACGAGCGAGGATAGAGAAGAGGTTAATCTTCAAGTCGAAATACCGATTGAGAAGTTAGTGCAGGCACCCGTGTTAGCTTTAAGAATGAGAATGGAGATAAATAATCATATCCTCTCGATTCCTGTTCAAGTAAATAAAGGGAGTCAGGTATTCAAAGGTTTAGATGGCTACGAATTATTACCTCAATCAGATAACCTTATTTTAGTTAATAAGGAACTTCCCCACCTGAATTACAAAAATCATCAATTTTATGCAGAATCCTTACACCTCAATATAGGGACAACGGATATTTTAACGTATCAACTAGTTGATGCATCTCGTAATATTATTGTTGATGAGGCTTACTTAGAGGGTGGAAATAAAGCGATTGAATTGTCGGATCTTAAGGAAGGAAATTACGTGGTTAAGTTAAACGATCTTCCTTTATACACGGATGAAGTCTTAAGCGAGCAGTGGTACTGTATTCTGAGAAATGGTGTAGCTAATCATGTGACGCTGAAATCAGAAAATGGCTTACTCTATCTTATCGTTCGTTCAGTGAAGGAAGTTCCTGAAGATGTGTATGATATTTTAATTGATCCTGGTCATGGGGGATTGGATGGCGGAACGGTTGCAGGTGAATTAACGGAGGCAAATGAGGCGCTTAAGCTGTCTAAGTATATAGCTTCAAGATTGGAGGATCATGGACTGAAGGTTAAGTTAACTCGTACTGAGGATGTAGATCCTGCTGGTCCTGGTAAATCTGATTATGGAAAATCGCCTTTTTATGACGAGGGAAGGGTTGAGCAAGTTTATCGTTATCAGACAAAATATATGATTTCTAATCACTTGAATTCTTTTAATGAGTCATTAGAAGGATTTGAGGTTTATAGTTCTGTTATCAATGACGATGATTGGTCTTCAAGGGTCTCTACTGCCTTAAAGGAGGCGGGACAAGATCCCCGTGATTCGGTAAAGAGTGAATTTCGTTCTTCAGAAGGGTCATATAAAAAATATTTTGTTTGCCGCGGATCTTCTTATGAAGAAAAATATGGTTGTCTTAATGATTCTCTTGACTATTTATACATTATTCGTGAAACAGGAGGGGCATTATCACAGTCTTCAGAATTAGTTGAACATAATAATAGCTATGATTCAATTCCACATTATGGGTCAGAAACGCTACTCATTGAATATGCATATCTCGATAATCCTAAAGATTATAAGGAATGGATTGCGGATTGGAAATCATGGGGCGAAGCGGTTGTAAAAGCAACGGTGGAGTATCTTGGAGTAAAATACCAAAAATAAAAAGGGGGAATCCCCCTTTTTATTTTTGGTAGAGTTTCCTATGTTGAATGTGGGAGTGGAGTATAGAATGGACGTATAATCTTAACGGAAAAGGTAAAGGTTATTATGGTAAATTAACATTTTAATTAAGAGGTGCCTGACAGGTGTTAAATTAATGGATATTATTTCTTAATAATGGATACAAAATATTTTTTATGATATCATATTATTTAGATTTTTAACATTTTATAGTAATAGAGATTAAGTGAGAGGGAGAGGAAATAATGAAAAATCAAAAGAAAGTATTAATATTAACTGCTCCTTTTGGTAGCGGGCATTTACAAGTGTCTAGTTCACTAACGGAAGAATTCTCCAAGTACGAAAATGTTATTGTAGAAGAATATGATTTATATTCTGAAGAGTTTCCGACATTATCTAAAACTATTCAAAAGGCTTATTTAAAAAGTTATAAACCGATTGGTAAAGACGTTTATCGCATGTTATATTACGGGTCTAGTTACGCCGTTCATGATTCATTTCAAGCTAAAATTTTGAAACCCTATTTGGAGTTTGGAATGCGATCATTGCGAAATAAAATCGAGTCTTTTAATCCCGATGCTATTATTAGTGTCTTTCCGGTAACTTCCTTATATACATTAGAAGATAAAGGATTTAAAATTCCAATCTACACAGTTATTACTGATTATTACGCAAGTGGGCTATGGCTTTACAAGGGGGCACGCCGTCACTATGTGGCCAATAATCGAATGGTGGCTTGGGGAGTCGCTAATGGATTGACACAAAGTCAATTTATGTTAACAGGAATACCTGTTCATGGGAAGTTTTATAAGGAGCTTAACCGCCAAGAGATTTATAAAAAATATGGGTTAGACCCTCAAAAGCGTACAGTTTTAGTTGCAGCAGGGGCACATGGTGTTGTTTCACATGTTGATGAGATTGCAGCCCGCTTAGCTTCCCAACCTCAGATTCAGGTTATTGTTGTCTGTGGAAATAATACAAAGTTATATGATCAAGTAATTCAATTGTTGGATGAATATGAAAATCTCAAGGTATTAGGTTACTGTCAGGAAATGCATGAGCTGCTCTCAATTGCTGATTTAATGGTTACGAAACCAGGTGGAATCTCACTAACTGAGGCTGCAATTAAAGGTGTTCCGGTTATTTTATATAATCCAGTTTACGGACAAGAATTAGAGAATGCAAAATATTTCTCAGATAAAAATGCTGCCGTGATTGTGACGAGTGAAGCAGAGTTAATCTATCATGTATTAATCATTTTAAATGAAGACGGGTTACTGGACGAAATGAAATGTAATATTAAACAGTTAGCGCGAGCATATTCGGCTAAAACAATTGTTGAGGATGTGTTGAAAGATAGTGATGAGTACTACGAACAACAACTATAAAGTATTAAAGCTTACCCATGTAAATGGTCCCGATTATGAAATTGCTTTAAGAGTTCCGAATGGGCAAATTGTTTTGTTGCCCGTTCATGAAGAGCTCGTTTTAAAGTTTAGGCTAGTCGTTGGGAAAGAATTAGACGAGTTACAAATTGATGAATTGAACGGTAAGTTGGATTTAGGTGATGCCTATCAATACACGTTAAAATTATTATCACGGCGCTCTTACACTACTGCTCAAATCCAAGAAAAATTAGAATCTAAAAATTATGCTGCTCATGTTATTAATGAGGTTTTAGGACGTTTAATTAATGCTGGATTATTAAATGATGGAGAATATGTAAGATCGTATATTCATCAAGAAATGGTAATGGGGAAAAAGGGTCCCAATAAAATAAAGTTAGAGTTAATAAGAAAAGGGGTATCTGAATCGGTAATTGATCAGTATCTTCCTGCGTATGGAGAGGAATATCAGACTGAACATGCATTAAAAATTGCCCATCGTATAATCAATAGTAACTATAAATACGGAGTGCACGTTATTAGACAAAAAGTTATAAATCAGTTAATTAATAAAGGATTTAATCAACAAATAATCGATAGGGTTATGAATCAGTTAGAAGTGGAAGATACTCAAGATAATCAACAAGCTATTTTAAGGAAAGAGGTGCAAAAGTATTATCAAAAGCACCGGAGTCTAAATGACTATCAACGTAAAACAAAGGTTGTTTCGGCTTTAATAAGAAAAGGATTTAATTATGAGGATGTTTTAAGTGTTTATCATAATCTGATGGAGATTGAATAGTTAGAGGGGCGATTCGTCCCTTTTATTTTATGAAAGAGGGTTTTGGACATGACACAGCCAATTTATTTAAAGGTAAAGGGGTTAATTGAAGAGGAAATTAAACAATTGGTACCTAATGCTATTATTCAATCAGAGCGTGACTTAGCCGTAAAATATTCGGTATCTCGCATGACCGTGAGAAAGGCGATTGAATCATTAATCCAGGAGGGGAAGCTATATCGTAAAGATAAGGTGGGAACATTTGTTGCTGATGATAAACTGCATGAACCTATTGCAGAATTAGTAGGTTTTACTTCTGAAATAAGTAGTAAGGGAATGAGACCTCATACAAAGGTTGTTAGTTATGAGCTAATTGAGGCGGACGAGAGATTAGCCCAAAAGTTAGAAATTAAGATTCATGACCGTGTACATAGTTTATTAAGACTTCGTATGGCGGATAATCGTCCAATGACATTGGAACATAATTACATTCCTGTATCTGTGATTAAAGAGTTACCTCAATCAGTTATTAATACCTCGATTTATGCATTTTTGGATGAGGCATTAAATGTTAAAATTGCATCCGGGTCACAAACTGTAACAGCCATTAAGGCTAACGAGGAAGTATCTCGATTATTAGAGGTACCATTAAATGAACCTTTACTCTATTTAGAATTAACTTCGGTTTTAATGAATGGCCAAGTTTTGGAATTTGTTGAAACATACGCTAATCCCCAAAATTATACGGTACGTATTCATTCGCGAAGAAAATGGTAAAATAAAGAAATAATCCGTAGGGGATTATTGACATGAGAGTCATAAAGGGGTAAAATGACAGTGTAAATTGAATCCATTTAATAAATCTTCGAGGCAGGGTGAAAATCCCTACCGGCGGTAAAGCCCGCAAGCCGTAAGGTTGATCTGGTATAAATTCCAGAGCCGACAGTTAAAGTCTGGATGGGAGAAGATTCGTTTTTGATATACTCTTTTTAGGATATATCTCACGAAGGTTTATTAACGTGAGATCTTTTTGCATTTCACTAAAACTTTAAATGTATTGGAGGAGAGTGTATGAAAAACGCAACAACAAGTTTCAAAGAAACAAAGAATTTAATTTTACTAGGGGTTTTTATTGCATTGGGGACAATTTTAATGCTCATTGAAATTCCTTATCCATTAGTTCCCTTCTTAAAATTTGATTTAAGTGAATTAATTGTACTATTAACTGTTGAATTATTTGGATTGATTCCGGCAATTATGGTGGCTTTCTTTAAGTCCCTATTAAATATTATGCTAGGTCTTAGTGCAACACCTATGCATATCGGATCTATTACAGCCTTTATTGCTTCTACGACCTTAGCGTTTCTGTACGTTATAATAAAAAAATATATTTCTGGATCAAAAATAGGACAAAAGGCATTACGATTCATTTTAGTTATTACAGGGTTTTCTCTTATTTTAACGATATGTAATTATCTCTTTATTACACCTATTTATTTCGGGGGATTATGGTTTACAGATGTTATAGAATGGGCAACTTTGGATTCTTTTATTCCAGGATTACCTTTTAACTTAGGTTATGGAGCTGCCATTGCGCTTGTTTATGTTCCGTTTAACGCATTGAAAGGTTTAATTGTATTGGGTGTATATGAATTAATTTCCCCTCGATTGTTAACAGCATTACGGTTTAGTACGAAGCATAAGAGAGTGTCGTCAGTAACTGCCAAATAAACTTAGGTTACTCTATAACTTTAATATAAATTATATTTATCCTTTATATAGAAAAGAGGTGGTGTTTGCCACCTCTTTTTTTGATATAATAAACATCAGATAAATGGAAATGATAGTTAAAAATAATCCTTTATAAATGAATATGAGAGGGTGTTTGGATGAAGAGAATGGTATATCTGATTTTTTTAATTTTTATAATGCTAGGTTTATATAAGTACATTAATCAAATTAATCTACAGTCATCTGAGGTATTGCAAGTATGGGTTAATGAATCGGATTATGAGGTATTAGAAACTGTAAATCCTATTTTTGAGAGTATGTATAACGTAGAGGTTCAATTGAAAATTATTCCCTCCGATAAAGTCATAACCAATCTGCCGCTATATAAAAAGTCTAATGAGTATCCGGATATTATTAATGTTTCACATACTTTAATTTCTGATCTAGTAGAAATGAATGCCATTCATCCAATGAGTGATATTTTCGATTCCTTTAATATATTGCCTAATGTAAAATCGGCTTTTAAGGTAAAGGGCGAGTATTATGGGGTACCTTATAATGCGCAGACCGATATTTTGTATTATAATAAGGAAATGTTTAAATACGGCATACAATCTTTTTCGCAGTTATTTGATGAGGACATATCTTTAGCGATTGATTATCAAAGTATATATCATATTAATCCATTTGTTACTGGATTTGGGGGATATACCGTGGGTGTTGATAATTTTGGTGATACTAATTTTTATGATATTGGGTTAAACAATGAGGATGCTATTCGAGGAATAGCCGCAATGTTTTATTTATTAGATAAATCATTGGTTTATCAAACCGAATTTGAAGTGTATCGATCGTTTATCAATCAGTCATCAGATTTGTTAATTGCTCCAGCCTCATTAGTATCTTCTCTATTAGAGGTGTATCCTAATTTAGGCTATCAAGCGATTCCTAACTTTGTAGAGGATATTTTACCGTATACATATACAAAAATCGACACGTATCAAATAACTCAATCGTCGAAGAATCAGGAGTTAGCTGCCAAGTATTTAAATTATTTATTAACCGAAGAGGTGGCGAAAGTACGATATGATTTAACAAAGGGAATAGCCCCTGTAGATTATGCTACTATTATCTCTCAGGAGGAGTATTATAATGTCGTGAAAAAACAATTACATCGCTCAATCCCATTGCCTAATCAAGTTGAATTTAGTTTTGTGTACCTTCCTTTTCAAAGAGCTTCCCAACAAATGTTACGACTTCCGTATCAGATTGAAACGATTATGAATGAGACTGTAGACTGCATCAATAGTGAATTAGAAAAGGTAATTAAATAACGGGAAATAAAGTGCCCTTATAATAGATATAAACCAGAAAAATGATATTTTATGATTAGTCTGGTTTTAGTTCTATGAGAGAGGTGCTTTTTCTTATGTAATGACACGGTTTCGGTATTATTTAAACAAAGACAAATAGAAATCCTATAACTCGGTATCTAATTGATTAGAGTGGATTGGATCTAGGTCAATATTTTGGACACAAAAAAGTTAAGTTTTTAAGCAATTTGTCGTGCAAGTTGCTCACATTCTTCTGGCGTTAAATAATTAATGGAACCATGAATCCTTTTGCGATTATACCAGCCTTCAATATATTGAAATAGGGCCATTCTAGCCTGTTCAAATGTCACATATGTAGTTTGATACACTTCTTCTTTCTTTAGAGTGGCATGGAAAGATTCGATACAAGCATTATCATAAGGACATCCTTTACGACTGAAAGACTGGATCATCTTAAAGTCTGAAGTTAAGTCTTTAAACTCTTGGCTAGTATACTGTGATCCTAAATCAGTGTGGAGAATAATCTCATCTTTAGGTTTTTGAGAAACATAGGCATTCTTTAAAGCTTTTACGATAATATCTGTGGTCATTTGTTTTGAAAAATGATAACCAATAATTTTCTTTGAATGTAAATCCATCACTGAAGCTAAGTAGCACCAACCTTCTTTTTGAACGTAAATATAAGTAATATCGGATACCCATTTTTGATTAATTGAAGTCGTCGAAAAATCCTGTTCTAGAATGTTATTACGTTCTAAAACAAGTTCCTTAGACTGTCTATAAGGAGTATATTTTCTTTGAATAATCGAAGCTAAACCGCTTGATTTCATTAACCGTTGAACACGTTTCAAGCTAACAGTGAATCCCTCTTTAATCAATTGATGGTGTACCTTAATAGCACCATACCGACACTTACTTTCAAAATAAATTTCTTTAATACGTTCAAGTAGTTTCTGATTTTCACGTTCCCATTTTGATTCAGTTTGATGCTTCGATTGATAATAAGTACTTCTTGGAACACTTAAGACCTCACAAAGTTGCTTAATATCGTGTTCCTGATGGTGTTGATTAATAAACTGACATAATTCAGATTGACTTACTTTCTCGCGAATATGGTCATAGCCTTTTTTAATATTTCATTCTCCTCTTGCAGACGTAACATTTCTTGCTTCATGCGTTTAATATCCTCTAGGGTAATTTCTGTATCATCTACCGAGGCAATCGGAGAAATTTGTTTAATCCATTTGTAAATTGTTACTTCTGAAACACCATATTCACGACTTAGATCTTTAACTGAACGTCCATTTTTATAAAGTTCAACAATCATTGATTTAAATTCATTATTATATTTTTTCATACAGACACATCCTTTTATTAAGTCTATTGTAACGACTTAACTTAAGTGTGTCCATAAAACTATACTAGCACCAGATACCTTGAGAAACTTAAAATTTTCTTCTTTATCTTAAGATATAATGCCTTAAAGTTTATAATAAAAAATACTTAAAAAGGTAAGGCTTGGAATTACTAAGGGTAAATATTAATCGTTAAAAATTAATTAAGCATTACTAAAGGAGACACGCTTTAATATTTTTAATTAAATAGAAAAAATTCA
This sequence comes from Turicibacter sp. St.80E1, assembly GCF_059728495.1. Classification (NCBI taxonomy): domain Bacteria; kingdom Bacillati; phylum Bacillota; class Erysipelotrichia; order Erysipelotrichales; family Turicibacteraceae; genus Turicibacter; species Turicibacter sp. St.80E1. The sequence goes on along the minus strand of NZ_AP039386.1, from coordinate 2,081,575 downwards.
ACAATTAATGTGGAAAAGATGTATAATTTCTGATAAAATTGTTCATTTATAGTCGTTTTATTAAGAAAATCTTTAGAAAGACACAAATTGGACACATTTGTGTGAAAAAATTAAAGTCAGAGAGGGAACTTAGATAAAAAATTAATTTTATATAGATTCTAACAGTCACCAAGACTAAAAAATTACCTTATTGTATTGTGAAATAAGGCGTGGAGGTCGTAATGATATGAAGAACAAGATAATTGGTGCATTAATTGTCACCATGTGTATAACGGGGAATAGGCAAAAACTAGTGGAGGCAGCTCCAGTAACAACACAAAATGTTGTTTATCGTGTATATGTAGATGAAGAGCCTATTGGGCTTATAACAGATAAAAGTGAATATGATAATTTAGTAAATAAACAAAAAGAGGAATTATCAAAGAAATATGAAAAGCAAACAGTTATTAAATCGCCGACTAATGTTCGACTTGAAAAAGAGGTTACTTTATTACCGTTAAATACGCTAGATAGTCAATCCGTTTTAGAAACAGTGGCTGAAAAAGCAAATTTCCAGGTTTCGGCCTATAAAATTTCAATTAACGAGGAACAGTTTGTAGTAGAGGATGCCAATGTAGTGACTAATACACTTTTAGAGTTAATGGTGCATTACACTGGAGTGGAAGATATTCAGAAAATAATGGATATTGAAAATGAGATTACTCCTTTAACTGAGGCGGGTTCACAATATATTGGTGCAAAACTATTAGAACCGGTTAAGGTAGAAACTGAATATGCTAATTTAGATGGTATTTTAAGTCGTGAGGAAACGCGAAGAATGGTGTTATATCGTCAAACGCAGCCTCAAAAGACGGTACTTTTTAATGAAGATTCATCATTATGGGATATTGCCACAGAGAATGGTTTGACTGAAGAGGAATTACACTTATTAAATCCTCAAATCAACGGTTTATCTTGGAATGAGCTATTAGGAATGGAGTTAGATGTAACGCCATTGAATCCAATGATTATTGTAGAGACTGAAAAAGAAAAAGTTGAAATTACAGAATTGCCATATGACGTGGAATATATTGATGATAGTACGTTACCAAAAGGAGAGACTGTCATTGAACAAGAAGGCCAAAATGGGCAAAGTTTAAAGCGGCTGAATATTGTCTACGAAAATGGCGTACAATCTTCTTTATCAGTCGTAGAAGATTCACAACTATCAGAACCGGTTAAACAAATTGTAAAACGAGGGACAAAGGTTATTTCTGGTGTAGGAAGTGGGAATTGGATTTGGCCAACGACTACGCGTTCAGTAACCTGTGGCTATTTATGTTATAGCGGACACTATGCTATCGATATTCAGGCTTATATTGGGCAACCTGTTTATGCAGCTGATGGCGGTGTTGTAATTAGTGCTGGATATAGTAATGGATATGGAAATAATATCTTAATTGATCATAAAAACGGTTATTATACTCGTTACGCGCATTTAAATTCATTGAATGTCTCGGCAGGAGACAGTGTCCAAGGTGGACAGACGATTGGTGAAGCTGGAAATACCGGAAACTCAACAGGACCACATTTACATTTTGAAATTCGTCCAAATACGGGAAGTCAACCAAGCTACGCACCTAATCCGTTAGATTTTTATTAATTAAAGGAATGAAAACCCCTAATAATTAATATACTCTAGAGCATATTAATTATTAGGGGTTTCTTTTTGTTATCTAGTTTGTAGTGAATTTGTATAAACCTGGACGTATTATTGACAAATACCCTTGAAATTGATATAGTAAACTACATAATAAAAATAGAAAATTATAGGAGTGTGAATTGCCTTGGACCCGTCCATGTATTATGTAATACTTGTTATCATGATTATTCTATCTGCCTTTTTTAGTGCCTCTGAGACTGCCTTTTCAAGTGTAAATTTAATTCGTTTACGTCAATATGTAGACGATGGTAGACCTGGAGCTAAAAAGGCACTAAATGTAGCGGAACGATTTGATGAAGTATTATTAGCAATTTTAATAGGAAATAATATTGTTAATTTAGCCTCTGCATCGCTTGCAACGATTGTCGCAACAGAAGTTTTAAATCTAGGTGCTTCGGGTGCTCCAATTGCGACGGCTGTCATGACCGTTTTAATTATCATTTTTGGTGAAATTTTACCCAAATCTTACGCAAAGGAAAACTCTGAATCGTTAGCATTGTCAATAGGTACTATCTACTATTATATGATAAAAGTAATGAAGCCTTTAATCTTTATCTTTATGGTATTAAAGGATTTTGTAGCTAAATTATACAGTAAAAAAGAAGACGAACCTTCAGTTACGGAAGATGAACTGAATGTAATTATCGATACTATGGAAGAAGAAGGGGTACTCCAACAGGATGAGGTTGAAATGTTACAGAGTGTTCTTGATTTAAGTGAAACATTCGTAAAAGATATTATGACTCCTCGTGTTGATGTTGTTGCCGTAGATGTTCATGATTCTACTGAAAATGTTAAAAATGTATTTTTTGAAGAAAAATATTCACGTATTCCCGTTTACGATGAATCGCGTGATAATATAGTTGGTATTCTTTATGAACGTGACTTATTTTCTGCTATTATTGAAAATGGATCAACAGATGATCTTTTAATTGCAGATGTGATGCGTGATCCAATGTATGTTTCCTATACAATGCGCGTTTCAGATTTACTTACCCGGTTACAATTAGAAAAACAACATTTAGCAATTGTTGCGGATGAGTACGGAGGAACTGCCGGATTGGTTACGATGGAAGATGTTCTAGAGGAAGTCGTAGGGGAAATATATGATGAACACGATGAAGAGGAACAATTGGTCGTTAAAAAAAGTGATACTCTCTATGAGGTGAAGGCCGAAATAGAGTTAGATGAATTATTTGATATCATGGATATTGATTTAGATATTCCAGAAGACGCTTATTCATTAGGAAGTTGGATGTATTCTAAAATAGAAGATATCCCGGAAATCGGAGATATGTATCAGTATCATAACCTGATATTTACGATTATTGAAGTAGAAGATCGCCGAATTATTAGGGTTAAAATTGAGGTTGTAGAACCTGAGAATGCACCTGAGGAATAGATTGAAAGAGTGGTAGGGCTAGTTAGCTTAATACCGCTCTTTTTGATTTTAGAGTCAAACACGCAGAATATTACAAGTTGAGAGATGAAAAGCTCATGCACGCATAAGATTCCGAACATATAGGAAATGAATTTTAGTTAGATAGCAATTTAAGGATTATACGAGAGATGGATGATTAGTAGGTAACCTGGCATGATAACTATCAACTGGATGAGTATGTCACGGAAAATGGTTCATTGTAAAAAAATATTTTGTAGTGTAGATCAGATGTACGCGTGTACGTGAGAGAATAGTTTTCGTGATTAAAGCTTTTAAAAATACCCTCATAGAGTGTAGGAGATAGAATCCTTTATGTGAAAGCTGATTATATAGGACCCTTGAATGGTATAAAAAAATATTAAATAATGAAAAAATATTTTATTTCGACGATATCTTATTTAATTTATTAAAAAATATAAAAAATCGGTTGACTACTAGATGACAAGATGTTATTATAAATGAGTCGCCAAAAGGGCGATGGAAAAGAAAACAAAAAAAGTTAAAAAGTGTTTGACAGAAACGGTTGAACATGATAAACTAGAAAAGTCGCCAAGAGAGGCAGACAAGAAATCTTACAAAAAAAGATAAAAAAACATTTGACAAAAAAGTCGAATGTGGTAAGATAAAGAAGTCGCCAAAAGGCGAGAGAAGTTCTTTGAAAACTAAACAGAACGTCAAGAATCATGAGCGAAAGAAATTTCGCAAGCTAAGGAAACAAACAATTATGGAGAGTTTGATCCTGGCTCAGGATGAACGCTGGCGGCGTGCCTAATACATGCAAGTCGAGCGAACCACTTCGGTGGGAAGCGGCGAACGGGTGAGTAACACGTAGGTGATCTGCCCATCAGACGGGGACAACGATTGGAAACGATCGCTAATACCGGATAGGACGAAAGTTTAAAGATGCTCCTGGCATCACTGATGGATGAGCCTGCGGCGCATTAGCTAGTTGGTGGGGTAAAGGCCTACCAAGGCGACGATGCGTAGCCGACCTGAGAGGGTGAACGGCCACACTGGGACTGAGACACGGCCCAGACTCCTACGGGAGGCAGCAGTAGGGAATCTTCGGCAATGGGCGAAAGCCTGACCGAGCAACGCCGCGTGAATGAAGAAGGCCTTCGGGTTGTAAAATTCTGTTATAAGGGAAGAAAGGTGATAGGAGGAAATGACTATCAATTGACGGTACCTTATGAGAAAGCCACGGCTAACTACGTGCCAGCAGCCGCGGTAATACGTAGGTGGCAAGCGTTATCCGGAATTATTGGGCGTAAAGAGCGCGCAGGTGGTTAATTAAGTCTGATGTGAAAGCCCACGGCTTAACCGTGGAGGGTCATTGGAAACTGGTTGACTTGAGTGCAGAAGAGGGAAGTGGAATTCCATGTGTAGCGGTGAAATGCGTAGAGATATGGAGGAACACCAGTGGCGAAGGCGGCTTCCTGGTCTGCAACTGACACTGAGGCGCGAAAGCGTGGGGAGCAAACAGGATTAGATACCCTGGTAGTCCACGCCGTAAACGATGAGTGCTAAGTGTTGGGGGTCGAACCTCAGTGCTGAAGTTAACGCATTAAGCACTCCGCCTGGGGAGTACGGTCGCAAGACTGAAACTCAAAGGAATTGACGGGGACCCGCACAAGCGGTGGAGCATGTGGTTTAATTCGAAGCAACGCGAAGAACCTTACCAGGTCTTGACATACCATTGACGCCTCTAGAGATAGAGGGTTCCCTTCGGGGACAATGGATACAGGTGGTGCATGGTTGTCGTCAGCTCGTGTCGTGAGATGTTGGGTTAAGTCCCGCAACGAGCGCAACCCCTGTCGTTAGTTGCCAGCAGTGAGATGGGGACTCTAACGAGACTGCCAGTGACAAACTGGAGGAAGGTGGGGATGACGTCAAATCATCATGCCCCTTATGACCTGGGCTACACACGTGCTACAATGGTTGGTACAAAGAGAAGCGAAGCGGTGACGTGGAGCAAACCTCATAAAGCCAATCTCAGTTCGGATTGTAGGCTGCAACTCGCCTACATGAAGTTGGAATCGCTAGTAATCGCGAATCAGAATGTCGCGGTGAATACGTTCCCGGGTCTTGTACACACCGCCCGTCACACCACGAGAGTTTACAACACCCGAAGTCAGTGGCCTAACCGCAAGGAGGGAGCTGCCTAAGGTGGGGTAGATGATTGGGGTGAAGTCGTAACAAGGTATCCCTACCGGAAGGTGGGGATGGATCACCTCCTTTCTATGGAGAAAGAGACGTTCTGTTTAGTTTTGGGAGAATTTCGATTTTCCTAGAATTGATCTTTGAAAACTAGATATCTTCTGAAGAAGAAAAGTTAAGTAATAAAGGGCGCACGGAGGATGCCTAGGCACTAGGAGTCGAAGAAGGACGCGACAAACGGCGAAACGCCTCGGGGAGCTGTAAGTAAGCAAAGAGCCGGGGATATCCGAATGGGGAAACCCGCTAGTGGTCATACGCTAGCACCGTATGGTGAATCAATAGCCATAGAGGAGACAGACCCAGGGAACTGAAACATCTAAGTACCTGGAGGAAAAGAAAGAAACATCGATTCCCCAAGTAGCGGCGAGCGAACAGGGAGGAGCCCAAACCGGAGTAATCCGGGGTAGAAGGACCTTCAGAAATGACTGAACATGATAGCCGAATGGTCTGGGAAGGCCAACCGGAGGGGGTGAGAGTCCCGTAGGTGAAATTGTGTGAAGCAGGGAAGGGATCCTGAGTACGGCGGGACACGAGAAATCCCGTCGGAAGCAACGAGGACCATCTCGTAAGGCTAAATACTACCTAGTGACCGATAGTGAACCAGTACCGTGAGGGAAAGGTGAAAAGAACCCCGGAAGGGGAGTGAAAGAGAACCTGAAACCGTGTGCCTACAACTAGTCAGAGCCCGTTAAAGGGTGATGGCGTGCCTTTTGTAGAATGAACCGGCGAGTTACGATATCGTGCAAGGTTAAGTTGAAGAGACGGAGCCGAAGCGAAAGCGAGTCTGAATAGGGCGAGGAGTACGATGTTGTAGACCCGAAACCGTGTGAGCTAGCCATGAGCAGGCTGAAGGTCAGGTAACACTGACTGGAGGGCCGAACCAGGGCACGTTGAAAAGTGCTTGGATGACTTGTGGCTAGGGGTGAAATTCCAATCGAACACGGATATAGCTGGTTCTCTCCGAAATAGCTTTAGGGCTAGCCTCGATAAGAGTCTACTGGAGGTAGAGCACTGAATGGGTGATGGCCCCACCTCGGGGTACTGATCTCAATCAAACTCCGAATGCCAGATAGATATGATCGGGAGTCAGACTGTGGGTGATAAGGTCCATGGTCAAAAGGGAAAGAGCCCAGACCGCCAGCTAAGGCCCCCAAGTGTCCGTTAAGTGGAAAAGGATGTGGAGATGCACAGACAACTAGGAGGTTGGCTTAGAAGCAGCCATCCTTTAAAGAGTGCGTAATAGCTCACTAGTCGAGTGACTCTGCGCCGAAAATGTACCGGGGCTAAACGGACCGCCGAAGCTGCGGATTGACACGAAGTGTCAGTGGTAGGAGAGCGTTCTAACAGCACAGAAGCAGTACCGGAAGGAGCTGTGGAGCGGTTAGAAGTGAGAATGCCGGTGTGAGTAGCGAAAGATAGGTGAGAATCCTATCCATCGAAAGCCTAAGGTTTCCAGGGGAAGGCTCGTCCGCCCTGGGTAAGTCGGGACCTAAGGTGAGGCCGAAAGGCGTAGCCGATGGACAACAGGTAGAGATTCCTGTACCACTTAATAAACTGAAGGAGTGACGGAGAAGGCTAAGTTGAGCGTGTGAATGGATTCACGTGTAAGCAGTGAGGTGGTCATGTAGGCAAATCCGCATGGCGAAACATTGAGCTGTGATGCCGAAAGCCCGAAAGGGTGAAGTCAGCTGATGTCACGCTTCCAAGAAAAGCTTCTAGGGATAATTTATTAGGTGCCCGTACCGATAACCGACACAGGTAGGCGAGGAGAGAATCCTAAGATGAGCGAGAGAACTCTTGTTAAGGAACTCGGCAAAATGACCCCGTAACTTCGGGAGAAGGGGTGCTTGTGAAAGCAAGCCGCAGTGAAAAGGCCCAGGCGACTGTTTATCAAAAACACAGGTCTCTGCTAAACCGCAAGGTGATGTATAGGGGCTGACGCCTGCCCGGTGCTGGAAGGTTAAGAGGAGAGGTTAGCGCAAGCGAAGCTTTGAATTGAAGCCCCAGTAAACGGCGGCCGTAACTATAACGGTCCTAAGGTAGCGAAATTCCTTGTCGGGTAAGTTCCGACCCGCACGAAAGGCGTAACGATCTGGGCGCTGTCTCAACAAGAGACTCGGTGAAATCATAGTACCTGTGAAGATGCAGGTTACCCGCGACAGGACGGAAAGACCCCGTGGAGCTTTACTGTAGCTTGATATTGAGCACTGGTGACACATGTACAGGATAGGTAGGAGACGAAGAGACCAGGACGCCAGTCTTGGAGGAGTCGCTGTTGGGATACTACCCTTGTGTTACTGGGGTTCTAACCCGTGGCCATGAGCTGGTCAGGGGACAGTGTCAGGTGGGCAGTTTGACTGGGGCGGTCGCCTCCCAAAGAGTAACGGAGGCGCCCAAAGGTTCCCTCAGAATGGTTGGAAATCATTCGAAGAGTGTAAAGGCAGAAGGGAGCTTGACTGCGAGACCAACAAGTCGAGCAGGGACGAAAGTCGGGCTTAGTGATCCGGCGGTACCGAATGGAAGGGCCGTCGCTCAACGGATAAAAGCTACCCCGGGGATAACAGGCTGATCTCCCCCAAGAGTTCACATCGACGGGGAGGTTTGGCACCTCGATGTCGGCTCATCGCATCCTGGGGCTGTAGTCGGTCCCAAGGGTTGGGCTGTTCGCCCATTAAAGCGGTACGCGAGCTGGGTTCAGAACGTCGTGAGACAGTTCGGTCCCTATCCGTCGTGGGCGTAGGAAATTTGAGAGGAGCTGTCCTTAGTACGAGAGGACCGGGATGGACACACCGCTGGTGTACCAGTTGTTCTGCCAGGAGCATAGCTGGGTAGCTACGTGTGGAAGGGATAAACGCTGAAAGCATCTAAGCGTGAAGCCCCCCTCAAGATGAGATTTCCCATTCGAAAGAAGTAAGATCCCTTGAAGACGACGAGGTAGATAGGTCAGGAGTGGAAGTTTGGTGACAGATGAAGCGGACTGATACTAATCGATCGAGGACTTAACTAATAAGGAAGTAAGCAGAAGATATCTAGTTTTGTGAGATTGATAAGATCTGACAGAAGGTCTAGTGATAAGGGCAAGGAGGGCACACCTGTTCCCATACCGAACACAGAAGTTAAGCTCCTTAGCGCCGAGGGTAGTACGCAAGTGCGAGAGTAGGACGTCGCTAGGCCATAAAAAAACGCGGGTGTAGTTTAATGGTAGAACTTCAGCCTTCCAAGCTGACTGTGAGAGTTCGATTCTCTTCACCCGCTCCAAATAGCCAATCAACATCCTTTGGGATGTTTTTTTTATATATGTTTATAAGTGATAGGACTAATAGTAAAAGAGGGGATAAGATAATGATTGGGTTATATCTTTTAATAATTATTTTAATTGTATTAGTTGTAATGGGGCTAAGAAATCAAAGTTTAAAGAATAGTGAGCATTCCTATTCGCTTATTGAAAATCAACATAAACAGTTATTGGATGAGCAACAACGTATGGAAAAAAGATTACAACAAGCCAATTTTCAAATGATTGATACGATTGGTCAAAATAATGAACGTATTATCGAAAGATATGCTCAATTTGAACGTACGATACGTGGGCAATTATTACAACATAGTACGATGGTTACGGAGAATTTACAAAAAGATTTTGAACAATTAAATGAACGAATTGAAATAAATTTAACACGTATTAATGATAAAGTGAATGAAAGATTAGACAACTCATTCAATAGAACAAATGAGACATTTCAGAGTATTTTAATGCGATTAGCAAAAATAGATGAGGCTCAAAAAAAAATTGAAAGTTTATCAACAGATATTGTCTCATTACAAAATTTATTAACGGACAAAAAAAGCAGAGGAACTTATGGGGAAATTCAACTCTATCAAATACTTGCCTCAGTTTTCGGAGATAAAAATGATCGGCTTTATCAAATGCAATATCGTCTATCTAATGGAACCATTGTAGATGCTATTTTATTTGCACCCGCTCCATTAGATAATTTACCTATCGATTCAAAATTCCCTTTGGAAAATTATCAACGCATGATGGATCGCAGCTTATCTCAGTTAGAGAGACAGGTAGCCACTAAAAAATTTAAATCTGATGTTAAAAAACATATTGATGACATTGCATTAAAATACGTTCAGGCTGTGGAAACTTCAGATCAGGCGATCATGTTTATGCCAGCCGAGGCTATTTTTGCGGAGATAAATGCATATCATTCCGATTTAATTGATTATGCACAACAAAGAAGGGTCTGGTTGGTATCACCTACTACATTAATGTCCACATTGACCACCATTCAGGTAATTCTAAATAATATTGAGCGTGATCGCCATGCGCTAGTGATTCAGCAAGAACTTAATAAACTAGGAGACGAATTCAAAAGATATAAGGAGAGATGGGATAAGTTAAGTAAACATATCGACACCGTTTCTAAGGATGTAAAAGAAATACATATTACAACTGAAAAAATTGGGACTAGATTTGATTCTATTTCAAATGTCGAGTTAGATTTTAAAGAATAATTTTTACAATTGACAAAATGTGATTTTATACTTATAATGATAGAGAAAATTAAAATATATAGAATATACTCTTATTCAGAGCGATGGAGGCATAGGGGCCTATGAAGTCGCGGCAACCTCCTTATAAAGGAAGGTGCCAACCCAAGCGAGTTTAACTTGAACAATAAGAGGGTTTGAATGAATTAGTTATTCAAGTCCGCTTATGGCGGGCTTTTTTTTATTAACTAAGAATGTTACATGAGTGATGACCCGTTTTATTATCGTTAATGAAGTATTAGGATAGAGTATAGCGTAGCAAAATTAAAGGAGGACATTATAATGTCAGAACGTCGTTTATTTACATCAGAATCTGTAACAGAAGGACATCCAGATAAAATTGCAGACCAAATTTCAGATTCTATTTTAGATGCCATTTTAAGTAAGGATCCGATGGCCCGTGTGGCATGTGAAACATCAGTTACTACTGGATTAGTTTTAGTTTTTGGAGAGATTACTACTTCGTCTTATGTGGATATTCAAAAGGTGGTGCGTGAAACAATTCGTGAAATTGGATATGATCGTGCTAAGTATGGGTTCGATGCCGATACATGTGCTGTACTAACTGCTATTGATGAGCAATCGGGAGATATTGCTATGGGAGTTGACAATGCACTTGAGGCAAGAAATGGTGTTATGACCGATGAGCAGATTGAAGCAATTGGTGCTGGTGATCAAGGTCTGATGTTTGGGTTTGCAACAAATGAAACAGAGGATTATATGCCATTACCTATTTCATTAGCGCATAGATTAGCTCGCCGATTAACAGAGGTACGTAAAAATGGAACATTAGATTATTTAAGACCTGATGGAAAAACACAAGTAACGATCGAATATAATGAAGATGGAAAACCAGTAGCGATAGATACTGTGTTACTTTCAACACAACATTCACCAGAAGTTAGTCATGAGAAAATTGAGTCAGATATAAAAAAATATGTATTTGATGCTGTCTTACCCGAACATTTAGTGACTGATAAGACACGTTATTTAGTTAATCCAACAGGACGTTTTGTTATTGGTGGACCACACGGGGATGCGGGATTAACGGGACGAAAAATTATTGTTGATACTTATGGAGGATATGCTAGACATGGTGGAGGTGCATTTTCTGGAAAAGATGCAACGAAAGTTGACCGATCAGCTGCTTATGCTGCCCGCTATGTAGCGAAAAACTTAGTTGCTGCCGGATATGCAGATAAGATTGAAATACAACTTTCATATGCAATCGGAGTAGCACAGCCTACCTCTATCATGGTAGATACATTTGGAACGGGGAAATTATCCGATGCAAAGATTGTGGAGATTATTCGTCGTAATTTTGACTTACGCCCAGCTGGTATTATTAATATGTTAGATTTAAGAAAACCAATTTATCGAAAAACAGCAGCTTATGGACATTTTGGTCGCAGTGATGTAGACTTTCCTTGGGAGCGTTTAGACAAGGTTGAAGTTTTAAAAGAGCAATTATAATTGTTAAAAAAGAGTCTGGTTAAAAATAGGTTCTTTGTCAAATAGTGTTGCTGATTAATTTGTAACCTGTTACAACGAAAATTCAAATCGAAATCCTAGTAGCTATGCTGCTAGGATTTTCGTTTTAGGCTTTGTTAGATTTTGAACCATGAGAATACGAGATTTAAAGTGATAGAAACTACGATATCCAAAGGCAATACGCTTAATGACCTTAATTTTATTATTAATTCCTTCGATGGGACCATTTGTGTAATGAGTTGAGAGTGTATTTTTAATATAGGATTGATAAGTTTTAAAGGTTTGGAAAGCCGTTTGAAACTCAGGAGAAACAAGCGGATGTTCCGTTTCGAGTAAATGATTAAATCGTTTTAAGTTTTTTGTCTGAAGAGCGAAAAGTAACTCTTGATATAAATCATAGGTTGCTTTTAATTCAGGAGATAAATCAAGTAGAAAGTTTAAGATATCAATTTCACGCATGGGTTGTTTAAAGCAGTAAACTGATCGATAAGTGGTGGTATTAAGTAAAGCGTGAGATTTTAAAAATAAGCGCCAATAACGTTTGAATTTACGACCATGCTTTTTGAACTTTTTCATGAATCGGATTCGAGTTTTGTTCAGTGCACGAGAGAGATGTTGAACGAGATGAAATTTATCAATGATAATTTGGGCATGAGGAAAAAGATCCTTAATGAGGCTGATGTAAGGAGCGTACATATCAATCACAATATTTTTTACTCGATGACGTGCTTCCTTTGTGTATCGTTTAAAATAAGCTTGAAGGGAGTTTAAACGACGATCTTCAACGATATCGATGATTTGTTTTGAGTCAGCATCGCAAAAAATAAAAGACATATGCCCCTCAGCAGACTTAACGGATTTAAATTCATCAAAACAGAGATTTTCAGGTAAATAATTAAGGTTTAAGGTTTGAGATTCATAAAAGCTATGGATGATTCGATTGACGGTTGAATGAGAGACCTGATGGCGACGTGCGATATCACATTCAGAAATTTTATTTTGGGCCTCTAAAGCAATGGCGTGTTTCGTATGATAAGAAATGTAACAGTTCTTTTCAACAATTGAAGTACTTAGTGTAAAAGTAGACTGGCAATGCCCACAATAATAACGCTGTTTTTTTAGGTCTAAGTAGGTATCGTGAAGAGAGACTTTTGGAATGACAATTCGAGAGGTTTTAAATCCATGCTTCTTAAATTTTGAATCAAATAGGGTTCCGCATTTTTGACAATGAGTCGGTTGATACGTAAGAATACCTTTAAAGATAAAGCTAGTAATTCCGTTCAACTTCACTTCCTCAAGATAATCTTCTGAAAATGTAATATTTTTATCTTTAATATTTAAAAGTTTTCTAGTAAAATATGAGTGAGACATTAAATCTTATCCTTTCAATATTGTTTTAGTCGATAACATTGTAACAGGATTGAGACTTGAAGTCTCTTTTTTTTATCCTATGAAAAAAGTGCTGCTTAATCAGCAACACTAAATATTATAGAACCTAAAAATAAAACTAGACTCTTTTTTTGTAGGTTTAATTATAAAATCGTAGGATATAAATTTACATTTTTTATTTAATTGGTGATATAATATAGTATAAAATTACTGTTTGATGTTTGAAAGGATGTGCCTCTGTGCTTAAAAGGTTATTACTTATTATTAATCCTACTTCTGGACGTGGGATGATAAAAGACTACTTATTATTGATCATTAAGGAGTTAAGTTTGGCAGGATATGAGGTAGTTGTATATCCGACTAAGTCCAAAAATGATGCAACCAATAAAATGAAAGAGGCAAAATCCTATGATTTAATTGTTGCCAGTGGAGGGGATGGTACTTTAAATGAGGTTATTACAGGTTTAATTAAAGCAAATGCCAATACACCAATTGCCTACATTCCAACAGGGACAACGAATGATTTTGCTACAACATTGGGGATACCTAAAAATATCCCGCGAGCTGTTAAATTATGTACAGAGGGTAAAATTGCCCCTATTGATATCGGGCAGTTTGATGAAAGATACTTTACATACGTCGCAGCATTTGGAGCGTTTACCGATGTTGCTTATGAAACTCCACAACCTCGTAAAAATATGTTAGGGGGATTAGCATACTTAATAGAGGGGTTATTAAAGTTACCAGCTATTCAATCTTATAAATGTCGAATCACATACAGCGGTGGTGTGATTGAAGGCGATTATATTTTTGGAATGATTTCAAATTCGGATTCTGTTGCGGGAATTAAAAATGCGTTTGGAAATCATGCTGATTTAAGTGATGGCTTATTCGAGGTCACTTTAATTCGTGCCCCTAAAAATTTATTGGATATACACCGAATTTTAACTGATTTTTTAAATACGACGTATGATCCGGAGTATGTAGTTACCCTAAAGACAGATCGGATAACTGTAGAGAGTGAACAAGATGTAAAATGGACGTTAGACGGTGAAGACGGTGGGGTACTAAAAAGTGTACACATTAGAAGCTTACAACACCGCGTTCAAATTTGTTGTCCTAAATTATAATATTATAAAATCTTTAAATTACTAGATGGTGGGGGCCGTCTAATGATTTAAAGATTTTTATTTATACGGGAAAATCTGAATGGAATAAAAGCCCATTGAAAAGACCATTCTATTAGTAATCAGAGTCTTGAGGTGATGAAATGATTGTTACTTTATTTTTAGTACTATCAGTACCTATTTTACTTTTATTTTTCCTTAATCAATTAAGAATTGCACAAATTTCTTTGAATCACTTATTTTCATGGTTAAAGTGGTATGGGCTATGTCTCATTGTTTATTATGTATTATCATCTAACCAGTACTATTTTGATAAAGTCAACTATTTAATGGTAGACGTGGTGAATTTGAGCGTGCTAATTATTATATCATTTGGTATGATTATTTATGTTCATCAATATTGTATTGATAAAGAAAGAGAAAATAAAATGAAAGAACTGGCAATAGCATACGCCCTACTGCAAAAGGAAGAGCAGGAGCGTGAGAATGATTCCCTAAAAAAAGAGTAGGACTATTATTTTATGAGGGATGATTGAATTGGATAACGTGACGGAGGTTTTCATGAGAAAAGTAACTGTAAGTAAGAATTTAAAAGAAAAAGTACCGGGGTATTGTTTAGCAGTGTTATCTTTTGATATCAAAATTGAGTTAACCTCGGATGCTTTAAAAGAAGAGATGACTAATTTAGAGCGTGAAGTGCAACAAATGCTAACGTTAGAAAACCTATTAAAACAACCACGGATTGAGGCTGCACGAGTCGGTTATAGAAGCTTGGGAAAGGATCCTTCTCGTTATCGACTGGCAACAGAGGCCTTGTTACGCCGACTCATAAAGGGAAATGGTTTATATCATATCAATAATGCTGTCGATATTGGAAATATATTATCTGTACGTACTCAAAGAAGTGTAGCAGTACTAGATGAGGATAAAATAATGGGAGATATTTTAATTCGAATTGGGGAAGATGAACCGTATGAGGGAATTGGTCGAGGAAATATAAATATAAAGAATATACCCGTATATTGTGATAAAAAGGGACCCTTTGGTACACCGACGTCGGATACACCTAGAACCCGCATTACGGAAAATACCCATAAGATATTATTGTTTATTACTTCCTTTAACGGTACAGAAGGATTGTTGACTGATGTGGAGTTAGCTAAAGAGCTGTTTTCTAGATTTAGTGTCTCATCAATTTTTTCAGTTGAAATAGTGGAATAAGGTACTATGTAGGACAGACTTATGATATAATTTTAAAATAGATTTTTATACAAAAAATGTTTAATTTTACATTTTTGATATGTAAGCGAGGTGTTTTTTTATGGAAATGATTAATGAAAATTCCAATTTCATTAAGACGATTATGAAGGAAGACTTAGAAAGTGGTAAACATAAAGAAATTATTACACGTTTTCCACCAGAACCAAATGGTTATCTCCATATTGGACATGCAAAAGCCATTTTAACTAACTACTTATTAGCTAAAGAGTTTAATGGAAAAATGAATTTACGTTTTGATGATACAAATCCCGTAAAGGAAGATGAAGAGTTCGTTCAAGGGATTATAAATGATATTAAATGGTTAGGTGTAGAATATAATCAATTATTATTTGCTTCCGATACATTTGAAAAGATGTATGAGCATGCTGTTGAGTTAATCAAAAAAGGGAAGGCATATGTCGATGACCAAACGCCTGAACAAATGCGTGAAAATCGTGGAACCTTAACACAACCGGGAGTAGAATCTCCTTATCGAAATCGTACAGTTGAGGAAAATTTAGAGTTATTTGAGAATATGCGTAACGGGCTTTATAAAGATGGTGAGAAGGTTTTACGTGCTAAAATTGATATGAGTTCTCCGAATATGAATCTTCGTGACCCAGCTATTTATCGTATTTTACATACCTCACATCACAATACAGGGGATAAATGGTGTATCTATCCAATGTATGATTATGCTCATCCACTTGAAGATGCCTTTGAAGGAATTACTCATTCCCTTTGTTCATTAGAGTATGAGGATCATCGTCCATTATATGATTGGGTGATTGAAAATTGTGAGACTGAAGCAAAACCACGACAAATTGAGTTTGCACGTCTTAATATGAAAAATACTATTATGTCTAAGCGATATCTTAAACAGTTAGTGGATGAAGGCGTGGTATCTGGTTGGGATGATCCGCGTATGCCAACAGTAGCCGGATTACGTAGAAGAGGTTATACACCAGAATCAATTACTAATTTTATTCAAGAGGTAGGTCTTTCTAAGGCAGTAAGTACAGTGGATCCTCAAATGTTAGAACACTTTGTGCGAGAGGATTTAAAGTTAAAAGCACCACGTACAATGGCAGTTTTACGCCCATTAAAGGTAGTTATTACTAATTATCCAGAGGGTGAAGTTGAATACCTTGATGCAGAAATTAATCCAGAGGTTCCAGAAATGGGAACACGCAAAATACCTTTTTCACGTGAAATCTATATTGAACAAGAAGATTTCATGGAAAATCCAATTCCAAAATATTTCCGTTTATTCCCTGGAAACGAAGTCCGTTTAAAACATGCTTATTTTATTAAGTGTACAGATGTGATTAAGGATGAGGATGGAAATGTGATTGAGATTCACGCAACTTATGATAAGGATACAAAATCGGGATCAGGATTTACGGGTCGTAAAGTAAAAGGAACAATCCATTGGGTGGATGCGAATCATAATATTCCAGCTGACTTCCATTTATATGAACCGTTACTTATTGAAAATGAAGAAACAGAAGGATTACCATTCTTAGAACGTATCAATAGAAACTCAGAAGAGGTTGTTCATGGTTTTGTAGAAGAAAACATGAAGGATGTAAAAGCGCAAGATAAATTCCAATTTTTCCGCCATGGTTATTTTAATGTTGATCCAAAACGTACTCAAGACGGTAAGTTATCGTTTAATCGTATCGTTTCATTAAAATCAAGCTTCCGTATTTAATTTATTTATTAATTTTAATGAAAAGCTCGTAGATTAAATCTATTTATTTAATCTGCGAGCTTTTTTATGGATAAGAAATGGTTAGGAAAGAAAAAGTTTCATTCTGACATTGCATAAGCTTACTTTATTTTTCCTAGACTAATAGGTAGAGTTAGAATTTTTATTAATATTTTGATAAAACATTAATTAGGGAATGACTGTTTATTTAATTTGAATACTAAAATTGTTATAATAAAACAGATTATGTTTAATAATGTTGAAACTTTGATAGTGCAGATGACTTTTATATAGAGGTGAAATAATGAATCAATTACTACATAATATGAACCCTCAACAGAAAGAGGCAATTTTAACAACTGAGGGACCGCTTTTAGTGATGGCCGGGGCGGGATCTGGGAAAACCCGTGTTTTAACCCATCGAATCGCTTATTTAATGTCGGAAAAGCAGGTTTCTCCTTACAATATTTTGGCGATAACTTTTACGAATAAGGCAGCAAGAGAGATGAAGGAACGCGTAGAAAAACTAATTGGGGAACGCGGAAAAGATGTATGGATTTCTACTTTCCATTCGATGTGTGTTCGTATTCTGAGGAGAGATATTGATTTAATTGGGTACGATTTGAATTTTGGAATTTTAGATGATGCGGATCAATTAAGTGTGATAAAGACTGTAATGGAAGATTTAAATCTTGATCCTAAGAGACAATCTCCAAAATATTTTTTATCTCAAATTAGTAACGCTAAAAACGAACTTAAATCTCCACGTGATTTGAGCAAAGAATTTGAAAATGAAGACGTAATTCGTGTATATGAAAGATATCAACAGATTTTATTTAAAAATAATCGTGTTGATTTTGATGATTTATTAGTGCTTACGGTCCACTTATTTGAAAAGCATCCGGAAGTGTTAACATTTTATCAAAATAAGTTTCAGTATATTCACATTGATGAGTACCAAGATACGAATAATGCACAATATCAAATTGTTTCATTATTGGCTCAAAAGTTCAGAAACATCTGCGTCGTTGGCGATTCGGATCAATCTATCTACAGTTGGCGCGGAGCAAATATTGAAAATATTTTATCATTTGAACACGATTATCCTGATGCAAAGGTTGTATTATTAGAGCAAAATTATCGTTCAAAGCAGATGATTCTTAATGCAGCAAATGATGTGATTCAAAATAATAGTGGCCGCCTGGACAAAAGATTATGGTCCGATCGTGGTGAGGGGAATCAAATTGAATATTATCGAGCGCTAGATGGGGATGTTGAGGCAACCTATATCGCGGATAAAATTTCATATATGCGCCGAGATAGTTATGATTATCATGATTTCGCTATTTTATATCGCACAAATTCACAATCACGAGCGATTGAACAGGCATTTTTAAGACAAAATATTCCGTATCGTTTAATAGGAGGACAGAGTTATTTTAAACGAAAAGAGATTAAAGATTTAATGGCTTATTTACGTTTAATTTGTAATCCTGATGATGATTTATCATTTAAACGTATCGTCAATGAGCCTAAGCGTGGAATTGGTGCAGCTTCAATTGAAAAATTAACTCAGTTTGCGAATGAGGCCGAATTATCATTAATGGCTTCAATTGATGAGGTTGACAACGGCATTGCCCGAGCAACTTTAAATAAATTTATTGATTTTAAACAGATGATTTATATGCTACGTTCTCAAATCGAAGCTTACTCTATCGCGGAATTCATTGATTTAGTTTTAAGACAAACTGGATATTTAGAGATGCTTGAAAATGAAAACACGATTGAGGCGGATAGCCGTATTGATAACTTAGGTGAGTTTCAATCGATGGCGACCCAGTTTGAAGAGGTAGATTTAAATGAAATTTTGGCTGAGGAAGAGAGTGAGGAACGCGCTGATGAACTCTCAACTATGACTAAACTTGTCATATTACTTAATGATTTAATGCTTCAAACCGATACCGAAACGGAAGAGGAGGCAAATGAATCCAAAGTTACCTTAATGACGATTCACGCGGCTAAGGGATTAGAGTTTCCAGTTGTGTTTATTTGCGGATTTGAAGATGGAATTTTCCCATTACATTCGGCTTTAGAACAAGGAGGAGACGAACTTGAAGAAGAGCGACGGTTAGCATACGTAGCTATTACTCGTGCGGAAGACATTTTATTTATTACAAATGCACAAAGTCGCTATCAGTATGGTCGACGTTCCGCAAATCGAGAATCGATGTTTATTCATGAAATATCTGATAAGTATTTAAATAAAACAGGAATCGAAACTCGTTCAAAACGCCCATCATTTACGTTACAGGAAGCATTAGATAATAGAAGTCCGAAAAAGACTATCCAAACGATAACCCTCACAACAGATTCATCTTGGAAAAGCGGGGATAAGGTTTTACATGATAGTTTTGGAGAAGGAGTCGTTGTCGGAGTTAAAGGTGAAATTGTTTCGATTGCATTTAGTTCCCCACATGGGATAAAAAAATTAATGGGATCACATCCCGCTTTGAAAAAACGAGGATAAGGCATATAATCAACCTAAATGTATCCGGGTGTATCTGTAGGGAGGATAACCTTATATAGGTATAAATCATTATTTTTAATAGGGTATAGACTGAGTAAGTTTTTATTGAAATCACGTTTTTACTTAATAGGGGGAAATAGGATAATTGAACGCCACTAGGATAGATAGAAATTAAAGAATATTATTTTTGATTGGAGGATTTAATGATGTTGAAGCAGCGTGTGGAAGAGTTAACAAAGCTATTAAATCAATATAACACAGAGTATTATGTCTTCGATAATCCAAGTGTTAGCGATCGCGAGTATGACCGGCTTTTACAGGAATTAATTGAAATAGAACAAAAAAACCCTGAACTTAAGACTCCAACATCCCCGACAGTGCGTGTTGGAGGCGCCGTTTTAGAAGGTTTTGATAAAGTGTTACATACGAATCCAATGTTGTCGTTAGGAAATGCTTTTAATGAAGGTGATTTAAGAGAATTTGATTCACGGATAAGGAAAGTGACGCCTAATATTAATTATGTTTGTGAATTAAAGATTGATGGGTTAGCAGTGACACTTCATTATGAGAATGGCCAGTTTGTTCGCGGTGCGACACGTGGGGACGGGACAACTGGAGAGGATATTAGTGAAAACTTAAAAACGATTCGGGCGATTCCGTTAACGATACCTTATAGTGATTTATTGGAGGTTCGTGGAGAAGCGTATATGTCAAAAGAGACGCTAGAAAAGTTAAATAAGCGCCGTGCGCAGAATGGAGAAGAGTTATTCGCCAATCCCCGTAATGCGGCTGCAGGGTCACTACGACAATTAGATTCTAAAGTGACGTCTAAACGTGAATTAAGTATGTTTTGTTATGCTGTGCCTAGTGCTAAACAATTAGGATGTAAAACGCATGCTGAAAGTTTAGATAAAATTAAGGAAATGGGATTTAATGTTAATCCAAATTATGAAGTATGCCAGTCTATTGATGAAGTATTAGCGTATATTGAAAAGTGGTCTACGATGAGAACGGAATTACCTTATGATATTGATGGAATTGTGATTAAAGTGAATCAATTGGATGATCAGGAGATTTTAGGTAATACGGTTAAAAGTCCTAGATGGGCCATTGCATATAAGTTTCCTGCCGAGGAGGTTGAGACTGTCTTAAAAGATATTATTTTTACAGTTGGTCGAACGGGGATGGTGACGCCTAATGCCGTGTTAGAGCCTGTTCGTGTAGCGGGAACACGGGTAAGTCGTGCGACGTTACATAATGAGGATTATGTAAAGGAACGTGACATTCGCGTTAATGATCGTGTAATTATTCGGAAGGCAGGGGAAATAATTCCTGAAGTAGTGAAGCCTTTAATCGAAGAAAGAAACGGTGATGAGGTACCTTTTGAGATGATTCATGAATGTCCACGCTGTGGAAGTGTTCTAGTTCGCGAGGAAAATGAGGCGGATTACTATTGTTTAAACATTGACTGCCCGGCACGTATTGTGGAAAGTTTATGCCACTTTGTATCACGTAATGCGATGAATATTGATGGATTAGGGATTAAGGTAGTACAGCAATTATATGAGCAACAGTTAATAAAAAATGTGGCCGACATTTATAAACTAGAGCGAAATCAGTTATTACCGCTTGAACGTATGGGCGAGAAAAAGGTCTCGAATTTATTAGCGGCTATTGAAAATAGTAAACAGAATAGTTTAGAACGGTTATTGTTCGGATTAGGAATTCGTCATGTGGGGAGTAAAACGGCTAAAGTTTTGGCAACTCACTTTGAAGAGATAGATAAATTAATAGGGGCCACTTTCGAAGATTTTAAAGGAATACCTGAGATTGGTGAAGTTATTTCAAAGAGCGTTATTCATTACTTTGCGGATGAATCAAATAAAATGTTGATCGAAGAATTAAAGACATTAGGATTAAATACGCTTTATACAGGAAATAAATTAGTGGCTAATACGCAGGAAAGTGCCTTCTACGGAAAAAGCGTGGTGTTGACTGGAACATTGACAACCTTATCGCGTAAGGAAGCGAGTATGAAGTTGGAGGAATTAGGGGCAAGAGTTTCAGGAAGTGTAAGTGCTAAAACAGATTTCTTAGTTGCAGGTGAGAAAAGTGGTTCAAAGCTTAAAAAGGCACAGGAGCTTGGAATCACGGTGATTGATGAAGAAACGATGTTAAAAATGATTGGTGAATAGGAGGGGTATACAATGAAATTAAAACGCGGATTTTTGTTAGCTGTTATCTGTTGTTTAGTTGTTTTGGTGGGGTGTTCTGCGCCCCCAACACCTAAGGTAGAAGAAGGGGGTTCAGAAGATGATTCCATGAAACGCCAACTCTTGTCTAACGAGGCAACGGCGGAATATTATCGGACGATGCTTCCCTATAAGACAAGTCCAACGAGGGGATTAGTTTATTCACGATATTCTAAAATGAATAACCGTTATGATATTGACGCATTTGAACTTGCCTTAATGCGAGAATCACAATCATATTTTTCTCCAGATCAAGTCTATTTCCAAGAAGGGCAAAACCTGACAAAAGCGATGGTTCAACGACTCTTATCTAAACGTTTAACCGAGGCGGAATTAGCTCAAGAATTAGAAGTAGACGCTAATTATAAGGATATCGGGTTAAATCCTACGAAAGATGAGGGAATTAATATTGATGGAATGGATGTCAATCCTGTTTACCTAGCATATTTACTTGAACAGGATTACGTGGTGACAAAAGATGAGAATACGGTTCTCGAAGGGGTAACCATAGGGTTAGCTTTAAATCCTTATCAAAATTGGAAAAATGAATTAGGTTACGATCAGACGATTGTATTGGATGAAGAAGCCTTAATTGAAAAAGGAAAAGAGATTGCTACTAGATTAATAGATATTCTCAGACAGGAAGAAGCTTTCAAGGATGTTCCAATTATGATTGGCTTATTTATCGTTCAAGAGGAAAGTGCGGTAACGCCAGGACATATGGTGGCGAAGACTTTAGTTGGTAAAAATAGTTCAACGATAAAAAATTGGGAATCAGTGAATGAGAAGTATTATTTGTTACCAGATAGCGCGATATTGGCGGTAGATGCTAACTTATCTAATCAGTTTAGTTCCTTTAAAGATACGATTAAAGAATATTATCCACATTATTATGGAGTCATAGGTCTTGCTCATGTTTTAAATAATAAAGTAGATAATTTGGAGATTATTATTAATATAGATTTTTATGGTTTAGCCGAAAAATTGTCTTTTCACCAGTTAGTGGCTCAGTTAATTCCCGATTCTTTTTCATCGGACTATGACATTGATGTGGTCATTCGTTCTAGTGATGAAATTTATGGAATATTAAAAAAATCAGCTAATGAACGCGAGGTAACATTAAAACTTACAGGTTGGAAATAAAGGATTATTTAGGAAGAGGTTAAAATGAAAAAATTATTTTGGCGTATAACAATGACGTTTTGGGTTCTATTCGGAATCGTTGTCGTCTCTTTTACGCTAACTTTCTATTGGAATTATGAAAAAATTTATTCTCAAAAATTGTTAGAGATTGATAGAGACGTTAATAAAATAGGAACTCAAATAGATCGTAATATCGTTTCATATGAACGGTTGCTTAAAACAGAGGAGTATAAACTTTTAACATTAACCGAAGATAATTTAAGGGTGTTGGAATCCTTAAATGATGAAGCACGTCATCAACTAATGAAGGATGGGGGTTTTGTAGAGTCTGACGATTTATTTGAATCTGCGTACCTAAGTGCGATTAATAGTATGAATGATATCTTACAAAAAAATCGGGAACTTTACGTGGACGATCATCGAGTATTAGATTTTCAAATCGTACCGATATTCGATCAGGGATATTCGGATGTTATGTCTAATAACTATCCAGAAGGGACTGAAACAATTAAGGTAGGTGATGCCCTTTATCTGGTCAATGATAAATTTGCGGATAAACGGAATTGGACAATCTACAAGCTTATCGAAAGTCAAGGAATATTATTTGGGTATATAAAATTATCAGTTGTATCGATTGGTCCGGGTACGTATGGGATTAATAGTGATCAGATTGTTGAAATGATTTATTATATTGGTAATAATCAATATATCGACGAAGAATTACCTACAAAGTTAAGTTCCCGAATTAAGGAATCAAATTTTGAGGAAGCATCTCAGTTATTAAAGGATAATGGGTATTATACGAATCGGTATATTTCATCCAAAAATAATATTAAAATGATTTATTACGTTGCCAATAAAGATTTAAGGAAAGCTATATTGAGGGAAACAATTAGTCTATTTGAATTTAGTACAATTTTGTTAACTTTACTATTTTTCTTTGCAGCGTATACATTATTTATCGTAATTATTAAGCCATGTTATTTATTAATTGAATACGTTGAACGTTGTGGAAATGGGGATTATTCTATGCCACCTAGAATTAATCCAGCATGGAAGACATCATTCTTAATGGTCCGTAATGCTTATTTAGAAAATGAACGCTTATTAAAGGTTAAGGATAATCAAAGTCAGGAATTAGAGCTTGCTTGGCAACGGTCCTTGCTCGCTAGCCAGGCGAAGACGTTGTTTTTAGCTAAAGTGTCTCATGAATTAAAAACGCCATTAAATGCGATTAAAGGTTATGTACAGTTATTGAAGTTAAGTATTGAGCAACCTAAGCAAAGAAAACAATTAGAAATTATTGAACATTCGAGTGATATTTTATTAAAGCATGTTAATGAATTATTAGACTTTTCAATGATCGAGGATGGAAAGGTGAAACTTACGGTTACGCAAATTAATGTTTTCCACATGGTAGACACTATTAAAGAGCTATTTTTTGTAGAAACAGCCAATAAGGGAATTAAGTTTATTGTGAATACGGATTCGACGATTCCAACTGAATTGTACGGTGATGAGGGACGAATTAAACAGATTATTATCAATTTAGTTTCAAATGCGATTAAGTTCACTGAGCAGGGAGAAATCAGGATTGACCTTACCTTGGATTATCAAAATGAATCAGATGCCTATTTAAGTATTAAGGTTACGGATACTGGAAAAGGAATAGCCCCAGATAAATTAGAATCGATTTTTGAGGCATTTACTCAAGAGAATAATACGATATCAAGACGTTTCGGTGGAACAGGCTTAGGATTAAGTATTTCAAAAAGATTAGCTGAGGCAATGGGGGGACGGTTAACCGTTGAAAGTACGGTTGATATTGGATCAACGTTTACTCTATTTTTACCACTTTCGAAATCTTTAGTGGAAGAGCAAGACATTTAACGTAAATGCACGAGGTGACTAATCATGAATGACAAAATTATTGTAAAAGGTGCACGTGAACAGAATTTAAAAAATATTGATGTTGAAATCCCACGTAATCAGTTAGTTGTATTGACTGGTTTATCGGGGTCTGGAAAGTCCTCTCTTGCATTTGAAACAATTTATGCTGAGGGACAAAGGCGTTATGTAGAGAGTTTATCAGCCTATGCAAGACAGTTTTTAGGTAATATGGAAAAACCGGATGTTGATTCAATTGAAGGGTTGTCTCCGGCTATTTCGATTGATCAAAAGACGACGAATCGTAATCCAAGATCAACCGTCGGAACTGTAACGGAAATCTATGATTATCTTCGCTTATTGTTTGCAAGGATTGGTAAACCCACTTGTCCTGTTCATGGAATTGAGATACAGGCGCAATCGATTGAGCAAATGGTTGATCGCCTATATCAGTACGAGGAACGGACAAGAATGCAAATTTTAGCTCCCGTTATTGTCGGTAAAAAGGGTAGTCACGTCAAAACGCTTGAAGGATTAAAAAAAGATGGATATGTACGTGTACGTGTTGACGGAGAGATGCTGGATTTAGATGATGAAATTAAGTTAAATAAAAATAAAAAGCATACGATTGAGGTTATCGTTGACCGCATTTCATTAAAGCCAGATACTCGTTCAAGGGTTGCGGATTCATTAGAAACTGCTTTGAAACTTGGAGCAGGTAAAGTATTAATTGATGTTGTAGGCCGTGAAGAATTAATCTTTAGTGAGCACTTTTCGTGTCCTTATTGTGATTTCTCCGTCGATGAACTTGAGCCGCGCATGTTCTCATTTAATTCTCCTTTTGGTGCTTGTCCTGAGTGTAGTGGCCTAGGGGTACAAAAGAAAATTGATATTGACCTATTAGTCCCAGATCAGCGATTATCTATTAGTCAAGGGGCTATTCGTGGATGGGAAAAAGAAGAAACTCATGGGCGTAAGTTATTAGATACCGTATGTCAACATTATGGGATTGATTTAGATAAACCATTTGAAGAATTGAGTGACGAGGAAAAGAACATTATTTTTTATGGAACATCAGAGCCTATTCATTTTCAACTTCAATCAGAGAGTGGAGTTAAACATGAGAAGGTGGATACTTACGAAGGGGTTATTAACAATTTAGAACGAAGATATATGGAAACGAGCTCTTCATTTATGCGGGAATGGATTGAAGGGTTTATGTCTGAATTAAAATGTAATAGATGTCATGGAAAACGACTCTCTGAACAAGCATTATCCGTATTAATTGATGGAAAAAATATTGATGACTTTACGGAATTATCGATTCAGGAAGCTTTAGATTTTATTCAGGAGTTAAGGTTAAGTGAAAAGGATTTAAAGATTGCCCATTTAATTTTAAAAGAGATTAAGGAGCGTTTGCTCTTCTTAGTTAATGTTGGTTTAGATTATTTAACTTTAAATCGTTCCGCGGGTTCCCTGTCAGGAGGAGAAGCTCAAAGGATTCGATTAGCTACTCAAATTGGGTCACGCCTATCAGGAGTTTTGTATGTGTTAGATGAACCTTCTATTGGTCTTCACCAGCGGGATAATGATCGATTAATTGATACCCTAAAGTCCATGCGGGATTTAGGAAATACGTTAATTGTTGTTGAGCATGATGAAGATACGATGATGGCGTGTGACTATTTAATCGATATCGGTCCCGGTGCAGGAATACACGGTGGGGAAATCGTAGCTCAGGGAACACCAGAAGAAGTTATGCAAAATGATCATTCAATTACAGGTCAGTATTTGAGCGGTAAAAAGCAAATCTATTTACCAAAGGAACGTCGAAAAGGAAATGGACAATTTATAGAGATAAAGGGTGCAAAGGAAAACAATCTTAAAAATATTAACCTAAAAATTCCGATGGGAATTTTAAATGTGGTGACGGGCGTATCAGGGTCAGGAAAATCAACGCTTATTAATGATATATTATATCGTTCCATTGCCTCTAAGCTTTATCGGATTAAGGATAAGCCGGGTGAACATAAGGAGTTAAAGGGCATGGAGTATATTGATAAAATCATTGATATTGATCAATCACCGATTGGTCGAACGCCACGTTCAAATCCTGCCACTTATACGGGAGTTTTTGATGATATTAGAGATCTTTTTGCGTCAACTAATGAGGCAAAGGTTCGAGGATATCAAAAAGGCCGTTTTTCGTTTAATGTGAAAGGCGGAAGATGCGAATCTTGTCATGGCGATGGCGTATTAAAAATTGAAATGCATTTTCTACCAGATGTTTATGTGCCTTGTGAAGTTTGCCATGGAAAACGTTACAATCGTGAGACACTTGTGGTTACCTATAGAGGAAAAAATATATCAGATGTATTAGATATGACAGTCGAGGATGCTTATATATTTTTTGAACATCATCCGAAAATAGCACGAAAATTAAAAACACTTTCTGATGTAGGATTAGGTTATTTAAAATTAGGACAGCCTGCATCGACCCTATCTGGGGGAGAAGCACAACGTGTGAAATTAGCATCCGAATTACATCGTCGTATTACGGATAAAACGGTTTATATTTTGGATGAACCGACCACGGGGTTACATATCGAGGATGTGAAAAGACTGTTAAAAGTTTTAAATCGCATGATTGACGAAGGTGCAACGATTGTTGTGATTGAGCACAATTTAGATGTTATCAAAATGGCTGATTATATTATTGATTTAGGTCCAGAAGGCGGAACAAGGGGCGGAACTATTGTGGCTAAAGGAACCCCGGAAGAGGTGGCTAAGGTACCAGAATCATATACGGGTAAATACTTAAATAAAATTTTAGTACGTGATCGGGAAAGACAAAAAAATCTTAGTTAATTAACGAGACTAGGATTAGTCTTACGGTGTATTTGGTGTTTTAGTAACATTGGATAAGATAAATTTTTAAATTTATATATAGATATGGATTGTTGTTCCCATCTAATTTTTTATGCTAGATAGGCAATCCTACTTACTTGAAGTAACCACACTAGGCAGTTCGATTTGAATTGTAGAAGAAAGTTATGTTTTTGAGGATACAAAGGAGAGAAGACGTAAAAATGTCCTCTCTCTTTTTTTAGTCGATGATATTAGCAGCATAAGAGGGATAAATGTGAATGGTTTTTAAATGAGGGATTAGGTGTATTAATAAAAAATATTTTTAAAAATTAATGTATTCTGTATAGTGTATTAAAAAAGGACCAATAATAGAGTAAACAGATTAATATTTAAATTTTTTCTTCTTTAGACAAAAAGTCTTAGTAAAATAAGGAAAAATATCGAAAACCGAACATTTTGTGTCTTTTTCGGGTCTAATTATGTTCTTTTTGTGTAAAAAGTGTATTAAACAAAGGGTTAACCGGTTTAGAAGGTTGACCTTTTTTTTGTACGCGTGCTATGATAGGCACGTCGTAAGCTCACTCTAGAAAGATTACTTGCTTGTTTATCGGACGTAAAGAAGGAGGTGAACTGTTGCTAAAATGGGCTATCGATGAAAGTCGTTAGGATTTGTTTTAGGCAACAGGCGCATGAGATGAAACGAGATCTAATTGCATTTATTATGTCATTATGCGTAATTGTAGTTGGAATCTACGCTGTCATGCAATCCAACTTGAAGGAAGTAAACATCAATGATAACGGAGAGCTGAATACATTCACCACATATCAACAGACGGTGGATGCCTTGTTAAAAGAGCAAGGAATAAGAGTTGGAAATTTTGATGATATGAATGTAAGTTTTGATGAAGAAATTTACGATGGAATGGACATTGAGATTAATCGTGCCCAGTCAGTCGTTATTAATGATGGTGGAATCAAAACTTTAGTCATGACAACAGAATCAACAGTAGATGATGTATTAAAACAACGTAGTATTGAACTTAGTTCAACAGATGAAATTTCAGTCGATAAATCTTCTTTGGTTGAGGGAGATATGGAAATTGAAATTACACGTGTAGAAAAAGCATATGAATCCGTATTTGAAGAAATTAATTTAGATACAGAGTATGTTTACACGGAGGACATTCCACAAGGGGAACAAGAAGTATGGAATGAAGGTTCGCCAAAAGTAGTCGAACGCGTCATCGAAAAGGTTTATAAGAATGGAGAACAGATCGAACAAACTGAAGTAAAGACGAATGTGGTTGACGAAGGTCAAACCAAAACGATTGCAATTGGAACGGGTCCAATTACATCTTTCGTTGCTAATATGACTGCCTATGATATTCATTGTGCAGGATGTGGAACACGAGTGGCGTGTAAACCATACACAGATATTAGCTCAACCATTTACTATAATGATAGTACATATGGTTCAGTTCGGATTGTTGCCGCTGGAAAAGATTATCCATGTGGAACAATCGTAGACATTGACGGAATCGGTAAAGCGATTGTTTTAGATCGCGGTGGTGCTGTTACCGGAAATGATTTAGATTTATTGGTCAATACAAATCCATGGGATTTTGGCCGCAAATACAAACAAACTAAAGTCCTCAGATTGGGCTGGTAATCTTTCGTTTACGAAACGTAATCGTCATCAAAATTTTATATGCTTGTAGAGGGATGGACAGTTAGTGAAAGTTCTTACGACAATCAATAATTTAGGTCATTAGCTGAAGTCATATAAAAGGCGAGAAACGTCGTTGCGTAAATAGTATGAAAAGGGTCTTCTGATTTTAACGTCGATCGGTTAAAGTCAGGAGACCTTTTTTTGTTATTAAGAGACATCTGTAAAAAAGTAATCTAATTTACAACAATTACTAAAAGTTTATGATAGAATAGAATTAGATTATTGGCGCGAACTATATTAAATTGATCTGGATTAAAGAAAGATCCTTCTTTGTTTTATAAAGATGATTTAAAGGTTAAAGTAGGTCAATATTTAAAAATAAGCATTCCTAAGTTAAATTCAAGAGGAAGATAATTTCTAGATAGCGTGTTCAGAATAATTAGTCAGATTCATTTATTTATGAGTAGAGGGAGCATATTCTTAATAGCAATCATTCAGTAGAGGTATAATTAATACGAAGGTTTGTTGAAGATGATTTTATTTTTACTTTAATATAAAGTATTTTCATTGCAGAGTGAATTTGTCATTATTCCAACTTCTAGATTATTTACTAGAATGGTGAATGAATTGTTGGAGTCGGTTACAGACTATTGAAGGGAAATCGTGTTTGGGGGAATTTTTTAGTCTAATTCATGTACATTCTATCTTATTGAAAGAATTTAATCCCTATTTATTAAAGGAAGCTTTGGAAACAATCCGTGAGGCTGGTTAGTTTATATTATAATTTGGTGGTGAATAGTTGATGAACGTAGTAACAGTTGAAGATTTAGTAGCGGAATTAGAGCTAGAGATCGTGACAGGGAAGGATAAATTGAATCGTCCGATTACAGAGCAGATGTTGTCACGTCCTGGAATGGAATTAACAGGTGTTGTTGAGTACTTTAGAGATAGTGCGAAGCGTCGTGTACAAATTATTGGGACTAAGGAATGGTTATACTTAGAGTCGCTCGATAGCGAGGTTCGACGTGAAAGAGCCCGTGTTTTATTCACTGAGGAAACGCCTGTCATTGTGTTTTCAAAAAATTTCAATATTCCACAAGAGATGATTGAACTTTCTGAGGAAACAGGGGTTCCACTTTTAAGAAGTGCAAAAGAAACGACCGTTTTATTTACATCTATTTCTAACTATTTAGAGGAGGCATTATCTCCTATCGAGTCAGTTCATGGAGTATTAGTGGACGTCAATGGAATCGGTGTTTTAATTACAGGTAAAAGTAGTATTGGGAAAAGTGAGACTGCGTTAGAGTTAATCCATCGTGGACATCAGTTAATTGCAGATGATCGTGTTGATATTTTTGAAAAAGAACCAGGTTTAGTAGTAGGGCGTGCTCCAGAATTGTTACAACAGTTTATCGAGGTACGTGGAATCGGAATTATCAATGTCGTTGAGATGTTTGGGGCGCGTGCTTACCGTCATAAGAAACGTGTAACTTTAATGATTGAACTAGAAGATTGGAATAATGAAAAAATATATAATCGCATTGGTTTGTCAGATGAGACGACTCGCTTATTCAATACGGACATTCCAAAAATCACGATTCCAGTTCGTCCGGGACGTTCGATTGCTTCATTAATTGAAGTTGCTGCTATGAATCATCGGTTAAAGGTAATGGGGTATAATGCGGCAGAAGCATTTACTAATCAATTAAATCAGTTTATTCAGTCAAAGAGTAATCATTAAAAAGTGAGGATGAGTTATCCTCACTTTTCAAATCAGATAGAATGGAGGAAGGGTATTGGATCATTCAACAATTGAACCGCTTAATAGAGTATTTTTGCAACTTGGCCCACTTACGATTTATTGGTATGCTGTTTTTATCATGTCAGGGGTTGGCTTAGGCCTCTTTTTAGCAGTGCGTGAAGGGAAGAGAATGGGAATTGGATCAGAGTTTTTTTATGATCTCGTTACTTATGGATTACCTATCTCAATTGTGTGTGCTAGACTTTACTATGTTTTATTTAGTCTTGATTATTATTTAGCTAATCCAGGCGATATTATTAAAATTTGGCAAGGTGGATTAGCGATTCATGGTGGAGTAATTGGAGCAGTCATTTTTGGCTATATGTTTTGTAAAAAGAGAAAGGTTAATTTTTGGCTAGTCGCTGATATCGCAGGGGCAAGCTTTCTTATTGCGCAGGCACTTGGGCGTTTCGGTAATTTTATGAACCAAGAGGCGCACGGTGGAGCAGTTCCCGGATCAACGTTAGATGCTCAACGGGAGTTTTTAAAATCTTTATTTATTCCTGATTTTATTGTGAATAATATGTATATAAATGGGGTATATTATCATCCAACATTTTTATATGAATCTTTATGGAATATAATAGGTTTTTTAATTATTATTTTTATTCTCCGTAAACTATCTCGTGTACTTGTTGGAGAGATTGCGGCTTTTTACGCTATCTGGTATTCGGTTGGACGTTATTTTATTGAAGGAATGAGAACAGATAGTCTAATGTTAACAGATTCCATCAGGGTAGCACAGTTTATTTCATTAATGATTATCCTTGTTGTTTTTTCTATCGTGATTGGACGTCGCATGATGAAGAAGGAATTAATTTCATATAGGAGCTTTTATAAATCATAAGTCTTGGAATCGATGAGATTTCAATCTATTTAGGAGGTGTGATAGAAGGGATGTTAAAGGCTGTTTTATTTGATTTGGATGGAACGTTAGTTAATACAAATCACCTGATCTTTAATTCTTTTAGACAGGCATTTTCGGAATTAATGAGTCATCGTGTATTAAGTGATGAGGAAATTATGGACTGTATCGGTCCGACTCTTCATCAAACGGGTGAGAAGTATTTTCAAGATAATGCGGAGCAATTTGTTCATTGCTATCGTAAATATTATCAACAAGATCATGATGAGATGATTGAGGCATTTCCGGGAATTGTCGGGATGTTGCAGATGCTTCAAGAAATGGGATTAAAATTAGTCATTGTGACTTCAAAAAAACGTGACATGGCGATTAAGGGATTATCTTATTTGAATTTGCTCTCATTTTTCGATTTAATTGTGTCATCTGACGACGTAACAAATCCTAAGCCACATCAGGAACCAATTCAACGCGTGTTAGATTACTATCATTTTTCGGTTGATGAATGTTTAATGGTTGGGGATAATTCGCATGATATTGAATGTGCTCATGCTGCAGGTGTGAGGAGTGTTGCGGTAGGATGGGCAATGCGAGGTTCGGATTATTTGAAAACGTATCATCCGACTTATATAATTAATGAGGCAAAGGAATTAGTTGATATTGTTAAAAAGGAAGGGATATAGAATGGAAAAGATTTATGATTTAGCTATTATTGGCGCGGGGCCAGCAGGGATGACTGCTGCAATTTACGCGGCACGTGCAAGTTTATCAGTTGTAATGATTGAGCGAGGTGCACCGGGTGGGCAAATGGTGAATACATTTGAGATTGAGAACTATACCGGTTTTGAAAAAATTTCGGGTCCTGAGTTATCGATGAAGATGTTTGAACACGCTCAAGCGGCTGGGGCTGAATATGCATATGGCAATGTAGAGAATATTAGTTTAGGTGATGATGACATTAAGATTATTGATTGTGGGGATCATCATATTAAAGCACAGACAGTTATTGTGGCAACGGGAACTAAACACCGATTATTGAATGTGCCAGGAGAAAGTGAGTTATCTGGCCGCGGTATTTCTTGGTGTGCGGTTTGTGATGGTGCTTTCTTCCGTGGGAAAAAAGTAGCCGTTATTGGTGGGGGTGATTCCGCAATTGAGGAAGCTATTTATTTGGCGGGACTTGTTGAAAAGGTTGTTGTTATTCATCGCCGTGATGAGCTACGTGCACAAAAGATTTTACAAGAAAGAGCTTTCGCAGATGACAAAATTGAGTTCGTATGGGATTCCGTTGTAGAAGAGTTTGTAAATAAAGATGGAAAGTTAGGCGGAGTTAAGGTTAAGAACGTAAAAACAGATGAAGTATCTAGTATTGAAGCAGACGGTGCCTTCATCTATATTGGTCTAGACCCAATCACTGATATGATTAAAGAGTTAGAAGTGACAGATGAGGCTGGATATATTGTAGTGGACCATTCAATGATGACACCGGTTCCGGGAGTTTTTGCAGCGGGAGATGTTATTAGTAAAGAACTTCGTCAAGTTGTTACTGCTGTAAATGACGGTGCCATTGCAGCGCAGTCGGCATTTAAATATATTGAAACGAAATTAAGATAACTAATACTAATAAAAAAGTAAAATGTACCCTAGAGAGTAGACAAATAAAAAAAGTCTACCTTCTAGGGCCTTTTTGTTATAATATTAACTATTAGATTTTAGGAGGATTTTAAATGAGCAAGAAGTTATTTACACCACAAGAGATTGAACAACTCAAACAAAACGAATATGTTAAGTCAGTATCTGAAAAAGGGATTACTTATACGAAAGAATTTAAGGAGAACTTTATTATGATGAGCGAGAAAGGAAAGTTTCCGCGAGAGATATTCGAATACTATGGATTTAATGTTACGGTGCTTGGCATGCAGCGTGTGAATTCTGCAGCTAAACGTTGGAAACAAGCCTTTAAAACCCAGGGCCCATTAGGATTGGATGATAGTCGTACTAAGAATTCTGGAAGGTCCCTAAAACGAGAGTTAACGCTAGAAGAACAATTATTACGCACGCAGGCTGAATTAGAAGTTTTAAAGATTGAGAACGAATTATTAAAAAAGTTGAGACTCATGAGAAAAATGCTCGAATAGTCTCTAAAGAAGTAAAGTTTCAAATGATTCATCAAGTAGTGAATCAGACATCAACTAAATTTAAATCTTTAATTTCTCATTTATGCGATAGTCTTGGTGTTTCAAGATCAGGTTATTATCGTTATTTTTCGTTATGTGCTGAAGAAGCTCGTTTAAAGCGATTAAAGGAGGAACAACATCGTTTAGAAGTTATTCAAAAGGCCATTTGTTTTAAGGGACGAAAAAACAAGGGAATTCGCCAAGTAGCGATGGTTCTTAAAGGGGAATTCAACATTATCTTTAACCTAAAATCTATTCATCGAATCATGAAAAAGTATGGACTATTGAGTCAAGTTCGTCGAAGCAATCCCTATCGTAAACTCGCTAAAGCGACACAAGCACATCGTGTCTGTCCAAATCTTGTTAATCGTCAATTTAGGCCATTAGAACCTTATAAAGTTCTATTAACCGATATCACTTATTTAAAATATGGAAAGGGTCAGACTGCCTATCTCTCGACCATCTTAGATAGTGCAACAAATGAAGTTTTAGCTTTTCAATTAAGTGAGCATTTAAAGATAGATTTTGTTCTCCAAACACTGAACCAACTTCAAGAAAATCCGACTGTCCAATTAACGAAGGAAACGATTATTCACTCCGATCAGGGCGTGCATTATACGAGTCCGCAATTTTCGAATCAATTAAAGGAATTAGGAATTCAACAATCAATGTCTAGGAAGGGGAATTGTTGGGATAACGCTCCACAAGAATCATTTTTTGGGCATCTAAAAGATGAAGCAGATATAACCAATCAACTGACATTTGATGATTTACTCATTGAAATTGAAGAATATATAGATTATCATAACAACTTTAGATATCAATGGAATTTAAAAAAGCTGACTCCTGTAGGATACAGAAATCAGCTTCAAGTTGCTTAGGTTTTTTTCTTTGTCCTTGACAAAGGGTACAGATTAAAATGGGATTGTAGGTAATCGAAAATAGTTATTCTTTTTTTTAGATTAAAAGTAGGATACCGACATATAATATAGAGTTGTTAGAATCAACGTTGTCAATATCATTTTTCCTATTTCGCTCGGATGTGTGATATAATAGCGATAGTGGAAGAGGGTGGAATAATGCGTGTCGTAAACAGTTTATTGCTAAAAGATGACAAAATATTGTTGTTATTTAAACAAAGTCGTCAAAAATGGTTTTTACCAGGTGGGAAAGCCGAATTTAGCGAAAATGTTATTCAAACGGGAATAAGGGAATTTTTTGAGGAGTCTGGCCTTCAATTACAGCACGTTAGCCTTGGTGCCGTGACGACGGTTGTAGTCGAAGAGGCTGAAGGACAAAAGGAATGGATGTTATACACAATTAAAGGGACCGATGCCGATGGCTCATTACAAGAGGTTAATCGCGAAGGCATTTTAAAGTGGCATGATGTAGGTGAGTTAGATCATTTACCGATGTTTGAAGGTGATCGTTTTATCATTAAGCATTTAATTCATCACGATGAACCCATCGTATCGACACAGTTTTATACTTCGACTTATGAACTAATTAAGGTTATATCAAGTTACGATGTTGAGGATAAAGAAGTTTTAAGTTAACGAATGAAAATGAAGGGGTGTGCTTAGATGAAGAAAATTAATTTATTAATTGTAACCGGAATGAGTGGTGCCGGGAAGAGTGTCGTTTTAAATAGTCTCGAAGACGTTGGTTATCATTGTATTGATAATTTTCCACCGAAACTGTTACCTAAATTAACAGATTTAATTATGGGGACCAGTGAACATGTAGTTAATTTAGCGGTGGTTATTGATTTACGTTCATTGGATTTTGATTCTATCGATGAGATGTTATACTTTTTACAAGATAGTCACTATGTGAATGTTCATGTTCTATACTTAGATGCGAATGATGAGACGTTAGTGAAGCGATATAAGGAAACACGTCGAACACATCCGTTATCAAGAGATACCAACTTATTAGATGGAATTCATAAGGAACGTAAATTACTAAAACCTATTTTTGATATTTCTGATTTTAAAATTGATACGACGGGTTTACCAGCAAAAGAATTAAAGAAACAAATCATTACGAAGTATGGGAATATCGATAAGGATTATTTTAGCGTAACATTTATGTCGTTTGGATTTAAACATGGGACACCGATTGACACAGATATTATGTTCGATGTTCGATTTTTACCTAATCCATTTTATATTGAGGAGATGCGTCCACAAACCGGGCTTGATGAAAGTGTTTATGAGTATGTCATGGGGTTTGAGGAGACCACAACATTTTTATCGAAATTGACTGATTTATTGCAATTTTTAATTCCAAAATATAAAGCGGAAGGAAAATCTCAAGTTATTATAGGAATTGGGTGCACGGGTGGACAACACCGATCAGTGGCAATTGCGGAGTATTTATCTCACGCATTTGAACATGACTATGCGACGAATGCCACACATCGGGATATTCATCGTGCGTATAAAAAGTAGGGGGAAGCATTATGGCAGAATATGATTTAAAAGTAGCGGTTATTGGAGGGGGAACGGGCCTTTCAACGATATTAAGGGGACTAAAACGATATCCTATTGATTTAACTGCTATTGTAACAGTAGCCGACGATGGGGGGAGTTCGGGAAGTTTGAGAACGGATTTCGATGTTCCCCCTCCGGGGGATATTAGAAATGTACTCGTAGCTTTATCAGAGGTAGAGCCTCTTGTGCAGGAGTTATTTCAATATCGATTTACTGGTCAAACCGATTTGGCGGGACATCCTACCGGAAATTTATTAATCGCAGCGATGACCAATATTACTGGAGATTTTGCATCTGCTATTCAAAAGTTGAGCGAAGTATTAAAAGTTCGAGGATGCGTATTACCAGTATGTAACACTCCGTTATGCTTGTGTGCGGAGTATGATGATGGTACAATCATTCAAGGCGAATCACTTATCCCGACTGTTGATAAAAAAATTAAACGGGTTTATTATACTAAAAAGGATGCAAGGGCACTTGAAGAGGCTGTTGAAGCTATTATGGAGGCCGATTTAGTTCTACTTGGTCCAGGAAGTTTATATACAAGTATTATTCCTAATTTATTATTTAGTGAGATTTCTGATGCTTTGGTTAAAACATCTGCTGAATGTGTCTATTGTTGCAATATTATGACTCAACCCGGTGAAACAAATGGATATACGGCTTCTGATCATGTGCGTGCGCTTCATGAACATGCAGGTGCAAGCTTTGTTGATAAGATTATTGTGAACGATGAGGAACTTGATACTGAGACATATGAGCGTTATTATGATCAAAAATCGGATATTGTTATAATCGATGAATGTAATCTTCAAGAAATGAATATTGAGATTATTAAAAGTCGTTTAGTTTCATATAACAGTGTAGGGGAGGTACGCCATAACGCTAAAAAAGTAGCGGCAACTATCTTTTCGCTACTATTAGATATCGAGGAAAAAAGGGAGGGGTGATACCATGTCATTCGCTTCTGAAACAAAAAAAGAATTAGTTCAAATACAATCAGATGATTGTTGTGCAAAGTCTGAATTATCGGCATTGATTCGGATGAACGGTGTGATTTCGTTATCGAGTAAAGGTTTAGTTTTGGACTTTGCGACCGAAAATGCTGCGATTGCCAGGAGAACTTTACAATTAATTAAGCAATTGTTTGATACAGAGGTAGATTTACTATCTCGAAAAAAAATGCAACTTAAGAAAAATAATGTTTATATTATTCGTATTAAGAAAAATGCCCGCGAAATTGCGACGGAGTTAGGGATTATGTCAGATACCGGCTTTGTTTTAGGAATTGCTAAACATTTAATAGAATATGATTGCTGTAAAAGAGCTTATTTACGTGGAGCTTTTTTAGCAGGTGGATCAGTAAATAATCCGGAGACCTCCTCTTATCATTTTGAAATTTGTACGCTTGATGAAGAGCATGCAGAGGATTTAAAGGATCTGCTTAATGTTTTTGACTTAAATGCTCGTGTTCTTCAAAGAAAGAAGGGTTATATTACTTATATTAAAGAGGCCGAGAAAATTAGCGATTTTTTAAGAGCGATTGAAGCATATAATGCCGTACTAAACTTTGAGGATGTTCGTATTTTTAGGGATATTAGAAATTCAGAGAATCGTTTGAATAATTGCGAGATTGCTAATGAAACGAAGACAATTGCTGCTGCAAAGCGCCAAATTGATAATATTGAACTAATAGACTTTGTTTACGGAATTAATTCATTGCCGGAACGTTTGCAATATGTTGCTAGACTCAGACTAGAATTTCCTGAGGAGAATTTAACGTATTTAAGTGAAGTTGCAACGCAACGCGGGATGAAATTGACAAAATCAGGAATTAATCATCGAATGAGAAAGTTAACAGAAATGGCCGAAGAAATTCGTGAAAATCAGCAAAAACGAGCTGAACAAAATTAAACTAAAGTGAGATGATTCTTATTAGTTGTTTCCAATTAGAAACAAAAAGTTAAACCTTATTCATGTACAATGTGTATGAATAAGGTTTTTTTAGAATATAAGAAAAGCTTGGATAAAAAATATTTAATTAGAAATAATAAAAAATGTTTTTGTCTGAAAAAAATTACAACCGCTTACAAATTGATATCCGTATACTTGTGAATTAAAGTTTAGTATACTATTATTATAAGAACGAAGGAGGAAATACTATGACTAAAAAACCTGTAGCATTAATTATTTTAGATGGTTTTGGTTTACGTGATGAAACTGCTGGAAATGCAGTTCAAGCAGCTAAAATGCCAAACTTAGATCGTTTATTCCATAAATATCCTCATAATACGTTAGAGGCATCTGGATTAGGAGTTGGATTACCTGATGGACAAATGGGGAACTCAGAGGTAGGACACTTAAACTTAGGTGCAGGACGTATCGTTTATCAATCATTAACTCGTATTAACTTAGCTGTGAAAAATGGAGACTTAAAAAATGATCCTGTTATTGAAAAAGGATGTGCACACGCATTAGAAAATAACAAAAAAGTGCATGTTATGGGATTATTATCACCAGGTGGAATTCACTCACATAATGAGCATATTTACGCGTTAGTAGAAGCAGCTAAAGCTCAAGGTGCAAAAGAAGTGTATGTACATATTTTCTTAGATGGACGCGATACTGCTCCTAAATCAGCATTAGAGTATGTAGAAGCATTAGAAAATAAATTAACAGAAATCGGAATTGGAAAAATTGCGACTGTATCAGGGCGTTATTATGCAATGGACCGCGATAAAAACTATGACCGTACTCAATTAACATATGATGCAATGACTCAAGGAACAGGTGAAAAATTCGAATCAGCGAAAGCTGGGGTTGAAGCTTCATATAAAAACGATATCTTAGATGAATTCGTTGTTCCATTTGTAGTTGATGCAAACGGATTAATTCAAGATGGAGATACAGTAATTTTCGCTAACTTCCGTCCTGACCGTGCACAACAAATTGCAATTGCATTATCTAACCCTGAAAATGTAGCAAGCTTTGCTAAAGAAGGTAAAGAAGCATTAGATCCTTCAAAAGGACCTAAAGATGTTTACTTCATCTCAATGATGTCTTACGGGGATGCTGTAAAAGGACCAGTTGTTTTTGGATTACAGGATTTAGCTAATACTTACGGAGAAGTTATCTCAGCAAACGGATTAAAACAATTACGTATCGCTGAAACTGAAAAATATGCTCACGTTACATTCTTCTTTGACGGTGGGGTAGACAAAGAAATCGAAGGAGCAACACGTGTATTAATTAACTCACCAAAAGTTGCAACATATGATTTAAAACCTGAAATGTCCGCATACGAAGTTGCAGATGCTTGTGTGGCTGAAATTAATAAGGATATTCACGATACAATTATCTTAAACTTTGCTAACCCAGATATGGTAGGACATACAGGGGTATTTGATGCAACAGTTAAAGCTTTAGAAGCAGTTGATGAGTGTTTAGGTAAAGTAGTTGATGCGATTATCGCTAAAGGTGGAGTCGCTATTATTACAGCTGACCACGGAAATGCTGAAAAATTAGTGGACGAAAATGGTGGAGCATATACAGCTCATACATCAAATCCAGTTCCAGTCATCGTAACAAAAGAAGGAATTGAGTTACGTGATGGTGGAAACTTAGGAGACTTAGCACCAACAATGTTACAATTATTAAATGTTAAACAACCTGAAGAAATGACAGGAAAATCAATTATTAAATAATAATTTTTATGAAAAGGGCATCGCTTCTCGCGATGCTCTTTTAAGATATATTTTTTTCGAAATGTTGATAATCTTTTGGTTGGTTCCAATCACCACCCCAACTCCAACCATATTTTTTGAAAATTTCACATACTTCACTTTCCGCAGTAATCATACCAGGAATCTCCTGTCCCCGGTCCGTATAGTCTTCGCCGTTTGCGGGTAACACTTTATTTGCGTACACATAAGGATTTATTTTAGGATTAATGTCAATCGCTAATCCGTAGGCGTGATTTGAAGGAGTAGATCCATTTGTAATCATCCTGAAATTAAAGGCGCTTGTATTATTATCTTCCATGGATAATTCATCAGAGTTATCGTAATGATGGATGGCCTTCATTTTTTCAATTGGAAAAGAAATTGTATAAAGTTCTTTAAAGATTTGTAGTACCTCTTCGGCAATCGCCTGATTTACAATGAGTTCTCCTTGGTGTATCTCACCATCAAAACCAACATGAAGAATTTCTAGGTACCGTAGGTCATCATATTCAATGTATTGTGGATCGATTGGGATTAAGGAAGCGAGAGAGTCTCCGTATTTTTCTTGTAGAGTTTGAATGGTAAAAAAGTCATCTACCGTGAACTCGGGAACTGATGATGTTTCAGAAACTTGATCATTTTCGGTGATCGTTGAACTAGGTGGGGAAACTTCCCTTACTAAAGGATTTTCTTCAGGTGAAGAAAAAGGATCGGATTCTTCTGAAACAAACGATAAGGTAATAGGGAGGTATAGACTAAGAGGAATTCCAATCATTAGGAGTGAGATGATAATTTTTTTCATTTAAGACGTCTCCTTTTCAAAATGGGTTGATAGGTTTATTATTGAGTAAGGTTATTATAAATGAGATCGTTGAAGAAATTTAGTTTTTTATGAAATACTCCTAAATGATGGGATAGGGGATTGAAATTTTAGAAATATATGTTAGAATAATAGTGTGAATGGCCAGGTTAGTTTAGTGGTAAAACAACGCAATGGTAATGCGTAGCCGCGAGTTCGATTCTCGCACCCGGCACCAGTTTATGAAAAGATTGATTCAGCTTGATGAAGCTGATTTTTTTTTGCTTTTTTCGCCAATTTTTATATCTTCACTTAAAATAAAAATCTCGAGGTTTGTAGAATTTATCGATTGTTTCATCCACAATGGTTATTAAATAAGGGGATGGGAAGAGGGAGCGGCAGGTTGATGATTAAGTTTTCATTTTTGAAAGGCTTTTATCGTCATTAAAATGGATTTCTTTACTTTAGGAGAAGATTTAGATTTTTTCTACATTACCGCATCAGTTGTTTATAGCGAGGGATTAATTGGTTAAAGATGACACTTTTATTTTTAATAAAGGATATCTAATAGAGATATAATAAAGTGTATAAATGGAGGATATTTAGAAATAATAAGTAATTACCTGATTTGGAAAAGGGGAATTAAGGAGTTTGTCGTTTTTTTTAGTATTATGGTAGGAATGAATAAAAATATAAAAAATAGCGTTTTCAATTTAAAAATATCTTTAATATGCAAAAAAATGTATTATAATAAGAAGTGTGAAAAAATTAGAAAAAGGAGTGTCTTAAATGCCTTATATTGCTGATGTATATGCTCGCGAAGTATTAGATTCTCGCGGAAATCCTACTGTTGAAGTAGAAGTAACAACTGAAAGTGGATCATTCGGACGTGCTTTAGTACCATCTGGAGCTTCTACTGGAATTTATGAAGCAGTTGAATTACGTGATGGAGATAAATCACGTTACTTAGGAAAAGGTGTTTTAAACGCTGTTAAAAACGTTAACGAAGTTATCGCTCCTGCTTTAGTTGGTATGGACGTTACTGACCAATGTGGAATTGACCGTTTAATGATCGAATTAGACGGAACTAAAAACAAAGGAAAATTAGGAGCTAACGCAATCTTAGGTGTATCTATGGCTGTTGCTCATGCTGCTGCTGACTTTGTTGGATTACCATTATACCGTTACTTAGGTGGATTCAACTCTAAAGAATTACCAACTCCAATGATGAACATCATCAATGGTGGAGAACATGCAGACAACAACATCGACTTCCAAGAGTTCATGATTATGCCTGTTGGAGCTCCAACATTTAAAGAAGCTATCCGTATGGGAGCTGAAGTATTCCATGCATTAAAATCAGTATTACACGGTATGGGATTAAACACTGCAGTTGGTGATGAAGGTGGATTCGCTCCAAACTTAGAATCAAACGAAGCTGCTATCAAAGTTATCTTAGAAGCTATCGAAAAAGCTGGATATGTTCCAGGTAAAGACGTAATGATCGCTATGGACGTTGCTTCATCTGAGTTCTACAAAGATGGAAAATACGTTTTAGCTGGAGAAGGTGGAAAAGTATTCACTTCTGAAGAATTATGTGATTTCTACGCTGAATTATGCTCTAAATATCCAATCATCTCAATCGAAGACGGTTTAGACCAAGACGACTGGGCTGGATGGGATTATTTAACTAAAAAAATCGGAGATAAAGTGCAATTAGTTGGAGACGATTTCTTCGTAACTAACACTGAGCGTTTAGCTGAAGGTATCGAGAAAAACGTTGCAAACTCTATCTTAATCAAAGTTAACCAAATCGGTACATTAACTGAAACTTTCGAAGCTATTGAAATGGCTAAGAAAGCTGGATACACTGCAGTTGTATCTCACCGTTCAGGAGAAACTGAAGATGCTACAATCGCTGACATCGCAGTTGCTACAAATGCTGGACAAATCAAAACAGGTTCAATGTCTCGTACTGACCGTATTGCAAAATACAACCAATTATTACGTATCGAAGACGAATTAGGTGAACAAGCTGTTTACAACGGAGTTAAATCATTCTATAACTTAAAAAAATAATTTAATTATTTTAGTTTAGATTAACTTTATGCCCCCTCTCTTTCTCCGACAAAGAGAGGGGGTTTTTAGTTTATCATCTGAATGATAGGTTAACGCTTATTGCAGGAGCTAGGTCTACAAGTAGGTGTTAAAGGATATACTGTAATTGGATTAAGGGTGAGGACACTCTACAAAGGATAAAGTGGATTATTTATGCCGAAATTAGCGTGCGTAGATTATTCTTCTCGCTATATATTTAAAAAGGGGGATTGTCAGTGAAGTTTTTCAAGGGATCAATCAATTACGCTTGTTTGAATGGGGTTCTTATTTTAATCGGTATTTTGGTATTGATCCATATCATTAAATTAGTTTTTCCGATTTTAACTCCAGCTCTTGCTATCATGAATTTTATTTTGTCACCATTTTTGATTGCAATTTGTCTTGCTTATTTATTAAATCCAGTCGTTGAATTGTTTTGCCGATTTAAAATTAAGCGAAGTTATTCCGTCTGGTTAACATTCTTAACGATTATAGGAACTGTTTTTTATGCTATTTTTAGCCTTATTCCCTATTTTGTTGTAAATATCCAGCAGGTGATGGGAAGAATTCCTGCCCTATTAGAAAGACTTCAATTTTTAGTTGATAAGTGGCAATTAAGCGATATCGATTTTTATCATTATGATTTTACAAAGTTGTTTTCTCAAAACTCTGAGGTGATTAAAATTTTCTCATCGTTTCTATCACGTTTAGGACCGTGGCTATCTTCATTTAGTAGTAGTTTTACCTTGGTGTTAGGAATGGTTTTTTTGGTACCGGTAGCGTTGTACTATATTTTGAGCCATTTTCATGAAATAAGGGGAGGAATTCGCCAGGCATTACTTATACATCATCAGGACCGACTATTCAAAATGCTTAAAGAATGTGAGTCTGTCGTGACCGCATATGTTTCGGGAACATTATTGGTTTCTGTTGTTCTGTCTATTATAGCCTCTATCTATTTTTCAATTATTGGATTAGATAATGCGATTGTTTTTGGGACTCTCATTGGATTTTTAAATATTATCCCCTATGTGGGACAGGTTATTGGGACGATACCTGCTGCGATTTTTGGTTTGATGGTTTCGCCGTTAACCCCGATTTATGTTATTTTAGGAGTTGCAGCCTTGAATGTGATTGAGGGAAATTTAGTTAAACCGTTTGTTTTTTCTAAATCGATTGATTTTCATCCGATTATTGTATTTACGTTGATTATGATTGGTGGACAGTTTTTTGGGGTTATTGGAATGATATTAATTATTCCAATCGCAGGTATTTTGAAAATTATCGGAAGATATATGTGGGAATTAATGAAAGAGAAAAAAGAAAAAGTTCGCGCTTAGCGAACTTTTTTTTGTCTGTTGTTGCAAGGAAATGCTCTTACTGCATATTTTAGTTTATTATAACATACGGTTAGATGTATGAGTTTGGTTATGGTCGTAGGAGGAG
This sequence comes from Turicibacter sp. St.80E1, assembly GCF_059728495.1. NCBI lineage: Bacteria > Bacillati > Bacillota > Erysipelotrichia > Erysipelotrichales > Turicibacteraceae > Turicibacter > Turicibacter sp. St.80E1. The sequence continues at coordinate 2,036,932 of NZ_AP039386.1, read as the reverse complement.
CTTTTGATGGGGATGCTATTAACTCAGTACTTTATATTATCAATCATTGTTGTTGTATCATCCATACGTATTTCTTCTTGTGTAGATGAGTTTACAAAACGGACTAAAATTGGTGGAGCCTTTATTGCAGGTATCGTATTAGCAGGGGTGACTTCCCTTCCGGAATTAATTACAAGTCTTTCTTCTACCATTGTGTTAAATAATGCTGATTTAGCAATGGGTGATATTTTAGGGAGCAACGCTTTTAATATTTTTATTTTAGCGGTAGGAAATTTAATATTTATTAAATCGCGTCTATTTAATTGGACAAAGCAGTTGAATGTAAAGACAAATGTGCTGAGTACGTTCGTTTATTTTTTTATTTTCTTGAACTTATATGGGTTTTTAACCGGACGAATAGGTCATATTGGAATTACATCATTTTTTATTTTAATTTTATATTATATCAATATTCGCCTAGTTGCTGATGGCGAGGAGCAGGAATTGTTAAATCCAAAGGTTACGTGCCGGCTCAGGGTTCTCGTCTATCAATTTATTTTATCTGCTATTGTAATTGTTGTTTCAAGTTTACTTATTTCTGTTGTTACAGACAAGATTGCTCGAATAAGTGGAATTGGGTCTTCCTTTATTGGGGCCATGTTTTTAGGGGTAGCAACTTCTCTACCGGAGATGGCAAGTTTGGTAAGTCTTGTGCGCCTAAAAAATTATGATTTAGCGGTAGGAAATATTGTAGGAAGTAACCTATTTAATTTCGTTATTATAGCATTGGCGGATATTTGTTATGTATCAGGGAGTATTTTTGAATTTTTAGATACATCGAATCGATTGTTAGTTATTGTCGGTTTATTAGAGTCTATTTTGTTAACTTATATGTTATTAAGAAAAGAAGTGAAAAATTTATTGTTATATGTTTTACCCTCTTTAATGATTATTTTTATTTATTTTTATTATCTAAGACTCTCCTTAAATAATGGTTGAAATTGTATACTGGATATGATAAAGTTTTGTTATAGTATAAGGAGGGTTTAGGATGTTTCAATATGGCGTAGTAGATATTCTATTTATGATTGTTTCTGTAATCCTAATTATTTTGGTAGCCTTACAAAGTTCTAAACAGGGGTTAAGTGATTCTCTTTCAGGTGGTAATAGCGAGTTATTTAAAAATCAAAAGGAACGCGGAGCAGAGGTATACGTTGTTCGAGCAACATATATTTGTTCAATTGCCTTTTTAGTTTTAGGATTAATGGTTTTTATGAAATAATTGTGGGCTCATATTCAAAATGAATATGAGTTTTTTTATTGAATGAAGTAGGATATGAATAGGATTTAAAAGTTAAGGATGCGGTTAAACTCTTTTTCGTAAGGTAGAGCTTGAGGGGAATAGAGGTAATGGATGAGCTCCTTTTATAAAAATTGGGTAAATTTTTTAGAGTAGGGAATAATAGTGATATAAAATAGACCTATTTGTATAAACTAGTGATAGGATAGTTTTGGTTAGTTTATCTATTCGTAGTAAAAAATGGTTAAATGTTTATGGAGTTATGATAGAATATAAGTTATGAGTTGGAGGTGTGCTATTTGCGCAATACAGTATTAGAGTTATTAGGATCGAGTCACTATGAGGCAATGACGATTGATGAATTAGTGGATTATTTACAGATTGATGATTCAAAGTCTTTTAAGGAATTTGTTAAATTGATGGTATCTCTTGAAGATGAAGGGATCGTGGTGCGTTCAAAAAATGATCGATATGATTTGGCGCGTGAGTTAGGTTATTATAAAGGAATTATTTCTATTCACCCCAAAGGATTTGGGTTTGTTGAAATTGAAGATATGGATGACGTTTATGTTCGAAGTGAGGATTTAAACGGGGCGTTACACAAGGATACGGTACTCGTAAAAATTTTACCAAGTTCAAAAGGTGATAGTTTAGAAGGTGAAATTACTCAGGTTCTTGAACGAGGAATGACGGATTTTATTGGGACGTATTATGAAATCAAACAGGTTGGCTATGTTAAACCGGACAATTCACGCTATCAGGCTGTTGTGGCAATTCCTAAAAATAAAACGAAGGGTGCTGTTAAAGACCATAAGGTGCGTGTTCGTATTATAGACTATTTAGAGAATAATGTGGTGAAAGCAGAAGTCACTGAAATTTTAGGACATAAAAATGATCCGGGAATTGATATTTTATCGGTTGTGTATAAGTATGATATTGTTCCCGAATTTAGTAAAGAGGCATTAGAACAGGCGGAGCAAATTCCGAGTGAACCTGATTATGATAGTTATAAAGGACGCCGTGATTTACGAGGGGAAACTATCGTTACAATCGATGGGGATGACGCGAAGGATTTAGATGATGCTGTCCATGTTCGTATGCTTGAAAATGGGAATTATTTATTAGGAGTCTCAATTGCCGATGTTTCTTACTATGTGACTGAGGGATCACCTCTTGATCGAGAAGCCTTCTTTAGAGGAACGAGTGTCTACTTGGTTGACCGTGTGATTCCTATGATTCCACATCGTTTATCAAATGGAATTTGTTCATTAAATCCACAGGTTGATCGTTTAACAATCACGTGTGAGATGGAAATTTCTCCAAAAGGTGAAGTCGTTAACCACGAAATTTTCCCTTCTATTATAAAGACAACTGAACGGATGACTTATAATCACGTTAATCGCATTTTAATTGATGAAGATCCACAATTATGCGAGCGCTACAAGGAGTTAGTTCCGACTTTTAAAATGATGTATGAACTTTCTCAAATTTTACGTCAACGTCGTCATGATCGAGGATCGATCGATTTCGATTTAGAAGAGTCAAAAATTATTGTGGATGAATATGGATTCCCAGTTGACGTGGTTCTTCGTGAACGAGAAATCGCGGAACGAATTATCGAAGATTTTATGCTAGCGGCAAATGAGACAGTGGCAGAACATTTTCACTGGATGGATGTTCCGTTTATTTATCGTGTGCATGAACATCCAAAACCAGAAAAGTTAGAACGTTTCTATAAATTAGCACGTGCATTAGGTTATGAGATTAAGGGAACGAAGGAACATGTTCATCCAAAAGCTTTACAGATGATTACAGAAGCGGTACATGGTAAACCAGAACATGCAGCCATTAATACGATGATGCTTCGTTCGTTACAAAAGGCACGGTACAGTGAGGAGAGTCTGGGCCATTTCGGATTGGCGGCCGAGTTTTACACACATTTCACTTCCCCAATTCGACGTTATCCGGACTTAGTTGTTCATCGATTAATTCGACGTTATTTATTTGACCAAGATTTATCGAAAGAAACCCTTGCTTATTATTCAGCGGTCATGCCTGAAATTGGTGAACAGACATCTAAGCGTGAACGGGATGCAATTGATGCAGAGCGCGAAGTAGAGGATATGAAAAAGGCGGAATACATGACTCAATTTATTGATGAAGAGTTTGAAGGGATTATTTCTTCAGTCACTAAGTGGGGAATGTATGTGGAGTTGCCAAATACCGTAGAGGGTCTTGTTCATGTGAATGATTTAACAGATGATTACTATGAGTTTGATGAGGATAATTTGGCTCTAATTGGGCGTCGAACTAAAACGGTGTACAAAATAGGGGATAAAGTTAAAGTTATCGTTTTAGCAGCTAGTAAAGAAGAACGTACGATTGACTTCCAGTTAGTAGGAATGAGTAAAAGCCGTCAAAAACGCGGATTTAAACGAATTGATACACGGGAAGTGTCACGTAAAGGGCGCTCAAAGGATCGTTCACGTGATAGAAAAGGAGGTAACCGTGATTATCGTCCTGTTCGTTCGCGTAAAACGAATAAATCAACGGATACTAACTTTAAAAATCCAAAACCAAAACGTAAAAAAACGAATGCTACTTCAAATGGCAAGTTGAAAAAGAAGTAATAGGTTATCGATTGAAAGGGAGCAAGGAAAGTCATGATGAAGAAATTGAAATCAATTAATTGGCGTAATGTTATCTTATTTTTATTCGTCATGGTTGGTTTATTAGTATTAGCCCAATCGTTCGTCTTACCAGACATGGTTGGTTGGGATGTTGAACGTGTGAAACACTATGAATCGGGTAATGATATAACGATTGATTACCGCTCTGTTTATTCGGATACAGTTGCCTATGGGACTGTTACCGAACAAGAAAAGTGCGGTAAAGAACAAAAATGCGATGTCATTTTAACCTTTTCTAAAGGAAAAGATGTGTCGAGTCAGTCTGAGGAAGAGGTTAAAGCATATATAGATGAGTTAATCGCTAGTCAATTGATTGATTTTAAACAAGTTGTATATAATGAACCAGAATACTCAAATGAGGTAAATCAGGGGTATCCTATTAGTTATGATGCCGAACCTTATGAAGAAAAAATTAGAATTACCTTTTCTAAGGGACCTGAGATTCATGTTTATGAGGCAAGCATGGTAGGTATTGGTGATATTTTGTTACATGACACGGTTTATAATGATTTCCGTGTAGAAGGAGAGGCATTTGACTTTGCGCCACTTTTTGAACATGTCAAACCTTATATTGATCCAGCTGATTTTGCCTTTGTTAATCAAGAAACAAACATTGGTGGGGTTGAGATTGGTCTATCGAGTTATCCTAATTTTAATAGCCCTTATGAAATTGCAAGGGATTTAATTAATATTGGATTTAATATGTTTTCACGTGCAAATAACCATACGTTAGATAAAGGTGAAGACGGAGTTTTAGCAGCTCAAAAACACTGGGAAACCTTTGAAGGAATTATTACGTCTGGATCGACGGATTCTGCAGAAAAAAGAGAACAAATTCCTGTTATTGAACAAAATGGAATTAAAGTTGCTTTATTATCTTATTCCTATGGGTTTAATGGACATCGTCTACCAGAGGATAAACCATACTTGGCCAATGAATTTGATTATGAAATTGCACGCTCTGATATAGAAAAAGCGAAAAGTGTGGCCGATGCTATTGTCGTATCGATGCACTGGGGAGTTGAATATTCAAATATTCCGAGTGAGATGCAAAAAGAACAAGCTCAATGGTTAGCCGATCAAGGAGTTCATATTATTTTAGGGACTCATCCTCATGTTTTACAACCTGTGGATTTATTAACAGGGCAACACGGAAACAAGACATTGGTTGCTTATTCGCTTGGAAATTTTGTTTCTGGACAAAAAGGTTTAGATCGCTTAGTCGGTGCTATTTTAAAATTTAATATTAAAAAGACGACAATTGGAAATGTAACAACGATCGAGATTGAAAACCCTCAGTTAATGCCAACTTATAATTATGCAAAACAAGCTGGACAAGAATACGATGTTATTCCATTGATTGATTCCGATCAGGCAGAGTACTTTGAGACAGTAAGGGCGTTAATGGAGACTTATTCATCAACAGTTGAAGTAGTAGAGTATATTACTTATGATAAGGTAGAGCAATAAAGTTTTTATAAGGTGGTGTAATAATGCCAAAAGGCGTGGGATCAACAATAGCACAGAATAAAAAAGCGGGGCATGATTATTTTATTGAAGATACGTTTGAAGCGGGACTTGTACTACAAGGGACAGAAATTAAATCTATCCGTGCTGGAAAGGTTAATTTACGGGATTCATTTGTGAGGATTGATCGTAATGAGGCATTTGTTCACAACATGCATATTTCGCATTATGAGCAAGGTAATCGTTTTAATCATGATCCGTTACGTACCCGAAAGTTATTGTTACATAAAAAGGAAATTGATCGTTTAATTGGCGTTCAAAAAATGGGAGGATACTCATTAATTCCTTTAAAGTTATATATCAAGGATGGCTACGCTAAATTATTGTTTGGAGTTGCTAAAGGTAAGAAAAATTATGATAAACGTCAAGACCTTAAAGCAAAGGATGCTAATCGTCAAATCGAAAAGGCCTTACGTGATCGACAAAAGTATTAAAATTAAAAAAGTCAGTATTTCATTTTTAAAAAGAAATACTGACTTTTTTTATAGATTAGTAGCGGCATTTGAATTTTATAGTTATCATAAATAGTAGACCAATTATTTAACTATATTTTCACTTAAAGGGTTGTTAGATTGATCGATTAAACAGAAAATCATATATTTGAAAAGAGGCTTAATTCCCTGATGGACGGGAGAGTAGGAGAGAAACTTTAAGGATACGAAAGTTATAGCGGATGATAGCGATGTATTACAGAAGGAGAGGTTATATGGTGGATAGTTATTAATTATAAGTAAGATACATATTTATAAATGAAGGGGCATATAATGTTTGAGGTAGTGCCTATAGGAGTAGGCATCGTCAGAGAATAAGGGGGGAGAATATGTTAAAAACTGAAACACTTAACATCATCGAGTTTAATAATGGTCAGTTTAAGAAACCAGTTTTGATTAGATATACTATTGTCATTCATTCGAATGAGCCGAAACCTTATGATGAAGATGCCTTAAATTTAATTAGTTTTCTTAAGAGTTTACCCGAACAATTTGAAACGGTTGAATTGGTCTATCAGGTTGCAGACGCAAAGGTAACAAATTTAGTCCGTCAAAAGATTGTGGTGAAGGTTGATGAAAACATCTACTCAACTTATGTTTTAGATGATGATTTAGACTTATTTTTTAATTTGTTAAGGTTATTTAAAAACTATGAGTATGATGTTGAAGGGGAGGAGCAAAGTGTTAATCCAATAAGATTGGCTGTTGCCCTAAAAAATTATCAAATTTAATGATCCCCAAAAAAGGTCCTGTTTCATTGAGAAGGATCTTTTTTTATCTGCTCCTTTTATAGATTAAGTGATCAAGGTAATCGTTTTAATGAAATAATCGTACTTATTCGGAGGATAAATCAAATGATAGACGAGGCTAGTGCGAGAAATTTATTAGCAAAGAAAGAAGTCCCTACGGGTTCCATTTATAAAATCAAGGTGTTTGTTTATAAGGTTTTTACGTAAACCCAATAAGGGACTTTAATAGATACTGATGGACGTTTAAGGAATATCCACAAGCGATAAAGGATCATTCTTGATTGAGAAATAAAAAAAGGGTGGAAATAATGTTATTATTTATTTAAATAATGGAACACTATTAATGAATAAATCGTCTAATTAAACGAATAGAAATTTGTTAATCAAATCGAATCACTTCATGGAGGAATCAAAGATGAAAAACTTAAAGTTAATGTTAGTGGCCTTATTAATGATTGTATTAACTGTCGGATGTAGTAAGGACAAACAAGAAACACCTTCTTCGGGTGAAGTATCGCCTAAGGAAGTTATTAATCAAATCCAAGCCGAACTTGCAAAAGCATACGATGTAAGTTTAGAAGATGGGGTTTTACCAGGATATGCGTTAATCGATATGACAAATCAAGATGAAATGGCGATGTATGAAGGAATTTTTAATCCAGAAGATATTAAGTCAGGATATATTTTACAAAACTTAATGAATGTTAGATCAGAATTAATTATGGTTGCTGAAGGAAAAGATGCGAAAGCGACAGAAAGTATTAAATCATCTTATGAAAAAGTTTTATCAAATCAAGAAGCTACATGGTCAACTTATTTACCTGATCAATATGAATTGGTAAAAAACAATAAAATAAAAACAAAAGGAAATTATATTTTATATGTAACAAGTGAAGAGTCTGAAAAAATTATTAAACTTTTTGAAAAGGCTGTTAAATAAAATAAAGAGTTAGATTGGGGATAACCCAATCTTCTTTTTATATGAAAGGAGATGATAATGAATGGTTTTTAGTAGTTTAGTTTTTCTATTTGTTTTTTTACCCCTTACGCTACTTCTCTACTTCAGTGTGCCTCGAAGGTTAAGAAATACTATTTTATTAATCGTGAGTCTTATTTTTTATGCCTGGGGAGAGCCAATTTATATTATTTTAATGCTTTTCTCTACGGTGACAGACTTTGTACACGGCCTATTAGTAGAGAGGTACAGGAATCAACCTAAAAAAGCTAAGCTTGTGGTGTTGTCTTCGATTACTATTAATTTAGGGTTATTAGTGTTTTTTAAATATTCTACGTTCTTATTAACTAATATTAACTTATTATTTCACACAAATTTTTATATTCCCCAAATGTCCTTACCGATAGGAATTTCCTTTTATACCTTTCAAACGATGTCCTATACGATTGATGTGTTCAGACAGGAAGCTAAGGCAAAGAAAAATATGATTGATTTAGGAGCCTATGTCACCATGTTTCCACAGCTTATCGCGGGACCAATCGTTCGATATCAAACGATTGCAAATCAGTTAGATCATCGAGTAGAGAGTGAAGATCTCTTTGCCAAAGGAATTTGGCGTTTTACCATTGGGTTAGGTAAAAAGGTGTTATTGGCTAATAATATAGGATTACTATGGAATCAAATACAATTAACAGAGATGAGTGATTTATCAATTGTAATGGCATGGCTTGGATTAGTGGCTTTTGGATTTCAAATTTACTTTGATTTCAGTGGATATTCTGATATGGCTATTGGTCTTGGCTACTTATTTGGATTCGAATTATTAGAAAACTTTAATTATCCCTACATCTCACAAAGTATTACCGAGTTTTGGCGACGATGGCATATTTCGTTAGGATCATGGTTTAGAGACTATGTGTATATTCCATTAGGCGGAAATCGTAAGGGTAAAAAAAGAATGTATTTGAATTTGTTTATTGTTTGGATGTTAACGGGATTGTGGCATGGGGCAAGTTGGAATTTTGTGTTATGGGGCTTATACTTTGGAATCTTAATCATCATAGAAAAGGCCTTTTTGCTCTTTTGGTTATCACGTGCTCCTCGCTGGATGCGGCATGTCTATACAATTATTTTATTACTGATTGGATGGGGACTTTTTGCGTTTGAGGACTTTCATCAATTAATCAATTATTTTACGGTGCTTTTTGGATTAAGGAACGCGACATGGGTTAACCAGGAAACACTCTATTATTTAAGCCAAAATATCATTCTTTTCGTTCTCTTAACGATCGCTTCTACTCCTATGATTCGTCTAATTGGGCAAAAACTATTTAATAGCCCATATGGTTCAGTAATTAAAGCATTCATCGTTCCTATGATTTGTTTATTGATTTTAATTGCCTCAACGGCCTATTTAGTCGACTCATCTTATAATCCATTTTTATATTTTAGGTTTTAAGGAAGGATAGCTATATGAACAAATTAACGAACCGATTAATCAGTTTTACTTTTTTAATCTTTATTTTTGGATTTTCCCTCCTTAATTTATTGACGCCAGATCGCGAAAAGTCAGAATCAGAGAATCGATTGCTTCAGCAATTTCCGCACTTTTCTTTAGATCGTCTATTGTCAGGGGATTATACAAGGGATTTTGATAAATACATGACGGATCAATTTGTTTTAAAAGACCACTGGGTTGGTTTAAAATCGGATTTTGAACAATTCGTCCACAAAAGTGAGAATAATGGTGTGTACTTTGGAAAGGATGGTTATTTATTAGAAAAGTTTTCTGATAAAGGAGAGTATTTTGATATTAATTTACAGGCCATTAATTCTTTTCACAACAAAATGGAGCAACTAAATACAACGGTGATGCTTGTTCCAACAGCAGTTAAGATTTATGAGGATAAACTCCCTCTTTTTGCCCCAACATATGATCAGGAAAAAATGTTGTCCCAGGCGCAGGATGAATTGAAGGTTCACCTGGTCGATGTCATGCCTATTTTAATGGAGCATAAAGAAGAAGCTATTTATTATAGGACGGATCATCATTGGACCACGCTAGGTGCCTTTTATGCGTATCAACAATTGTTGAAAGAATGGGGAATTAATCCTTATTTGGATTATCATGTAGAGACTGTTACGCACAATTTTTATGGGACGCACTATTTTAAAGCAAATGATCATCGCTTAAAACCGGATGAGATTCATGTGTACTATCCGAATCACCCCGTTGACTTTTCACTAACTTTTCCGGGAACAGGGGAGTCATTAGATGGATTATATAATTATGATTATTTAGATCAGCGAGACAAATATTCTCTGTTTATCAACGGGAATCAAGCTTTGACGGTGATTAAGAGTAATGTTGAAAATGGTCAAAAATTAGTGATGTTTAAGGACTCTTATGCCCATAATTTTGTCCCATTTCTCGCCATGCATTTTGAGGAAATACATTTAATCGATTTACGCTATTTTAATTTAAATCCGTATGATTATATAAGAGAACATGAATTTACTCAGGCATTATTTTTATATAATTTATCGAGCTTTGGAACAGATTCTACGATTAAAAAGTTAAAGGCCTATCATTAAAAAAGGAAGAAGGAACAATTTGTGTTCCTCCTTCCTTTTATCAAATAAATTCGGATATAGAAAAATCTATTGAGTAAGATTAAGACTCGTTTTCTTTCCTTCATGACTATAAACGAGGAGAGGTTCATGAGAGGGTAGTCGTCAACGGGCACTTATTTTTTTGTACTTTGTTTTTTTCTTAAATAGGTTTCAAGAAGGTTGACCCCTTGATACATAATAAGGGTAAGGATGGATAGAACGAAGACGCCCATCATGACAACATTTAATTTGAAAACTTGTCCCCCGTAAACGATAAGATATCCAATTCCCGCTTTAGAGGCGATGAATTCTCCGACGATGACACCGACCCAGGTCATACCGATATTAATTTTTAAAAGATTAATCATATTAATTCCGTTAGCGGGTAAAATGAGTTTGGTGAGAATTTGCCATTTATTTGCCCCGAAACTTTGCATGAGCTTGATTTTATCGGGATCCACCGTTACGAAATAATTATAAGCAGACATAATCGTGACGGTAATTGAGGTAATCACAGCAATGACAATAATTCCTTTCATGCTAGCGCCGACCCAAACAATTAAAATAGGGGCAAGTGCTGTTTTAGGAAGCGCATTTAGGACAACGAGGAAAGGGTCAAAGATTTTAGCGAGTTTATCTGACCACCATAAACAAATCGCAATAAATAACCCCCCAATTGTTCCGATGACTAAACCAATTAAGGTTTCAAAGAGGGAAATTCCAATATGTCTAAATATTTCTCCCGTTTCAATATATTTAATTAATAAGAACCAAATGGCAGAAGGTTTACTCACAAAGAAGTCATCAATCCATCCAATCGTGGCTGCAACTTCCCAAAGAATTAAGAAAATGAGACACGATAAAAGTTGAATCCATAAAATATGCCGGGCCTCTTTTTTGATATTTTTTAAATAGCTAAGGTAACCAGCTGAGCCTTTACTGTCTTTTTTCATCATTTTGCAACTCCTTCCAGAATAAATCGAAGTAATGTTGGAATTCGGGAGCCGTTCGTGCATTGAATGGCGTTTTTTCACCATCTAATGTTAAGTGAATTTGGTGAACACTCTGAATAGTTGTTGGACGGTGACTCAAAACAGCAACAGTATCAGCGAGTGAAATAGCTTCTGAAATGTCGTGGGTAACAAGAATAGCAGTTTTATTTTCTTTCTTAATGATTTTATAGATATCGTCTGTAACGGTTAGTCTCGTTTGAAAATCAAGCCCTGAGAAAGATTCATCTAACAATAGGATATCAGGATTGAGGGCAAGCGTTCGAATTAGAGCGGCACGTTGTTTCATTCCCCCTGAAAGTTCCCGTGGAAAATTATTTCTGAATTCCCATAAATCATAAATTTGTAATAGCCTTTGTATTTCTACTTTCGTTTTATCATCTAGCTTATGTTGAATTTCCAGACCAAGTGTAATATTTTTCATAATGGTTCGCCACTCAAAAAGTTGATCTTTTTGAAACATATAGCCAATTTTTTTTCCGTGGGTATCGATAGATCCTGCAGTAGGTTCTAAAAGTCCGGCAATTATATTTAAGATAGTTGATTTTCCGCATCCTGAAGGCCCGAGTAACACTAAAATTTCGCCTTCCTTTACAGAAAAGTTGATATCTTTGAGAATTTGACGTTCTTCATCTAAGGAGTAGAAATCTTTGTAGATATGATTCACATCGAGTATGTTTGACATATAATGACACCTCCATTTTGCGCATATGTCATACTATATCATATTAAAAATAAAGCGGTTTGTACCTAAAAAAGGATTTAACTCCGAATCATCGAGGTTAAATCCTTTTTTATGACGTTATTTTATAGATTCAACTGCATGTTCAGCATAACTTGTATCCACGATAACATCGTAAGGTGCACGTTGATCAAGTTGTCCAGCTTCCTCCATGACTGTCATGAGGTTATTTAGACTTTCCTCTTTTAAAATAGGGGTTTCTGCCCATGCATCAATTGATTTATATCGATTAACAACAGTGACTAAATCGTCATACTCCATTTCGCTAAAGAATCCATGGATTGAGGTTGCGATTTCTTCACTACTGTGTGAAGCGACCCATTGTTGCGCTTTGTAGATGGCATTTGTAAAGGCCTGGATTTGATCACCATTTTCGTTCATATAAGAAGCTGTCGTACTGTAGCAAGTGTAAGGGATGTTATCCACTTGTTCCCCAATAGAAGCTACAATATAACCTTTCCCTTCATTTTCCATAGAAGTTGCTAAAGGTTCAAATAAGGTTACATAATCCGCATCTAGTCCAGTAAATGCGCCTGCCATTGCATCAAAGGCAATATCTGTTCGGACATTGACTTCTGCATTTTTATCATCAGGGCGTGCATCTAAACCTTTTGATTTAAGGACATATTCAAGCGTCATTTCAGGAACGCCACCTTTACGTCCACCAATGATTTCAGATCCTTTTAGACTATCGAATGTAAAATTAGGATTAGGATTTTTAGATACTAAGAAACTTCCATCGCGTTGTGTTAATTGAGCAAAGTTGATTGGAATATCCTTTCCACCTTCGTTATAAACATAGATGGTTGCTTCAGGTCCCATAAACCCAACCTGAACTTCACCAGAAATGAGGGCTGCCATTGCTTTGTCAGCTCCACCAGCATTTGTTAATTCTACCTCTAAGCCTTCTTCCTCGAAAAATCCTTCGCTCATGGCTACATAACTAGGGGCATAAAAGACAGAGTGAGTTACTTCTGCTACCTTAATTTTTGTTAATGAACTTGTATCCTTTTGACAACCGGCTAAGAGACCTGTAAATACAAATAATAATATAAAGAACGATAGAAAACATTTGAAATTTTTCATAATATCCTCCTTATTACCGACACATTATTTCTCGGTCTAAGATAGTTTATTAAGGAGTGGGCGAAAGTGTGATTAATCGTAAAGAATTAATAAAAAAATATTTGTTTATTATAATAATTTTATTATTGGGCATAATTGTAAGAGAGTGAAAAAACAATCTGCATAGTTCGACAGTTATTGAAGGATATCTCTATTTTTTTAGGGAATTTTGTTGACTTAAACTACCATTATTCTTTAGAATACTAAATGAATGCAAAAAAATTATAAAAGTATCCCTATAAGTTGAGTCGTAAACGGATGCATATTTTTGGAGGTTAGTTCAATGGAAGTAAGATTAGAGGGCATTACAAAGAGCTTTGGCGATTTTACCGCAGTTAACAACTTGAATGTCACAATTGACGATGGAACATTAGCAGGACTTTTAGGCCCATCGGGTTGTGGGAAATCGACAACACTGTACATGATTGCAGGATTAGAAAAACCAACAAGTGGACGTATTTATTTTGGTGATGAAGATGTAACGGATTTACCACCAGAAAAACGTGGAATTGGACTGGTATTCCAAAACTACGCATTATATCCACATATGACAGTCCGTCAAAACATTATGTTTCCTTTAGAAAATGCTAAAGTTCCTAAAGCGGAAGCATTAAAGACTGCCCAAGAAATGGCTGATTTAGTTCAAATTGGTCACCTTATGGATAGAAAGCCGGGAGAATTATCAGGAGGACAGCAACAACGTGTGGCAATTGCTCGTGCTATTGCTAAAAAACCACGCGTATTGTTATTAGACGAACCATTATCAAATCTTGATGCTCGCTTACGTTTAGAGACGCGAGAAGAAATTCGCCGTATCCAACAAGAAACGGGTATTACTACTATTTTCGTAACTCATGATCAAGAAGAAGCTATGAGTATTACGGATACAATCGTTTTAATGAAGGACGGGGTATTACAACAAAAAGAGGCGCCTCAAGAGATGTACCGTAAACCAGCTAATCAGTTCGTCGCTTCATTTATGGGAACGCCACCGATGGGATTTTTAACAGGTAAAGTTGAAAATCATAAAATTATGATTGGTTCATCTGTTTTAAGTGAAATGGAGGCTGCAGATGGTGAAGTAATCATTGGGGTGCGCCCAGAATCATGGCGTTTATCAGAGCATGAAGGAATGGATGCGACGGTAACGATGGTAGAGGTTATTGGACGTGATACTTTAATGACAGTTGAAGTTGAAGGACAAAAAATTCGTTGCTTAATTGATTCAGATTATGAAGTGAAAGTTTCAGATAAAGTTAAACTGGCTGTAAAACCACAAGCCATTCATTTATTTGATAAAACTTCAGGTCATCGTTTAGGGTAGGTGTATAAAATGAAAAATAAAACCAATCTCTCAAATGCGACTAAAACTACGATTAAACAAAACTTTTTAGGTTATTTATATTTATTACCAACCCTCATCATCACACTGATCTTTGTTGTGTATCCATTAGTAATGTCATTTCGTATGGGATTTTACGAAAGATATAATTACTATACTGACGAAGGAAGTGGATTTGGATTATCAACATTTCAGTTTGTTTTAACAGACGCTAATTTTCAAAAAGCGTTAATGAATACTTTTTTAATTGTTGTTATCGCAGTACCTGTTTCGATGATTATTGCGTTGGCCATTGCTTTACTTTTAAATTCAGGAATTAAGGCGAGTAAGTTTTTTCAAGCAATTTATTTCTTACCTTATGTAACGTCTGTTATTGCAATCGGAATCGTTTGGAGTTGGTTATTCCATAGTGATTTTGGATACATTAATCAATTTTTAGGGTTATTCGGAGTACAGCCGATTCAATGGTTAAACGATCCGAAGATGGCCATTTGGGCCCTTATTATCTTTAATATTTGGAGTGGATTAGCATTTAAAATTGTTATCTTCTTATCAGGATTGCAAAATATCGATCCCCAATATTATAAAGCGGCGCAGATAGATGGAACACCTAAATGGAAGGTTTTCACACGTATTACGTTGCCACTTTTATCACCGACTGTGTTTTTCTTAACAATTACGTCTGTTATCGGAAGTTTTAAAGTCTATAATGAGGTATTCGCCTTATTTGGTGGTAAACCTGGCCCAGCTAATAGCTGTATGACTGTCGTATATTACATTTATGATATGTTTTATGGATCTTCTCAAGTACATAAAGCAGCAGCGGCATCAATTATCTTATTTGTAATTATCTTGATTATTACAGGTATTCAAATGTTGTTAAGTAAAAAATTAGTTCACTATAAATAAAAATAGGGAGTGTACAGAGTGGAAAGTAATACAAAAAAAATTACGTCAGTTTGGGCCAAAGTACTCATTTATGCAGCGCTCATTTTAGGGGCATTGGTGATGCTTTTCCCATTTATTTTCATGCTTTTAACATCATTAAAAACATATGGTGAGTCAATCTCTGTGCCACCTAAAATTTTTCCAGCGGTGGCACAATTCGAAAATTATAAAACGGCAATGGAAATGGCTCCTTTCGATATTTATTTTAAAAATACGTTAATTTCTTCAGTTGGAAATACTATTTTAACGTTATTTGTAACGATTTTCGCGGCTTTTTCATTTACACGCTATAAATTTTTCGGAAGTAATACTATTTTTACGCTTTTATTAGCGACGATGATGGTTCCAGGTGAAATGTTAATTATTCAAAATTATCAAACGGTTTCAACGTTGGGTTGGATTGATACATTTCAAGGGTTAATTATTCCTTATATTGCAAATGTTTTTTATATTTTCTTATTAAGACAATATTTCATGCAAATACCGGAACAATTATATAAGGCAGCAAAAATTGATGGATGTAGTGATTGGAAATACTTATGGAAAATCATGATTCCTAATACGATTAGTGCGATCGTAACGATTGCTATCTTAAATTTCATTGCAAGTTGGAATGCCTTCTTATGGCCATTATTAATTACAAATAATGATAAAATGCGTGTTTTAACGATTGGGTTAACACATTTTACAAATGAATCGGGTTCACAAGTTCATTTGCAAATGGCAGCAGCAACAATTATTATTATTCCAGTTGCAATCATTTACTTATTCTTACAAAAATATATTATTAGCGGAGTGACTCGTGGAGGATTAAAAGGGTAGTCTCCCCTAATAACATCAATGGTGAGTATAAAAGGAAGATTCCTTTATACATATAAATATATCATTCAATGTAAATTGAATAGGAGGTCTAAACCGTGAAGAAATTAATGTTATCATTATCTCTTGTTGCTGGTTTAACATCCCTTGTCGCATGTTCCTCAAAGGATAACAAACAACCAGAAAAAGAACAATCAGAAATTGTTACAACTATTGAAAATCCTGTAACCATTGAATTTTGGCATGCTATGGCAGGAACAAATCAGGAAGCTGTAGAAAAATTAGTTGCAGATTTTAATGCTACCGTTGGAGCAGAAAAGAAAATTACAGTTAAACCTGTTTACCAAGGTCAATATACCGATTTAAAAACAAAAACAACAGCTGCTTTAAAATCTGGATCGGTTCCAGCTATCGCGCAAGCTTATCCAGACTGGGTAGCTGAATATTTACAATCAGGTTCTGTTGTGGATTTAGATCCGTATATTAATGATGGAAAAGTGGGAATCAAAGATTTCGATGACATTATTAAATCTTACCGTGAAGAAAATAGCCAATATGAAGGTGGAAAATTCTATTCACTTCCATTTAATAAATCAACAGAAGTTTTATATTACAATAAAAAATTCTTTGATGAAAATGGTTTAAAAGTTCCTACAACTTGGGATGAAGTAGAAGAAGTTTCTGCTAAAATTCATGAGTTAACGGGAAAAACAGCATTTGGTATTGACGCACCTGCAAACTATTTCATCACGATGGTTCAACAATACGGTGGTAAATATACAAATTCTAAAGGAGATATTTTATTCGCCGAAGATGGAGCAAAAGCAGCTAAAGAAGCATTAGAGTTATTAAAACGTAATGCAGACGCTGGATATTGGCGCTTACCAGGGGAAGATAAATATTTATCAGGACCTTTTATGAGTGAATTACTTTATATGTATACGGGTTCAACAGCTGGATACTCTCACATTGCAACAGCTGACTTTGAAGTAGGAATTGCTCCAATGCCTCAAGTTTCTGATGAAACAGGAGCGGTTATTCAACAAGGAACAAACGTTGTTGTATTTGATCAAAACAAATCAAAAGAAGAAGTTTATGCTGCTTATGAGTTTGCTAAATATTTATCATCATATGAAGGAAACTTATTATTTGCAACTGAAACATCATATCTTCCAATCCGTGAGTCAGTTGTTGCATCTGATGCTTACCAAAATTATGTTGTAGAATCAAATGATCAAACAAAAATTGTAGGGCCTGAACAAGCAAAATATTTCTTCTATGACCCATCATTCTATAAAGATGCATACTCTTCATACAACGTACGTATGGCAGTTGAAAAAGCAGTAGAATCAGTTGTGTTAAATGGAGTTTCTCCAGAACAGGCAATTGAAGAAGCGGTTAATTCTTTAAAATAATAGTAGTTTAGAATAGGGGTAGGCAACTATCCCTATTTTTTATATCGTAGGAGATGATTATTATGGATATTACCCAGCAAATTGTTAATAAGATAGAAGAGTTTGAAACCATTATTATTCACCGACATGTGATTCCGGATGGAGATGCATATGGTTCATCGTTTGGACTATACGAAATTATTAAAACAACTTTTCCAAATAAAAAAGTATACATTGTAGGGGAAGAACTTGACTACTTACGCTACATTGGGGTTACTGATAAGATTGAGGATGAAACTTATCAGGGGGCTCTAGTTATTGTTACAGATACACCGAATGCGGCACGAATCTCTGATGAACGTTGGAAATTAGGGGCTTATAAAATAAAAATTGATCATCATCCATTTACAGATGAATTTGCGGATATTGAATGGATTGATACTTCTTATACTTCAACATGTGAAATGATTACACATTTATTAATAAAATGTCATTTGAAAATTAATGCGAATGGGGCCCGCTGTTTATACAATGGAATCGTATCGGATAGTGGACGATTTTTATTCAGGGGGGTTTCACCTCAGACATTAAAATATGCATCAGAGCTATTGAAGTATAATTTTGATATGGTAGAGCTGTATGCCCAAATGTATACGCAGTCTAAAGAAATGGTACGATTTAAAGGGTATACTCTTTTAAATTTTGAGGAGACTGAACACGGAGTTGCTTATGTTAAGTTAACTGATCAATTATTAAAACAGTTAAAGGTTTCAGAGAATTCGGCTTCATCTCAAGTTAACACATTAGCGAACATTGAAGGAATAAAAATATGGGCCTTTTTTGTTGAGGATAAAGACTCAGGAGTTATTAGAGTTAACCTTCGATCAAGCGGTGCTGCTGTTAATGAGGTTGCTAAAAAATATGGCGGTGGTGGCCATATTCAAGCGGCAGGTGCTCGGGTAGAAGCATGGGCGACTGTTAATGAAATTATTGAAGATTTAAATGCCCTGGCGGCGCAAAATTAGGAGAGGATAAGATGAAGATTTTAATTACAAATGATGACGGAATTTCTGCCCCTGGGATTGGCAAACTTGCTAAGTTAGCTTCCCATTATGGTGAGGTGTATGTTGTTGCTCCCCATCATAACAACAGTGCTGTCGGTCATGGAATTACGATGAGGCGTTCCTTAAAATCTTATTCAACCTTGATGGAGGGCACTCAGTTAGCGGTAAGTATCGATGGGACTCCAGCTGATTGTGTAAAATATGCAACGGCACATTTAAAAATAATTCCTGATTTAGTCCTATCAGGGATAAATGATGAAAGGAACGTTGGGACAGATGTATTGTACTCGGGTACAGTATCTGGTGCAATTGAGGCCAATCTCTGTGGGTATCCAGCTATGGCTATTTCGACAACAGATTCTAACTTTGACGTTGTAGTTACCTATTTGCCTGAAATTTTAAATAAATTACTGGAGCGTCCGTTACGATCAGATACTACAATAAATATTAATTTTCCTTCGTTGGCCCATCCTAAAGGAGTTAAAATTACAACCGTTGGGATAAGTCGTTATGAGGAGGTTTATGTCGAGGATTCGGAGGGACATCGTTTGTCTGGTCCTTTGTTAGATATTGATCAGTCAGAAGAGACTGATGTGAAGTCTATTATGAAGGGATACATAACGATTTCTCCACTTAAATTTAAACTAGACGATGATGAACAAATCAATGAGTTAAAAAATATTTTTTAATACGCATAATATCCAATTCCTGAGAAATTATTTCCCAGGAATTTTTTTATAGGCATGGGTTTAACTCTTTTTTATCTAATAAAAATTAGTATGATGTATACCAGTTGCCTTGTTTTCTCATTAATAACTCCTCTAAAAACGGAAATTAATGAGGTTTTATTGAAGAATGATGTCTTTTATTGCATCTTTCCATAGGATGAGAAAAAAATTTAGTTGAAAATATGAGATTTTAGAAGAAAAAAGGGATTAACGTCAAGGAATAATAACGATTATTTTCTCGTAAATTGGAAATAATGAGGGTCATGTGAGAAAAATAATAGGGTGTCAGATGTTTAGAGACGGGGGGATTTATCATGTTAATTTAGGTTGCTTGTGGCAACGACTATCTCCTTATACAATGGGTTTAGTGATGGAGTAAAAAGGAGGTTAACAAATATGTTAAATGAAAATATTAAGTTAATGAGACAGTCAAGGGGATTATCTCAAGAGAAACTAGCTCGTGAGTTAAAAGTAGTACGTCAAACAGTTTCAAAATGGGAACGGGGATTATCAGTTCCTGATTCCGAAATGTTGATTTCTATATCAGCAATTTTAGAAACAAACGTAAGTGTTTTATTAGGTGAAACGGTTAGGGTATCCAAGATTGAAATGAATGAAGACCTACTAGCTATTTCAAAAAAACTAGAGGATATAAATTTGCAACTCGTGCAAATTAAAGTCTCAAGAAGAAAAAAAATTCGATGGTTATTGATCTCCCTCGTTATTATTATTTTGATTATTTTTATTGTGCTATTCTTATTAAAGAGTCCTTACCTTGGTTGGGACTATAGTCATCCAGAAACGGTCGTGGTCGGTGTCCTCTTCCATATCTTCGAATGGTTATTTATTAGATTATCGCCACTTATTTTCATTGGAGCAATTATGGGGATTTTCCTTAAAAAGAAAAACGCATAAGATTATGATGTCATTTGAAAAAGGATGATAAAGCAGAAAAAGTGGAATAGTGGCAATTTGTTTAAGAAAAGGCATTCATTTATTAATGAAATTCTCGCCTTTTTCTTTTTTAGGTGAATTTAAAAAGTTCAATTTAAATTAAGTTTAAATATGTTTTTAATAACTACTCTTTTCAAGTCAATCGTAGGGAGCAATAAAGGGGAATATTTCATTTTAAAATAATAGATTCCCTTTTTATTTGTATTAGATAGTCTCTTGCCTCATAAGAGAGATGGAGTATCATATTAAAGGCAATAAATATATGAAATTTCATAGTCACAAGAGAATATTTTTATCTTCCCTTTTCATACTAATAGTAATGATTAGAAATGGGTGTGACATTAATGACATTTTCCAAAATTAATAGACTAACTCTTTTACTTTTTTTCTTTTTATTTTCTTTTACGCCAGTAGAATACAGGGATATATCTGCAAATGCCCATCAGAATCAAGGCATTCTCTATTTATCTAAGGCGGAAGCTGAAAAAATGGCAAATGATACACGAAACAATCTATTAGTAGATGTTCGAAATCACGCGGAATATCTTCAGTTCCATTTGGATCATGCAATTAATATTCCGATGTCTGAATTAAATGAACATTTGAATGAGTTAGAGCCGTATAAGGAGAAAAACATTATTATTTATTGCCAAAAGGGAACACGTAGCAAATATGTAGCTCAACAATTAAATTCTTTAGGCTATAAGCATTTATATGTGATTATGAATGGCGTTAATTGATCAAATAGAATCATCCAAATTTTTGGATGATTTTTTTATTTTATACGCTAATTTTAGGATAAAATACTAACAAAAATTCGACTTTTTAATATAGTATATTGTAAAGCTCAAGGGAAACCGAAAGGAGGAGATAACATGGAAGGATGGCAGTCCTATGCTATAACCAATGAAATAAAAGGAGCCAATACCTTTAAATCTTCTCATCAATTTGAGCCAAACCCCAATTCTACTCATTCAATGGATAGTTTTGGGTACTTAAGAGGTGACACCCCAGTCATTGTAACAAGAATCGGAAATCATTATTATCATCATCACTATGTGTATGTTCCCATTATGCAGAATAATATCGAGTATTATTCAAATGAGATAAATACTCCAATGCGGTAACTAAACAGATGTGGGAGGTAGTAATGAACGACAAAATACAGTTAACATTAAAGGAGATAAGAAACTATGAAAAGAAACGATTATACACGTATGCAAGAAGGAACAGAATGGTATACTGAAGGTATGGAAGAAAATTACTTCGACTTTAATCAAGAATATGAAGCAGAGGAATATGAAGCCGAAGAATGTGAATTTGAAGAGTTCAAAGGATGCGGTTGTCAACAACGTAAACCAGAAAAACCTATGAGAGGATGCGGATGCCAACAACGTAAACCTCAAATGGGATGCGGATGCGGACGTGAACGTCGTTGTAAAGTGATCGTTGAACCAACCGTATATTGTAGAACAGATAAAGAAGTTCATCATTGTGTAAAACATATTATTCCAGTTGTATGCAAAGAAGTAGAACATCATCATTATCATCATAACTATATTACTAAAACAGAAGTTGTGAAAGAATATGATCGTCGTGACCATGGACGTCGCCCTCAAGACGTGTGTAAAAAAGCAGGATGCAACGATAAATTCGACTGCTAATTATATAAAAGAACCTCTTAGCAAAAAAAGACTGAGTCAATTACTCAGTCTTTTTTGTTATATCTAAAAAGGCGTGTGGGAAGTAAACGTTGTTTAAGCGTCTTTTAGATACTGGTTATAGAACGTATAAGTAAATACAAAGGAAGTGATAAAGGCTTCCCATCATGATAAAGAGGTGAAATATTTCATGAAATCCCCAGTGTTTAAAGGATAAAGATTTTGGTTTTAGGGCGTAAATCACACCCCCAACAGTATAAAGCAACCCACCAAAGATTAAAAGAAATAATCCATTTGTACCTAAAGATAATAATAAAGGTTTAAAAACAAAAATAGCTAACCATCCCATCACAATATAGATTGTTGTAGAGATAACTCGAGGGCATTTAAACCAGGCTAATTTAAAGACGACGCCGAGTACGGCGAAGAGGCCAACGATACTAAATAAGATCCACCCTAATTTGTTATCTAGTGCAATTAGGCAAAAGGGAGTATAGGAACCTGCAATTAATATAAAGATCATACTGTGGTCGAGTCGTTGTAAAAAGTTAAGAACGTGATCAGATGAAATTACCATATGGTAAGTTGCAGAGGTAGCATACAGTAAAATCATACTTATTCCAAATATAATAACTGCTGTTAATTCAATCGAGGTCTTACCAGAAACGCATACCTTTGTAATCATAGCGATTAGTGCTAGTAAAGATAGGATAGCTCCTATAAGGTGAGTTAAACTATTAATGGGTTCGCGTATATAATTTCTCATTCTTGTTCCTCCTAACTATATAATCTAGTTTTTAATACTAGATAACGTGATAATAAAATTATATGTCTAATAGGTATCATTGTCAACTAACAATGTTGAAAGATGTTAAATCGTCCTAAAGGGACAGAATAAATATTATTTTGTTATAAAACCGATATTTTCATACTCTTTAATTTTTAAAATAGGTGATGCCTTCAACTATTTTATCTTATAAGTGAGGGGGTTAATAAGTAAACCTTAGTGTTCTATCTGGGGGAATATTGTCATATATTTATGATAAGGTTGGAATTGAGGAGGAGTGAAGATGATACCTATCATTATTTTTGTTGGGGTGTGTATTCTGTTGTTAATTGTATGGAAAAAGGCACCGCAGGATAAGGCGATTGTGGTGACGGGGTTAAAGCGTCGTGTTATTAGCGGAAGCGGGGGAATCGTGATTCCTTTTTTAGAACAAACGTCGCGAATTTCTTTAGAAAATATTAAGGTTGAAGTAAAGACACATGAATCACTTGATAGTAACGGTGTACCACTTGATACGGATGGGGTAGCTATTATTAAGGTTAATTCGGATCCCCGAAGTGTTTTGTTAGCAGTTGAACAGTTTAATACAGGACGTGAGAAGGAAACGATTAATGTTATTAAAGAAACGGTTCAAGATGTACTAGAAGGAAAGCTTCGGGAAATTGTCTCTAAAATGACAATTGAGGAAATTTATAAGGACCGCGAGATGTTCGCCAATGAGGTGGAAAATGTTGCAAAGGCGGATCTAGATAAGATGGGGCTTGAGATTAAAACATTTACGATTCGTGATATTGATGATACAAAGGGGTATTTAACAGCACTAGGAGCTAAACAAATTGCAGAAGTTAAGAAGAATGCTGCAATTGCGGAGGCTGAGGCTGAACGGGATAAAATGCAGAAAACTTCAGAGGCAAAGCGCCTTGGAACCGAAGCGCAGTTAAAAGCAGAAACGGAAATAGCTTTAGCTAAGAAAGAAAAAGAATTACGTATACAGGCTTATAAGGAAGAGGAGCAGAAGGCGCAGGCAAAAGCGGATTACGCGTACGAGGTTGAGCAGAATGTGGTGAAAAAGAGCGTGATTGAAGCTTTGAAAAATACTCAATTATTTGAGGAGCAACGCCAAACAGAGATTGCTGTTCAGCAGGCGATTAAACAGGAGAAAGAACTAGAGGCAACAGTTAGAAAGGTTGCAGAAGCCCAAAAGTATAAAGAAGAACAGGAAGCCGATGCAAAACGATATTCTATTATTAAAAGTGCGGAAGCTGAGGCAGAATCAATTCGCATTAAAGGTCAGGCGGAAGCGGAAGCAACGAAATTGAAGGGAGAAGCAACTGCACTAGCTATGAAGGCAGAGGCAGAAGCACTTCGTGAGAAAGCGGAGGCCTATAAACAATATAAAGAGGCGGCTATGGTCCAAATGATTGTCGATAAGTTGCCGGAAATTGCAAAAAATATAGCTGAACCTTTATCAAAAACAGAAAAAATGGTTATTATCGATAATGGTGATGGACGTGGTGCAGCAAAGGTTACCCAAAATATTACGAAAATGATGACAGAGGTTCCTGAAGTGGTCGAGGCATTAACTGGGGTTAACTTAGTGCAATTGATTTCTAATTTTCATCCAGTAAATAGCGATGATGATCATCAAGTGAATAATGAAGAGGTTTCTAACGGAGGATAATAATAATCTTGAAAATAGAATAGAAAATTCGTCTTTTTTATGAGTTTAATGACGAAAAAAAATACAATAATTGTCTAATTCTTTCGATAATTTAAACTAATTAGATTAATTTGTGATATACTAAAAGAAGATAAACAAATAGATGGGATAGGTAAGAAACGATGAAATGGATGGAGCTAGTACGTAAAAGAATTGAATTAAAATTTATTTTAGGATTAGTATTGATGGTCAGCGTTTTGAGTGTAAGTAATTATTTAACCATTTCTGGTGAAAGTGATGCGAAGTTATTAGAAGACTCTTCAAAGGTATCGCAGGTACGGGAAGATCAGGCAAAGGATGGAGAAAATCAATCTCTTGAAGAAGAAACGCAAGATAAACCTGGATTTTATGAAAACATTGTTACGGTTGCTGAAGGGGATGCAACACTTGTTTTAGTGAATAAAAATTATGCGTTGGATTCTAATTATGAGCCATATGACCTCGTATTACCTAATGTATTAACGGTTGGGGGAAACCGTAATCAATCAATCTATTTGCGTGAAGAGGCAGCTTTTTACCTTGAGCAATTATTTACGACTGCTCGTGAAGAGGCTGGTTTAATTCTCTTAGCACGTAGCGGTTATCGATCATATGATACTCAGGTTGCACTTTATCAACGTTATGTTTCAGAGAGTGGCCAAGAGGCAGCTGATAAATTTAGCGCAAGGGCTGGACATAGTGAACATCAGACGGGGTTAGCTATTGATGTGACGTCTGATAGTGTGGATGGTGACTTATCAATCTTATTTGGTGAAACGAACGAAGGAATATGGTTGAAAGAGAATGCCCATCGCTTTGGATTCATTATCCGTTATTTAGAAGGGCGCGAATCTGAAACAGGATATCAGTATGAACCCTGGCATTTACGTTATGTAGGAACTGAAGCAGCAACGGAAATTTATGAAAATAATTGGATATTAGAGCAATATTTAAACCAATAAAAAAACTACCCAATAATGGGTAGTTTTTTTGATTTAAAACAATATAGGAGTAGAAAAAACTACTGTTTTGACTTCATTTCTTAAAGAACGGTTATTGAATTTCCATTTTACCTGTTACTTTTGACGAGTCATCTAATTGGAAACTATCTTGTGCCGCTTTATCTTTAAAGTATACATTTCCATCGATAGTTGCATCAATTAGTTTAAAGTTATTACATTCAACATAGACGTCACCTTTAAATGTTCCACCTTTAATTGCTGATCCATCTTCTTTAAAGGTAGCACGGGGAGCTGTTAATGTATAAGAAGCGGTTTTAACCTTGTTTTCATCTTGATTATATAATGTGATTAAGCGAGGAGTAACAACGTCACCTTTTTTAAGACCACCTTGGAAAACTAAATCGTGATCAGCTGTTACATCATTTTGAAGGATTACAATCCAACTTGTTTCGCGTGCAACCTCTAATGATTTATCATCTGTTACGAGCGAAGGATTGGTAATTGTATCAACAGTATTATTTTTAGAATCGTCATTCTTTTTGTCTTCTACCGTTGAAGTTTGATATGGTGTTTCGCCTTGTTTAGTGTGGCTACATGCACTTATAAGAGTAATTACTGTGATGATGGCAAGAGCCGTTAAACTTTTTTTCATAGATATGACCTTCCTATCCTAATTAAAATTATTTTTATTAACTTAATCGCTTTTGATTGGATAAGTTAACACATCTATTTTCTTTATCACATGAACGGATAAAAAAAATGAATGGAATATCACCCATTAATTGGATGAAGCGAATAAACACAAAGATATTTTATCCTTTTTTTATCTAAATATACAAAAGTTAAAAAAATATTGGTATTTTAGGAAGTCATTCTATTAAATTTTAATAAGATGCAGTTTAGAGGGGGGGAGAGTAAAAAGAATTAATAAAAAAAACCGCCTACAAAAGGTAGACGGTTTTGATGGAAGAAGGAAAATTAAGCTTTGTTAATTGATCCGAATAATTCCATTTTTTCTTTAACAGTTGCTTTGATAGCTTCGAATCCTGGGTTTAATAATTTACGAGGGTCGAATCCTTTACCTTCTAAATCTTTTCTAGCTTCGATGTATTTACGAGTAGCTTCTTGGAATGCTAATTGGCATTCAGTGTTAACGTTGATTTTAGCAACACCTAAAGAGATTGCTTTTTTGATCATTTCTTCAGGGATTCCTGTTCCACCGTGTAATACTAATGGAGTGTTTCCAGTTGAAGCGTTGATTGCTTCTAAAGCATCGAATGCTAATCCAGCCCAGTTTTCAGGGTATTTACCATGGATATTTCCGATACCAGCAGCTAACATAGTAACTCCTAAGTCAGCGATTTGTTTACATTCAGCTGGGTCAGCAACTTCACCTTTACCAACTACACCGTCTTCTTCTCCACCGATTGATCCAACTTCAGCTTCTAAAGATAATCCTTTTTCAGAAGTTAATTTAACCATTTCAGTTGTTTTAGCGATGTTTTCTTCGATTGCATAGTGAGAACCATCGAACATGATTGAAGAGAATCCAGCTGCCATAGCATCTAATGCACCTTGGTAGCTTCCGTGGTCTAAGTGTAAAGCTACAGGAACAGTGATGTTTAATTCTTTCATCATTCCATTTACCATACCCACGATTGTTTCATAACCGCACATATATTTTGCAGCACCTTCAGAAACACCTAAGATAACTGGTGAGTTATTTTCTTGAGCAGTTAATAAAATGGCTTTTGTCCACTCTAAGTTGTTGATGTTGAATTGCCCAACAGCGTATTTACCTTCATAGGCTTTTTGTAACATATCTTTAGCAGAAACTAGCATGTTGTTACCTCCATTGTATTATTAAAATTATTGGACTTAGAATTTCACAAATCTTGCTTATTCTTATCTTCCTCATCCATAATTATAACGGAATCTATAAGAAAAATAAATAAAAATGTTAATATTCCCATCTGTTAAACTGAATAAAACTAAAGACATTAGGCCTGTTTCATAACAATCTCAAAAAAGAAAGGGCTATCATTTAGAGGTGAAGATTTGTTGAAGAAGCGGGTGTTTCTTTTTTTATTTTGTGAAGTCGTCGTGAGAGATAGACTTTGATAAGTGCAAGAACAGGAACCGATAAAATCATACCGATTGTTCCAAAATAATTACCACCAATTAAAATAGCCATAAAAATCCAAACAGGTGCTAATCCTGTACTATCTCCTAAGATTTTAGGTTGAATAAAATTTCCGTCAATTTGTTGGTAAATAATTAAAAGTGCAGCGCCTAATAGACCTAATTTTATATCAGTAAAAAGTCCTAAAATAATGGCTAAGGTGGCACCAATCATTGGTCCAATATAAGGAATCACGTTCATGACTCCTGCGATAAAACCGATGAGTAGGGCAAAGGGATGACCGATAATGAAAAGGAGGATGGTTGATGCAATTCCAACAAGTAAGGCATCAAGCAGTTGACCTAAAACAAATCCCCCAAAAATTTGATGAACATCATGAATAAAATGTTTCAGCTTTAATTTAAAAGTTGGTTTTAAAGTGATGGTTGACACTTTATCGAGGACATCAAAAATGATTTCTTTATCTTTTAAAAAATAAAAAGTTAGAATTAACGTTGCGAATAAGTTGAGGCAAAAGGTAGCAACATTAGTGACCATCCCTGTTCCCGAAGCAAACATTTTTTTAAGAAATCCACTTAACATTCCTGTGATATACAACGTCACCTGATGAATCTGATCATCCGTAATATGTAGGGATTTAAAATATGCTGCTAGTTTAGAAAGACTTTCCGTTAAAATCATTTGCACATGCGGAATATCGGCCCCAATGGTTAATAGATTTTGAACAAGTGGTGGAACAACAGCCTGAATTAATAGGAAGAGGCTTCCCAGTAAGGAGAGAATCAAAAGAAGGAGACAGATGAGACGCACCTTTTTAGCATCAGGCTCTTTTTTAAAGACGGCTTTCCAACCTTTGATCCACCATTTTTCTAAAAACAGCAACGGTCGATAGAGAATATAAGAGATTATAAAGGCGTAGATAATAGGTGAAAGGGCATTAAATAGGTGGGCCAACATGATTCTTAACGTAAGAAAAATGTCCCCTGCATGGCGAGATATTTGATAAACACAGACTAAGATGACGCCAATAATTAAGGTAATCAGACCGATACTGAGATATTTTTTATTTATTTTTAATTTCTCAAACATATCCTCACGTGACTGCTACTTCAAACATAGCTAAAAAGTGATTGTTATTAACTTTGGGACTGGTTAAATTGAAATGAAAGTTTATAATCTTTGTTGAATTTGAATTTTTTTATGTCATTCATATAGACAAGTTAGCTTTATTTATGTTGTTTCACACTTTTTAGTTTTTAGGCTGTCTAGTAGCAGTTCCTCCTCTCTTTTTTTAAAGTGTATCTTTCTTAATTATTTTCTTTGTTCCCATTTCTGGTTCGTTTCCAATTTTCTGATGGTGCTTCTCTGAAGTTATGATTAGGACGCGTAAAGGTTTTAAGGAGTTTCTGTTAAGTTGGTAAGGGATGTTGTGTGTGTGCGCTTGAAATATTTTCGCTTCTGCTTCCCTTATTCGTGTCACAGGTAGTTCTTGTTTAATTAACGATTTACTCCTGTCCAATCGTTCGTAGGATGAGGGGTAGAAAAAAAGGGACCAGTAAAGAAAAGGCATCTTAATATCAAAGTGGATGCCGCTTCAATCAAATTGAAATCAGGTAAAAAATTGAATTTTTATTCCATGATGATTTTTCCCTTTAATGTTAGAATGCACGAATTCAATGATTTTAATCTTAAAAATTTGGCTAAAAATTAAGGAAATGGAAAATATCTTGAGCTCTTTTTATGCTAGTTATTTTAGGAGGTAGTGGATAAAAAAACCGCTAGTTTTATAACTAGCGGCCATATGTTTTAGTAATGTTTAAATTCTCGTTTTACTAAATAAAAAGCGAGGAGAGAAATGATTAAATCAGTGATGGGTTGCGCAATCCACACCCCAGTTAAACCAAAGAAAGTTGGTAGGAAAATGATGAGGGGGACGAGTAAAATAAGTTGGCGTAAAACGACTAACCCAATAGAAATTCTTGATTGTCCAATGGCTTGAAATAGGTTAGGCGCAGTTGTTGCAAGAGCACATAGTGGAAGCGTAAATAAATAATATTTGAGTCCACTTACTGTTTGTGTGAGTAGCATCTCGTCAGAATTAAAGAATCGAACAAGGTGCTCAGGAATCAGTTGGATGAGAATATACCCAACCATAAAAATCACTGTTGAAGCAAGTGTTCCTAAGATGAAGGTTGACTTAACTCGATCAAATCGTCGTTGTCCATAGTTATACCCAATAATAGGCACGCATCCTTGATTAATTCCGATGGCGGGCATTAACGCTAAATTGGTAATTGTTGTAATGGTTGTGAAGGCCCCAATAGATAGGGGAGTTCCGTAGTGTGCTAAAGAGCGGTTAAATAATATTTGCACGAGGGCGGTCATAATTTGAACAAGGGATGTTGAAAGACCAAAAATTAAAATAGGGATGATATAGGTACGACGAGGTTTGAATAAAGAAGGTTTTAATTTTAGGTTAGATGCCCCACGTGTATAGTAATAAAAGACGTAGGCAAATACAAAAAGATAAGAAATGACCGTTGCAATTGCAGCACCTGCAATTCCTAAATCAAAGGTGAAAATGAAAATAGGATCCAAAATCACGTTAATTAAACAACTGGCAATCAAAATAAGGGCGGCTCGTTTAGGATTTCCTTCTGAACGAATGCTTGCCATGAGAGAAAATCCGATAATATAAAAAGGAATCCCAAGAATCATAATATCTAAATATTGAGTGGCCAGTGGAAGTGTCGTTTTGGTAGCCCCGAATAAGGTGAGAAGCGGGGCTTTAAAGGTTGTGAAGATAAAAATGAGAAGAAGACTGATGAGAAGGCCAAGAACCGGAACTTGATTTAGAAAATTTTGCGCTTCAGCTTCCTTTTTTTCCCCAAGTTTTAAGGAAAGATTAGCGATGACCCCGTATGTAATCAAGAGCTCACTTGCTAAAATGAGCGTTATAAAGGGTAGTACTGTTCCTAAGCTAGTTAAGGCGATATTCCCAATTTCAGGGATGTGGCCGATGAAAATTCTATCAACGGTATTATATAAGGAAACGGTCATCATACTAATAATAGCTGGAATACAATATTTAAGTAGTAAGCGATGAATAGGTTCAGATTTAAGTGGTGAACTCATGTATAAAATCCCCCTTGCTTTAAAATAATATATTTTCTTATCTTATCAAAAAATGTCAGATGATGCGACTGTTTTTTTAAAAAAACAATTTTTATAACAATAAAAATTAACTTTTATTGGAAAGGTAAGTTGACAAAGTGGGGTCGAGGGCATATATTAGGAGTATGAACATATGAATAATTATTCATATGAGTGGATAGGAGGAGGATGGTTATGGAGACTAATCGAGTGTTTAAGCTAGTATTAATGGGATTAAATTGTGCGAACTGTGCGAATAAAATTGAAACTCGTATTAATCATTTAGAAGGTGTAGAAGAGGCAACACTTAATTTTTCTACCAACCAATTAACGGTTTTAATAAAAGATACAGTAAATAAGGATGAGATCGTTGGTGGTATTAAACAAATTGTTAAACAATTAGAACCAGATGTTGTCGTTAAAGAAAGCGAAACCGCTATTGGTCCTCATAATATGTGTCATCATGGAGAATGTGGGGGAGATCATGATGAAAAAGTCAAAACGAGAAGTTTCTTTGTAGAGAATATAGCTTTATTACTTGGGGTATTTATCTTTATTATTGCGAGTTTGTTTGCTATTGAGGAACCAGTAAAGATTGCCCTTTATGTTGTCAGTTATTTATTAATTGGAGGGGAAGTTTTACAAACTGCGCTCCGAAATATTTTTCGGGGTGAAATCTTTGATGAGAATTTTTTAATGATGGTTGCGACAGTGGGAGCGTTTGCCATTGGAGAATACCCAGAAGCGATTGCAGTGATGCTATTTTATGAAATCGGTGAATTATTTCAAGGATATGCTGTCAATCGTTCGCGTAAATCAATTAGTAGCTTATTAGATATTCGTGCCGATCATGCTAATTTAGTGACCAAATCAGGAGTTAAAGAGGTTGTACCGGAGGCCGTTTTAATTGGTGAATGGATTGTGGTGAAACCAGGGGAACGAATTCCGCTTGATGGAGAAGTGATTGAAGGTGAGTGTTACTTAGACACGTCTGCCTTAACAGGGGAATCCGTTCCGAGGTTAGTGCGCGTAGGAGACGAAGTTTTAGCAGGTTGCATTAATACGAATGCTTTGATTACGGTTCGTGTGACAAAAGTAGCCGGGGAATCAACCGTAGCCCGTATTCTT
Organism: Turicibacter sp. St.80E1; assembly: GCF_059728495.1. Taxonomy (NCBI): domain Bacteria; kingdom Bacillati; phylum Bacillota; class Erysipelotrichia; order Erysipelotrichales; family Turicibacteraceae; genus Turicibacter; species Turicibacter sp. St.80E1. The sequence goes on along the minus strand of NZ_AP039386.1, from coordinate 2,004,969 downwards.
GAATTGGTGGAAAATGCTTCATCTAAAAAGGCGGAGACTGAAAAATTTATTACTAAATTTGCCCGTATTTATACACCGGTTGTTGTCGGATTAGCTGTTTTACTTGCGGTTGTTCCAACGATGATGGGGGCCGACCTCTCAACGTGGCTTTATCGTGCGCTAAGCTTTTTAGTTGTTTCATGTCCTTGTGCGTTAGTTGTTTCGATTCCACTCGGTTTCTTCGCTGGACTCGGCGGGGCATCGAAACAAGGGGTTCTAATTAAAGGCGGAAATTATCTAGAGGCATTAAATCATGTCGAAACGGTTGTTTTTGATAAAACGGGAACATTAACAGCAGGGGTGTTTAAGGTCACTCAAATGAATCCTATGGGCATGGATGAAACACAATTTTTAGAGTTCGCCGCTTACGCGGAGAGTCAGTCAACACATCCAATCGCAACGTCTATTGTTGAAGCTTATCGTCAGGTGATTGATTCAACACGAATAACAGCGTATGAAGAGATAGCGGGGCATGGAATTAAGGCAACAGTAGATGGAAAACAAGTTCTCATTGGAAATAAAAAACTCATGACTCAAGCACATCTTGAAAGTGAAGAGGTTGAAACAATAGGTACCGTTATTCACTTGGCAGTGAATGGAGTTTACGCTGGATATATGGTGATTTCTGATGAAATTAAGGAAAATGCGAAAATGGCGGTGACTAAATTAAAACAACAAGGGATAAAACGTATCGTGATGTTAACAGGAGATCATGTAGGTGTTGCAAATAAAGTCGCGGAAGAACTTTTAGTGGACGAGGTTTATGCCGAGTTATTGCCTGATCAAAAGGTGGAACACGTGGAGGCCATTTTAGGGCATAAATCAAAAGATAAACACGTTGTCTTTGTTGGCGATGGAATGAATGATGCACCGGTTCTTGCGCGTGCTGATATCGGGGTAGCGATGGGAGGTATTGGTTCGGATGCCGCGATTGAAGCCGCAGATGTCGTGTTAATGGAAGATGATCCGTTGGCGCTTTGCAAAGCGATTGAACAGGCAAAACAAACACGCGCGATTTTATATCAAAATATTATTTTTGCTTTAGGGATTAAAGTGCTCGTCATGATACTTGTGGCTTGTGGCTTAGCAACGATGTGGGCCGCGGTGTTTGCAGATGTAGGTGTGACTTTATTAGCAGTCATTAATAGTACACGGGCGTTAAAATTACGCAAATAAGTGGATGACCTTATGGTCATCCTTTTTTATGTTTGTGGGTGAGGGCAGAAGTCTAGTAACAGAAAAGTTTTTATTTTCTTTAGAATTTCTTTAGTTTTATCCCTACTTTTTCTTAAAAATTACTTGTTATACTAGGGTTAACAGTTGGAGAGACAGAAAGGGGATGGTTTCTTGAAGTGGTGGGGAGATCAATCTTTTAAAATGGTATAATGAAAGAATCATGTTTGTGTTAGGAAGAGGGATAGGATGAAAAAGTCACATATTTTAATTGTTGAAGATGAGCGCGAGATTGCAGTGGCGATTGAGGCGTATTTATTGAATCAAGGCTATTTGGTGAGCATCGCCGCAAACGGGGTTGAGGCACTTGAAGTGGTTTCCTCACAACCCATTGATTTAGCGATTGTCGATGTCATGATGCCGAAGATGGACGGCATTACTTTTACGATGAAATTAAGAGAAACGCATCATTTTCCAGTGATTATGTTATCGGCTAAATCGGAGGAAGTTGATCAAATTATGGGACTCAATATGGGGGCGGATGACTATGTAACCAAACCGTTTCGTCCGCTTGAATTACTCGCCCGTGTCAATTCACAACTAAGAAGATACCAGCGTTTTTCGGCCATTAATCCCGAAAATCAACAAAATGTGTTAACGATTGGGGGACTTGAGTTAAATATGGAGACGAAAGAGTTCACTGTCGATGGGAGTTTGGTAAAATTAACTCCTATCGAATATAAAATTCTGAATTTGTTAATGAGGCATCCTGGTCGTGTCTTTCCGGCTGAGGAGATTTATGAACGGATTTGGAATGAAACGGCAGTAAGTACGGATACCATTATGGTTCATATCCGTAATATTCGAGAGAAAATTGAGATTAATCCAAAAAAACCAAAATATTTAAAGGTGGTGTGGGGCGTTGGCTACAAAATTGAAAAACAATAAATGGTTTTGTTTAATTGTATCCTTCTTTGTGATCTTAGGACTTTCGTTGGGAATGATGGCAACCTATCCAAAGATTGCAACCTATGTTAAGAAAAATCAAGAAGGATATTACGATCAATATGATATGTATAGTCAAATCACGATAAAAAATTATTTAACTTATATTGAAGCTTTAGATGAAAGACACAATGATTTCATTGGTCTAGCTAAAGATCTCTATGATGATAAGGGAAATTCAAGAAATTTAGGCGCATGGTGTGAAACTCTATTTGAGTATTATACCGAGACAGATGATATTGGGTACGAGGAGTATATCGATGAAGAGTATTCAGAGGGAGGAAATGAATATTCTGTTCCAACAGTTGCCGTAGATTATCGGCGTATCTTAAAAACAATTAATCCCCAGTTAGCGCGGGAGTTGGCAGACGTTCCGTTTGAACAACTCACTGAAGAACAATTAGTACAAGTCATCGAGTGTTTATTATCTGAGATGATTTCAGAAGAAATACGATCTCTTCGGGGGGAATATCATCTATCTGAATTGGATTCAATCGTCCGGGAGACTAAGTCAGAGTCGGAGGCGGATGAGGCCACTGAAAATCCCTCTTTTTCGACTGAGGAGTTGGAAAAAGACAAGAACCTAGCTCTCTTATTAAATGAATTAAGTGAAAATGACTTAAAGGAGCTTCAAAAAGAATATCAATATTTTATTCGTTTAGATTATGATGCGGCTGGGAGATTATCCATTCCTTATTTTTATGGAGAAAGCGGGAAGTCATCGCAACAATTTGCCTACGAGAGTTTAAAGGAAACTTCTAATCCTTATTTTATGTCTTCTGAGCTAGCCCCCATTAAAAATATGACGTTTATTTATGGAATCCCTAAGGGGAGTACAGCCGGGTTTGATTATGGGAGTGGTTATTATGCAACTTCTACGATTAGTATATTTTATGAATCAATAGTTGTCCTTTTGCTTACTGGGGTTACGATACTCATTCCGCTTGCCGGTCTGAATCAATTTAAACTCATAAAGGGATGGTTTAAATGGCCACTTGAGATAGTGAGTATTATTTCTACTGGCTTAATTGGCGTTTATCTATTGATGATTGAGCTGATCCATTCTGTGATTTCTAACCCACCCTTCTTACTTGAGTTATCTGAGAAGTTTTCGGTGAACTTAACATTTATTCAAAATCTAAGCTTATGGTTTATGCTTCTTTTAGTTACATTTATGACTCTCCTGTATTTTAAACAGTTGATTGTTCAAGGAGGGAGACGAACAATGCGTCAAAATTGTTGGTGTTATCGCCTAGGACGATTCATTTATCGTCAAGGGAAACGGTTGACAGAAGTTGATTTAAAAGAAGAAAATACGAAAAAGTTAGCCTTGTTTATTTTTATCCAAGCAATTTTAGTTTCTTTATGTTGTTTCGGTTGGTTTGTCGGGATCATCGGGGTGATTATTTATAGTGTTGGATTGTACATCTTTTTACGTAAACACCTTCTGACTATTCAACAAAACTATGCTACTCTATCTCAGATGACGGAGGCATTAGCAGATGGAAATTTAGATGTTGAAATGAATCAAGATCTTGGCATTTTTAATGCCTTCAAACAAGAAATTGTAGCTATCCAAGGTGGGTTTAAAAAAGCTGTGGATGCAGAGGTTCGAAGTCAAAAGATGAGGAGCGATTTAATTGCGAATGTATCGCATGATTTGAAAACGCCGTTAACGTCGATTATTACGTACACGGATTTATTGAAAGATGAGACGTTATCTAAAGAGAAGCGGGAGCAATACTTACAAACGCTTGAGAAAAAAGCGCAACGATTAAAGGTACTGATTGAAGACTTATTTGAAATGAGTAAGGCAAGTAGCGGAAATATTACAATGAATCTTCAAGAAGTGGAGGTGACGTCGTTAATGAAACAAACGTTACTCGAACTTGAGGATAAAATTCAGGATGCGAATTTAATGATTCGGCGCCAGTTTCCAGCCCATAAAGTGATATTAAAATTAGATAGTGAACGAACATTCCGCGTGTTTGACAATTTAATTTTAAATATGACGAAGTATGCGATGCCAGGAACTCGGGCGTACATTGAGATTTTAGATCAATCAGAAGTCGTTCAAATTGTATTTAAAAATATGTCAGCAGATGAACTTTGTGTAAGTGCACAGGAGTTAACGGAGCGTTTTGTTCGTGGGGATCAATCCCGTCATACGGAAGGTTCAGGATTAGGACTAGCGATTTCAAAAAGTTTTGTGGAGCTTCAAGGCGGAAGTTTAGATATCCAAATCGATGGAGACTTATTTAAAGTTATAATTACTTTTACTAAATAAATCAGAAAAAGGAGTCATGCATGAATAGGCGTGACTCCTTTTCATATAGAGTTAGGAAACCACAGATTAGAAATAGGTAAGAGGGGGGGAAGAATTGTTTTTAATGACAAGAGACTTGTATTATTTTCAAGTTCATTTATCATTCTACTTTTCTCCAAAAAGTTCATCTAAAGTTTCAGAAAGAGTTCATTTACCAAAGGGCTGTTGTCATTTATACTTATATATGAATAAAGTATTTGGCGATTGCTAAATACTTTATTTTATGAAATACTTAACGTGCGATTAAGTGATTTAACAAGATAGAGTGTGAGAGGGTTAAGGAGGAGATAAAATCAATGGTTTTGGAAAATGATTTAGGAAGAGATGATATTAAGAAACTGGTGTTTAGGTTGGCCATTCCATCTATGTTGGCCCAGTTTATTAATGTTTTATACGGCGTAATCGATCGCATTTATGTTGGAAATATTGCCGAGATTGGCGATTTAGCGCTCGCCGGAATTGGAATATGCGCCCCGATTACAGCTCTCGTTTTAGCTTTTGCGTCGTGGATTGGAGTTGGTGGGGCCCCATTATTAAGTATTTATTTGGGAGAGGATAAAAAGGATGAGGCACGCCGTGTATTAGCCAGCTCGTTTATGATGCTTTGTGTGATTTCTTGTGTGTTAACTATTCTTTTATTGCTGTTTAAGAAGCCTTTATTACTCGGGTTTGGAGCAAGTGAGGTGATTTATCCACTAGCAGATGAATATTTTTCGGTCTATATTCTAGGGACCATTTTTGCTCTACTTGCTCTTGGGATGAATCAATTTATTTTAAGTCAGGGATTCGCGAAGGTGGCCATGAAGTCGGTTTTAATTGGAGCTATTTTAAACATTGTTCTGGATCCTATTTTTATTTTTACGCTTGATATGAAAATTCAAGGGGCCGCCCTGGCGACCGTTATTTCCCAAGTTGTTTCATGTGCGTATACGTTGAGGTTTTTATTTGGGAAGCAGACATTAATCCCGATTACCTTTGGTGGCTATTCTTGCTCAATCATGAAAAAGATTTTAAAAATTGGAGTTATTCCATTCATTATTGTTGCTTTGGATAGCGTGATGCTCATTGCCTTAAATATGGTTTTTAAAAGTTATGGTGGAGAAAAGATGGGAGATCTTCTCATTACAGCGACTGCCATTTTACAAAGTTTTATGCTCATGATTACGATGCCTCTTAGTGGGATTACGATGGGAACACAAGCCATTTTAGGTTATAATTATGGAGCTCGAAATTCAAAACGGGTACTGTCAGCTCAAAAGTATATCTTTATTTTAAGTTTAATTTTCATCCTGATTATGTTATTGATTGCTCAAACGATTCCCCATTTATTTGTGAGAATTTTTACTGATAATGTAGAAACGATTCAGTTAACGAGTTGGGCAATTAAGATTTATACGCTCGCCTTAATTGGAGTGGCTATTCAATACGTGGTGGTGGATGGATTTACGGGAATGGGTGTCATTAATGTCGCTATTTTACTATCGATGGGACGAAAATCATTTTTCTTTATTTTCGTCTGCCTCATTCCGCTAGTATCAGATGTGACTCACGTTTATTATGCGGCACCGCTTTCTGATACGATTGGTGCGACGATTACGTCGATTTGTTATTGTTTATTAATTAAGCGTATTTTAAGAAAGCGAGAGCTCGCTGTTTAGTGAAGAGCTATAAATATAAAGAAGCCGGTAGATTTTCATTAGTTAAATGAAAGCCTACCGGCTCTTTTTATAGATTAGTCGAGCTTTTTTTATAGGTTAATATTTCATCAAATGAATGAATCGATGAGGTTTCTTCTTGAAACTTAAAAGTTTGTTTATCGTTTGATGAGTTTATATACAATATAGCCGATTAAGCAACCTAGAAAATTTAACAAAATATCATCGACATCAAAGATTCCTAAGTAAGTGAGGCGTTGGGTTAGTTCAATCCCTAAAATACTAAGCAGGGCGATAACAGTAAAGCTTAAAAATGAAGATCGACTTGGATAAGCTAAAGGGAATAAAATACCAAACGGAATAAAAAGGATGACATTTAATATGAGGTGGGCTTTGGAGTAGTGGATGTCTTGAATGAAGGTTTTAAATGGGATGAGATTTACTAAGGAGGAAGAGCCCATTTCAACTGAATTTTTATTAATCATCATGCGATTCAATACTTCATTCACGTCGCCAAAAAATTTAAAAACGATGAAGTTCATTAACATTAAGAAATATATCCAAAATAAGAGTTGAATCCATTTTTTAGTCATGGTTCTATACCTCCTTTAAGTGGGATTACTACTTTTATTTTACCTAGAAATTTACTTTATATCACCTTTTATTGAGTAGACGTTTCCATTTGTAGGAACTGTAAATAAAACGTAATATTTTTCATTTGCACTTAAACCATAAAATGTTGTACTTCCTTTTCCCCCAGAAACTGTAATAGTTTTATTACCAACACTCTTGTTGTTTTTATTATAAAGATATATAGTTGTTTGATTTTGTGTTCCTGATGGTTGAGGAGAGATGACAGAGAAACTAGTGATGGAAACTGTAATAGATGACTTTCCAGTAAACCAACTATCAGTGTATACCTTTGCTCCAATTCTGTCAATTTTAAAGGCATAGGCTCCCTTTGATAGATTATGTACTGGGGCGTTAGTCCCTGGTCTAGTGCTTCCCTTTGTTGAATTTTCATTTAAATTATGTGTTATTTCAGTATTCATTATACGTAATCTCCTTTTGTTTATTTTTAGGTAGATTTTCTCATAAGATTAATAATAAATTGAATTATGAGAAGCTCCGATAGTCATTATATGTATGAGTGTTTGGAGTGTGCTAGCTGTTTTTTGAAAATTGTTTTTTAATTTTATAATCGTTGATTTATACGCTAGGTTTAAGAGAGGTCGTCTTTTAATATATGTTTTGGGGTGGATGCAAAGGAATGAATATGATTAATGGAGCCATCTTAATGTCGCTGGAACGATGTTTATTTTTTATTATTCCCTTCCTAATCCCCATGTTATCTAATGAAATCAATATTTATTATGTAACACTAATGTCGGATATCATTGGTGGAAAGATTGGTGGAAAGACTATATCTATTTGTGAAGTGCCTTTTAAGAAAGTGGGAAATAGCCATTAATGAATGGAGAGACTTTTGAAAGGTAGGAGGTTAATAATCTCTGACCTTTTGTCATATATTGATTAAGAAAGGGGGGGGATTTGATGAGGAAGTTTTTAGGTGAGGAGTTTTATACCCTATATCGTGCAAGTTTAGAGATGTTGTTAAAAATTATTCCTGTTATTTGGGGAGCGCTCGCTTTTTTGAGTGGGATGATTCAAATGGAATGGGCTGAAGAAATAATTATTTTTCAGGTCGTTGGTTTAATGATGAGGTCATTAATCATTGGAGCGATTCAAGGATGGTTGGGGACCTTTATTTTTGTGACGCTTGTGTTTGTGTTGATGAAAGTCCTTAATGTACCAACCGATATCATTAATGGACAGATTATTAAAAATCTGACAGCACCTCGTCCACGGGGAAAGGGGCATTTTTCTCGCACGGATTGTTTGTTTAATATGATTGGGACGTGTGTTTTAATTTTCGTTTTTTGTTTTTTCCCACAGATTATCGCTAGTTATCATGTCGTGGATGGGGAATTAAAGATTTTAGAGCCACTTTTAAATTTAACGGTCTTTGAAAAGTATCAACCGTTCTTTTTGATGGTTTATGTCTTAGGATTTATTTACTATGGGTGCCGTTTTATAGTTGGACGGATGACGGGAAAACTTTTTCTTTTTTGTGTGATTTATAAAGGATTATCGTGCCTCCTTTTTTGTACGATGATTTTAAGTCCTTCCATCTTTAATGAGTCTTTTTTTACAACCCTTTTTTCATTTCAATCGGTGAATTGGCTAGTGGAGGATCATGTCGTGAGCCAGATATTGGTTGGAATTTCAGTCATTGGTTTTGGGATTGATATATTTGAAGGAATAATGGAGTTTTATCGACAACGCTAACGGTTAGGGGGAATGGAGATGAAGATGCTGTCTGAATTAACCCTTCTTTTCTAAGAGTTTGAAAAGAAGGGGATAATATGTTTAAGAAAAATGAGTTAGATCAATTAGCACTTCCGCTAATGTTGAGTAATGTTTTAGGATTAGTCATCGGTTTGTGTGATCAGGCGATTATGGGGCATTTGTCGATGGAGTGTTTTGCGGTAGTCGCTATTGTTTCAGGGTTTATCAATAGTGTAACGGGGATTTTAGGGATGACGGCCACTCGATTTAATATTTTAGGTTCAAAAGAGACGACATCGGTTAGGGTAATGGATGATATGTGGGCACAAGTTGTTCTAAGTATTGGCATCGGTCTTTTGTCAATACTAGGGATGGTAGGATGTGGGCCATTTATTTTTCAATACATTTACCAATTGAAGGGTGCCGTTCTGTCTGAATCATTAAATTATGCGATGATTTTTAGTTGCTCCATCGGATTAAACTTATTACTTTTTACGTGTTCAAGTTATTTGAAAATTGTGAATCAAACAACGTACATTTTAATAGGAAATACGATAGCGGCCATAACAAACGTTTTATTGGACCTCGTGTTTGTTTACGGGTGTTCACTTGGAATGATTGGAAATGCTATCGGGTCGATTTTAGCACTTATCCTCAATTTAATTATTTATGGGTGTCTTTTTCAAAGAAAAGGTCTATTGACATTTAGGAAAGTGAAATGGGAGAGGATAGGCGTCATTTTATGGGGTTCGATTCCGATGATGATTCAAGAATTTTTGGAAAGTACGGTGTTTGTTCTCGTAATCGGCGCACTTATTTCACGGATTGGTTTGCAGGAAATGGCGGTCTATCAAGTAATTAATCAGTTACAAACGATTGCCTGGATGCCGATGTATGCTTATGCCCAGGCGTCGTTAACGTTGGTTCATAAAAGTCCATCGTGCTATCGTTTAGCAACAATTCGTTCGGTGGGAATGTATTTGATTATTTCAGTTATGATGGTAGTAGGTTGGAATCCTGTCATTCATTTTCTAACGAATCAGGAGGAATTAATCTTAGCAACAGAAACCTACTTTATAGGCGCTTTAAGTCTTGGTGTTTTTTATAATGGTGTCACGGTATACCAGCAGACGTTACAGTCTTTAGGAAAACAAAGATGGGTTTTGTGTATCAGTTTTCTCTTTTATGCCATCGGAGGAGGTTTGATTAGCCTAGGATTACAAGGATGGGACTCGCTATGGGTGGTTTATTTAGGCTTAGCGGGAATTTACGCATTATTAGCAGTGATGATGAGCGTTAAATTGAAAGTTTTGATGAGGGGGGGACTAGAATGAGTCCAGTTTTATTAGCTTTTTTAGGAACGATGATGACGTTTTTAGCGACCACAATCGGTGCTGCTTTTGTTTTTTTCTTTAAGAATGGAATTAATGCGTTTTATCAGCGCATTTGTCTTGGTTTTGCGGCGGGAGTGATGATTGCGGCTTCGGTTTGGTCACTTTTAATTCCGGCGATTGAAATGGCGGCTGAGCAAGGAGGGATTGGATGGATTCCTGCGGCTGGAGGTTTTGTCTTAGGGGGCGCATTCTTATATTTATTGGATCAGGTACTTCCCCATTTGCATATGATGAGTGGGTTAGAGGAAGGACCGAAGACAAATTTTAAAAAATCTACTCTTTTGTTTTTAGCGATTACTTTACATAATATTCCCGAGGGACTTGCAGTGGGTCTTTCCTTTGCGTTAGCTGCAAGGGAGGGAAGTTCACTTAGTTTAAGTGCCGCGTTAATTTTAGCGATAGGGATCGGTCTTCAAAACTTACCGGAGGGAGCAGCAGTGTCACTTCCGTTAAGGGAGCAAGGGGTTAGTACGAAAAAGGCATTTGCATTTGGTTCATTATCGGGGATTGTTGAACCGATAGCGGGTGTACTTGGGGCTGCGCTTGTCGGTTCGATTATTGGGATTATGCCCTGGTTTTTAGCATTTGCTGCGGGGGCAATGATTTATGTCGTTGTCGAAGAGTTGATTCCAGAGGCCCAATTAGGGGATCATTCCCATTCCGGTACCGCCGGTGTGATGATTGGATTTTTGGTTATGATGATTTTAGATGTTGCACTCGGTTAGTCTCGTACAAAGAAGAGGTGTGAGTTATAAATGAATCGGTGATTGACAAAACTAAATAGGGTGATATAATAAGTTTACCCCCCACCCAGGGGGGGAGGAGGTAGTAAGAGATGAATGAAGAAAAAAAGAAAGCAATCCAGGTGTTAAAAACAGCACGTGGTCAAATAGATGGGATTATTAAAATGATTGAAGAGGATCGTTATTGTATGGATGTGACAAATCAGATATTCGCTTCTCAGGCGCTCTTAAAACGAGCAAATATTTTAATATTGAAACAACATTTAGATTACTGTGTGACTCAGGCCTGTCTTAACGGAGGCAGTGAGGAAAAAATTAATGAAATTATCTCTGTGTTGGAGCGTGCTATCAGTAAATAAACGGGTAGAAATCCATTAAAGGAAGAGAATGAAAGAGGAGGCTACTAGATGACGAAGAAAATATCGATGAAAATTGAAGGGATGAGTTGTTCATCGTGTGCGAATCGATTAGAGAAGGCCATTAATAAGCTAGAGGGGATTGAGCAAGGAAATGTTAATTTTGCGACGGAGATGTTAACAGTGGTTTATGATGAGGCGAAAACATCACCCATGGCAGTAGAGTTAGCGGTTGAAAAAGCGGGATTCAAAGTGAGAAAAGATATAAAAGATTATTCCTTTAAGGTTAAAGGAATGAGCTGCTCATCATGTGCGAACCGCCTTGAACGTCTTGTTCAAAAGTTAGAGGGGGTCGAGGCGGCAAGCGTGAATTTTGCAACTGAAAAGTTGACGGTAAAGCTAAATGCCGATGTGATTGGATATAATCAGCTTAAGGAGGCGACCCAGTCGGCCGGATTTGAGTTATTAACGGATGAGGAGATCAAGCAGCAGCCAACGAAGGAAGTGAGCGAGGCCCACCGATTGTTTAAGCGATTTATGATTTCTCTCATTTTTTCGGTGCCTCTTTTAATTATTTCAATGGGCCATATGGTGGGATTACCCCTTCCGCACATGATTGATCCAATGAGGAACCCTCTAAATTTTGGATTGATTCAACTTGTGTTGACGTTACCTGTTGTCTTCACAGGGTATAAGTTTTATCAGGTCGGCATTAAAAATTTAGTTCAATTAAGTCCCAATATGGATTCGTTAGTCGCGATTGGGACATTGACCGCCTTTTTATATAGTTTATTTGGTATTTATCAAATTTCGCAGGGGGATGCACATTATGCGATGCATCTTTACTTTGAATCGGCAGCCGTTATTTTAACTTTAATTACGCTCGGAAAATATTTAGAGGCAGTCTCGAAAGGAAAAACATCTCAGGCAATTAAAGCGTTAATGGGGCTCGCTCCAAAAACGGCTACTGTTGAAAGAAAGGGTGTGGAGTTAGAAGTTCCGATTGAGGAGGTCATGGTCGGAGATCTTGTCCTTGTGAAACCTGGTGAAAAGTTGCCTGTTGATGGAGAGGTCGTAGAAGGAATGACGGCCATTGATGAGTCGATGTTAACGGGTGAAAGTATTCCGGTGGAAAAAACCGTAGGAAGTCAAGTCATTGGGGCCAGTTTAAATAAAACAGGCTTTATTAAATATAAAGCGACACGAGTGGGGCGCGACACGGCATTATCTCAAATTGTGAAGTTAGTCGAGGATGCCCAAGGATCTAAAGCTCCGATTGCTAAAATGGCGGATATTATTTCTGCTTATTTTGTTCCTATCGTCATGGGATTGGCTGTGATTTCCTCACTTTTATGGAAAGTGTCAGGCGAAAGTGATGTATTTGCCTTGTCTATTTTTATTTCCGTTTTAGTGATTGCCTGTCCGTGTGCGCTTGGATTGGCAACACCGACGGCTATTATGGTCGGAACAGGAAAAGGTGCGGAGTATGGGGTCCTCATTAAAGGGGGAGAAGCCCTAGAAATGACGCACCGTTTACAGACGATCGTTTTTGATAAAACAGGAACGATTACAGAAGGGAAGCCGAAGGTGACCGACGTTTTAGCGTTGTCCCTATCCGAAGAGCAATTATTAAGTTATGCAGCGAGTGCCGAGAAGGCGTCCGAACATCCGTTAGGAGAAGCGATTGTTCGCGAGGCACAGGATCGGGGCTATGCTTTATGCGAGTTAGAGTCATTTCACGCGATGATTGGTCGTGGAATCGAAGGTGTGATTTTAGGTCAGAAGTTGCTTATTGGTAATCTAAAGCTTATGGTTGAACATCAGATCGATGTCTCTTCTTTACAAGAAAAAACGGATGAATTAGCCTATGAAGGAAAGACTCCGATGTATATGGCGATCGATGGAGAGTTAGCTGGTGTGATTGCCGTAGCGGATACCGTAAAAGAGAGCAGTAAAAAAGCAATCGAGACGTTACATCAGATGGGAATCCAGGTGGCAATGATTACTGGGGATAATCAAAAAACGGCGGATGCGATTGCGCGTCAGGTTGGAATTGATCTCGTGTTGGCGGAAGTGTTGCCAGCTGATAAGGCGAATGAGGTTAAAAAGTTACAACAATCGGGACGTAAGGTCGGAATGGTTGGAGATGGGATTAATGATGCGCCCGCTCTTGCTCAGGCCGATATTGGGATTGCGATTGGAAGCGGGACCGATGTTGCAATTGAGTCGGCTGATATTGTCTTAATGAAGAGTGATTTAATGGATGTTTCAACCGCTATTCGACTAAGCAAGGCAACGATTTTGAATATTAAGGAAAACTTATTTTGGGCTTTCGCCTATAATGTGCTAGGTATTCCTGTAGCAATGGGAGTTTTACATTTATTTGGCGGACCGTTATTAAATCCAATGATTGCGGCAGCAGCGATGAGTTTAAGTTCAGTTTCTGTTTTACTTAACGCGCTCCGTTTACGTAAATTTAAGGCTTAGGGAATGAAAAAGGTGAGCAGATAGTTGCTCACCTTTTTTGTTTGGGAAAAGGCTTGATCAACAAAAGGATGGACGTGTCCATGTTTGAAAGAGTTTAACTTTTATTTCGGTTAAGCACACAGATGCAACGGGCTTATGGGATGCCACCTTTTTTATCTATAGAAAAACAAGGTGTGATCACCGGTTAGTCACAAAAAGAACACAATTTTGTAGGTAAATATTGGTAATCTTTTGTGTGCGATGACGTATAATGTACTAGATGAGATAAAAAAGAAAGTAAAAAATGAAGCTATTTGCCGTATCAATTTATGAAGTAGTTATCGTAGTAAAAAGGTCAAGGACCTCATAAATCTTACACTTGAGCGTGTAAAGAAATAGAATGGAGGAATGGTAACGTGAGAAGAAAACTTCGATTACATGGAATGAACTGTAAAAATTGTGTGACACATGTGAATAAAACATTACAATCCCTCGAGACAACAAATTTACAAGTTTGTGTGGGGGCTCAGTCAATGTTAGTGAATACTGGAGGAACAAGTGCGTTAATCCAGCAAGCCATTGATGGAGCGGGTCATACTATCCTTGGAATTGATTAGTAGCAGTTTCTCACATCAAAATAATAGAGTAAATGAAAGACTGTCTAAACATTAAAGGGAATGTTAACCGTATTCCATGACAGAATGATGACATTTATTTATACAGAAGATGAAAAGGTAGTTTCTATGTTTCATAGAAACTACTTTTTTAATGAGAAAAGAGTTAAATGGATAATTTCAATATAATAGTCCATATTTTAATTAAAAATACTAATTAAGGAATTTAATTAAATATTTACTTTTTTTGTTTTTTTTTGTATAATCGGTATGTAATAAATATAGGAAAAGGAGAGATTAAGGTGAAAAAATGTATTTTAATGTTGTTAACTGTAGTATCTATGTATTCTACAGGAACAGTAAAGGCAGAAACAAATTCAGATTACGAGGTGAAAATGCCAGAGCAGTCTATATTAAGAACAGAGGGATTAGAGTCTTATTCACAACGTATCCGAGAATTAAACCAAAAGGAAATTGATAAACTACCTAGGGATGAGCAACAAGATGCAATTAGTTCAGTTTTACAAGTAATATCTGAATTAAATCAATCTAAAGTAGATGAAATTACACAGATGAAGGAACAAAGCGTAGGTGATTTAATTGAATCTAATACTCGTGGGAGAACTACGACAATTGAATGGCAGAATTATGGGGATATTTTAGTAACTTTAGATTCTAAGACTTTAGGATGGAATCATGGTCACGCGGGAATTGTAGATTTTAATAAAAATCGAGTAATTGAAGCGAATCCTGGGGAGGGAGTTCAGAGCAAGTTGAGTTATAATAAGTATTGGAAGAGTGTTAATACTGATGAACTTTATGTGGGTGGAGCTTCCCAATCAAATTATAAAACTGCGGTAAATTATGCAGCTAAACAAATTGGTAAGCCATATACGATTATGACCACGTTAAGTAATACAGATAAGTGGTATTGTTCTAAATTGGTGTATAAGGCTTGGTTAAGTGCAGGTTATAATGTAGGGGATCACTATAAAGACAGTGCATGGAAATATGATTTTATAGGTGTTACGCCAAAACAAATTTTATGGGATGATAATGTATTCTTTTACCAAAAGGTAAAATAGGAGAAAAAAATGAAACGAAATATTTTACGTCTTAGTTTATTGGTTGGCACTGTTTTAATCGGTTGCTATTTACTAAAACTGACAATAGGAGGAAGACCTAAAGAGTTTTCTAGTTTACAAATTATACCTAATGATTATTACACACGTTCTTATCTTGTTTATGGGAATTCGTCGGGTGAAATAATAGACAATCAAAAGCTACCGAAAGGAAAAGGAGTTGGCTACTCCTCCCTTCGACAAGTAGGAAATAGGGTTTATTTTGACGCCTACCCGGAGATTTCAACGATTTTAACTTATAATACTCAAACACATACGTTAGATGAAATGGCAACACTAGATCGGAAATATGAAAGTATTAATCCTTATTCTGAACAATTAGCCGTGATGATTAATGGTGGTTTTTTGGGTGATGGGGAGTCTTACCGTTCGGGGATTTGCTATTTAGATGAATCGTGGGAATGTCTAGATTTAGAAAGTAATCTTCATATTTGGACGGGAACTGTATTTAAGGATAAGATATATGTTTATGCAGATGCTGCCTATCCCCAGTTTGATGAAAATGACAATATCATAAGGGAAGAAAAAATATTGATTTATGATAAAGGATTCAATCAAATAGCTTCAATTGATGTGAATGAGGAATTAAATTTAGGACGAGACGTGATTTATTTTTATCCTTATCAAGATTCATTATTTTTGTTAGGAGAAGGACTAGAGACTGGACAGTTTACGATCCTAGAGGTAGATGAACAGGTACAGGTAAAGTCACGACTTAGTTTTGCAGAAACGAATAATGAGGCGAGAAATCTTTGTACGCCGTTATCCTTTTTCGAAGAAGATAAGGGAAACCTTATATTAGAATTGGCGTGTGATAAGGCTAAAGGATCGGTTGGTTATGATCCTGCAAGGGTACAAGAAGATAACTTATTATTGAAACTGGATTTTAATCATTTGGATTCAACTTCCCCCGCTATCAAAGAAATCGGAGAACACCGAACGGTTGGTGTGAACTTTGAAACCAATACGCTCCTAACCATTAATCGATTAGACAGCTCGACGATTAATTCAGTTCATGTTTATAATTTAGATTTTGATTTTCAAGAGATAAGAGAGCTTGAAAAATTTGATCATCGGCTACCAATGCTTATCGATTTTGTTGAAAGAAAAGATAACTGAATGATATAGTCATTTGTAAAATTTTTTGAAACAAAAAAGGGTCCATTTTATAGTAAAGTGGACCCTTTTATTGATTTCGGTCGATATTGATATGATGGGTGAGTCGGAAAAGAGAGGAAACAAGTAAAATTCCGAAAGCTAGGGAACCGGCAATCGCAATTGTATGAATAAATGTTTCTAAAAAGGCAACAATATCCCCTGTTAATGCGTGTTCCATGGTGTAGTAAATTCCGCTACCCGGAACAAGTGGGATTAAGGCAGCGATTAAGTAAACGGTAATAGGGACTTTGTGGATACGAGCCATAATCTCTGAGTAAAGGGCGATAATAACGGTTGCGATAAAGTATTGAATGAGATCCGTTCCTAAAAATGAGGACCCAATGAAGGCAAGCCAACCAATTGTTCCACCGAGCGCGGCATAAAAAACCATTTTCCCACGAATATTAAAAATAATGCAAAATCCGGCGGTGGCAATAAAGGTATAAAGACAAGGTAGTAAAACGTCCAAGATAATCCCTCCTAAAAATATGTTGAAATGGAAAGGGCGATCCCTGTTCCCACTGCGATTGAAGTCGCGGTTAATAAGGCTTCTGTCATTTTAGTTTGACCGGCAATAAAGTCACCGGCGATAATATCACGAACAGAGTTTGTAATGGCAACCCCAGGGACAAGATTCATCACTAATCCGATGATCATCTTATCGACATGTGAAGCCAATTGAAAATGACAGACGAGCGTTGAAAGAAGACCGCAGAAAAAGCTACATAAAATAGTCGTAAAAAAAGGATTCGTTCTCAACTTTGTTAGATGATGAGCGGTGATTTTTAAGAGAGGACCAATCCAAAAGGACCAAAATGCATCAACAAATGCCCCTCCAAAAAAGAGGGTGAACATTGAAGAAGTAATGGCATAGGCCATTAATTGAGCGTAAAAACCGTAGATAGGCCGTTTAGAAATCTCATCTAATTGGGCGTCCACAATATTTAAATCAGGGGTATTTTGACAAATTTGTCGACATAAATGATTTAATCGCTCGACCTTATCTAAATTCGTTGTTCGGTCGTGAATCCGCTTAGTTTTAGTTAAATTAATATGTTGGGTGGTCATTAAGGTGACGATGATAGTATTTGGAATTGCGTAAACATCGACCTCGCGTGCACCATAAGCTAACACCATTCGACGAATGGACTCTTCAACGCGATAAATCTCTGCTCCATTTTCAAGAAGCATAGTTCCGAGTCGCACACTGACATTTAATAATTGATCAAAATTCATGAGGAATACCACCGTCTTTCATAAATAATATGTTTGCAGATAGGAGAACATTTTGTTGATCACCAGTCACCTTTGGAATCGAAATAAGGGGAATGATCGTTCTGAATCTATAAGAATTTGTCTTTATTATATAAGAAAGAAAGGGGCCTGTTAACCCTAATTTTTTATTTTGATAGAATGCACAAAAACAAAGAAAAAAAATAAAAATTTTTTCTTAAAGGAATGTATATTTTAGTTTACATATTTTTGGTATGTATGTTATAATAAATATAACTTAATAGTCTTTTCTAATTTAAATTTGAACCACTGGGGTAGTATTTAACTCGAACATTGATTGAAATTATTTGAAATACGGCATTAAGAAATAAAAAATCTTAGGAGGTACTTGATTATGACAACAGGTACAGTAAAATGGTTTAACTCAGAAAAAGGTTTCGGATTCATCACTGTTGAAGGTGGAAACGATGTATTCGCTCACTTCTCAGCAATCCAAGGAGAAGGATTCAAAACTTTAGAAGAAGGTCAACAAGTTTCTTTCGAAATCGTTGAAGGAGATCGTGGACCTCAAGCAGCTAACATCGTTAAATTATAATTTTTAACTTCATTAGCTTAAAAGCTATAGATAGATATTCTATCTATAGCTTTTTTTAATTTTATAGTCTAAAAAAGAAATAGGTGTATATATTTAATAGTAGGAGTTAAACAAAGTTAGTTTAGGTAAAAAAATAAATTGTTACTGGCAGGACTGCTCGTTTAATAGGCCACTTTTTATTTAAATAGGTGGGGAAATGAAAGGTTTGTTATCGTTTGATGGGGCATAATTACTGAAAGCGAGGGATTAACCATGGATGAAGCCATGAGATTATGTATTAAAGAAGCAATAGAGGGAGTAAATAATGGGGATGGTGGACCTTTTGGGGCGGCTATTTTACAGGATGGAAAAATAATTGCATTAGAACATAATCAAGTGATTAAAACAAATGATCCAACGGCTCATGCTGAAATCAATGCGATACGTCGTGCTTCGCAAATCCTAAATCGCTTTGATTTAAGTGATTGCATATTAGTGACGTCATCGGAACCTTGTCCCATGTGCCTAGCCGCGATTTTATGGGCAGGTATAAAAAAGGTGTATTACGGATGTAACGTGCGTGACGCCAAGGAAATTGGATTTGCCGATGAATTTATTTATGACTTCTTAAAGGATAAATCTAAAAACTCCCCCACTATTGCTCTAGAAGAGATGCTTCGTGAAGAGGCGTTAGAGGCTTTTAAAATTTGGTATCAGAAAAAGGATAAGATCCCTTATTAAGAGGATAAGGAGGAATTATTAGATGATAAATTTAAGTTACGGAATGCCCCAGTTAATGGATGTGGATGGAATGGAAGAGAATTTTCAACTCTGCAAGGAACTAGGGCTTGATTTTGTTGAATTAAATTGTAATTTACCGATGTGCCAACCTGAAACAATGAATGTTCAGTATCTTAATCGCCTAAAGCAACAGTATGGTGTTTCTTGTACGATTCATTTACCTGAGGATTTAGATTTAGGTCATTTTAATCGTCATGTTCGTGAGGCTCATTTAAAAGTGTTAGAGGAGGCGATTGGGGTAGCTGATCGGCTTGGATGTAAAATTTTAAACATTCATATGAATTCGGGAATGGAGTTTAAAACGCCGGAAGGTGAGATAGCTCTTTATGAAAAATACGAGTCAAAATATTTAGATAATATTAGAGCGAGTTTAGAACTGGTTGATATTTGGTTAGGTGGAACGGGTGTACAGATTGCGATTGAGAATACGGGGGTATTAGACCGGCGATATATTCAAAAGGCAGTAAATGAGCTACTTAAGAGCGGAAGGTTTTGTTTGACCTTCGATGTAGGACATGATTATATTGCTTCTCATAAAGATCAAACGTTTATCTTAAACCATCGCGCTCTGATTAAACATCTTCATCTTCATGATGCAACGTTAGAGCGCGACCATCAACCATTGTACACTGGGGATGTAAAGATTGATGAGGGGTTAAAGTTGGCCTTGGAAAATAAGACGGGTGTTTTAATTGAAGTTAAAACAAAGTCAGCTCTTGAAACCTCAGTGGCAAAGTTAAAGGAAAAAGGGTATATTCGTTAAAAAACCTCCACGATGGAGGTTTTTATTTTGAAAATTCGGATTCAAAAAACTCAATTTTGGCTTGTAATATTCTTTCAAGTCCTGTGATAGCATGGGTAAGTTCAGATAAACAATTTTTAGACGTATAAAGTTCAGCGGGGGTTATCCCTTGTGAGTTAACGATATCAGTTAATCGCTTTGCTTCTGTATAAATCGTATCTACGAAAAAAGATTCCTGTAAAGCAATAGACGCAATTAAATTATTAATAGCTTGATTATGATTCGGTTGTTCGGGTGATAACATATTAAAATTCCTCCTTAGTCATCCTAAAAAATCAACGACACCTATACTTTATTTTATGCATCATCGGTTAAGATGTTATTAAAAGCTCATGTTATTTGTCTAAATAAGATAAAATTTTTTCCAGGTTAAATGTGATGTGTTTTATTGTTTAATTATTAGAAAATACGTTACAATAATAAGGATTATAAATGAGTTGGAGGAATGAATCTGTGGTTAATTATATTGCAAAGGTAACAATTTATGTAAATAACCAAGAAGAGGCGAAACAATTTTGGACAGAAAAAATGGGATTCATTTGTCATGAACAACCGATGGGACCTCACTTTAAATGGATGGAAGTTCGCCCAAAAGAAGCAGAAAAAACTTCTTTTGTTATTTATGAAAAGGAACTCATGCTAAAACAGAATCCAAAGGCAAATGTGTTACACCCTAATGTGATTTTAAGCACAACAGATATTGAGGGTGCTTATCAACAATTGCAAGCAAATGGGGTAAAGGTTGGCGAGTTACAAATCATGCCTTACGGAAAAATGTTTACATTCGAAGATCAAGATCACAATATCTATCTTCTTCGTGAAGATCAATAAAAGGGGTGATGGAGCGTTCCATTCCCCCTTTTTTAATTTTGTATAATTTGGAATGACTTGACTTATAATAACTATAGGTCAGAGTGAGCTTTTACGACTTCAATATGTTTAGATAGATGTACGCTTACTTTGTAGCGCACCATTGTTTAATTATTTAGTGACGCTCATAAATTTAGAAATCTCTTTTTATCTATCGTATAAAAAATGAAAACAGAGATAGATGATTAGTCGATGGTGGAATTTTTAAACGGATGTTTAGGAATTATTTTAAAGGAAGGGTATGTTTAAAAAGAAGTTGTTCATTCTAATAATGTATACTTGAGGAGGTTGGTTGGTGTGGAAAAGAAGATTCGGTTAGCGAGTTCAATTATTGTTCCAACATTATTATTTGTACTATTTACAGTTTCTTACCAAAATTATCGTCCGCAGGAAAGTGTCAAAGAATTACTAGAGGATTATAAAAATTTACAATATAATACGGATGATGTCGCTGTTAAATTAACTACGAATTCAGCGGTTGAAACCGTCCTATTAAATAAGGTATTACCTAATATGAATTATAAAGTATTACAAAGTCAGATTGATGATGATAAAGCAATTGTGACGCTCGAGGTAAGTAATGTTAATTTAGATCATATGCTTCAACATTATGAATCAAATGTCGTAGAACAAACGATTAAACCGATTGAGGATGATGTTCTTGAGGCATCCGCTCATATTGATGATTTAGAGGTTAGTTTGCTTGTAAATCTTATTGATAACCCAGATATTCAAAAGGATTACATCACCCAACAAATTGAAGTAACCTTACACAAACAAGGAAGTGATTGGGTTCTTGAAGATAGCGATGAATTATTTAAGGCAGTGATTGGAAGTCAGTCAGACGTCATTTCGTTTGAGCATTTAGTAAGAGAAACAAATTGAAATTAAAAGAGACTATTTCGCTAAAGCAAAATAGTCTCTTCTTTAAGTTTTCTTAAATAGCATGAGTAGATGAGATAGGGGGCATGATTAAAGAAGTTTTTGTTCGAAAGGGAAAACAGAAGTTGATGCGTATTAACAAGGGTGGTTGGTGGCATTTTTTTGAAGGATGTGACAATAAAACATAATTTTAAAAAATAAAAGTCATATTATTTGTGTTTTAGAAAAACGTACGATATAATAAATTTGTCTTAAAAAAAGACAAAAAATATTGCAATAAATTTCTTGCCAAGCTTTTTAACAGAAATTTATCCCCTCAAGAATATTTAATAATTATCCCCTCAAATAATTATTAAAACCTTAAAAGACAGGTCCAGTTACTTCTCGTAACTGGATTTTTTATTTTGATCGGATAGATGCTGTTTCTTCGTAAAGGGAGATTAAATAACATACATTTAACCATATATCTATAACATCTAAACATAGAAAGAAAACGTTTTTAAGTTTATAATGAAAACATATTCAAAAGCAATAAGAGCGAGGAGAGAAGAGAATGCCAATCTTATTTAACGATCAAACAAAAGAGTTTCACTTATATAATCAAGCAATTAGCTATATTATGACTGTTTTACCGAATGGGCAATTGGGGCAATTATACTATGGAAAGAAAATTCGTCATAATGCATCGTTTTCTCATTTGCTAGAACAACGTCCGCGTCCGTTATCAGCGTGTACATTTGAAGGAAATATGAGTTTTTCATTAGAACATATTCGTCAAGAATATCCATGTTATGGAACAGGTGATTTCAAATATCCAGCCTATGAAATTTTACAACAAAATGGTAGTGATATTACTGAGTTCGAATACGTTTCACATCAAATTTATAAAGGGAAACCAGCTTTAATTGATAAGATGCCATCAACATATGTTGAGTCGGATGAAGAAGCAACAACATTAGAAATTACATTAAAAGATGCGTTAATTCAAACAGAATTAGTTTTAACGTATACGATTTATGAAGAGCGTCCGGTTATTACACGTCATGCGACATTTAAACATTTAGGACAAGAGGAAGTAACCTTAACAAATGCCATGAGTATGGCAGTTGATTTTCCAGATTACAACTATGAAATGGTTGAATTAACGGGAGCATGGTCAAGAGAGCGCTATGTAAAACATCGTAAATTAGAACATGGAATTCAGTCTGTGTATAGTATGCGTGGAGCTAGTAGCTCAAATTACAATCCATTTTTAGCATTAAAACGTCCGCAAACGACGGAAAATAGTGGGGAAGTGTATGGATTTAGTTTAGTATATAGTGGAAACTTCTTAGCACAGGCAGAGGTTCATACCTATGGTACGACACGTGTGATGATGGGATTACATCCAAATCGTTTTAATTGGGTATTAAAACAAGGTGACGTGTTCCAAACACCAGAAGTTGTTATGGTTTATAGCGAAGATGGATTAAATGGAATGAGTCAAACGTACCATGAATTATATCGTACACGCTTATGCCGTGGATATTGGAGAGATCGCGTACGCCCAATTTTAGTAAATAACTGGGAAGCAACGTATTTTGATTTTAATGAAGATAAAATTGTATCAATCGCTAAAGATGCTAAAGAATTAGGAATTGAATTATTTGTATTGGATGATGGATGGTTTGGTAACCGCGAAGATGATACTGTAGGTTTAGGAGATTGGTACGTTAAAAACTTCGATAAGTTGCCAAATGGAATCGCCGGACTTGCGAATCGTGTAACGGATCTTGGAATTAAGTTTGGGTTATGGTTTGAACCTGAAATGGTAAATAAAAACAGTGATTTGTACCGCGCACATCCTGACTGGATTTTAACAACACCAAATCGTGGGGCTTGTCATGGACGCCATCAATTTGTCTTAGACTTCTCACGTAAGGAAGTGGTTGATTACATTTATGAAGCAATGGCAAAAGTATTATCAGAAGCGCCTATCTCTTACGTAAAATGGGATATGAATCGAAATATTACAGAATGTTTCTCAGCAGTTGCATCAGCTAAAGATCAAGGAAAAGTATTCCATAAATATATTTTAGGGGTTTACGACTTATATGATCGTTTAACGACTGAATTCCCAGAAATTTTATTTGAATCATGTGCGAGTGGGGGATCACGTTTTGACCCAGGAATGTTATATTACGCACCACAAACATGGACAAGTGATGATACAGACGCTGTGGAACGTTTAAAAATCCAATATGGAACATCAATGGTTTATCCGATTAGTAGTATGGGTTCACATGTCTCAGCTATTCCTAATCATCAGTTATATCGTAATGCGCCGCTATCAACACGTGCCAATGTCGCGTATTTTGGAACATTTGGTTATGAGCTTGACTTAAATAAATTAACAGAGGCAGAAAAGAATGAAGTGAAGCAGCAAGTTGCCTTCTTTAAAGAATACCGTGAGACCATTTTTAATGGAACATTCTATCGCTTATTAAGCCCATTTGAGGGGAATGAAACATGCTGGATGATTGTTTCACAAGATCAAAAAACGGCACTTGTTGGATATTATCGTCCGTTAAATGAGGTCAATGTAGGATTCCGCCGCGTTAAATTACAGGGGTTAAATCCAGATTTAAAATATACGGTTTCAATTAATGAGACCACTAATTACGGAGATGAACTCATGAATGCTGGATTGATTACATCTGATGGTTCATGTGGAGAAAATAAAGCACCATACGATGGAACAAATGGTGATTATCAGTCACGTATTTATTTATTAAAAGCAGAATAATGCCACCACACATTTCGCACACGCCTACAAAAAAGGGAACGACTAATGATTTAATCGTTCCCTTTTTCATGTTGGTGGGGGTCGCTATCCCGTTTATAGTGGTTTTGAGTATTAGCCTTACGGTAATTTAAGGGACTTAACCCTGTTATTTTCTTAAAAGCTTTGGAAAAAGCCAGTGGGTCATTGTAGCCACACGAGTTAGCGATGGTATGGACGGCAAGTTCCGAATTAATAAGAAGTTCCGATGCCTTTGTAATTCTAAATTTCATTAAAAATTGTTGCGGGGAAAGATGAAGTGTTTGTTGGAATAGGGTCGTTAAATAGGTACGACTTAATGAAACGTAATTGGCAATATCGGTCACTAAAATAGGGTTTTGATAGTTTTTTTGAATATACTCGACTGCCTTGCTAATATAAAGATTATCTGTTTCAACATCTTCCTCATAGGGAAGTTCTGCCGATTTTGCTAACGTCGCAAAGAATAAAAAGAGAATACCTTGCAACGAGAGTTCATGATAGTGTCCCCATGTATCGTGCTCAAGCATTTGCTCAAGGTACTGAGTCAGTTGTTCAGATTCTTGGCATCCAAATGTATAGTCTGTTTCTCCCATTCCTCCATACTTTAAATAAGTTTTTGCCTTACTCCCATTAAATCCAATCCATAAATACGTCCAAGGATCGGTTTCATCGGCTTGATAAAAGGTTAATTCTCCGGGGCGAATTAAAAAACCTTGCCTTGCTTCAATCGTATATTTTCGATCGTTTACATAATAATATCCTTTTCCTTTAATCACATAATGAATCAGGTAGTTTGGTCGTACGGCTGGGCCGAAACTATAACCAGACGGACAATTCTGGCGCCCACAATATAGGAGGTGGAAATCTTCAAATGTTGGATCCTTGAATTTTAAAAATGAATACTGTTGCGTCATACAAGCTCCTTACGGTTACTAAGATTTCTTTATTTAGATTATAACGCAAAACTTATTGAAACGATATCGTAGAATTTGTAGAAAAAAATAAAATTATGATATGATAGTGGAAATAATAAGATTGAATTCAAAGGTGAGAGGTACTTAAAAATGAACGCTCAATTAAATGGATTAATTGTAACCAAAGAAAGCCCTAATTATGAAACGTGTTGTTTATCTTGGAACCGTGCAATCGATAAACATCCATCTATGATTATTTATTGTCAGCAAACTGAAGATGTTGTTTTTGCTATTCATTATGTGAGAGAGAAACGACTCCCTTTTCGCGTGCGATCAGGAACTCATCATTATGCAGGATATTCAACGGGAGATGGAGTAGTGGTAATCGATGTAAGTCGAATGGATAAGATTGTATTAACTGATCAGTCAGTCACTGTTCAGGGGGGAGTTCGCAATCGGGAATTGTATGAAAAAGTTTGTCAGGCAGGATATGCGTTTGCTGGTGGGGGGTGTCCGACCGTCGGTGTTGCAGGGTATACATTAGGTGGTGGATGGGGATATTCTAGTCGATTGTTGGGATTAGGGTGTGATTCGTTAATTGAAGCAGAAATTGTGATTGCTAGTGGAGAAGTACTCACAGTGAATCAAAAACAACATGCTGAATTGTTTTTTGCTCTTCGAGGTGGCGGTGGTGGAAACTTTGGAGTTGTTACCTCTTTAACCTATCGCCTCTCACAAAAAAGAGCAATAGCGACGCTTATCAATATTGATTATCCACACCAAGATTTTGAAAAAGTGGCCGAGGTGGCTTTAATATACCAAACACTTTTTCATGGATTGGACCGTCGAATGAATTTAAAAATGGCGATGTACCATAGTGATGGAAAAGGAAGAGGTGTTAAACTTACAGGTTTATTTTACGGGCAAAAAGAAGAAGCGGCGATGTTATTAAGTGAATTTTCATCTGCTCCTCTATTTGAGGTGAGAGAGATGAGCGTATTAGAGGCTAATCGTGAAATTCAAGATAGTCACCCAGACTTTGAAATGTATTGTTCAGGTGGTCGATTTGTCATGCGCGATTATACAAGGGATGAGTTCATAAACATGTTGAATTTAATGGAGGAGCGGGCACAGGGATCTGTTTATACCGCACTAACACTGTATGGATTAGGGGGCGCCATTTCAGATATCTTAGGTTCTGCAACTGCCTTTTATTATCGAGATGCTAGATTTATTCTTGGGTTTCAATCGGTGTTTGAAGATAGGAAATATAAAGAAGAGAATATTCTTTTTGTTCAGGAGCGTTTTTCTACACTTCGTACATACACTAAGGGATCATTTATTAACTTCCCAATAGAGCAAGGTGAGAACTATGAAAAAGAATATTATGGAGATAACTTAGCGCGACTTCAAAGGGTGAAAAGAACCTATGATTCCGATCATCTTTTTAATTTTGAGCAAAGTATTCGTGGATAGAGGATAAAATCTTTTTAATGTCTTTTAAACATTGACAGTTAAAGTAGCGATTGATAAAATGAGATAGATTTTTTTAGAAGAGAGTGATGAATGATGACAGATATGACGAAAGGAAGTCCGGCCAAATTAATTTTGGCTTTTACTATTCCTATTTTAATTGGTAATTTGTTTCAACAGTTCTATAGTATGGTCGATACAGCCATTGTTGGTCAATTTGTTGGCGTTGGGGCATTAGCAGCTGTTGGGGCAACGGGAGGCGTTATTTTTTTAGTTCAAGGTTTTGTAAATGGATTAACGCATGGGTTTTCAGTGATTGTTTCTCAACGCTATGGGGCCAATGACGAGCTTGGAATTAAAAAGGCAACGGCAACCTCAATTTACCTATCAGCGATTGCGACGGTTGTTTTAACAGTGATTTGTGTATTACTTGCTAAACCGGTTCTTCAATTAATGAATACACCCGTTGATATTTTAGAAGATGCAACTTCTTATGTGACGATTTTCTTTGGAGGATTAGTTTCAATTATTGTTTATAATTTATTGGCGTCTTTATTGCGTGCATTTGGGGATAGTAAAACGCCACTATATTTTTTAATTTTAGCTTCAATTACAAATATTATTTTAGATTTAGTGTTGATTATTAATTTTAAAATGGGTGTCGCGGGAGCGGCAATTGCGACGGTTGTTTCACAGGGGCTTTCGGGATTATTATGCTATTTCTATATGATTAAAAAGTTCGATATCTTGACCCTCAAGAAAGAACATTTTAAGTATGATCCGATGTTAGTTAAAGAGTTAATGTATGTGTCGTTACCAATGGCACTTCAATACGCGATCACAGCGATTGGAGTGATGATTTTACAAGTGGCAGTGAATAGTTTTGGTTCAACGACTGTAGCAGCTTTTACAGCAGCGACGAAAGTAGAACAGCTAGTGGTTCAACCGGGAATTGCAATTGGGATGACGATGGCAACCTATGCGGCCCAAAACCTAGGAGCACGACGTATTGATCGTGTACGTCAAGGAGCTCGCCAGAGTGCGTGGATTACGATTGTGACGAATGCGTTATCGAGCGTGATCGTTATTTTCTTAGGAGGCTATATTGTCCAGTTATTTATCCCGTCAGCCAATGTCGAGGCTTTACCGATTTCGATGGAGTATTTGAAGATAACGGCTATTTTTTATCCTGTTTTAGGGTTATTGTTTTTATATCGCTTTGCTCTTCAGGGGCTTGGAAATACGGTTGTTCCAATGTTTGCAGGGGTCATGGAGTTGGTGATGCGTACAATTGTTGCGTTTACTTTACCAGGGTTACTAGGATACCAAGGGGTTTGTTTAGCAAGTCCATTGGCCTGGATCGGTGCAACTGTCTGGCTGATTTGGTCGTATTTTAGAATCATTCCTAAATTAGAGCGCGCGCATCCGATAGAAAATTTAGAATAATAAAAGGAATCTCTATTCTCTCATGATTGAGGATAGGGATTTTTTTATGTACACCTCAAATAAATAAGGGATTTTTGGCGATGAATTAGATTTTTAAGATGTCGATAAAAAGAGATTAATGTTGGATTTTGCGAAACCGAAAAGGAGATGAAAAATAAAGTGCATTATCATTGAAGTTGATGATTTTAATGGTTATAATAGGCTTATATTTAGGTATTCAAAATTGAATGGAGGATTCTAGTATGAAATTTTATATGTGCCCAGAAACAAAAACAGTAATCGAGGTCATTGAAGGTCAACAAGCACCATTAACTTGTGATGGAAAACCAATGGAAGAATTAGTACCTAACTCAACAGAAGCTGCAATTGAAAAACATATGCCAGTTTTATCAATTGAAAATGGAGAATTAAAAGTATGTGTGGGTGAGGTAGAACACCCAAGTATCGAAAAACATTGGATTCCATTCGTAGCTGTTAAAGCTGGAGATTTAGTATTACGTCGTTCAATTAAAGCAACTGAAAAACCAGAAGCTGTATTCCCATTAGGAAACTTTAAAGGGGAAGTTGAAGTTTACGCTTGGTGTAACTTACACGGAATTTGGAAAGCAACAATCACTGCTTAATTTATAAAGATGAGAGAGTCGGTAATATCCGGCTCTTTTTTTTTGTTTGATGAGATAATCATTTGGAAAATTACCGCCTTTCGAATGAAAGCTCTCGATGAATTACGAATAAGGGGGGGATAGGGAGAGAGAAGGTTTGAATCATACAAAAATATTTAACACGTGAATTAACCCTTTTAGGGAAATTATCTTATTAAGGATTAGCCACTTTTTAGGCTGATTATTCTTTGGTAGGAACTTAAAAAATCAGCGGGATGTTTGAACGAATAATAAGTTGTTTATAATACAGCTATACTAAGATATGACTCGATAATAGAAAAGTGATTGGATAGTATACGAGTTCAAGCAATAGAAAAAAGGGTGATGACACACAAATAGGTGAGTTGCCAAGATGAAACGGATAAGAAGGGAGGAAGATGTTACTAGAACACGAATTGGATAAAAGTTAGCAATCTGTCGCGATAGACTTTCAACGGAGTCACTTCGTCTGTAGACGAAATGAACGAGTAGGATGTTTAATGTACGATTAGTTTTCAGTAACATTAATTTATGAAAATTGGATTAAATTGTAATCAGGCAAGTACAGAATTAAAAGAAAAAATTATTTCTTATTTTCAAGATGAAGGGCATGAGGTTATAGATTTAACGGATAATTCCGATCAAAATCCTTTGAATCAATCAAAGTGGACAGTTGAAAAGGAATGGACAGTCATCAAAGAGCCGAATTGCCAATCGTCTCGACCCCATGCAGCATTGATGGTCAATCGTTTACCTGCGACTTCTATTATTGGAGTAAAGGAGAACACGATGACATCCGTAAGATTAGGGGCCGATCTTCCACAGCTTGTTTCAATGGCCAACGAGGCATGGATAAAACCTGCCTTATATAGACAGATCAATTATAAAACGGTATGGGCGACCCTTAAAAGAGCAAATCATTGGAAACACTCAGTAAAAAAATGGAGAGAGAATCATCGTAAAAATTCAAAAGAAAGCTCCGAAAACGAAAAAATTCAATGAAAGGGAAGTATGGGGGGCATTCTTGAAAGTTGTCTAACTCCCCTTTCATTAATCATTCTCTAATCTAATGTTTAGGATAAGAATGTTTTTCTTTATAGAAAACTTAGGTTAAACACGCCCCTAATGATAAAAAATATAGATTTTACAAAAGTATATATAAAACGACATAGCTGTGCGAATAAGTGAACAATCTTTTCTTTTTTTGCAGAAATTTAGGATGAATCATTTTCTAAATTGGTAGGATAAAACTATAAATAGAAATAGGTGGTAAAATCTTATGTTTTCTAGATGGATGGGTATTTTTTCTTGTAAGCAGCTAGGCACTTTTCCTGTATAATGTGCTTAGATAAAATAAATATAGTAAGTTATAATGTGGGGTATTAGGGTAACTTATTATATCAGTTAGAGAAGAGAAATGAAGATGATAACCATTGGTTATCATGGATTGGGAAGGGGAAGCATCATGGAATTAACAGGAGTAAAAAAGAGTACGACAACACCAATAACTAAAGCAGATGTGGTAAAGCAACTAAAAAAATTAAAGCTTGCTGATTTAGATTTATTGGTGGTATATGCAAACTTGGAGGCATTTGATTATATTATTGGTGGGGCTCAGACCATTGTTGAGGCCATTTATGAAGTGACAGGGTATCTTACGACAATCGTTATGCCTGCTCATTCTATTCACCAATCATGTCCAACCTTTTTTGATGAAGCATTGCCAAAGAAGTGGAAGGAATTAATGGTGAAGCATACGCCTGCGTATAATGAAAGTCTGTCACCTATTTTATCAGGTGAAGTGGCAGAAGCATTTGCCCGTATGCCTAGGGTTTACCGCAGTGCTCATCCGGTAGCCTCATATTTAGCTTCAGGTCGTAAAGCGGCTTGGTTTATGTCAGGTCATCAATTAGGTTCGATGTTCGGTGAGCAATCTCCCGTACAAAAGTTGTATGCACAAGATGCAAAGGTATTATGTTTAGGAATTGATTATAATCAATTAACAGCTCTCCATTTGGCTGAATACTATGCAGATTGTCGACCAAAGAAAATGCATGAGGCTATTGTGAATCGAGAGGGAGAAGCAAAGTTAGCTGAGTTTGAGGATTTAGCCTTTGATTCAACTTCTTTTAATGAAATCGGTGCGGCCTATGAGGCAGCAAACCATGAGGTGCCAGTTTTTGAAATTGGGAAAACAACGTGTAAATTAGTAGATTATCGCACATTAATTGATTTTGCTACGGATTATTTAAAGGCGAAATAAAAAGGAGTGAGACCGTTTATGTCTCACTCCTTTTTGTATAGATCTGGCATTCTGTAAAGATATATTGGGGACAAATATCGTGAGGTTCAGATGCGATTGAATCGACCATTTGACATTCATAAGCGAGTGCAATGGTAATAAGTTCAGGGAAATTTTTGAGGTAGCGATCGTAAAATCCTTTTCCATATCCAATACGATGACAACATCTATCAAATGCAACACCGGGCATAATCATTACTCCTTTTTTATCGGTAACACGCTCAGTTGTTGTCGGCTCTAAAATATTAAAGGTTCCACGTGCCACTTCTTCAAGGGAGTTAATTTTATAAAATTCCATGGAATGGTTAATAATTTTAGGAATGGCCACTGTCTTATTTAACCGAAGGGCTTCTTGTATAATGGGGATTGTTTTAACCTCATTTTGGTAATTAAGATAGATAAAGAGGGTAGAGGCCTGTTGGAAGAGGGGGGATTGACAGACACGGCGAGAAATGAGGGTGCTGTGGTGGTTGATGATTGATTCGTCCAATTGACGTCGTTTATTAAGTATATCTTGTCGGATTTGTTGTTTAGGATTCATATAATCACCTCGTATAAAGAATATTCATGACAAAGTTTTGTTAGTCATATGGTTAAAGGGGAGGGGATAAAATGGAGTTAATCATAGAGAAGCTTGTATCCGAATACATGAAATTAGATGAGGTAGAAGCAATCACGCTTGCAGGGTCCCGAGCGTCAGGGAGAAATGATTCCCAATCTGATATTGATTTGGATTTGTTTGTGACCAGAGCCATTCCGATTGCGAAGAGGCGAGAAATTGCATCAAAGTTTTCAGATTGTATGGAGATTGGAAACGAGTTTTTTGGAAGTTCGGATGAATTTATAACCCGTGATTCGTTAATCGATATCGATATTTGTTTTTTTGATTTAGAGGAGATTCGTCAAAACTTAGCTAGTGTGATGGAAGATGTCCAGGCTCAAACGGGATATACTACGTGTTTTGTTTACAATGTTTTAAATGCCGAAGTACTTTATGATAGAAATCAAGAACTCAAACATTTAAGGAAAAAGTATCAGCACGTTTATCCAAGATCTCTCAAACAGGCGATTGTAGATAAAAATTATCCGATTTTAAGGAACGCCTTTTCTTCTTACTATCACCAAATTGAAAAGGCGATCTCACGTGGTGATTTAAATAGTATCAATCATCGGGTAACAGCCTTTTTAGCAAGTTATTACGATATTATCTTTGCGATAAATGGTGTTCTTCATCCAGGTGAGAAACGTCTCTTATCAATCACAGAGTCAATATGCGTAATTTATCCACCTCATACAAATCAATATGTTCAGACGATAATTAAAAGTATCGGCGTAGATGACCAATGCCTTTTACAGACATTAAACTTATTAGTTGACGAATTAGAGATTCTATTAAAGGGGAAAGGATTTATTTCATAACTTTTAAAAGCTCGGAACCACCTCTTAGAAAATTACCCTTTTAAGTGAAAATATGTAGGACGTCTTAAGTAGTTTTACTATGTTGAAATTGTGAGAAAAGAGTAACGTTTTCTGGTGCTCTCTTTTTATTTTAGTTGCTTTATGATAAGAATTATACAACTAGATTCTTTTAACTGTGACATCTGTTTTGTCCTATAAAGGTCCGGATAATTTTTAAAAACCTTTAATGCTTTTAGTTATATGATAGGCTGCCTTGAACGGTATTATGGCAGATATGACTTAAGAGGGCGATAATAAGAGGGGAACAACTTAATTTAAATGGATTGGCTGAAGGGATATAGGAGAGTGGCTAGGTATAACTCGTTGGATAATAGGAAAAAACAGACATCTAACCATATCAATCTGAGTTTTTGAAATGTACGTTTTTTTCTCTAACCCCTATAATGACAGTAGATCATTTTGAAGAAAGAGGGGTTGGCATGAAACGAGCAAAAGTAGATTATATAGAATATATCGGGGGGATTTTATTACTAACGTTAGGTGTGGCACTGAGTTCTAGGGCAGGACTTGGAACAGGATCATTAGATTCGATCAATTTTGCATTGGCTAAGCGAACAGGTTTAAATTTATCGGTTATTATTGTTGGGATGGCTGGAGTGGCTATTTTAATATCTGCATTGATTCGTCGACAGAAGCCTCGATTAAAACCATTAATAGCAGCCTTTTTAATGGCTGTTTTTACTGAAGGATGGGTTAGCGTTGTGGAGACAATTTCTATTCAGTCGTTTTTAATGCAACTTTTTGTGTTTTTTAGCGCCCTTATCTGTATTGCCTTTGGACTCGCTATTTACCTAAAACCGAAGCTACCGGCTAATCCGAATGATGATATTACAGTTTCTCTTCATGAAGTCTATCACCTTAGAATCGGAACAGCAAAGTTGGTCGTTGATTTAACCGCGATTGGGATTGCTTTACTATTAAACGGTCCAATTGGGGTGGGAACTCTTTTATTAACCTTTTTATTAGGCCCACTTGTGAATCAAATTAACGCTATCTTTTTTAACCCTCGTATATTACCGATGAACAGGGAGATGAAAATGTCTAATGTAAATGAAAGTCTGAATTAGACACTTAACATTCTTTTCTAAAAAGTTCCTTTCATAAAAAAACAAGACGAGTTAGACGTCTTGTTTTTTTATGAGACGGAATTCAGTAGGTGAGACACAGTGAATCTTTTTAAAAGACTTTGAAAACGCAAGTGGATCTTGGTATCCACAGGATCGGGCGATATCCGAGACGGATAAGTCGGTTTCAGTTAACAACTGTGCGGCCTTTGTCATTCGAAATTGGATCAGGAATTGTTGAACAGACATGCCAACATGCTTTTGAAATAAGGCAGTCAAATAGGTTCGATTGAGACAAAGATAGTGGGATACATCACTAACTTTAATAGAATTGGCATAGTTATTTTGAATAAAGGCAATGGCCTGGTTAATGTAATGGTTTTCGTTTTTAGCCTGTTTAGATAGATTGTTTGGAGCTGATTCCGCTAATTTTGCTAAACATAAGTAAAGTAATCCTTGGTATTTTAATTCATTTGCCTGTGTAAGACTGTTGTAGTTGAGCATTTCGGTGACATAATTTTGTAACTCTTCACAATGCTCGTAGTGTAAGACTAATTGTTGGTCGGAAAATCCCGCAGCCTCTAAATATTTTTTTGCCATTTCTCCATCAAACCCAATCCAAACATAAGTCCATGGTTGGACCGGGTCAGCCTGGTAAAAGGTAAGTTCGTCAGGACGAATGAGAAAACATTGATTTTTAGTGATCTCATAGCATTGATCTTTTGAGTAATAACGCCCCTTTCCATCCATTACAAAATGTAATAAATAGTTAGAGCGGATAGCTGGTCCAAACGAATGAGAAGACTCGCACTGGTGTATTCCACAAAAACATAGATATAAATCACGGAAATGTTTATAATTAACTTCAAGACTTAAATGTGACACAATGAAATGCTTCCTCCCCCGAAAAAGACTAGATTTATTCTTATTATAACACAAAATGAAAGCGTTTGAATATATCAAAAAGAATGCAAATAGGCGTTTATTTGAAAATAGGTGGGAACTAGGGTGGTAGGAATAAAAAGTGAGAAATGTTTGAAAGGTTGATGCAAAGGGAAACTTAATTATAAAAGATGAAAAGTTAACTTGTTAGATTTATTCTTATGAGAATGTTAATTAGCCCTATTAGTCTATGATGGAGAATTTAAATGAATTTGGTCAAAGAGATTAATCGTTAGATGACTTATAAAAAGATGGATATAACGATTATTTATATAGGTTGCACGTTGAACAAATTTTTTTGATTTAAAAGTTGTAAAATTTGCGCTGCCCCGTCGAAAAAAATATAAATTTGCGTATTTTAAAGAGGATTTGAGAATACTAATAGTGGTTTCCGTTTATGAAACCAATTTCGTTAGAGGAGGTAGTTCAAATGTCTAATTGTAATCGTACTCCCGATCAAGAAGAGTTTGCTGAGGAAGTGGCAACTGGGGCAAAACACGTCGCACATAAAGTGGCCCACGAAGTGAAAGATTTAGCGGCCGACGTAGAACACGGGGCTAAAAAAGTCATGCATGGCGTGGACGATGTAGCCGAAGATGTGGCCCATGGTGCAAGTAAAATGGCGCATAAAGCAGCTCATGGTGTTAAAGATATGGCTGAAGATGTCGCATGTGGAGCTAAAAAAGTCATGCACGGCGTTGAAGATGTAGCTGAAGATGTGGCCCATGGTGCAAGTAAAATGGCGCATAAAGCAGCCCATGGTGTTAAAGATGCGGCTGAAGACGTGGCTCATGGGGCTAAAAAAGTGGTGAATGGTGCTGAGGATGTTGCTGAAGATGTCGCTCATCATATCGCTAAAGGAGCCAAACATGTCGCTCATGCAACAGAACACGTTTTACATGAAGCGAAAGATGGTCTAGAAAACGTGGGCGAGAAAATTGAGCATGCCTCAAAAAAAGTGGTAAATAAAACAAAAGAATTCGTTGACGATATCGTCCATCCGAATGATCATTTAGAACAATAAAAAAACAGCCCATCTGGGCTGTTTTCATTTATAACTGATGTTTTATCTAACAGAAGTTAGTGTTGCAATCATTTCAATGAACGGCGGTGTGATGTAAAATAAGGCAGTTCCAATAACTAAACCTTTAACCGCGTCTTTTAACATTTGAATTTGTTTCATTTTTATATCCTCCTTTGGTGTTTAATAACCCCAAAGGTTTTACAGGCCTTCTTCCTATAAAACGCGTGGTGCGTTTAAACAAGAAAAATAAACAGAGCCTAGTAGCCGCGTTTTCCGTCTGTTATTCGGAAATTAGCCGTCATATTGGTTTCTGTGATAATCTATTGTTTATCATTTACGTTTGCAATCTGAGCTCTATTTATGAAAAAGCGCTCGTAATTAACTTATGTGGTAATTACTTTCTTTTTGTGAATGCTTCGTCATTATCATTTCCGACGATAATGTTAACAACACATCAAGAACAGTACATGGAAATTGTTCTTTCCCTAAACCTCGAAACATTCCTTGTCTTAACGCAAGGGGTTGCTTTAATAGCATAACATCCTTCTTGAAATAATGCAAGAGAAAAAATGAAAAAAATAGATGTAGGGATTAAATAAATTTAGATTTAAGTCTTGTATCTTTATAGGAACTCACGCATAATTAAAGATAATTATAAGTTAAAATAATGGTTCTACGATGGATCTAAATAAATGGTTTTATGTTGAATTTCGTCCGTTTTACTCGGTATCACGATAGGTTGGAAAGTGTGGATAATCAAAGGTGAAAGGCAGTTTATTTAGTTATAACTTATAATAACTGAATACATTCCCAAAGATTTGATTCCCTTTATAGTGGGTCTTTCCCTTATAGAAACCAAACAACTTATCTTCTTTTCCTAACGGTGAAATCTTGTTTATTTTATCGATAGGATAATGAAGAAACCGGGGAGAGATAGGGCGGATTCAAGGCATGTAGGTGACGGTCTAACTAGTGAATTGTAACTATAAAAGGAGTGACGGTGTGTGAAGGAGTATATCACGTTTAAAGAGGTAAAAAAGATCTATAAAATGGGTGAAGTGGAGATTGAGGCATTAAGTGGCGTCAATTTTTCGATTGATAAAGGTGAGTTCGTCGTCATCGCAGGTGCGAGTGGGGCCGGGAAAAGTACAGTTTTGAATATATTAGGGGGGATGGATACTGCAAGCAGTGGTGAAATCTTTGTTGGGGGGAAAGAAATTACCCATTACACCAATAAGCAATTAATTACGTATCGTCGCCACGATATAGGGTTTGTGTTTCAATTTTATAATCTTGTTCAAAACTTAACAGCCCTTGAAAATGTTGAACTAGCAACGCAGATTTGTGAAAATCCATTAGATATTCATGAAGTATTGGAGGCGGTCGGTCTTTCCCATCGTAAAAATAACTTTCCAGCTCAATTATCGGGTGGGGAACAACAACGAGTTGCGATTGCACGGGCGTTAGCCAAAAATCCGAAGCTACTCCTTTGTGATGAACCAACGGGAGCACTTGACTACAATACAGGGAAGGCTATTTTAAAGTTATTACAAGATACGTGTCGACAAATGGGAATGACGGTCGTCATGATTACTCATAATCTTGCGATTGCCCCGATGGGAGATAAAGTAATCCATGTTCGTAATGGTCGAGTTGCGAGTATTGAAATCAATGAGAACCCGATTCCTGTTGAAAGGATTGAGTGGTAACGATGGCGAAAAGTTTAACAAAAGACACATTTCGAGATATCAAAAAATCATTTGGACGCTTTTTTTCAATTTTAATGATTTGTGCGTTAGGGGTAGCCTTTTTTGTTGGAATCAAGTCGGCGCCTCTTTCAATGGAAAAGACTGTGGATCAATACTATGACGATTATCATATGATGGATTTACGTCTTGTTTCCACATTGGGCTTTACCGAAGATGATGTTGAGGCCCTTCGAAAGCTCGATGGAATTGAGGGAATTTTTCCGACTTATTCACAAGATGTTTTAACGACGTATCATAATCGTGAATTAGTCCTTAAGCTGCACGCATTGCCTAAAGATTTAAGTGATGAAAATAAAAATTATCTTAATCGCGTGAAAGTCATTGAAGGGCGCCTCCCACAAAAATCAGGTGAAGTTGTGATTGAGCAAGGTGCTTATATGGATCAAATTAAAATTGGTTCTAAGTTAACCCTTGAGTCTGGAACCGACACCCCGCTTAGTGATCAACTTCACACGGTAGAATACACAGTTGTTGGAATTGTACAAACGCCGTATTACCTATCATTTGATAAGGGAAGTTCAACTATCGGTAGTGGTCAGATTTCTAGCTTTGTGATGATTCCACAAGAAGATTTTAAGTCAGAAATATATACCGAAATCTTTTTAACCGCGGAAGGGGTCAGAGATTTAGATACCTTTAGTAAAAAATATCAAGAGGCGTTAAATCCCCTCGTTTCGTCGATAGAAGAGGTAGCTCACCAACGCACGCAAGTACGCTATGATGAAGTTGTGCAGGCTGCAACGGAGGAATTGAACAAAGGGAAGGAAGAGTATGACGCTCAACGGAAAAAGGTTGAAGGCGAGTTACAACAGGCTGCCGCCCAGTTAGAGGAGGCACAACAAACCATTACCTCGGGTAAAAATGAGTTGACACAACAAGAGTCTGCCTTTCAAACGACCATCAATCAGGCCAAACAACAGTTAAATCAGGCC
Source organism: Turicibacter sp. St.80E1 (assembly GCF_059728495.1). Taxonomy (NCBI): domain Bacteria; kingdom Bacillati; phylum Bacillota; class Erysipelotrichia; order Erysipelotrichales; family Turicibacteraceae; genus Turicibacter; species Turicibacter sp. St.80E1. The sequence continues at coordinate 1,966,598 of NZ_AP039386.1, read as the reverse complement.
GAAACAGAACTCACTGATCAACAAAAAGTATTTGATGAGAAATATCAACAATTTTACGCTATAAAAGCGTCATCCTGGGAGCAAATTGAATTAGCTAAACAAGAAATGAATCAAGCAACAACTAAGGTTAGTCAATTAGCTGAAGCCATTGATGGATTAAAGGAATTATTGAATGGACCGTTGTTATCTGAAGAAGAAAAGGTGGCAACAAAGGAAGAGTTAACAAAGCTTGAAGCTCAATATCAACAGGCGAATGAACAACTACAGACTGGAAGAGAAGAACTTGCTAAAAAGGAACAGGAACTTATTGACGGTGAACAACAATTAATTGAGGTAAAGCAAGGGTTAATACAAGCGAAAGAAGCGTTAAACCAGCAAAAAACTCAGTTAGATTTTCAAATAAAAACAGCTCAGGAGAAGTTTGACGAGGCTAGACGTCAGCTGCAACAAGGTGAAATAGAATATAATGAGGGAAAACAGCAATATGAGGAAGGTAAGAAAGAGGCAGAAGAAGAATTCAAAAAGGTCGAGGAGCAACTAGCAAAGGCTCAAGAACAAATTGATGAAATATCGCATCCTAAATGGTTGATTCTCGATCGAAATAAACATTATTCATTTGTTGATTATCAAGGGGCATCCGATAGTATTAACGCGATTTCACAAGTTTTCCCGGTTTTCTTCTTCATGGTAGCTGCCCTTGTTTGTCTAACAACCATGACACGGATGGTAGATGAGCAGCGAATGAATATCGGAACATTGAAAGCACTTGGGTATGGGAAATATCAAATTGCCTCTAAATTTTTGATTTATGCCGGACTTGCTAGTATGATTGGAAGTATACTAGGTGTGGCTGTAGGTAATCTCGTGTTTCCAAGTGTTGTTGTAAATTCGTATTCGATGATGTATATTTTACCTCAACCGATTATTGTATTTAGTTGGCCGCTCATTTTATTGGCGGTTGTTATTGCCGTTTGTGTGACGACCTTATCTGCTTATTTTGCACTTAGTGCAGAATTAGTCGAGACCCCTTCACTTTTAATGAGACCGAAGGCCCCAAAAGAAGGAAAACGAATTTTACTAGAACGAATTCCATTTATTTGGAATCGATTAAGCTTTATTGCCAAAGTGACTGTCCGTAATATTTTCCGTTATAAGAAACGATTTTTTATGACTGTATTTGGGATTGCGGGATGTACGGCATTACTCTTAACCGGATTTGGGTTAAAAGACTCCATTCGTACGATTGTGGATAAACAATTCAATACTTTATTTTTATATGATATGACGATTTCTTTTGATCGAATGGTAACAAATACGGATCGTCATATGTTTAAAGATGCGTTGTCTCATGAGGAAACATTCGGTGCTACTTTATTGACAACAACCGAAAATGGTAAAGTGATGGCAAATGATGAGCAGAAGGAACTGACGTTATTTATCCCAGATGATTTAGAGAGCTTAGGGGATGTGATTCATTTCCAAAATCGCTTGACTAACGAAGAACTTCAACTCACAGATCAGGGGGCGATCTTAACTGAAAAGGCAGCCAAACAGTTAAAGGTTAAGGTGGGGGACCAGGTGACGGTTGAGAATTCGAAGGGAGAGCAGGCCCAGGTTAGTATAGTAGGAATTACAGAAAACTACATTTCTCACTATATTTATTTATCAAAGTCATTGTATCAAAAGTTATTTGGACGAGAAGTAGAGCCTAATCAATTACTCGTTTCTTCTGATTTGTCTGATTCGAAGACGAAGTCTCAAGTTGCTAGTGAATTGATGGCACGTGATGAGATTAGTGGAGTGAGCTTTGTTTCGGCTTTAAAAGATAACTTTGATGACATGTTAACGAATTTAAACTATGTTATTATTTTATTAATTATTTCCGCGGGTGCTTTAGCATTTGTTGTGTTATATAACTTAACGAATGTAAATATTTCGGAGCGTATGCGTGAGATTGCAACGATTAAAGTACTTGGCTTTTACGATCAGGAAGTATCAGCCTATATTTATCGAGAAAATATTATTTTAACGTTAATTGGAACACTTGTTGGGCTTGGATTAGGAGTGTTATTACATTTATTTGTTATGACGACAGTTGAGGTAGACATGATGATGTTTGGTCGTCAAATTGCGGGAACTAGTTATTTATACGCAGCGGGATTAACCATTCTCTTTGCTGTAATTGTGAATTTTGCCATGTACTATAAGTTAAAAAACGTCGAAATGGTGGAATCATTAAAGTCAGTGGACTAATTTGAAAATCCCTCTCTCTAAAAAAAAGAGAGAGGGATTTTGTATAAAAGAAAGGGGATTCTTGTTTGTTGTATACCTTTGCGCACTCGAATTCTTCGACAGACTTCGCTATAATCAATGTATAGAGTTGATGAGAGATAAAGTCTTAGTTATTGGATTTAACTCTATAGGTGGGAAGTGTCTGTCGTGAGTTTATCATGCATATCATTTAATTATTGGGAGTTTTTTAATTGTTAAAGAACCTTTATGGGGGTAAAGGTTATCAGTCTATAGGGCCTCTATCGTGAAAAGATGGATAAAGAAGGTGTCTTTTATAAGGGGGAGCTAAAAGATAGGTGATGATAAAAAGTTTAAGTGTTAGAGCGTTTTATCGTCGCTAGATTCGGTCTTTAGTTCATATGTATCCAGCCATTCGGGTTGTTTCTTAAGGTGTAAAATTCTTTTCGATTGGGAGATAGACGGTGAGTTGACTAGTTTGAAAATCGTTTAATTTATATTCAGATGGGCTATTATTGGGAAAGGGCCCATCTTTTTTTTTGCTAAGACGAATTGTCAATACAAATGCGACAGTTTCTCATGAAATAGCTCGAATGAAGTTTTCCAACCTAAGCATTTTCGTGGTCGATGATTAATGAGGAGGAGGGCTTCATCAATCTCTTTCTCACTAACTCGTGCTAAGTCCGTCTTCTTCGGAAAGAATTCTCGAAGAAGACCATTGGCATTTTCATTACTTCCTCTTTGCCAAGAGGAATAGGCGTCAGCGAAGTAAACAGGAACCTTTAAATCTGCTTCTACTTTGGAATAACAAGCAAACTCTTTTCCTCGATCAACGGTATAAGTTTTAAAGGTGTCTTTAGGAAAATGTTCATATAACTCACTAATCGCTCGGTACATTTCAGATGCTGAGTGATTTTCGATTTTAACGGCGACATAAAATCGTGTTTGACGTTCAATAAATGTAGCTAAACATCCTTTACTTTTACCACGGCTTGAAACAACTGTATCAAGTTCCCAATGACCAAATGCCTGACGTTTTTTTACCTCTTTCGGACGTTGATGAATTGATGTCCCAATGTTAAATCGTCCGCGTGTTTCTCGTAGTTTTCGGCGTTTTCCCTTTTGCCTTAAACAGCTTAAATCCCCTAACAAAATCGTTCCGTCATAAATCCAACGATAAATAGTTTTGAATGAAATAACCCCCTTTAAAACCGTATTAGAAATTTGTTCAGGCGACCAGGTTAACTTTAAATAATGTTGGATGGTTTGAATAACTTCTTCAGATTTGGTCTCTGGACGATGACAAACTAAGCGACGTTGCTCGGCTAATTCATCTGCTAGCTCTGCTTGATACATCTTTTGAGTATTTCGTTTTAGTTCACGAGCAATGGTTGAATGATGACGATTTAATTGCCCCGCAATTTGTCTCGTTGAATAACCCATTTTTGAAAGAACTTCTATACGTGTACGCTCAAATGTGTTAAGATGTTTATAACTCATAAATAGATCTCCTTGTTAAGAATTTGGTGTGGTAACTTCATTCTATAACAAAGAATTCTATTTATGAGCTTTTTTTATTTGTCGCACTTAATATTACAATCTGTCCTAAGAAAAGACCGATTGATTCATGAATCGGGAATAAAGCGGAGTATTTTGTAAAAATCATGGATCATTCGTTGAAATAAACGGCTTACCTGCTCCTTTTTTGTATTTAACGGGTTTTAGTTTTAGAAGATTTTTATTGCCTAATCATGTTTTTCTTTGATGGACATATAGTTTAAAGAGATGAGGGGAGGAATCAGGAGTATGCAACTTGATCAAGCAGTTCTTAGTATTCAATTTGGTGATATCGATGGAGATTATAATTGTGAAAAAGTCGTTCTTTTTGGAACACCGTATAGTCCGAATCAACCCTATATTCAGCAAGTCGAATTATTAATTCATTATATGGATGATCGAAAATTAAAGTTTCAATTAGATCTTATAGGGTACGATTTACAGTTGTTTCTCGGCGATTTTTTAAAGATGAATCAAAGTCAAATTTTAATTACAGGGCGAACAGGCGGCGAGAATGATGCGGTGATTGTTCGTTTATACACGTTGGAGGATAACAGATTAAAACTTCTACTAGATGAAGAGGATCTAGCTAAAAAATTGACGTGTCAAGCTGGATATATTAATATGAATGGAATGATTGGAGTCACTTGCCCGGCGACAGGACAAACGTTTATGATTGATAGTCGTGGCCCAATGACACCTTATGCGGGTGTGAGAAAAGACTTAATTCAGCCAATGATTACTACATTATATACGCTATATCCGGTGAAACAACCGTATGAAAAATATTATAGCTTACAAATTCAACAGCGAATTATCGGGGCTCATCCTTCAGATGTGTTAGGAATGATTCAAACGGTCATTGAATTAACTCAGGAGGCACCCATTATTAAAAGTCAACGGTTAATTAATTTCTCTAAAATGTAGGAATAAGAGATAGGGAGTGGGTTAAAGGCCATCTACAGCGAACTAAGCATGAGTTTAGTTCGCTGTAGATGGCTTTTTTTAGGAAGACAGAGAAGAAGAAATCGTGATATGATAGTAGTAAATTTGAAATAGGGTGCGATAGAAAATGCAAAAAATAGAAAAACCGAAATTATCCCCATTGTTGAAACCTGAACAATGTTTTGAGTTACTTATTAGAGAAGACTCTTTTATTCAAGGAATGTTATTTGAAAATGTGACGATTTCATCTCAACTGATGGATCGCCTTTATATTAGCAAATGTCATTTTAAAAATGTTCACTTCGAACCGTGTCAATTTGACCGAATGGATCTAACGGATACCGTCTTTGAAAATTGCGAGCTCTCTCATCTAAAATTAATGGATGGAAGTATCCATCGCTGTGAATTTAAAAATTGTCGATTAACAGGGAGTGACTTATCGAATTGTAGTATTTGGCATACTACTTTTTTGGAGAATACGATGCAATATGCTAATTTTTCCTACAGTAAATTTAAATTTGTTAACTTTATAAATAATCAAATGAAAAACAACAGTTTTAATGAATGCCAGTATAAGAAGGTAAGCTATGAAGAATGCCAATTAGCAGAAAGTGAATTTATAAATACATCGTTAGCAACCCTCGACTTTTCAAGTTGTGATATTCAACAGATCATCGTTCCAGTTGAAAACTTAAGAGGATTGACCGTTTCAAGCGAGCAGGCGGTCGCATTAGCCAGCTTGCTAGGTCTTAAAATTGTTTAGGAGGGTGATTAATGAATATAAGGGCTGAACTTTTAAAGCTAGCAGAGCCTGATTATCAGGTCTTCGCCTCACGTTTATTACCGGGGACACCTCATATTCTAGGGGTGAGGCTACCCTACTTAAGGAAAATGGCACAAAAGATTGTGAAAGAGGGAGCTACTTCTTTTTTATCAGAGCGTGAGACGGTTTACTTTGAGGAAGTGATGTTAAGAGGGATGGTCATTGGTTACCTGAAGAATCTTCCTCTTGAGCGCCACCTTTACTACATCAAAGAATTTGTTCCATTGATTGATAACTGGTCAGTGTGCGATAGTTTTTGTTCAGGATTGAAGGTGGTGGGGTGTCATCCAGAGTATTTTTGGTCTGAAGTCACGGCGTATTTAAAATCGACGAATGAATTTGAAGTCCGTTTTGGCGTCGTGATGCTCTTGAATTATTATGTGAATAATCGTTATGTGGAGCAGGTGCTTGGGTTGCTTGAAGAAACGATGCATTCCGGCTATTATGTGCGGATGGCGATTGCCTGGGCGATTTCTGTTTGTTATGTGAATTATCCACAGCTAACGTTAAGGTATTTACAAAAGACAACACTTGATACCTTTACTTATAATAAGGCGCTCCAAAAAATTAGGGAATCTTTAAAAACTGATCCCGATACCCGGGCATTGATGAAGCAGATGAAACGAAATGAAAAAACAGCGCCCCCTTCTTAGTAGGAATCGCTGTTTTTTTTTACCACTCTTGTGGTGTATAGTTTAAATCTTTAAATAAACGATCTTTTTCTTTTTTTGTTAAGTCGCGCCATTGTCCAATTGGAAGATTTCCTAAATGGATATTCATAATACGGACACGTTGAAGACGGTAAACTTCATAGCCTAATGCTTCACACATCCGGCGAATTTGACGATTAAGACCTTGGGTTAAAATGATTTTAAATTCGTACTTAGAGAGTTGTTCTACATAACAAGGAAGTGTTTTTGTTCCAAGAATTCGGACTCCCTTTGACATTTTTTCGATAAATTCAGGGGTAATTGGTTTGTCAACTGAGACAATATATTCTTTTTCGTGATTATTCTCAGCTCGTAAAATTTCATTCACGATATCTCCATCGTTCGTTAATAAAATGAGCCCATCTGAATCTTTATCAAGTCGCCCGATATTAAAAATTCGAAGAGGGTGATTCACTAAATCGATAATATTTCCTTTGACGTTTTTTTCTGTTGTACACGTAATACCTACCGGTTTATTTAAGGCAATATAGACATTATTACGCGCTAAGCGAAGACGTTGACCATTGACCATAACCTCATCTCCAGGTTTCACTTGGTCACCAATTTTCGCTTTTCGTCCATTAATTTTAACGCGTCCCTCTTCAATTAACTTATCTGCTCCACGACGAGACGCTTTTCCTGATTCACTAATAAATTTATTTAAACGCATCATTTCACATCCTTTAGCGATATTTTTTAAGTATACTCTGAAATGTCGAACTTGTCGATAAAAAAATATTTTCGTTAAGTAGGATGGACAACTGATGAATAAAATATGAATTATGCTATAATAAAGTAAAACGTTGAGGAGGCATTTCAAGTGGATCAATATTATTTAGTGATGTTTTTACGAGAAGGAAGTTACATTGAATCAAACGTCGATTTGTTAGAATTAGACGCGACGACGATTTCAGAAGTGGTGGAGCGTTTAATTGACTATCATAATAGTGATGAGTTAGAGGATGAGCTTCGAAGCTGTGGCACAAACATTCGAGCAATTATTCGTGTTTATTTAAATCATGTCGGTGATTATGGTTATGAAGATTTCTATCATTTAGAATTAGTGACACCAAAGTCATTGTAGGGGATAAGGAGCGATCTTTTGTGAGATGGCTCCCTTTTTCATGATATAATAAGAAAAAAGACGAAATGTTGGAGGTTTTGACATGAATAATAATGATATTTTAATTCGTATTCGATATGCCTTGAATTTAAAAGACGGGCAAATGGTTAAAATTTTTAAATTAGGGGGAATAACCCTAACTGAAGAGGATGTTAAAAGGTTATTAACGAAAGTTAAAGAGGAGTTTGGATTTACAGACGCTGAGGATGAAGAAACAATGGTGTGTACGAATAAAATGTTAGATGCCTTTTTAAACGGATTGATTATTTTTAAACGAGGACCTCAGGAACAAAAAACAGAATCGACGTCTCAACCGGTGACGATTAAGCGAAATAATGTGAATAATATTGTTTTAAAAAAATTAAAGATTGCGTTATCGTTAACGGCGGAAGAGGTGATTTCAATTTTAAATTTAGCGGGTGTTTCGCTTTCAAAAGGTGAATTAAGCGCAGTATTACGAAAAGAGGGGCATAAAAACTACCGTGAATGCGGTGACCGTTATTTACGAAACTTCTTAAAAGGGTTAGCGATTCAATATCGAATGGTCAATAAATAGTTTGATTCGGCGTCGTTATTTGAAGGAAAATGTCATTGAAAAAGACGAGATTTATTGATATAATTTAGACTCAAAGAAGAGTTCTGAGATAAAAAAATTCGATACATTGGAGACGTGAAAGATGACAGTAAGAATTGCAATCCTAGGTGGACCAAGATGTGGGAAAACAACGCTTATTCAACAGTTATATGTCGATATGAAAATTCGTGATATTAACGTAGGGGTAGCGACGGAATATAGTACCGATTATTTACGCGATAAAGGGATGATTGAATCGATTTCGGAACAATATGGAATTTACTTGGGACAATTACATTTAGAGAATGCTTTAAAAGGACATGAGTATGCCGTGACAGACTATGCAACATTTGTTCCTTATATTTATGGACGTTTAATGCTTGGGGATAAAAAACGTACGAAAAAAGAAATTGAAATTTTAAATGATTTATATAGTTTAGCGATTCGCGATTTACCAAACTATGACTATATTTTCTTTGTTCCTCGTGAATTTGGATATAAAAAAGATGGGGTTCGTTGGCAAGACGAAGAAGTCGCGCAACAAGTAGATAATGCGATTTTAGGTTTCTTAAATGCAGAAAATGTGAAATATGAACTTATCACAGGATCGACTCGTGAACGTTCTCAAAGAATCTTAGATATTGTAGGAATCGATAAAGAAATTGTAGCTCCACAACCGGTTCAAGTGGAATTAGCTGAGTAAAATAAAACAAAAAAACACGACACAAGATGAAGGGTGCCGTGTTTTTTTATGAATTTTTTTTGATATAAATCCTTAATGCTTTAATGATTAAAAACCATAGATAGATTCCCGCCCCAATTTTGATAAGTGCGAGTAATTGCATGATTATGATTGTGAAAGATGGTGAAATATCAATCTCCAATTTAATAATCCTCCCGAATTATAATCTATTAAATATTATAAGTTATATGTAAAAATATAGCAATTACTTTTGGAGCCTATTCGACATTAATTAAAATATTTAAGCGAATCTTTGCTAAAGGATTAATTAATGTAAATGTTAATAAAAAATGGTTCTACTACTATTTTGGTGAAAAGCCCTTTAATACGTAGAAGTTCAAAATTTTCTTGTCCATACATTTGTCTTTTAATCATTTTCATTCCGTTGACATTCCCCTCACAAATTGCATTAGTGTATGAATAAACTAATGCATTACTGATTGATTACTCATTACGTTTCATTCACCGACAAACTGACGAAGTAATTTAATTTTGTGAGTAGCGTAACGTTCTAGCCATTGAAATAATTTAAATATTTGCCTCATCGTGACCAATTCTCTAAATACGCGGATGGCTGTATATAACTCACTTAAATCCACACGAACTTAAAGTAGTTCATTTAATAACTCCAATTTCGCTTGAGTTAAAGACATTGTTTTTTTCCAGATGAATGAGGTGAGTTGAAACTTTGGGGTTTTCAATAATTTACTAGTTTTTTTGTGTTTTCTCTGGTGACTTTTCATACCACATAAGGGACAATGATTAAATTTTGATTCAGATTTTAAACAAATAAAGATTGTATTCCTATTATTTTTGACGGATTTAATCACAAGGTTTTCAGGAAAAAAAGGCATTAAAATTCATGATTATATACCTTTCTAAGACGTCTTTTCATTATATAATGTAAACGTTTTATAACTGAAAGAGTGGGAAAAAAACTTTTTAGTGACATTCATACACTTTATCGGATTAGTGATATCTTTGTATATGCAGCTACTATTTTACAAGTTAAATTTTATATAATGAATTGTAAAATTAATTTACTAAATGTTATAATAAAATACATAAAATCACAATTTTTTTAGGAGGAAAAGATGAATATTAAAAATTTAGAGGTAGTATTAAATAAATATAATATTAAAAATAAGGAAGCAATAGAAAAAATTAGAAATTCAGTGGATGAATTTCACAAAGAAATAAACTCACAAGAATGCACAGAAATTATTTGGGATTCTACAGTTAATAAGTACTATAAAAATATTCATAATCTTAAGTTAGCTTTAAATAACAAAAATATTAGAGAAAATATTAGTAATAGTTTAATTAAGGATTTGGATAATTTTCTGAATATTTGTCGAAATCCAGAATTTCATATTGCGTTTGTAGGGGCTATTAAGGCAGGGAAATCAACATTAATTAATGCATTATTAGGATTAGACTTAGCGTCTACAGCAGTAACACCTGAAACGGCAGCATTAACGAAGTTTAAATCATCAGAGAATAAGCATTATGTTAAGGTAACTTTTTATAGTGAAGTAGAATGGGATTTTTTATGGAATAGTGTTCAAGATTCAAAAGCAGAAGTATTTTTAGAGGAGTATAGTAAATTAAATGCAGATAGTGAAAAGAGTAATTGGTTAAATCATAAATCTATAGTTAAAGAGTTTGATCATCTTGTAAACTTAAAAGAAGAAATAAAAAAATGGACTTCTTCAAAAGAAGCAACACATTATTTTGTTAAAGAAGTAGAAGTAGGGATTAAAGATGCAAATATTCCTAAAGATGTCGTTTTTGTAGATACCCCAGGATTAGATGATCCAGTGAAATATCGTTCTGATATTACGAGAACATACATTGATCGAGCAAATGCTGTATTAGTGTGTGTAAAGTCGGACGCTTTAACTGGTGGAGAGTTAGCGACAATTTATAGTGTGTTTTCTAATAGTCGATATAATCCAGAGAAGGTTTATGTTATTGGGACTCAATTAGATTCATTAAATAGACCGATTGAAAATTGGAAGGAACAAAAAGAAGAGTGGCTTAAACATTTGAGTAAAAACGACTGTTTTGGGAACAATTCTTTAGCCCAAAATAATTTAATTAGTGTAGCTTCTTATTTGTATAACTTGGTAAATGAATTTGATAATTTAAGTGAAGATGAAATCTACTTCGAGTTAGAGCCGATTGCTCGTAAATTTAGAGTCAAAGAGTTTGACAAAAATTTAAATCAGCTTTTAGAATTATCAAATATTGATTTTTTAAAGGCTAAACTGAACCAAGAGGTATTAGTTAAACATAAGAAATTACTATTACAAGATATTTCTGAAAGTTATAAAAATCATAGATTAGATATCTTACATCTTCTTAATTGTATTAAAGAGAATCAGGAAGATATCTTAGCTATCGCGGATGCGGACATTAATACTATTAGAGAAGAATCCGAAAATAGTAAACGCATTTTAGAATCTATGCAAAAGGAAAAAGAGGAGATGGAAAAGGCTTTAAAACAAATTAGAATTTTAACAGAGAAGAGAGCGGAAGAGTTATATACTCAAATTAGGGGGCTAGGAGGAAATAAAAATGTTAAATAGACAATCAAAGGTTGCCCCCATTACCCACAAAAAACCTATCGATTTATGGAAAATTATCTATAAGGGGGGAAAGTTTTTATGGAATCTATTTTTTAATAAAAAGAAAGAAACAAGTGAAAAAATCAGTAAACAATCAGCTATATTAGATGGACAAGAAACTATTGATGAGATTATGGTTACTAATAATATTTTTCAAGAGTTTCTTACTGATTTAAATACAGACATTGAAGTAATAGAAAATCACTTGTTAACAGAGGTTTCCTATTTTTTTGAAGAGTTTCTTGAATATATTAAGGATGAATGTGAATCGTTTGATAAGCATGGAATTAATATACGTAAAGTAGAGAAAGATTTTTTGAAGATAAAAAGGTGTCTGAATGGTCAGTTAAAGAAAAAAATACATCAGACTATTTCATTAGATAATTTAGAATGTCGGGAAATATTGTCTTTAAGACCAGGAAATAAAAAAAAGGAAAGAATGGATAAATTTCTAGATTCAATATTTCAAATATGTTTAGATGAATTGATTCATGAAATTAAAGAAGAATTATTAAACCTTGTAGAAGAAATGGAGGTTATACTTGAAGATGCTTTAGATGTAATATCACAGTGTTTAAAACAGAAAATAACAGCTTGTGATCATTTTGAACAAAGTAACGCTCAATATGTCATAACAAAACAAAGTGTAATCATTGAAGCTATTTTGAAAAAAAAATTAGTTGAAGAAATATTACATCATTATGTGGAAGAAGGTGGTTTATAATGGGGTTTTGGAGCGCTTGCAAATCATTTGCCAAGAAGGTCGGTAGAACTATCGGATCAGGTATAGAGACAGTAGGAAGAGTTATAAAATCTGAAACGGTGGAAAATATGGGGAGAAAATTGAGAGATATGTGCACAGAGGTTGATAAACTTTCACAAGAAGTTAGCGAACTATCAAGCTATATCAAGGAGAGTGCGCGTTTATCCGAGACAATACGTATTAACGAATCTCTTAGTAATTTTAGTTTAAATCTTCAGAAGCAAGCTGATGAATTGGAAGAATTATCATTAAAAGAAAGTAAAATTTATTTTGAATATTTAATTGAACAATTACGTGAGACAAACGGTAGTAATGGGGTTAAAATTAATCTTAATAAAATGAAGAGAGAATTTTTAAAAATCGAAAGAAATATTAGGGGAAGTTTTAAAGTTCATTTGGCTAAAAGGATATCATTAGATGATACCGAATGTCTAAGGATACTTCAACTTGAAGAGGGGTTAGAGAAGAAACAACGGATGGAGTGTCTAGGAAATAAAGTTTTATTAGAAGCTAGGGAACAACTTTGTGATAATATACGCGAGTGTATTCTTGAGCAACAAGAATACATTGAAGATCAGGTTATAGACAAACTTGAGGAAGTTATTTGTTCTTTAAAAGAGTTAAATGATAAGGTATTAGAGTTTGAGAAAATTAAAGTAAATAATGAAGACAAGATTGAGCTAGAAAAAGCAAAATGTATTTCAAAAATAGAAATTATTAATGATGTTTTGAATTTAATGGATTAGGAGATTAAGTAGATGAACTTTTGGGAGTTTATTGGTTTACCAAGCAAACAGAGTATTGTTAATTTACAAAATGAATTATATCGTACGAATGAGAAGTTAGAGAGTTTAAAAGAATTAGTAGCAAAAGAAAGAGAGTTACAGCTTTTACACTTCAAAGTTGATGAAATAAATAAAGATTGTGAGGACATTAGGGACAGTAACCATAATATTTCTAGTAAATTACAAGAACTTTTACAAAAAATAAGCAATGAGTTGAAAGAATATAAGGAAGAGTTGGAATCTGTAATAACTAGTACTGGGAATAAATTACATAATGATAACGAGAAGGGGTTTGGAGCTTTACATCAAGATTTAGAATGTATGGAGATACTTTTAAAAGTATTAGCTATACAAGATTTAAATAATGGAATAGATAAATTAAAGGATTTTGAATAATGATGAAAGAATCGTAAGCGTGTAATATAAACACAGCTATTTCGGCCTCCAACTTTGAACTATACTTTAGATATCAAAGAAAAGGAGGCTATTTTTTACGAACGAAAGTCCATTAATTGTTCCGATTTAACTTGAAACGGAATCAACTAATTATAATTTAGACTTATTTTATGATGCTTTATTTCTTTTCTATTGTTTAAAAAAGATCGATTTAAGGCTCTTTGGAGTAGTACCTGTCAAGTAGACAGTTAATAAAAAACGAATTGATGAGGTATGTAGTCTGTATTCAACTGGACTCATACCGTATTTGTTAAATCGTAGGGGGAAATAAATTCTAATCATATAATCAGGAGGAATTAGTCCATCATTTAGATGGTTTGATTCCTCTTTTTTTTAGATCAAAATTTACGATAATTAAAAGAAGATATAGATTTCATCTATGTCGAATATAATAGGAGGAGTAAAAAAGAGATAAAACGCGACACGAGATGAAGGGTGCTTTTTTTATGAATAATCATTTACATATAATGGTAAAAGTGGTAGATTGGAGATAATAGTTCAAAAGGGGGGAGATTGGATGAGGGAAGTTTATCAATTTTTAAGGGGTATCATCAATCGAAAGGAAGGCTTATGCTTTACATCACGGTTAGCCTTTTGGTTAAAGGGTTACTTTTAATGATTCCATATTTAACAAAACAGTTAATTGATGACATTCAGTACCAACAATTAGGAGGATTTAAGTCAACGACGTTGTTGCTCATTGGAACAATGATCGTCTTTTCATGTGTATTATCGTTAAAGTATTATTTACAACAGTTGATTGAGATTCGGGTATTAAATCAAATGAAGCAGAGTATGTTAGTCAAACTATTTAACGGTAAGAATGATCAGTTTATTTCCACGACAACAGGGGAAATTATTCAAAAAATTTTTAATGATACTGAGACCATTCGTCCGTTAATCGTTAGTGCCTGGGTCGATGTTTTGATTGATGGGGGTTATGTCGTCGCGTTAATTTTCATCATGTTTAGGATGAATGTGATTTTGACCTTGCTTTTATTAGTGTTAATCCCCATTTTCCTTTTTCTTTATAAAATTTATGCGCCAAGAATCGAGAAGACAAGTCACGCATTGATTCAAGAAGACGAACAATTAAAAAGTATGGCAGAGGAACTCATGGCAGGGCGTCTGGATATTAAAGTAAATCGTGCGCAATCGTTTATGGAGCATCGGATTCATCATGGACTGAATCAGTATTTTAAACAATCTCTCCAAAAAACAAAAAATGTCATGCAATATGACTATTTTTATGTGACGGGCGTGATGAATTTAGCAACGTTATTGATTTATTGTTTTGGTGGGTATTTAGTGTTTAATCATCAAATTTCGATGGGGACGCTGATTTCGTTTAATTTATATTTTTCTAAGGTGTGGAGTCCAATCGAAACATTTATGGAGTTGACAAAAGAAATGAAGGTATGGAACGTCTCATTTGAGCGAGTTAAGAATTTTCTTTTACTCGAGGAGGAGCCGGACTCTTCTTCGACACAGCTTCCAACGTATACGGACCTGGTGATTAATGACTTAACTTTTTCGTATGAACACCGGACTTTGTTTAATCACTTGAATTTGGAGTTAAAGAAAGGAGAAAAAGTTGGAATTAAAGGCGGAAATGGTGCCGGAAAATCAACGCTTGCTAGTTTCCTAATTAAATTGCGTGACGGATATGACGGGAACCTACACTATAGCGGTGTGGATTATACGGCGCTTGATGCGCGAACGATTAGGGAACACGTTATCTATCTTCCCCCAAAATCATTTTTATTTAGTGGAACTGTTCTTGAAAACATTACACTCACAACGGATCCTTCTTCGGAAAAGTTAGACGCGTTTTTCGCTCTAGAAGAAGTGCAATCACTTTTAAATGTGCTAAAAGATAATCAACGCGATTTAAATACAACGGTTCAGCCCGAAACTCCGCTTCTTTCAAGCGGCGAACAAAAAATCATTCAACTCTTACGCGGAATGTATTTAGATGGGGAAGTCTATATTTTAGATGAACCGCTAAATTACGTTGATGGGAAGTATAAGCAGTTAATCATCGAGTGTATTCGTACCTATTTAAAAGATAAAAGTGTTATTATTATTTCTCATGATGAAGAGATTTTTGCTTGCTGTGACCGAGTGTATCGTTTAGATAAGCAATTGATTTTAGAACCTTGATAAATAAGAGGCATGAAGATCCTGAGTGATTTTCATGCTTTTTTGTCATCTCCAACATGCGCGGGAACTAAAAAATAAAGTAAAATATAATGTATTTTTCATAAAAAGAGAGAGTTATTGTTTAAATTCGTGTTTATTTTTCAACAATAAAAGCATAAAATGGGGCACATTCAATTTTAATGCCGGAGTTAGGGTCAATCATTGGTGACCATGATGTTGTTATGAATGAGAGTCTATATGTCATTTAGTCATTTGAAAGGTTGCCATGAAAAAACGTGAATAAGCATAACTGGGGTTATGCTTATTCACGTCTTTGTTTATTTACCGATGCATTGACGACAACGATTATAATCGTCACGTTCGGGAAATCTAGTATCAACTCGCCCTCCAGGGCCTACTTCTAAATTGCAATTGGCGCAGTAAGGAATTTCTTCATAGGTTCCTTCCTCATAGAAGTGTGACAAAGGTTGCATCATTAATTCTTCAAACATTATAATTCCCCATTTCTTATACGATTAGGAATAGTTCTATCATACCCTAATTAAATGTAGAATAAAACGAGTAATGATTGGAAAAAATCGTAAGAAAACGGTTGTTAAAACGTATCGAATCCGTATAAATTGGCTTAGACGTGAATATATTTTTTACTGTACGATAAGTGAGATGAATAATTCGGCCAGTCTCACAAGTGCTAATACCATTTTTATATGGGATGATGAATGAAGCTTCCTTAACTTTTAATCTGGGGAGCTTTTCTTTGTAAGTACGATTTTTTCGTTATCTAAAGAAAGGACGACGCAATGAAACTATTAGGAACGATGTCAGTAAAAAATGATGAATTACATATTGGAGGGGTGAGTTGTTTAGATCTCGCTAAAAGTTACCAGACTCCGTTATATGTATTTGATGAACAATTACTTCGTCAAAATTGTAGAGATTATGTGAATTATTTTAAAGTAAATGAACGTAAAAATCGAGTTGCTTATGCAGGAAAGGCTTTCTTACCACTTTACATGTGTCAATTAATTAAGGAAGAAGGTCTATATCTAGATGTGGTATCGGGTGGTGAACTGTACACGGCCCATAAGGCGGAATTTCCAATGGAGCGTGTTCTTTTTCACGGAAATAATAAAACGATTGATGAAATTCAGATGGGTCTTGATTTAGGGGTTGGTCGTTTTGTTGTTGATAATTATTATGAGCTCGATTTACTTGAGGCGTTTTGTAAGCAGCGTGGACGCAAGCAAGCCATTTATTTAAGGATAACGCCTGGGATTGAAGCCCATACCCATGATTACATTAAAACAGGACAAATTGATTCTAAGTTTGGGTTTACGTTAACCAATGGTGACTTGTATGAGTGTTTATCGGTTTTTTCACGCTATGAGCACTTAGAGCTTGTTGGATTGCACGCCCATATTGGATCGCAAATTTTTGATGTAGAACCTTTCCTAGATGAAGTAGACATTATGATGAACTTAGTGAAAGAACTTGACGAGAAGTATCAGATTAAGATTCGAGAGGTGGATCTCGGTGGGGGAGTAGGCGTATATTATACTGAAAATGATCACCCAAAAACAATCGAGCAGTTTTGTGAAGCTATTTTGAGTAAAGTTGATACCTCTTGTCAGCGGCTAGGTATTGAGGTCCCAACCCTTGTTATTGAACCTGGACGTTCAATCGTGGCCAATGCGGGAAGCACACTTTATACGGTAGGATCAACAAAAGACATTAAGGATATTAGAACATATGTTAGCGTTGACGGCGGAATGACTGATAATATCCGGCCTTCTCTTTACCAGGCACGCTATGAGTGTGCGATTGTTAATAAAATGAGAAGTGGTGATCAAAAACAAGTAACGATTGCGGGAAAATGTTGTGAAAGTGGAGACATTTTAATTACAGATGTTGATATTTTAGGAATTGCTAGCGGAGATATTTTAATTATTGCTTCAACGGGGGCGTATGGTTATTCGATGTCTTCAAATTATAATAAAATTCCGAAGGCACCCGTTGTTTTTGTTCACGATGAAAAATGTCGATTAGTTTGCCGTAGACAAACATTAGAGGAATTATTAGCGTTAGAAGTTTTATAGAGGGGGAGAATCATGAGGGGATTAGTGCATAAATATGGGGGAACCTCAGTGGCGACGCCAGAAAAAATAAAAAATGTAGCCAAACGAATTATCCGAGAAAAGGAGAAGGGTCTGGATATGGTCGTTGTTGTTTCAGCAATGGGAAAAACAACGGATCATTTAGTGGAACTGGCGGGTCAAATCAGTCAACACCCCGATGAAAGAGAGTTAGATTTATTACTTTCGACGGGTGAACAAGTCTCGATTGCTTTATTAACGATGGCGCTTCAGGAGGAAGGGTACGAGGCTATTTCTTTAACGGGATTTCAAGCGGGAATTAAAACGGTGGGCCCTCATACCAAAAATAAAATTATCGATATTGATATTGATAAAGTTAAGGATTATTTGGCAGAAGGAAAAATTGTCATTGTCGCGGGATTTCAAGGTATGAACGAATTAGGGGAAATAACAACACTTGGCCGTGGAGGATCAGATACGACGGCAGTTGCACTTGCCGCAAAATTATCTTTTCCTTGTCATATTTATACGGATGTTGAGGGGATTTATTCTGTCGATCCACGATTGTATAAGCCGGCTAAGAAATTAGAAGTGATTAGTTATGAAGAAATGATGGAAATGGCGAGTCTTGGAGCAGGAGTCATGGAACCAAGGTCAATTTTAATCGGTCAAAAGTATAAAGTTCCTATTTATGTCGCTTCAAGCATGAACCAAGAGAAGGGAACGTATATTAAGGAGTATGACGGGACAATGGAAGAAAAAGTAGTAACAGGACTAAGTGTTTGTGATGATATTTTAATGGTAACGATTAGTCAGATTCCTGACGCAGCAGAAAACATGGCTTTAATTTTTGACAAGTTAGCCGCGCGTCATGTTAATGTGGACATGATTAGTCAGGCGGCCTCATTCGGGGGACTGCTGAGTGTATCCTTTACGGCCAAAGTTGAGGATAGAGGGGCGGTTCAAGCGGTGATGGACGAGTTAGATCCGCAGTATCATGTATGTATGGAGTCTGAAATTTCAAAGCTTTCAGTCGTCGGAATGGGAATGCGAAATCAAAGTGGAGTGAGTGGTCGCTTATTCCGAATTTTAAGTGATCATAAAATACCATTTAGACAAGTGACGACTTCGGAGATTAGTATTTCTTATGCGATTGATCGTTTAGATAAAGAACGAGCCGTGGCCATTTTATCACAGAGGTTGAACCTGTAAGGGGGGATGACAGATGGATTTAAATGAAATAATGAAGTCTCATCGGAGGTATTTGCATCAAATTCCTGAACTAGGCTTTTGTGAGTTTAAGACATCAGCCTATCTTAAAGAACAATTACTTCAATTAGGATACGAGGTATATCCTACGGCAAAGACAGGACTCCTCGCCTATCGCCGAGGAGAGAGTGAAACATGTATTGCTTTTCGGGCGGATATGGATGGTCTTAGTTTAACTGAAGAAACTCAGATGGAGCATCCTTCTATTCATGAGGGGCAAATGCACGGATGTGGTCATGATGGTCACATGTCCATTCTTTTAGGATTTGCGACATATTTATCGACCATCAATGAACTAAAAAAGAGCGTTCTACTAATTTTTCAACCCGCGGAAGAGGGCCCTGGAGGTGCCGAGGTCGTTGTTTCCGAAGGGGTGTTCACGAAGTATCACGTTCAATACATTTTTGGCTTACATCTGTATCCAGAAATTGAAGAAGGAAAGTTCGGTCTTAGAAAAGGTGTGATGACGGCTCAGACGGGTGAGGTTGATATTAAGGTGCAGGGCCGTGGAGGTCATGGGGCTTTACCACATTTATCAACGGATGCGTTAGTCATTGCTTCACAGTTATTAATGAGTTATCAGACGATTGTTAGTCGTAATTTAAACCCTATTTCTTGTGGTGTTTTAACGATTGGGACGATGCATGGTGGAGAACGGCGAAATATTATTGCAGAAGAAGTAGAGTTGACGGGAACGATTCGAGCATTTAGTGAAGAGGTTTATGAAACGATAAAGCGTCGAATGGTTGAGATTAATCAAGGTCTTGAGTCGATGTTTAAGGCCCGAATTACGACAACATTTAGAGATATGTACCCGTGTATCGTAAATGATGCTCATTTAGTGGAATTGATTAAGTCTTCTTCCCTCGCCTCATCGATGGTTGAAATGGACCCGATGATGATTGCGGAGGATTTCGCTTATTATCAGAAGGAAGTTCCGGGATTGTTTTTTATGCTAGGAACTCGAAATGAGGAACGGGGATTTACGTACCCTTTACATCATTCAAAATTTAATTTTAGTGATGAGGTTTTTATGCGGGGACTTAAACTTTATCAGGAAGTTGGAAATTTACTAAAAATTTATTAGGGAGTGTGTGAAATGAGTGGGGTTAATGTTGCGATTGTTGGGGCGACTGGATTAGTCGGGCAAACTTTTTTAAAGGTGTTGGAAGAAAGAAACTTTCCTATTCATCACCTGTACTGTTTTGCATCAAGCCGTTCGGCAGGAAAGGAAATCACATTTAAGGGTGAGACTTATGTTGTTGAAGAATTAACGGAGCAATCATTCGATTACCCTATTGACATTGCTTTATTTTCAGCAGGAGGAGAAGTGAGTAAAAAATTTGCACCTATCGCTGTATCTAAAGGGGTACGTGTCGTTGATAATTCAAGTGCATGGCGAATGGATCCAGAGGTTGCGTTAATTGTTCCAGAGGTGAATGGGGACACGTTAACACCAGACGATTATTTAATCGCTAATCCAAATTGTTCAACCATTCAGTCGGTTGTTCCATTACGTGTCTTACACGAGGCGTATCAAATTAAACGAATTGTTTATTCAACTTATCAGGCAGTGTCTGGATCAGGGATTAAAGGCTTAAGAGATTTAGAAGATGGAACACAAAAATTTTATCCACACCCAATTACAGGAAACTGTCTACCTCACATTGATATTTTCTTTGATAATGGATATACGAAAGAAGAAATTAAGATGATTGAGGAAACGAAAAAAATCCTAAACGACCAAGAAATTAAAATTACAGCGACAACGGCACGCGTGCCTGTAAAATACGGACACTGCGTTTCTATGAATTTAGAATTTGAAAAAGAGTTTGAGTTAGACGACGTTTATCGCTTATTAGAACAAGTGCCTAATCTTGTCGTACACGGCAAAGAAAATCACTTAGATTATCCCCTTCCAATTGATGTAGCGGGGCATGATGAAGTTCACGTTGGAAGAATTCGTCGTGACTTTAGTGTAGATTCTGGTTTAAATTTATGGGTCGTTGCCGATAACATAAGAAAAGGTGCTGCAACTAATGCGGTTCAAATTGCTGAATCTTTACTGACATTTATGTAGGAGGGATGTCTTAATGTTTAGAGGATCAGGTGTGGCACTCGTGACACCATTTAAAACGGATGGTAGTGTAGACTACGATCGGTTACAGGAGTTATTAGAGTGGCATATTCAAAATCAAACAGATGCCATTATTATTTGTGGAACGACGGGCGAGTCTGCAACGATGAGTGATGAAGAACGTCGTTCGGTTATTAAATTTACGGTGGATGTTGTTGGCAAGCGTATAAAGGTCATTGCCGGAACAGGGAGTAATAATGCAGCGTATGCTCTTGAGTTAAGTCAATATTGTGAATCGATCGGTGTGGATGGATTACTCGTCGTGACCCCTTATTATAATAAGGCGACAGATCTTGGACTGAGACGTTATTATGAAATGATTGCGAATGCGGTAAATATACCGATTATTTTGTATAATGTTCCTGGTCGAACAGGAGTTAACTTAAAGCCATGTGTCGTTAAAGAATTAGCGTTAATTCCTAATATTATAGGAATTAAAGAAGCGAGTGGAGATATCGCACAGGTAGCCGAAATTGCTCGCTTATGTGGAAATGATTTTCTCATCTACAGTGGAAATGATGATATGATTGTTCCTATTCTTTCACTGGGTGGACAAGGAGTTATTTCGGTATTAGCGAATATCTTACCTCAACAAACGCATGATTTAGTTGAAGCATATTTAACGGGTGACGTTTTAAAATCACGCCAGTTACAGTTAGAGATGAATGGATTGGTTCATGCGCTCTTTATTGAGGTCAATCCAATTCCAGTTAAGACAGCTATGAATTTAATGGGAATGAATGTGGGTGGACTTCGTCTCCCACTAACAGAAATGACAGCAGAACATGTAGAAAAATTAAAAGAAGAAATGATGAAGCAACAATTATTGTAAGAGGTGAATGTAGATGTTAAAAGTTGGTTTAAGTGGTTGTAATGGAACGATGGGGCGTATTTTAAATGAGTTATTGCAAGAGGATCAACACACGACCGTTGTGTTTGGAATCGATTTAGATCCGACGCGATTTGAAAATGAATATCCTGTTTTTAAAATTCCGAAGGAAGTGACAGTGCCATGTGATGTGGTGATTGATTTTTCAAAACCAGAGAATATTGATGCATTGATTGATTATTGTCTATTAAACCGTGTACCGGCCGTCATTGCAACAACAGGTCTTACGGAGGAACAGGAGTCAAAGATTGTAGAGGCGTCTCATCAAATTCCAATTTTCCGTTCAGGGAATACGTCTTTAGGTGTTAATGTATTGCTTGATTTGGTAAAGACGGCAACACGCTTATTAAATGACCAATTTGATATTGAGGTTATTGAGAAACATCATAATAAAAAGGTGGATGCTCCGAGTGGAACGGCGTTTATGATTGCAAGTTCAATTAATGAGGAGCTTCATAATTCAATGGAATACCATTATGGTCGCCAAGGAAACCATACGAAACGAGAAGAAAAAGAGATTGGAATTCATTCGGTTCGTGGTGGAACCATTCCAGGAGAGCATACGGTTATTTTTGCAGGTCCAGATGAAATGATTGAGATTAAGCATACAGCATTATCGAAAAAGATTTTTGCACAGCAGGCGATTAGAGCAGCTGAGTTTGTGACACAACGTGAGCCTAAGTTATATAATATGCATGATGTGATGAATGCAAATTAGGGGAGGTTTTTGAATGAGTCAGGTGGGATTGTTAGATCCATATGAAATTGCACGTTATATTAAGGAAGCGAAAAAAAGTACGCCCGTTAAAGTGTATGTAAAAGGTGATTTAAAGGGTGTGGAGTTTCCCAATTGCCGCGTCTTTGGAGAAGGAGAATTTCTAGTTATTTTTGGTGAATATGAGGATGTTCAACCTGTTCTTATTCAAAATAAGGATCGTATCGCGTACTATGAAATGGAAAACGATCGTCGTAATTCGGCGGTTCCAATGCTCAACTTAAAAGAAGTTAAAGCGCGTATTGAACCGGGTGCTATTATTCGCG
Organism: Turicibacter sp. St.80E1; assembly: GCF_059728495.1. Taxonomy (NCBI): domain Bacteria; kingdom Bacillati; phylum Bacillota; class Erysipelotrichia; order Erysipelotrichales; family Turicibacteraceae; genus Turicibacter; species Turicibacter sp. St.80E1. The sequence continues at coordinate 1,943,648 of NZ_AP039386.1, read as the reverse complement.
ATAGGGTCAGTATTGGAGATAACGCCGTTATTATGATGGGAGCTGTTTTGAATATCGGGGCAGAGATTGGTGAAAATACGATGATTGATATGAATGCGGTTATTGGGGCACGCGGAACGATTGGAAAAAATGTTCATGTTGGAGCAGGTTCCGTGATTGCTGGTGTATTGGAACCACCTAGTAAAACTCCCGTTATTGTTGAAGATGGTGTAATGATTGGGGCCAATGCCGTTATTTTAGAAGGTGTTCGTGTAGGAGAAGGTGCGGTTGTTGCTGCAGGAGCTGTTGTGACAGAAGATGTGGCGCCTTATACGGTTGTAGCTGGAGTGCCAGCGCGTGTTATTAAACAAAAAGACGAGCAAACGACGGCTAAAACTCAATTGGTAGAAGATTTACGTCAATAATTAAAAAAAGTAGTAAAGTAAAAATCTGGTATAGTACCTTCGGGGTAGACAAAAAAATAAAAGCGCGCCTATCTCATATGGTAGAATCGCTTTAAGGTCTACTAAGGAGGTACTTTTTCTTATACAATTCAAAAAGATTAATCGCCATTTTAACTATTCTAAGCTCTAAGGAGTTAAAACTTCGTGCCGTTAAACTTTATTTGAAGGGGGAGTCTTGTTCCCCTGTTTGTGAACCATTGAAATCTAAGATCCCAAACGAATTTTGTCTTCTTTTCACTATTTTACCCACTAAGGAACGGGGAGGAGTCATATTCTTCTGATCCTTAATTATTTAACTATTATTTTTCGTTATATTGTTGCAGGAAGGGGAATATGATAAAAAAAGAAGTTGTAAAGTACTCAGTTGAGAGTTGATGGGAGGGGATCCTTTGTTAAAATTTTGTAAGTATCAAGGAACGGGAAATGATTTTATTATTGTGAAACAGTCTGAGATAGATGGCGTTACGTATTCTTCGCTCGCTAAAAATGTGTGCGATCGACGATTCGGAATTGGCGCGGATGGGATGATAGTTGTTGCCCCCTCAACGGTTGCTGACATTCGAATGATTTTTTACAATGCTGATGGCAGTATAGCTACGATGTGTGGAAATGGAATTCGATGTTTTGCCAAATATGTGTATGATCATGGCCTGGTGGGGCAAACCTCTTTTTCGGTGGAGACATTGGCGGGCGTGCTGACGGTTGAACTCGTGTCTATGACGAATGAAGAAAGCAACGTTAGAGTCAATATGGGATGTCCATGTTATGTTCATCCGGCAGTTCCTAAGGTGACATCGGATGGAAAATTCATTAATCAAACCATTGAATTAGAGGGAGAACCTTACACGATAAGTAGCCTCTTTATTGGAACGATTCATACGGTTATGTTCGTTTCAGAAATTGATGAGAAGATGGCGACCCACTTAGGGGAGCTGATTGAAAATCATGCCATGTATCCACAAAAAACAAATGTGAACTTTTGTCGGGTGATTGATCCTCATCACATTGAGGTTTTAACATGGGAAAAAGGAGTGGGTCTTACGCTCGCCTGCGGAACTGGATCAGCAGCCTGTGCTGTGTTAAGCAGGCAACTGTACCAGTGTGATCAATCCATCACCGTTTCTATCAAAGGAGGAACTCTTCTGATGGAACAAGAGGAAGATGGGGTATATATGACAGGGCCGGCTCGTTTGATATGTACGGGGCAATATGTTTATGGGGAGTCGCCACAAGGGGAGCAAGACCTCGACAGCTTCTAAAAATAAGAAAAACCTTCTAGGGGATAGAAGGTTTTTATATATATGAAACTAGTAGGGGGAACTAGTATTGAGTAAGCTAGCCACGTATAGGGGCAAGGATTAAAATAATTTATCAAAATTCAGGGGCACGTTAGCTGAACTTTGAAGCTTCGGGGAACATTATTTTAATCGGATTTAATGACTAGCTTCAATAGTAATATATGAAAATCTAACGATTTGGGAACGGTGATCTTATACTTTATAAAAAAATGGACGAATTATCGTCCATTTTTTTATAAGAAGAGTCCGACAACGCCAGCTGTCATAATATTAACGAGGGTGGCGATTAAAAGGGCCTTCACACCAAGTCGGGCAACTACAGGAACTTTATTTGGGGCGATTGCAGAATAACCACCCACAAGGATTCCAATGGACCCAATCCCGGCAAACCCACACAGTGCAACAGTCATCATCGCTTTTACATTTTCCGATAACTCACTAAATTGGGGTAAGGCAAAGGCAACAGCTTCATTGGTCACTAATTTTGTTGCGAGAATTTGAGAGACGAGCGAAACTTCTTCTTGAGAGACTCCCATTAAATAGGCAATTGGTGTAAAGAGAACACCTAAAATTGATTCAATTGATAAGTTCGGGGCAAACAAGGCGATAAAATTATTAATCATTCCAACAAGAGATAAAAACACGATAAGAGCGACGGTGATCCCAATGACACTTTTAAATCCCGTCATCGCATAGTTCATCATTGTTTCTATAACATTGACCCCTTTATCATTTTCTACATGAATGACGACCTCACGATCATATTCAGTCGGCATGAAAATTTGCGTAAGAACGAATGTTGAAAGAACAGTCAGAGGCATAGAAATTAAAATCCATGTCATTGAAGCGCCATAAGAGGCGTAAAGTCCAACAACAGATACACTAATGGATGTCATTCCACCGACAAGTGTTGCAAAGATGACGTTATCTTTTGCCTGAGGAAGATAGGATTTAGTGACGAATAGAGATTCTGTTTGACCTAAAAACATATTGGCTATTCCGTTTGTTGCAACTAACGTATCGACTTTTAAAAAACGGGCTAAACATTTACTTACGATAGAAATAAAGCGTTGTAATAGATTAAGGTGAAATAAAATCCCCATTAATGCTGAAATGAAAACGATAGGTAATAAGGAGTTAAGAAAGAACACAAACTGATCACTGATTCCACCAAAGACAAAGTCAATTCCTATTTTTGATTGATCTAATATCCAGCTAACGCCTACTGAAAGCCATTCTACCCCAATCCAAATAGGGGTTTTAATAAGAAAGAAGGCAAGAATAAATTGGCCTAAAAACGCCAACCCTACAGATTTCCATTGAATTTTTTCCCGGTTATTTGATGCGAGATAAGTGACGAGAACAATGAGCGCGGTTCCCAAGAGGGCAAATATCTTTGTCATAATAAAAAAACCTCCATACTATTATTTTAGTAATTATTTTCGCGTATTGCGATTCGCTCTTCAATTAAGATGGTAAAAGTTGAAGAATTTTGTTGTTTCCTTTTAAACTGATTCCATTTTATCAGAAAGAATCGGTCCATTCTAGAGTTATCGTGAGACATTAATCGTTCATCGTATAAAAAAACCTCCTATCAGGATTGTTGCTTTTCCTTGAGATGAATCAAATAGGAGAAAAAAACTCTCCAGACGGGAAGTTTTGTTGGGGAAGATTTCCCCTTAAAAACCGAAAAATAATGACAGTTTTTCGACTTTTATCCCTGTTTCATATGGAATAAAGCGAGGAAATGAGTCATAGAATGATATAAAATGTAGAAAAGATAAATGAAGGTGTGTGATGTGATAAGATGGCAATGGATGAGTAGTAAAAGGGTGAGTGAAAGAAGAGGAGGGAACCATTGTGATTTTAAAAACTGTTATCTGTTTAATAGCTGGCCTTTTTGCGGGAGTAGGTACTGGGTTATCAGGGCTTAGTGCCGCGTCTGTGATTTCCCCGATGTTAATTAGTTTTTTAGGTGTTTCTGCCTATGAAGCAGTAGGGATTGCTTTAGCTTCAGACGTTTTAGCCAGCGCCGTATCCGCCTATACGTATGCTAAAAATAAAAATATTGATATAAAAAATGGCTTAGTTATGTTAGGGAGCGTCCTTGTATTTACCCTAATCGGAAGCTATGTTTCCAAATTAGTACCTAATCAAATCATGGGGAATTTTTCAATTTATATGATGTTATTAGTTGGAATTAAATTTATCGTGAAGCCTGTCCTAACTCCAAAGGAAGTGGCGGATGAAAAAACGGTTCGAACGAAAATCATCCAATCTCTTTTATGCGGAGGACTTATCGGGTTTATTTGCGGATTTATTGGTGCAGGTGGCGGAATGATGTTATTATTAATTTTAACAAGTGTTTTGCGATATGAGTTAAAAACCGCCATTGGGACGAGCGTTTTTATTATGACCTTCACTGCATTAACTGGAGGTGTTTCTCATTTTATTATTGGCGGAATGCCAGATTTAGTTATCTTATTTTTATGTATTCTTTTTACTTTATTGGGGGCGCGGTTATCCGCACAATTTGCCAATCGGGCGTCAGAGGTTGTTTTAAGCCGAACACTAGGCGCCATTCTTTCGATTCTTGGCCTTGTGATGATTGGAATGTCGTTTTTTAGTTAAATGAAAAAAAGGATAAATCCCGAAGGATTTATCCTTTTTTCACATACTCGGTTGCATCGTCGACCGAAACTTTAAAATATCCACTAGACGTGGTGTCACTAGGATTTTTATAAGGTTCCTTGTTAACGAATAGAGCAACTTTTTCAACATTATAGTTATAACCATAAGTGTTGACGAGCGACTCAATAAATTTAGGTTCAATTTTTGAATCTAAATCTGTTGATAAATCGAAGCTATCATTGAAATAAACATTTAAAATTCCTTTTTCTTCATCAAGCTTAGCTGATGTAACAAAGGTTTCATCGTTTACCGCAACAAAATCTTCATTTTTTTGATTATTTTTCAGAGCATTTGTTAAGGCGTTAATATAAGCGCCATCGACAAGTTCGACTGTTTTATCGACGTAAAACATTTTTTCTTTTTCTACATCATAATAGTAGAGTCGACTCGTCTTCTTTTGTGTTTGTGTTTTCTGCTTGGAGCCTGAATCAGAATCTGAATCAGATGCATCCGAAGCATCGTGATTAGTATTAGTGTTAGAATCGGTATCCGCGGTTTGCTGTTTAGAACTAGAATCAGGTTGATCAGCTTTATCGGCTTGATCTTTTTGACCTTCATTCACTGAAGACTCGTTATTCACTACGTCTGTCTTGTTCTCTTTAGAGTCTTTTTCGTTTAATGTTTGGCAACCAAACAAACTAAAAACCATAAAGAAGCAAGTCATGATAGCTACGATAAGTTTCTTCATAAGCTCCCTCCTAAATATTCGATTCGATAGTATTATAACAAGCTAGGATGTAAAAAAAGGAAGAAATGTGGCAGAGAATTAAAATTTTAATAAAAAATTTAAATTTTTGCATATTTTTTATAAAAATGCATATATAAAGGGAATTTAAAGTAAGATGAAGCTCCTAAATTTTAGAATGAGGCTAGCTGTTATTTTTACAAAGATGAATGGAAGATGTATAGACAGGGGGTAATTTTGGGGATAATTTGAAAGAATAGTTTATTGTTAAGCAGTATAACTATAGATAAATGCTATTACATTAATTAGATTTATTTATTTTACCTATAGTAAATAAAGAGGTAAACTATTTAATAGCAATCCAAGGAGGTAGTGGTGAATGAAAAAAGAAATTAGACGTGTTGTATTAGTAGGAACAGGGTTTGTTGGAATGAGCTTTGCTTACTCATTGATTAACCAAGGTGGAACAGAGGAACTTGTTTTAATTGATGTTAATAAAGATAAAGCTGAAGGAGAAGCAATGGATTTAAGTCACGGGATTCCTTTCGGGCCCGAAAAAATTAATATTTGGGCAGGAACTTATGAAGATTGTAAAACGGCAGATGTTGTTGTTATTACAGCGGGAGTCAATCAACAACCAGGTGAGACACGTTTAGCTTTAGTAGAGCGTAACGCAAAAATTATGCGAGATGTTGTCAAAAATGTTATGGCATCAGGTTTTAACGGAATCTTATTAGTTGCAAGTAACCCAGTTGATGTTTTAACCTATATTGCTTGGCAAGAATCAGGATTACCAAAACACCGTGTAATTGGAACAGGGACTACATTAGACACTGCACGTTTACGTCATGAAATCGGGAAATATTTAAAAGTTGACCCACGTAACGTTCATGGATATATTGTCGGAGAACATGGGGATACTGAAACCCCATTATGGTCACATACAACTGTTGGTGTTAAACCTATTTTAGATATTGTAAAAGATCATCCAGAATTTACGAAAGAAGACTTAGACAAAATTTACGTTAATGTTCGTGATGCGGCTTATCATATCATCGATCGTAAACGTGCGACTTATTACGGAATCGGTATGTGTACGACGCGTTTAGTTAAAGCCATTTTAAATGATGAAAACTGTGTCTTACCAGTCTCAGCATATTTAGAGGGACAATATGGATTACATGATATCTTTACTGGAGTTCCAGCCATTATTAATCGTGATGGAGTTCGTGAGGTATTTGATTTAAATATTACAGAAGACGAGTTAAAACAATTAACAAAATCTGTTTCCATTTTAAAAGAAACGTTAGATACTGTGCGATAAAAAATTGTACCGTCTCTTTACGTGTATGACATTAAAAAAAAAAGTTGGTTCATCTTAAATTTAAAAAGGTTTTATTTGCGCCCAAACGAGGAATGTATATGAATATCAAATTAATTTGTATTGATATGGACGGAACATTGTTAATGGATCAGCAACGAGTTGCCCAGGTAGATCAAGAGGCAATTAAGTATGCTAATGATAAGGGCGTCCATGTAGCTATTACAACAGGACGGGTCTATAATTGTGCCAAGCTGTATGCTGAAACGATAGGATTAAAAACGCCGATTATCGCCTCAAACGGGGCCTTTATAGGGGGAACAAACGGTGAACAAATTTACTGTAACCCACTAAATTTGTCGGATATTAAGCAGTTTATGGAATTAACGCAAGAGGAGGGACTACTCTCTTATTTAACTGCTAATTTCGGAATCATTTCAACCCTAGAACTTCCGGATACTAATATTTATAAAGTATTAAATCAAACGTTACCTGATCAACAGAAAATTCGGTTAGAGGTGATTTCTACGCTGGATGAATTAGCCCCATTCGACGGGGAAGTGTTAAAAGGCGTTTGTGTTGGCCAAAACGCGGATCAGTTAAGTCGAATTAAGGCAAAGCTTAAAGAAAGTTGCCCCCATTTAGAGGTGGTATCTTCCTGGAACAATAACTTTGAGGTAATGAGAAAAGGAAGCTCGAAAGGGGAAGCCGTAAAACAGTTAGCAGAATATTTAAAAGTTTCACCAGATCAGGTAATGTGTATTGGAGATAGCGAGAATGATTTATCTATGTTAAAAGTGGCAGGTATTGCGGTTGCTATGGGAAATGCGACACCGGAAGTGAAAGAAGTAGCAGATTATATAACTGCTGATAATAAAAATGGCGGGGTATCTCAGGCTATTTACGAATACATTAAATAAAAAAGGAATAGACCGATTATTCCTATTCTAGATAAAAGTTGTAGATAGGCGTTTAATTTTGCCTTATTTCTAATTTTAAATGAAGTATTAAGTTTAGAAAGGGAAGGATTAGCTATAATAAAGAAGGTAGCAAATCTTTAGAAATAAAGGCTTACACTATCATGTCTTTTCTTCCGTTATAGCATAGGTAGAAAACTTATAGACAACGTTGTCTATAAGTTTTCTTTTTGCTAAAAATAAAAGGTGTTGATTAAAAAAAGGAAGAATATCCATAATAAGTTAAAAGAATTGTTAACCTTAAGAATTCTTTTTAAAGGCAGATTTTCTGTATAGACTCCTTCTATTATTATCATAAAAGACTTGCCACTCCCTTCAGGTATGGCAGGTCTTTTATTCTTTATCCCCTTAAACTTTAATAAAAAGCTAATAACGATTATTTTTAATTAAGCGTCATAACGGGACTGTAGGCCAGCGGGACAAATAATGATATAGTAGAGGGTTTAGTTGTATTTTCATAGACAACAGTGATGTGATTGAATTAGAATAATTGAAACGAATAGAAATAGAGGTGCTTATGAATGAAGTTTTTTATGGTAGAAGGGACACTCCAACATATAGAACAAATGAATGAAAAGGTAATGATGGAACATAAGAGTTATACGCAAAAGGAAATGGACGCGGGAAATATTTTAATGGCAGGTCTTAAGGAGGATATGAGTGGCGGATTGTTTATAATGAAGTCCGATTCCTTAGCTCATGTACAAACCTATTTAGAAAATGAACCTTTTTATACATACGGGATTCAAACGTATCGCATTATTGAATTTTCACCCCATTTTTTAACTCAAAATTTAGCCCAATGGCTCGAAAAATAAAAAAAGGTAGGAGACTCTCGTGAGAGAAGTTCCTACCTTTTTCATTATTTAAGGTAATTAACGAAAACCTCTTTAACCATTTTAACAACACCTAATGTGCCGACACCTTCTTGGACATCCTCTACAACCATTGCAACTGATAATTTAGACGATCCTAAATCAGTTGCAACAAACCAACCATTTTCACTTCCAGTTTGTCCTTGAGTTGATTTGATTTCCGCCGTTCCCGTTTTTCCGGCTAATTGAACCCCATTTATTTTAGCAAGGTGGCCCGTTCCGTCAGCATCATTTACGACTGCTTGAAAATCGGCTTGTAGAATGGATAGATTCTGTTCTGAAATAATCGCATCCTTTAAAACTGTTGGCTGATAATCTTCACTTAAAACAAGATGCGGGGACATAATGCTTCCATTGTTGGCAAGTGAGCTATACGCAAGTGCCATATTTAAAGTGGAAACTAAAATTTCGCCTTGTCCGTAGCCTGTATCTGCTAGTAAAATATCTCCCGTTAGTGATCCACTATTAGAAATCTGACTTTCCTTAATTGGGTAACCAATATTTAAATCGCTTCCGATGGTGAAATTATTAGCCCCCTGAATAAGAGCGTCGCTTCCCATAGCTAGGGCATTCATTGCAAAATAAATATTATCGGAATATTTAATCGCTTCTTTAAGGCTAATAGATGTTTGATCGTTAATGCGGTGAATATTATAATTTCCCCATGAACGATTAGGTTGCCAAGTAGAACCATTGATGGTTTTAACTTCGTTTGGATTTAATGTTCCATTTTCAAGCCCAGTTGCCGCTGTAATCAATTTAAATGTAGACCCAGGGGAATAGAGGCTAGCAAATCGGTTTTTCTCGTCTTCATAACCAATTGCCTCGCGTTGTTGTTGAACACTTTTTGTCATATAGGTTGTAAACCAGTTAGAGTTATAGGAAGGTGAACTTACAAGTGCTAAGACTTCCCCCGTTGTTGAATCAACTGCTGTCGATGATCCCTTTTGCCCTTTCATACTATCGTAGACAATTTGTTGAAGGTTAGAGTCGAGGGATAAGTGAATATCCTTCCCATTTTCAGGTTCCTTACTAATCAACGTGTCAACTTTTTCACCCTCACGCTCGATATAAATTTCATAACCGTTGATTCCACGTAAGGTTGTTTCATAGACTTGCTCAAGCCCAGATTTACCGATCATAGACTGAGCAGTATAAATACCCTCTGTATCTTTTGACAACTCTTCCTCATTAATGGGACGAATGTAACCGAGTAATCTTCCAAAGGCTTCGCTGTCTTTATAAATACGTCCATGTTTTGCCTGTTTAATAACGCCATCTAAATTTAAACTTTCTAGTATGACGAGTGCCTTCGCATCGGGGAGAAGATCAACCAGTGGAACAAAGTATTCCTTATTCGTATTTGCCTTTAATTTTTTTGTAATAGTTTCCTCACTAATATCGAGTAACTCAGAAATTTTAGCTATTTTTTCAGCTTCATTTTCTTGTTCGAATACGGCGGGGTGAATTCCAACGCTAATTAAGTCGCCATCAGTCGCTAAAGCTTCATTGTTTCGGTCGAGAATACTTCCGCGATTCGCAGTTTTCGTACTAATTCGTACTTTATCGCCGCGTTTCATCGTTGGAAAAATTAAACTTTCACTCCAAAGAATTTTTAACTCCTTATTTTCTTTAACAAATGGAAGTGCAAAATCCTTAAGCTTTAATGTTCCTGCGATAGTATCCATTGTTAAATTGAAAGGGATAATGTCATTTTTATGATCAATTTCTCCCATTTCAAATGTAAAATGTGCGGCTTTAATTCCAGAATAAATACTTTTGTATTTTGTTACAAATTCCTCTTCTGTTATTCTTTGTTTTGATTCTTCACTCAGTAGCTGATAAAGCGCGGCGTAATCTCCACCCGAAAGTGTTTCGGTAAAATTTTTAAAAAGCAGTTCATCAGCATTTGAGGAACAACCAGTTAAGATAACGATGCAGAGTAAAAGAACGGATAGAATTCTTTTCATTTGAAACCTCCTTTTGATGTTTAATGGTTATAAATTGACAACAGCTAAGTAGACTAGAAAGAATATAGTTCTTTTGTCAATTATACCCGATTTAGTGAATGAAGTATACGTTCCTCCTTTTGAGAAGAGGCGAAGGATTCACATTTTCTCATTTGTTATAAATTATTGAAATGGAGCGGGGATTATTCCGCTTTTATTTTCTTTTATTGTGGGATGACTTGAAAACGTTTAAACGAAAAAAACAAAATATATCAAAAGTTTGTATCATAGAATGAGGGAGTGTCCATAATGACCTTAGTAGCCTAGAAGTTAGGCTGACTTTTAAATCGTGGAGTGCTAAACATAAATAGACGAAGAAGAGATAGATAAAGTATTTGTCGTAGAAAAATAAACTTGATCTTTAGACCCAATGGCAGGGGTAATTTATTATGTGCGACGGTTTTATTAGGGCGCTTTAGATGAAAGATAGATATGTTGTAAGGTTTTTTAGTTGGAGAGTTTATTTTGAGTTTATTTAAAGGTGGTAAAATCCAGGCTTAAAAGAGGAGGAGAGAAATGTTACAGTTAAAAAATATTGTTAAAGATTATATGATTGGTGATTCGACCCAAAAAGTGTTAAAAGGAGTATCCATTAATTTTAGAGCGAATGAATTTGTTTCTATTTTAGGACCAAGTGGTTCCGGGAAGACAACCCTCCTTAATATTATTGGGGGGCTTGATCAATATACAACCGGTGATTTAATTATTAATGGGGTATCAACACAAAAATATAAAGATTCAGATTGGGACCTTTATCGAAATAAGTCGATTGGTTTTGTTTTTCAAAGTTATAATTTAATTCCACATCAAACAGTATTGGCTAATGTTGAATTAGCGCTCACTCTTGCGGGGGTGTCTAAATCGGAACGAAGACGGCGTGCTACTGAGGTTTTAACTAAAGTAGGTTTGGCGGATCATTTACATAAGAAGCCGAATCAGATGTCAGGGGGACAAATGCAGCGGGTAGCTATTGCTCGGGCCTTAATTAATAACCCTGAAATTTTATTAGCCGATGAACCGACAGGTGCATTAGACACTGAAACGAGTGTTCAAATTATGGAATTATTAAAAGAAATCGCCCGCGATAAATTGGTTATCATGGTCACACATAATCCGGAATTAGCAGAACAGTATTCAACACGGATTATTCGGCTATTGGACGGAAGAATCCAAGATGATACGAGTCCATTAGAGATTGTGCAGACACCATCTTCGGAAAAGGAAGAAAAAGGTCGACATGTTTCAATGTCTTTTTTAACAGCCTTATCTTTAAGCTTTAACAACTTAAAAACTAAAAAAGGACGAACGATTTTAACGGCTTTTGCTGGGAGTATCGGAATTATTGGAATTGCAATGATTTTATCGCTCTCAAGTGGAATGCGGGAGTATATTAATCAAGTTCAAGAAGATACGTTATCATCATATCCCATTACGATTGCGCAACAGGGAATTGATTTACTCTCAACTCGCCAACAACATATCGATACTTTATTAAATATGAGTGGAGAAGAGGAGCATGAAACAGATAAAATTTATCAGGGTGGTTATGCAGCAGATATATTACAATTAGCATCGGTTAAACTTTCAGATAATAATTTAGCTCAGTTTAAATCGTTTTTAGAGAGCAAGGATGGACAGGTAATTAAAGATCAAACAAATGCGATTCAATATGGGTACGATCTAGATTTACAAATTTATAAATCTGATACACAGGATGGAATGATTAAAGTTAATCCTAGTCCACTACTTGAAACAGAGCAATCACAGATGATGAATGAAGAGTTAGGAAGTGCCGTGGGAATGTCATCGACGGGAATCTGGACCGAGATGATAGATAACCAAGAGTTACTTTTTGGGCAATATGATTTAATTGCAGGAGCTTGGCCTCAGAACTTTAATGAGGTGGTTGTGGTTGTCGATGACTCGAATGAAATTTCGGATATGACACTTTATGCGTTAGGATTAAAAGATGTTGAGGAATATAAAGAAATCCAAGCAGCGGTTGAAGAGGGAGTGGCGATTGATTATGACAAGTATCCAAAGCAATCGTATACCTATGATGACATTTTAAAGCAAGAATTCAAACTTGTCTTAAATTCTGATTATTATGAAAAAGTTGGAGATACCTGGGTCGATCGTACAGCGGATGAGACTTATCTTTCAACCTTAATCAGTGAAAAATCTATTCCAATTCAGGTGGTTGGAATCATTCGACCAAATAAAGAGGCAGTTGCAACAACCATTTCGGGAACTGTGGCCTATCGTCGTGATTTAATCGATTACGTGATTGAAAAGATCAATCAGAGTGAGATTGTCCAAGAACAAAAGGCAAATGCAACAATCAATGTATTCACAAATCAGCCGTTTGCCACAGGAGAATTTACAACACAGGAGGAGCTATTATCACAGTTAACAGACGAACAAAAAATGATGTTAGCTGCCCTTCCAGAGAGTGAGCAGGTTAATTATTTGAAAGCTTATGCAGATACATTATCAGCAAGTTATGATAATAATTTACAACTATTGGGTGCCCGTGATTTAAATAAGCCAGCGACGATTTCCCTATATTTAAAGGATTTTAGCTCGCGAGAGACTGTAACTCAAGCTATTGAACAATATAATGAGGACCAACAAAAAGCGGGGCATGATAGTAATACAATTGAATATACAGATATGGTCGGTCTTATGACTTCCTCTATGACCTCTATTATTGATATGATTACATATTTACTTATTGGGTTTGTGTCCATTTCATTGGTTGTTTCATCAATTATGATTGGGATTATTACGTATATTTCTGTTCTTGAACGAACAAAGGAGATTGGAATTTTAAGAAGTATGGGTGCCTCTAAGCGCGATATTTCACGTGTCTTCAACGCGGAGACGGTGATTGTTGGTTTTGCAGCTGGAATGATTGGAATCGGTGTAACGTATTTATTGAATATCCCGATTAATTCGATTATTTCTCATTTATCAGGTGTTAATAATCTAGCAGCTTTACCATTAGGTGGTGCCATTGTGTTAGTCGTTATTAGCGTTATCCTAACGATGATAGCAGGCTTAATTCCTTCGCGATTAGCGTCTAAAAAGGACCCGGTGATTGCACTTCGAGCAGAATAAGATTAAAAAAGATTGGTACGGGGAGATACTCCACGCCAATCTTTTTTGTTGATGATCTTTCGGTGTAGTGCTATGATAAAAGATACAAATCAAGTAAAATGATGACTTGTTTGATATAAATTAGGAGGTAATTTTTGATGAGTATTCGTCATTTACGTATTTTTATTACGGTCGCATCACTACAAAATATGAGTGCAGCAGCCGAACAACTTTTTATTACCCAACCGTCGGTTAGTCAGGCTATTAAAGAGTTAGAACAATATTATGGTGTAAGATTATTCGAACGTTTGTCAAAAAAATTGTATCTCACGCAAAGTGGAGAGGCCCTATTAAAGTACGCGACGCACCTTATTCAATCATTTGATGAAATGGAAACGATGATGAAAAATAAGTCGGATGTTATTTCTTTACGAATTGGTGCCTCTATTACTGTCGGGGGATCATTAATAAACCGTATTTTAAATGAGTTTAACGAGCAGCATCCGAAGATTAAAACACAGGTTATGATTCGTAATACAAGAAAGATTGAAAGACTTTTATTATCGAGTAAGTTAGATGTTGCCTTAGTTGAAGGAAAGGTATCGAGTAAAGATTTAATCTCTAAATCGGTCTATGAAGATCAATTAATTTTGGTTGTTGGAAAGCAACATCCTTTTTACGGATGTGATAAATTAAGCATCTACGATCTCCAAGGGCAAGATATTATTGCCCGCGAAGAGGGAAGTGGGACGAAGATTATTTTTGATAATATCTTAAAGGAATATCGAGTTGATGTTTTTGAAAGATGGAGTAGCTCCGATACATTATCTATAAAACAGGCAGCGATTCAATCACGGGGGATTGCAATTTTATCGAGTTTAGTTGTCGAAGAAGATTTAAAAAAAGGCACACTACATAAGATTGCCCTTGAAGAAGTTTCATTATCAAGAGAAATTTATGTTGTGTACCATAAAAATAAATTTTTATCAGATTCATTAAAGTATTTTTTAGACTGTCTGCATTAAAATAACGTTGGAAGTAAGTAAATAAGTGTCCCAATAAATCCCGAACCAAAAATAACTGGGATAGGTCCAACTTTGAATTTACGGATGGCCACTAATCCTACAACGAACAATAAGAATTCAACAATTCGAAAGTTTGATAATACAATATCTTGTTTTTCAGCTTGGAAAATCGCAAGTGTTAAAATTGATAATCCAGCTGATGAAATAAGGGCCACAACCGCTGGTCTTAAACTTGCTAAAATGGTTTGGACACCAGAAAAATTACGATATTTGTAGTAAAAATGAGCCAATGTTAAACAAATGATGAATGATGGAATAATAACACCAATTGTACAGATTAAAGCACCAGGTAATCCACTTAATTTTGTTCCAACAAAAGTTGCCGCATTAATTGAAATAGGTCCCGGTGTCATCTCTGCAATAGTTACGAGATCCGCAAATTCGGCTAATGTCATTAATTCACGAATATTAACAATTTGATTTTGAATAAGAGGAAGTGCGGCGTAGCCACCCCCAACGCTAAATAATCCAACTTGAATAAAACTTAAAAATAAACTCCAAATGATACTCATTGTTTTAGCCCTCCTTTACCACTTGCTGTTTTGATTTCACAATTTCCATAAATAAAGTAACAAAACCGATGCCTAGGCATAGGAAGATAACTGTCATAGCACTAATGCCAAAAACATATGTCATGATGAAAGTAATAAACATGAGCGATGTATAAAGAACACTTTTTGTTTTAATGATATTTTGTGCAAGTTTAATGACAACATCACAAATAACAGCGGCAACCCCAGCACGCATAACCATAAGGGCAGTCGCAATCACTGTACTTTCTCTAAATTGCTTATAAAATAAAGAGATGACCGAAATAATAAAAATAGGAGGAATTGATGTCCCTAAAATCGCGACTAATGATCCGATAATCCCTTGCATACGATAACCTAGAATAACTGATGCATTGATTGGGATAGGTCCTGGAGAAGATTGCGCAATAGCCGTAATATCAAGCATTTCACTTTCCTCTAACCATCCTAGTTCTTCTACAAATTTCTTTTTCATCAGAGAAACAATAACGAATCCACCCCCAAAAGTCGAAGCACTTAAAATAAAAGTGGACCTAAATAACTCCCATAAAATTTTTGAATCTAATTTTTTCTTTTCCATAACAACGCTCCTTTTTAAAAAAACACTCACAGTGCAACAAATTACCTTAACATGAATATTTTACATGCTTTTTCATTATATAGTATGAATGCTAAATAAATGTAGGCCAAATAAAGCAATAATGCTCAAAAAATAATAGACCACTTAGTTAAAACATCCTGTAGAATTTTGTATGTTAATCATATAGCTATGGGAGGTTCCGAAAGGATGAAGATTGAAGTGGATATGTATGAAAAAATCAGATATCTCTATACACAGGAGAAAAGGTCACAACGGGAGATTGCACGGTTATTAGGAATCTCTCGGACAACGGTCAGAAAATATTGTGATGGATCTACTTTACCGGGGGTTAGAAACGGTGTAAGTGGGAGAAAATCGTATGTTATCACGGATGAAGTTTTGAGGTTTATTGAAGATTGCCTACTTGAAGATGAAAGTGAAAATCTAAAAAAACAAAAACATACAGCAAGAAGAATTTATACTCGACTGGTTGAAGAGTTAGGTTTTTCCGGAGGAGAATCAACGGTCAGACGATTAGTTGCCCAAATAAAAAATAAACCCTCTAAGGCTTTTGTTCCATTGAGTTATGATCCTGCCGAAGCAGCACAAATTGATTGGGGAGAAGCGACGATTTACTTAAACGGAGAGCGTACAAAAATTAATTTATTTTGTATGAGACTTTGTTTTAGTGCAGGAATTTTCGTTAAAGCCTATTTTAGACAAAATGAAGAAAGTTTCCTTGATGGAAATGTATCCGGATTTGAATTCTTCAATGGGGTTCCTAAAAAGGTTATTTTTGATAATGCGAAAGTCGCCGTTAAAGAGGGATTTGGGGTTCACGCCAAACCGCAAGACCGATATAAAACATTAGCGGCTCACTATGCCTTTACAACCGAGTTTTGTAACGTCGCCTCAGGACATGAAAAAGGTCTTGTTGAAGGTTTAGTTGGATGGGTTCGAAGAAATCATTTAGTCCCACTCCCAAGGGTTAGTATCCTTGATGAATTAAATGGATTTTTATATGAAAAATGTAAACTTTACTATCAACATCAGATTCAGGGACGCCATCAAACAGTCGGCGAAATGTTTAATATGGAAACGCCTTTTTTAACTCGACTTCCTGTCTATAAGTTTGATACAAGCCGCTCAATGACAGTCAAAGCTGATCAATTTTCAACCATCAAATTTGATTATAACTACTATTCTATTCCCATCGAGTATGCAGGGAAATCTGTGAGTGTAAAAGGCTATGGAAATGACATTTATATCTATTACCAACATCAACAGATTGCGCATTATACGCGCCAATATGTAAGAGGAGAAACATTCTATACATTAGAACATTACATGACATTGATTGAACAACGCCCTCGAAGTGTGTATAACGCCAGGCCCGTCAAACAATCTGTTTCTCAAGAAATTCTAAAAATCGGGCAACGATTAAATAACCCAAGAGAAATGGTGAAACTCTTGAGACTATGTATCGACTGTGGAGAAGATCGTGTCATCACTGCCGCAAAATCTCTATCGACCCAAGATTTAACATTCAACCAAATTCGAGGCTTACTTATTCAACCCTCTTTAGAGGAATCTAATCAAACGGCAACGGTTATTCAAGGTGAAATCTCAGTTAAGAGACCTAATTTAAATAGATATGATGAATTATTAGAAGGAGTATCAAAATGGGTACAATAAATACAAATAAGGAAATTATAAAACTATACGCACGCCAACTAAAGACACCAACCTTTTCAAATTATGATGAAATTATTCGACAGCTGCAATCAGAGGATGGTTACGAAGAGTTTTTAAAAGAAATCATGAGAACAGAGTTATTACAACGTCAGGATAACTTACATAAAAGAAGAATTAAAGCTGCCAAATTTCCCATTCATAAAACGATTGATGAATTTGATTTGAATCGCTTGGAGAATGTTTCGAAAGCATATATTTCAGAATTATTAAGCTGTGATTTTATTAATCAAAAACAAAATATAGTCATGATTGGAAACTGCGGTTCTGGCAAAACACACTTATCTATCGCTCTCGGATTAAAAGCTTGTCAAGTGGGGTATAATGTCCGCTTTTATACGGCCGTTAATTTAGCGACAGAGTTAGTTGAAGCTTTTCAAGAGGGAAGACTCTCTAAAGTGGAAAAAAGTTTAGCTAAAGCAGATTTACTTATCATCGATGAGTTATCTTATTTAACATTTAACCGCCATCAATCAGAGTTATTATTTCAGGTGATTTCAGAACGTTCAGAACGTGGGAGTGTCATTATCACAACTAACTTAGAGTTTTCTAAATGGACAGAGTTATTTGAAAATGAAATGATGGTTTCAGCTTTAATTGATCGGGTCACTTTTCGTTCACATCTATTAGATATGAATGTTTCAGAATCCTATCGATTTAAAGAAACAAAAAAAAGACTTCAACAAGAAAAGTAAAGCAACTGATTTACAGGCATAAATCAGAAGTTATTTCTTGTTGAAATCCACAAAACTAAATTAATTATAGCATGTTTAAGAGAAGAAACAATACTTTTTAAACATGCTTCATTTGAAACATCAGTGGTCTACTTTTTTACGAGCATAAAGTAACAGATGGTCTACTATTTTAATGGCGTAACTGGCCTACTATTTTTTGAGCACGTGGTACACTTTTTGATTCTTCCGCTATTTTGGTGAAAAGCCCTTTCTAGGAATAGAGCACTTTAATACGTAGAAGTTCAAAACTTGCTCGTCCATACATTTGGCGTTTAATCATTTTAATTCGGTTGACATTCCCTTCACAAATCGCATTAGTGTATGGATAAACTAATGCGTTACTGATCGATTGCTCATCACGTTTCATTCGAAGACAAAACTCACGCAGTAATTTAATCTCATGAGTAGCGTAACGTTCTAGCCATTGAGATAATTTGAATACTTGCCCCATCGTGACCAAATCTCTAAATACTTGGATGGCTGTATATAGTTCACTTAAGTCTGCATGAGCTTGAAAGAGTTCATTTAATAAATTTAATTCTGGTTGAGTTAAAGACGTTGGTTTTCGCCAAATGAATGAGGTGAGTTGAAACTTCGTTGCTTTCAATAATTTACTAGATTTTTTTGATATTTTTTCTGTTGCCTTCTCACTTGTTTTTACGGGGAGATTTGCTTTAATTTCTTGAACTTTTCGACGAGTTGAAGAAGCTCCTCCTTTAAACCCTTGGTGGATGAGTTGTTCATGAATCCAACGAGCAGTTTTTCCCTCCTGACACCATTGTGTGATTTGATTTAAATAGGGGACAAATTGATTAACACGGGGCTTTCGTATTTGCTTGGGAGGTTCAGATAACTGAATATACTTCGCTACGGTTGTCCGACTTAACTTAAGTTGTCTGGCTGTTTGACGAATAGAGCCTACTTGTTGGTAGACCTTTTGAATCTCCAAAATGAGTGCCCATTTTGCTTGTTCCTTTTCAGATAATGATTCATGACTGGATATTGAGTTCACGTTAGTAATCGTTATATCTGTCGCTGGATCTGTTTTTTTAGTGATTGAAGATTCAGGCATGATAAACCATCCTTTAGGAAAACGAGAACTAATGGTTTCTTTAACAACCGTTAATAGGTTTTTAAGAAAGTGCCACTTGTCGGCAACCTGAATAATGTTAGGATTCGTTAAATGAATGGCTTTAGTATAAGTTGTTGCACGATCACGTGTCACTAATTCAACTGAGGGATGTTTTTCCAACCATTCTTTAAACGCTTGAGTCGAACGAGAGGCCAGAATTTCAACCGGACGATGCGTTTCTAAATCACAAATAACCGTTCCAAAGTCGACCCCTCGACGAAAAGAAAAGTCATCAACCCCAATATGGGTTAATGACTGATTTTTTATATCTTTTTCAGTAGAATCGATACGTCGTAATAAATCTAATAGTGCATCTCCACTTCGTTTATATCCAAGTTTAAAAAGAAAGCGTGATAAAGCTTCCGCACTCATCGATAATGATAATTGAAGAAAAACCTCTTCAAGACGAATGGTTAAACGCCGATAGGCATTTAAAAAGCCAGTAAATCTTTCAGTAAAAATTTGACGTTTACAGTTAGGATTTAAACAAAAAAACTTTTTAGCTTGTATCCTTAATTGAACAGGTTTATTAAGGATAGACGCATCTAATGGTTTTCTAAGATACGTACTGTGTACCTGGTGACTTTTCATCCCACATAAGGGACAGTGGTTAAATTTTGATTCAGATTTTAAACAAATCAAGATTATATGCTCATTATTTTCAATGGATTGAATCATAAGATTTTCAGGGAAAAAGACATTAAGATTCATGATGATATACCTCTCTACGATGTCTTTTCATTATATCAGGTAAAGCGTTTTATCACCAAAAGTCAGGAAGAACCACTATTTTTTGAGCACGTGGTACACTTTTTTATTGACATTTATAATATAGGAAATAAGTATATTTTATCAAACACATAGGTAAATACCTATACATCGTAAAGAGTCTTAATATAATAAGGATAAAAAAAAGTCATCGAAAGATGACTTTTTTAATGAGTGTAGGGGGAAAGACCCTAGTTTTGATTTTCGATACTAATAATATCTCGAATATCTTCAATATCTAGGGCATCTGCAATCCTCTCAATATGATTAAAATTAATGTTTTTTCTCTTTTGATTAGCTAGTTCACTCAAAGCAGCATGACGGATATCAGTTAGTCGAGATAACTCTCTTAATGATAAACCTTCTTGCTGAAGTAGTTCATTAAGATTCACAATAACTTTTTTAGACATTTATGAAGTACCTACCTTTGAAAAGAATTGCTCCCTCAAGAAAAATATCATATAATGTAAAATGACGTGGTACGCGTAAACGTACCGAAGGGGGAAATAGGGAATGATTTTAGTAAACTACTAAAAGATAAGTACTAAATTGTCGATAATATCATGTTTTTCTAGGTATTTTGTCGATATTTGATGGATAATTGAAGAGGGAAGATATCACTAATTTTAAGAAATAAATTAGGCCCATACTAGTATGAATAATAATGGATTATCTCATTGATAGTAATTATTGGGAAAAGGAATAAGGCGCTTTTTTGATCGCCGGGGAGGATCAAAAAGGAAGTGAATGTTTAGTATTGTTATCTAAACGCTTCTCTTTAAAATGTACTGTAAAATTTTATTCTCAGACAAAAATCACTAAAATTTAATTAAAAATTTAAAAAGTAGATATCAGGTACGCAATCAAATTAACTAGAAAGCATGGATTATTTATCGAAATTTCGACGCGTAACCGGTTATAATATGAAAAAAATATCGACAAATTCAGGCATTTTGGATGAATTTTAGTTTATTTATTCTTATCTATCTAAGAAGAGGAAAAGTGTTAAAGCCCTTGATTTAAAGGCTTTTTTTGTTGATTTATCTCCCTTTAATAACTCTAATATTGGAATTATTTGTGGAATTTTACAAGGAAAAACTGCAATGATAATTTTGGATAAAAACTTTATGATTGAGAGAGTCTATTGAAGGAGGTGAATCATGAAAGGTAAGGCACAGGACTATAACGGAATCTATAGTGACATGGTAGAGGTATTAGGCGAGGAAATGACTCATAAGATTTATCAGTATTATAGGGGACAACAGGTGTCTTTCCCAATGAGATTATATAGTAAAACATACACCGAGAAGTATTTAAAACAACATTATAATGGAAAGAATTTAAGAGATTTAGCGAGAACATTAGGGTATTCTGAACGTTGGATTAAGCAATTAATTGATCAGTTTGGAATCGAATCGAAAGAGACCTAATGTCCGTTTAATATAGAACTTAGTAATAAGATAGGGTGATATGTGTGGAGGAGTTGCGATTAGGAAAAGCCTTAAGAGAGTTATACAATCAGGCTGCGCAGGCACAAGATCGCGTTATTATGTTATATTTATTTGGGGTTAAACACGGAAAGATGATTGTAGAGAAGCAATTATCCCTTAGTTATATTTTATGTTATGCGCAATTGCCGGAGTCGTATAGGAGTGAGATTGAAAAAGGGATTAAATTGGGTCAATACGTGAAAGCCATAGAGAGATAAAAGCTAAATCTAAATTTATGATGAACCGTTCAACCTATATGAATCTCAAAGGCTCATTGCTAGATTCGCCCTTAAGAGAATATCGTTTGAAAAAGATTTTTACAAATCTTAATTGCTCAAAACAATGAGTTGATAACAGGGTGATTAAAACAGAGGTAGAGTGAATACTCGTCGAATACTACTCTTTTTTTATGCTCACGTCTAGGAAGGTAGGAGAAGAAATAGCTCCGAGTTATAAGTTTTTAACAAAAAAAATAACCTAATTTCCCAAGTGGATTAGGTTATTTTTTTGTTTATTTATATAATAATCGGATAAATTATAGTAAAAATGTCCACAATTAATTAAAGATACGGTAGATTTGTATGAAAACATTCCAAAGGGGTCAACCGATTAAAATTTATGCTATAATAAATAAACTAAAAGACAACTGGATGGGAGGATGTTCATCCATTTTTCGTTGAGTGTAAAGTAGACTTTTAGAAATAGGGGGATTTTATGAAGAAAAGTTTTGTATCAGTCCTTTTTATTCCAATATTGGTGCTTAGTTATTTTGGTTTTTTTTCAGGGGAAAATTTTAATCATTCATTAAAAAGGGAACAATTAGACCTTCCCTTTATTATTAATTATGTCGATGAGCAAGGGGGAGACCAGTTTCAATTAAATTGGCAGGAGCTTATCGCTTTAATTGCCGTCGATGATACGAAAGACTTATCGCAAATTTCCGCTACAGATTTAGAAGAGGTAGGTTCTTATTTTATTCAAGATGGCGTTTTACAGTCTTTTGAGCAAGTTTTAGACTCAAGGGCATATAGCGAAACTGAAAGGGAGAAAGCCTATGAACATTTAAATATGCTTGCCGATTATGGGTATGTTCCTCATAAATTAAAATCAGATTCATTTGAAATGATGTTTATTAACTCTTTAAAGGAAGGTGCCATTGAAAACTATCGACTTTATGGAATATTACCGTCGATTACAATTGCGCAAGCTATTTTAGAATCTAACTTTGGCCAATCAGAATTATCTTTACAAGCTAATAACTTGTTTGGAATTAAAGTTGGAGTTAACTGGGATGGCGAGGCGATCACGGTTGCAACAACAGAGGGGTATAATACTGAAGTGATGGATACTTTTCGAAGTTATGGATCATTCAAAGAATCTCTTATTGACCATGGCGAATTTTTAGTTAACAATCCAAGATATAAAAATCACGGTGTCTTTGAGGCTAAAACCTATCGCTCCCAAGCACAGGCTTTAGAGGATGCTGGGTATAGTACGGTCATGGATGAACAGGGAAATAAAATATACGCCCAAAGAATTGGTGAATTAATTCGGCAATATAATTTGCAGTTAATTGATCATTCGTTACATGTAAGTGAGAACTAAAAAAACATAAGACACCTTGTCAAATCGGCAGGTGTCTTATGTATTAAAAAGTGTAAAAATAAAAGTGGACACATTTATGGTCCACTTTTATTGTGAGGATGACTATTCTTTAATGGAATCTTATTTGTTTGGGTTTTCAAATGATGGAGGTGTTGGATTTGGCGATTCATGTTTAGGCCCTGGACTTGATAAGTCAAAGTAGAGTTTAGAATCTTCAGTTACCCCAAAGTCACGATTAGAACCCGTATTTTTTACTTTATTGAGGGCCTCACGGAAGAGAGCATTATGGGCTTCTTCACGATTGAGTAGAAAATCGATCGTCTCTCTTACATATTTATCATCAATTTGACGGTATAAATATTCATAAACAACTTTTGCTCGTTGTTCAGATGCGATGTTTGAGAGAAGGTCAGCTACTAAATCACCGGTAACATTGACATAAGTTGCTGTCCAAGGAAATCCTGATGAGTTAACCAGTTCTGGATTTAGTCCATGCACAACATGTGCTTCTACTTCACCCGCAACTGCTGCTTGGTAATTTAAATCATGACCATTTAACAGGTTAATCGTTTGAGCAACAATTTCCATATGGCTTAATTCTTCAGCAGCGATGTCTAAAAAGAGGTCTTTAATCTCAGGGTCTTTAATGCGAAAGCTTTGTGACATATATTGTAATGCTGCTTTTAATTCTCCATTTTCACCACCTAATTGTTCTTGTAATAGGATGGCATATTGTGGGTTTGGAAGTTCAACCCGAACAGGGTGCAAATATTGTTTTTCATGTTTAAACATAGAGGAACCTCCTGATAGTAATTTCAACCTTAGAGTGGACATTTTTTCCTTCCCTATACCCTTTTTTAAAAAAGAGCAGACGTTAGTGGATAGGTAATGGTAAAATAGAGACATCTAGTCAGCATAGATTTTAAATTGTTATATTTAATAAGAGTAAGATTATAATAATTATGAAGATAGGAGTTTTGTAAACGGATGAGCCCATTAGAACAAAAGCTACAACAAGAAGTGATAAAAAATTGTCAACATATTGAAACGGTGTACGGTTGTAAAATGACGCGTCTTGTTCAAACGATTGAACGATTTGGCATTGTTAAAACAGCACGCGAAATTTTTCGAAAGCGCCGAACTTCTGACAACTTTAATCGTCTCGTCGAACTTGGACAAACGAAGTTAACGATGGAAGCAGTCATTGTGAAGGGAGAGTATGCCCAGTTATTTACGGACGAAGAAGTCAATTTATGTTATGAATTATTATGTGAGAATGGATATTACTAGAAAAATAGGGGGAAGGTCATGAAGAAAAAAATCGGGTTTTTACTTGCAATGATGATGCTTGCTGGGTGTCAGTCGCCAAAAGATCAGAAGATTGAGGAGCAACCAGTTGAAGAGGTGTCAAAGAAAAGAGAAGAAATAACGACAAATTTAACAAATCAGGAATTAACCCATCTTAATGAATATTTAAGTGAGTTAAGTCAGGCGGGTTTTTTATCGTATGATAGCCAATCTCCAGATCAGACCCAGCTATTAGATTTAGGTTTTATGCTCTATGCGTTTGAAGGAAAAATTCCTGATAGAGTAGAGGTTGACGGTGCGTCTTACAACCCATTTCCGTATGAGGAATTTAACAAAAAATTGAATTTTTATTTTGATTGTCAGTTAGAGAAGGAAGGAAATGATGAGTGGTTATTTCAAGAGGATACATTTTATCATCCCTTACTTGAAACCGGATTTTCAAAAAATAAAGTGACCCAAGTTGACCGAGTATATGATAATGGGGACGGAAGCCTTTTAGTAGAGGGAACCCTATATCGTTTCAAGTCAAGTATGGAAGAAGATCTTTATTCTCAATATGTTCAACCTAAATCAACGTGGACATCTTCAATGGATGCTCAACTTATCGGAAATGTGACGGTGACATTTGTTCAATCAGAAAAGCTATTACATGATGTGATTGATCAGTATCAAGCGAATTATTTTGAGGGGATAGAAGAAGAGGCTTCTGATGAGAGTCAAGAAGTGAATGCAGATCGTGCCGAATATGAAGAGCCTCAGACTGAAACATTAGAGGAGGAAGATCATTTAGAAATCCCAGATGAACGAACCTATTCTCCGACTGACTATATCCCGGCTTATCAAACAGATATTTTTGATTATGAGCAACAACCTATTCTAACAGCAGGGGTGGTTGATTATATTATGGAAGGAGACGGCGCATCCGAAAGTTATACAGCCATTTTAAATATTGTTCCATATAGCAACGATTACCCGTATACTATTTCTTTAACCGTTTCGAATAAATTCCCACAATTACAGGTGGGCGATCGATTAGAGGTCTACATCGTACCTGAGGTTCGAGATATTGAAGAATCAGAGGGCGTTATTATGGCTGAGTTACAATATTTTAGATATTTAAGTGAAGAAGAGTTAGCCTCTAGATTTTAAATGACGGAGAACCAAATTTCTAATATGAAATTTGGTTCTTTTTTGTTAAAAAAAGGTAAACTCAAAATGGCTGCCGACGGAATTTGACGGAGATTATAGGTATAATAAGCGTAGCATCAAGCAAGATGGGGGGAAACTGGGATGAAAAAGTTAATTTGTTTAATCATAGGGACTCTTTTGTTATCGGGGTGTCAACCCGTGTTAAAAGGAATCGAGGAGGTAGTGGATTCAAAAATAAAAACTTCGCCAAAAACGGAGATAACCGAAGAAAAACCGGAGATAACCGAAGAAAAACCAACGATACTTGAAGAGAAAAAAGAGATAACTGATCGGTTAGCTAATGAGGATTTTTATCGTGCTAATCATTATTTTAGTAGATTAAATGAGACAGGGATGAGCACCTATCAAGAGGGGGTAACGACCCATGAAGAATTGTTAAATCTAGCGTATTGGTTATATGTTGGGGAGGGTGGGGAAGTCAATCATGAGCTATTGAATGAGACGTATTACGATGTTATTCCTTATGATAATTTTAATGAACAAATTAGTCTTTATTTTGACCATGAGTTGGAGAAAAAGGGAAGTGCGACATGGGGATTTCAGGAAGATAATTATTATCAACCCGCACTAGAATGTGGATTTTTATCCTCAAATTTTACTCAAGTGGATCGCGTGTTTGAAATCGAGGAGGATCGCTTTTTAGTCGAAGGAACGATTTATCGTTTTGATCCTGCAATGGTCGATTATTCCTACTTTGAATACCTTCAACCTAAATCAACGTGGCAGCCTGCAATGGATAGTGAGTTGATTGGAAATATGGTCGCCGTTTTAAAACCAGCTGCTCAAGGGGAGCGTTTGGTGATAGAATCGTATGAGACCAATTACTTTGCTCCTGAATATAGCGATGTTGTGTCGGATGTGGAATAGGATGAAGTTACTATCCCATAAGCAATGAGATGTTTGTGTTGTGTGAAGGTATAAAAAGATGGGACCCTTATTAAATAGAAAAATAAGTAAATCGTGACCGCAGTCAAACTGCTTTTCAATCAGTTCTTAAAAAGGATGAACCTTAACTTTAATCTAGAACCTATGTCAAGGACATTTTAAAAAAACATGAGCTAAGCTACATTTAAAAGATGACTTCTATAACCTACAGGAGTCATCTTTTTTAAATTCCATTGGTAACGTGCTGTATTATGATACATCATATATCGTTTAACTTCGCGCTTTACCTCATCTAATGTTTGGCATTCTTTAATAGGAGCCTCATCTTTGAAGTGACCAAAGAAGGATTCTTGGGGTGCATTATCCCAACAGTTTCCTTTTCGAGACATGGACTGACCTAATCCCTTTTTCTTTAATAGAGCTTGGAAGCTTGGACTTGTATAATGTACTCCTTGATCCGAGTGGCTAAAAGCTTCTGGATGAAGTGGGATTCGTTTATTCCTAAATAGTTTTTCAATCGTTTCAATCACCAATGACATCCGTAAACTATCCGAAACATGATAAGATAAAATTTCATTGGTAGAGGCATCTAAAATAGTTGATAGATAGGCTACTTTGCCGGTTCCATAATATAAATAAGTAATATCAGTGAGTAAGACTTTACCTGGAGTTTCTTGTCTAAATTCTCGATTTAAAAGATTAAGAACAACGCGATGTTCTTCTGTTGCCTTTCTTAGTTTCAAATAAGGGTTACGTCGACGATGGGGACAGGTAATTCCGTATTTTTTCATGATGCCTCTAATTCGTTTAAGGCTATAAACAATCCCCATTTCACCTTCTAATGTCATTTTAATTTGAAGAGATCCCTTTTTATATCCACGACGATTAAAAATGTTCAAAATAAGATCCCTAACCATTAAATCAACTTCTTCACGCTTCAGTCGATTCTGTTTTGCATCATCACTAAAATATCGATAATAGCCTGAGCGTGAGACGTTTAAGACATCACAAAAATAGCCGATGACACCTTTTAAGTTAAAGTGTTCAATGACTTGTTTAATTAACTCATACTTCTGTGAGGGAGTTAGGGATTTGGCTAGTTTAGTAACCCCCTCTCCATCAAATACACCTTTTTTAGTAGTTCATTCTCAGCTTCTAATAATTTAATTTTAGCTTCAAGTTTAGCTGTCTGTTCTTGAGCTGTTAATTCCCTATTTAAACGACGTCCCGAGTTCATTTGACGCGTATCTTTTAATCCAACTAATCCTGATTTTTTATAAGCTAATTTCCAACGAGAAGCAGCAGCTTCAATTCGTTTCATTCCAATCATTTCAACATTAAATCCTGCTTGTTCAAAAACCATACGGGGAGTTTTTCCCTCATCCAGTTGTAGAACTAATAAACGTTTAAATTCATCCTGATAAGTAATTGCTTTTTCTGATACCTTTTTAACATAAGGATTTTTATTTAAGATTTTGATTTCTTTCTCTGTAAACTTCTTTTGACTCATTCTCTTCACCATTCTTCTATCAAGTTATCTTTTTTCTATTATAAAACAAAAGAACCTATAAGCTCACACTTTTTTCAAGTGTCTATCTTATAGGTTCTAGTTTACTTAACAGGTCATCCTTTTTCTTTGAACAAATAATTTTTAACTATTTTTTTGTACCGACAAATTGTGTCGGTATTGCTTAGTATAATGGTAGGAGATGAAGAATTACTTCCGATGTAGATGATAAGAGAATTTTTTTAGTAGTGGGTGATAATGATATGTATGATAAAAATACACGAATTTTATATATGCTAGAACGGTTATTAGAAAAGAGTGAAGTCTCAAAGGAAGAAATTCAAGAAATGTTTAGGATTGATAGTCGGACGTTTGAACGGGATATTGCAACATTACGTACTTATTTTAGTCATCGAATGGGGTCGATGGGGGACCAATACATTGAATATGACTATCAAAAAAAGAAGTATTACTTAAAAAATCCCGTTAATCAACCGCTAGATGCCAAGCAAGTGTTAGTTTTGATTAAACTCTTACTTGGTACACGTTCGTTAGCTGTTGAAGAACTTGACCAGATGATTGACTCCCTTTGTACGTTGTTAGACATGAATGATAAAAAAAGAATCCAAAATTTTATTAGTAATGAACGGCTTCATTTTACGCCGCTTAAACATGAACAACAATTAATGGATCGCATATGGGACTTTAGTCAATTAATTGATAGTTCTCATAAAATGATCATGGAATATAAAAAGGCGAATCATACGATATCGACTTATACAGTTGCCCCAGTTGGACTCCTGTTCTGTGATTTTTATTTCTATGTGGTGTGTTATGTGACCGACAGAGAAATCCCATATCCGATTTCCTTCCGTGTCGATCGAATTTTATCGTATCAAGTGTTGAAAGAAACATTTAAAATTCCGTATGCTCACCGATTTGAATCCGGTGATTTTCGTAACAAAATTAACATGATGTATCAGGGGGAGTTGATTAAGTTTACGTTTAAATTTACGGGTCATTCCGTTGAAGCAGTGCTTGATAAATTTCCTATCTCACGAGTGATTGAAGAGGGCGACGGATACTGTATTATTGAGGCAATGGCTTATGAACAAGGACTACTCATGTGGATCTTTAGTCAAGGGGATTGGATCCACCTATTATCTCCACAAGATTTAATTGAAAAAGCAAAGGCACGTTTAAACCGCATGCAGCGTTACTATGAACCATTAGAAGCTTAAAAAGGGTGAGTCTATCCGTTTGAGATAGGCTCACCCTTCTTTTATAGATGAGAGGTTCACAACTGATGAATGAGTTGAGGTGATTAACATAGATCATGTTGAGTCATTAACTCCCTGTAATCGTTCCTCCATTTGGATGAAGAATTTGTCCGGTCATATAACTTGAATCATCGCTTGCTAAGAAGACGTAAGATTCAGCTACTTCGAACGGTTGACCTGCCCGATTCATCGGAACTTTTGGTGTTTTTGTTCCGAATGTTTCAATGTGCTCCGCTGACCAAGAGGCAGGTTGGAGAGGGGTCCAAATAGGTCCAGGGGCGACTCCATTCACACGAATGCCACGATCGACTAAGGAACTAGAAAGCGATCGAGTGAACGCAACAATAGCCCCTTTAGTAGCACTATAATCGATCAATTGTTTTTCTCCCTCGTAAGCGGTGACGGAAGTCGTATTAATAATTGTACTTCCCGATTTTAGATGAGGAAGCGCAGCTTGGACAAGATAGAAAAAAGAATATATATTTGTCTTAAAAGTTAAATCTAATTGTTCGGCACTTATATCAAGAATACTATCGGCAGTATATTGGACGGCGTGATTATTAACAAGGATATCAAGTTTTTGAAAATGTTTCAGTGTCTTTTCGACGGCTTCTTTTGTGTGGTCGATGTCAGTTAAATCGCCCGAAATTAAGATACATTCCTGACCTAGTTCTAAAATATGTTGCTTTGTCTCCTTTGCGTCGATTTCTTCGTTTAAATAGGCAATGGCCACGTTGGCCCCTTCGCGTGCAAAGGCATAGGCAACTGCCCGGCCAATACCGGAATCTCCTCCTGTAATCAGGGCAACTTTGCCTTTCAATCGCCCACTTCCTTTAATATATGGATTTTCTGAGATGGGACGAGGGTTCATCAAATATTCCATCCCCGGTTGCTGATCCTGATGTTGCAAAGGAAACGCAACCTCAATCTCTTCACAGTTTTCAACAGTTCCAAGCTTTTTATAAACGGGATACATAGGACACCTCCTTAGTTTCTCTGTATTCCATGCATAACGTCATAGGATACGAGAGGTGACGATGAGGATGCAAATCTTCTTAAAAGTAAAACATTTCTCGTCATTAATATATATGAAAAAAGCGTGATATTTATGATTTTAGTGGGGATTTTGGAAAAAATGACACGACCCTTTTGTTATAATAGCGGGAAAGAGACATATATTTGAGATGAAATGATAAATAGGGGGAGAATAACATGAAGGGCATGAATCAATTTGCAAAGACCCACTCGCATGCACTTACGCTGCTAAAAGGGTCAATGGAGAAGAAGAAAGCCAATTTTTATGTTGAAAAAGGGTATCCTTCTTTAAACCATTTTTTAGATCAAAAACATCGGACACTATTTTATGGAGAGATTGAGATGGGGGTTAAAAAAATAAAGGGGAACATTCAACATCACGTTCATTGTTTTTTACGTGAAATCCATCCTCTTTTACTCAAGCTCTTACTAAAGATGAATAATTACGTGTTAATGAACGATGGGAACCCTAAATTTAGAATTATTCACCAACATCTCAAATTAGTGATTACACTTATCACGAAGCAACTCAACTAATACCGAAAACACGATTTGCCTAGATAAAAGGGGAGTTTTAAAAAATTTAATTAAAAATAATTGATGTCGAATGCACAAGAGTCTGATACACTAGAAAGAAGAAAATATTCTGATTTAGATTCGATGAGTGGCTTTCGTGAATGTGGGTACCTTGGAAGTCAGGAGAAAATGGTACAACCGGCTAAATTAGTAGTTGGAGGATAAGATGATTAATAAAGTTTTGGGCAGTAATTTTACGACGAAGAAAATCTTAGCAACAGAAACATTAGGTGAATCATCTCATCTGAGGAAAAGTATTTTGGATTATTTCGGGTTACGATTTATACTTTTAGGTGGATTAGTGATGCCGCATCAGTCTGTTTTGGCAACACCTACAACGAATCAGTTGGAGTTTAGTGAGTATCAACGACAGATGGAGGCTTCAGTGATTGGACTAGTCTTCATTTTAATGGCGGTGGCAACCTTTTTTTCTCATCGTCTCTTAGCGGTTTGGGAAAAGCGAAAACAAAAGTATCGATTTATCCATAAGTTAGCTCATGATGAATTTATTCTTTATTACCAACCGATCGTTAATCCAGATCAACATAAAGTGATGGCATGTGAGGCGTTATTAAGGATGAAAGACAACGATAACATTTTATCACCGTTTCATTTTCTAGAGACGGTTGAGGAACTTGGATTAATGGAACGCATCACGCTGTGGGTTTTACAACGGGTGATTCAAGATTATCCAGAAATTAAAGCGCATAATCAACATCTTGATGACGAATTTTATATTTCTTTAAATGTTTCCTTTAAAGAGCTAGCTAGCCCTTCATTTATTGAACAGGTAAAGGAGATTTTAGCTCATGTGGATTTAACTGAAATTAAACTTTGTTTTGAGATTATCGAAAAGTATCACCTTGAGAATCAAAGCTTGACGAATCAGGTGATTCGTGAATTAAGATCGCTTGGGGTTAAAGTGGCGATCGATGATTTCGGTGTCGAGTATGCGAATTTAGATATGCTCGATAAAATTGATTATGACATTATTAAGCTAGATAAACATTTTATCGATGAAATCCAAACCTCTTTTATTCGCCAGGCATCCGTCTTATTTATAGGAAAAGTGATTGAATATTATCAAAAAAGAATGGTGATGGAAGGGTTAGAGTATCCTAAACAACTCGAAGTTTTGCAAGAATTATATCCAGGTGTTGTCTATATTCAAGGTTATTTGTATTCACCGCCGATTAGCTTAGAAGAATTCAAAGTATTTACGCTTAAATCGGTAGAGTGAGCAAGTTAAATGTTTAGTCGAATCAATGAGGAATAGAGGGAATGATGCTCAAAGCATTTAAAAAGAGGTGTCCGAACTAGGGCACCTCTTTTTATGACGGGTTGGATACTTTTAAGTAACCATTAATTTAAGCTATGAGGCCTGTTTTAGGAAGAGGACAGGTATTCTTATTTTAGTACACACTGTTTTGTTTGTTTAACTTTTTGCGAAACAATGTTTTATTAACGCGTGACAACGTAACATTGTTATGTTATATTAAAAGTAGAGTGTAACACTGTCGATAGGGAAAGGTGTTGAGAAAAATGCGTCGTAACGATTGTTTATCTATTAGTGGAAAAGAGCAGGTGTTAGGTGGAAGTTATAAAGAGGTCCGTCTTTCGGGATATGGATCTATTCAAGGAGCGTTGACTGCTGAGCTTTTGAAAGTAAGTGGGCTAGGAATGTTTGATGAAGGTGTAACTGTGTCACAATTAGAAGTAAGTGGCCAAGCAACGTTCAATCATCACCTAGAGGTACATGAGGCAAAGGTAAGTGGTTTGTTAACAGCGAAGAAGAACGTCAGTTGTCAGGAAAAGTTTGTAGTAAGTGGGAAGGTAAAAGGTGAGAGTCGGATGAATATCCGTGAGTTAACAATTTCTGGCCTTTTGACTGCCTTACAGGAACTTGAAGTTGGGATATTAAAGCTTTCAGGAAAATTAAGTGCGAACAGTTTAAAGGTAGAAAACGCAGAGATATCTGGGATGGTAACGATAACAGGGGAACTGTGTGCACATGTGTTAGAGATTCGAGGAATGATGACGGCCGATTCGGTTGAATCCGAAGTCTTAAAAGTGAAAGGACGGATAGATTGTAAGGACATGATTAATTCAGAAAAGGTTGAGATTTCATCAACGTCTGGATCTTCATTTAATGAACTCGGAGCGAGCGACGTTAAAATTTGTGAGTTAGAACCGAAACATGGATTACTATCACGACTTTCAACACTGTGTCATTTATTTTCAGGCACAACCGTCGTCAAAGGGAACTTAATTGAAGCGGATTCTGTTTATGTTGAAAATGCGAGAATAAAAAAAATTCGTGGTCAGGATATCGTGATTGGACCGCACTGTGAAATTGAGGCGATTGAATACAGTGGGACGTTAGTGGTTGATTCAACCTCAACAGTAAAACAAGCAACGATGCAGGAGGAGAAGCGATGTTTAATTTAGAGATAAACGGAATAGGTCAAAGTGGTGGAGGAACATTTGGCGATGTGAGTATTGAAGGGATCGGTCGTTTCACCGGACCTATTAAATGTCAGCAGTTTACGGTCTCAGGTGTTGGTTTTTCAAAAGAGGTTGAGTGTGAGCAGCAGCTCGTCATTGAAGGAACCTTAAAGTCTAAATCTCTTAAAGCGAAAGAGATTCATGTTTCTGGATTATGTAAAGTAGTAGGTGAGATGAAGGCACTTACTTTAAATGTGTTTGGCTATTTACATGTCGATCAATCCCTTAAGTTCGAACAGGCCGTGATTGAAGGGAAAGCCAAATTAAAAGAATCACTTGAGGCGAATCATTTAGAGCTCTTGTTTGTTGAGGATTCTTTTTTTGAGGTCATCACGGCAACCACTATTCGGATGACACGCTCATTAGAAAGTACACGGTTATCACAAAATAAGTGGTTTTCTCTTAAAAAGCGAACGGGGTTAATAAGTGGTGAATTAATCGAGGGAGAGGACATTCATTTAGAATATGCACAAGTCAAACAGGTTTACGGCGATCGTGTGTTTGTAGGGCCGGGATGTCACATCGATACGATTGAGTATAAAGAACAATTAGAAATTGCCCCTGGTTCAGTTGTTAAAACCATTAAACAAATTTAGAAAGGAGAACCGGAAATGGCTAGAAAAATAATGATTTATGGGGATGGATCCGTTTCGGGTGGAGAAGTGTCGAAGGTACGCGTGTTTGGTGACGGAACGATTCAGACTGACGTTGTAGCTGATTCCATTAAAGTTTACGGCACGGCAATATTTAATGGAAAGGTGGAAGCAGAAGAAATTAAAATTTTAGGTGAGGCACTGTTTAATGGACAGGTGAAAGCGAAGAAAATGAGTGTTTATGGGACTGCTACCTTTGAACAGGAGGTCACCATGAACCGATTAAGTGTTTATGGAATGGTTCAATTATCGAAAGATGCGGTTATTGAGAAGCTAAAAAATATGGGCTATATTCAAATAAATGAGCGCTTAAAAGGGCGAAAAATAAAAAGTTACGGAAGTATAACTGGAAGGGGCCGATTACAGACGGAGACGCTATTATCTAAAGGGGTATTACAACTTGAAGGTGATATTGAAGGAGAGGAGTTAATCTTCAAAGGTGGTGTGTGTCAGGCTGCACTCGTAAATGGTGAAAATGTTGTGATAGAAGTTGCTACTATTTGTCAGTGTCACAGTATTGGGGCTACGAATTTAACCATCAAAAAAGCCGCCTTTAAATCTAATCAACGGGCCCTTATGGTCGCAGAAGAAATTGAGGGTGACCAGTTAAATTTAAGATGTATTCGAGCGAAGGTCGTCCGCGGAGATGTGATTAAACTAGGGGATCATTCTACGATTGACCGGTTAGAATATCGGACGCTAGTAGCCAGTCCATCCAAAACCATTTCGGTTTCACAATCTGTTAGAAGTTAGGTGATAAAAGTGGAAACAGCATTAATCTCAAAAAAAGAGTTATTACAGACGATGAATATCTCATATGGACAACTTTATCGATGGAAGCGTAAAAAACTTATTCCGGAGGAATGGTTTATTAAAAAGTCCGTTTCAACTGGGCAGGAAACCTTTTTTCCCCGTGAACAGGTGCTCGAGAGAATCAGTAAGATTATCGAGTTAAAGGACCAAGTCTCGCTTGATGAATTGTCCGATGTCTTTTCACCAAAAGATGAAGAAATTTCTCTAGAACTAGAACGATTACTTGATAAACAGATTATTACGTTGCAGGGGGTGGCATTGTTTGAACGAATGTTAGAGGGGAGCGCCGATCTATCAGACTTGAAACAGGTGTTAATGGTGAAGATTGTCGATCACCAAGTCGTTAGCGGGAATCTTACGTTTGATGAGGGGAAGTTGCTTTGGCAATTTTTAGATAAGCATTATCAACGCTTAAATAGGGAAGAGTCCTGTCTATTGTTGATTCGCCATTTAGGATTACCCTTTGTGGTAGGGGCTTTAAATCGAGAGATGGTCATCATTGATGAAGGTGACAAAGTTGTTTTAGAGGTTGAGTTATTAAAAGAGATTGGGAAAATAAAATTAGCCTTATTGGGTTAAATGAATGGATTGAAAAAGGGAAAGAATAGAATTAAAATAGGGGGATTTGTCGATACTAGGATTGATTTTCATCGAAGGCGCCTGTTGATGAGGTGACCATTTGACACTAGTTTTTTTCTCGTATCCTTTTCAAAAGAACAATCACTGGTTTGAATCGGGTGGTCCAAGCCTCGTTCATCACGATGCGTTGAGGCGGTAGTTTGGCGAGTATCAATCCGTGTGCTAGGGTGATTTCCTAAGTTACACGAACACAATTAGAAATTATTCCTCCTAGATAAAATCTTTTTCGCCCTATATGTAGAAAGAAGGAATTTTGTTGAAAAGGTTATCTGTTATTAAAAATAGTATAAAAATGATTTTTATTTTCTTAATCGGTTTAGTTCTTTCGTTTCTGTTTGATTATCTTGGATTTAATGAGG
Source organism: Turicibacter sp. St.80E1 (assembly GCF_059728495.1). Classification (NCBI taxonomy): domain Bacteria; kingdom Bacillati; phylum Bacillota; class Erysipelotrichia; order Erysipelotrichales; family Turicibacteraceae; genus Turicibacter; species Turicibacter sp. St.80E1. Next base: position 1,907,805 of record NZ_AP039386.1, on the reverse strand, counting down.
CGAATATTATTCTTGTTTTTACCTTATCTGTTTTATTGACAGCGCAATTTACCGATTTTTTTATCTATAGTTTTATTTCTTCCCTGATCGTCGTGCCCTGTTTTAATTTCTTTTTTATTGAACCACGGTATTCGTTTAATGTTTATGATGCGGATTACCTCATTACTTTTTTCATTATGTTGATGGTGACCCTTATGGCCAGTATACTTACCAATCGTATTAAACGGATTGCAGCGGTGGCAAAGGTAAGAGAAAATCGAATGAAATTTTTATATGAAAGTAATAAACACTTATTACTCGTTCAGGGTCAGGAACCAATTGTAAATGAAAGCGTGAAAAATTTAGCTCGTATTTTAAAAAGAGATGTGGCGATTTCTCGATGTGATGAAAATCATCAATTATTACCGCTTCAAAATTATAGTTATTCATTGAAAGAAGAGGCTTCCTTGTTTTTAAAGAGTCTCTCTACCGAAGAAATGGCAAAGGTAATTTCCTCCGATCATGATGGGTTAGATCCAAACTTACAAATTTACTACTATCCGATTCTGGGAAAAAATGATACACTCGGTGTGATTGCGATTTCACTTATAAATAAGGATAAACTTGATGAAAATGAAATGACATTACTTCAATCCTTGTCAACTCAAATCGCTTTTGCTCTTGAAAGAGAACGATTATACGAGCAACATAAACAGGCTAATTTAGAGGCCGAACGCGAGCGCTTAAGAGGAAACTTACTTCGTTCAATTTCACACGATTTAAAAACACCGCTGACGAGTATTTTAGGGTCTACTTCAACTCTTATTCAAAACAATCACATCATTACCGAGGAAATTCGCTTAGAGTTGTTAAATAATATTTATGATGAGACCACTTGGCTTCAACGGTCGATTGAAAATATTTTAAGTATGACAAAGATTGACGAGGGAAGATTAGAATTAGATAAACATCCGGAATTATTAGAGGAATTGATTACCGAGGCAGTTACACGAATTCAACGCTTCCATCCGCAGGTTAAGATTGTGGTCGATATTGAAGAAGAGATGGTTTTCCTAAATGTTGATGCCGTATTAATTGAAACGGTTCTTGTCAACTTACTCGATAATGCCGTCCATTTTTCAAAAGAGAATCAAGTTATTACTGTTAGAGCTTACCCAGTTGGAAAGGATGTCTGTTTTCAAGTAATTGATGAAGGAAGGGGAATTTCAGAAGAAGATTTACCGTTTATTTTTGATCGATTTTATACAAAAGGGCAAGGGGGAGTATCGCATAAAAAAGGAATTGGCTTAGGTCTTACGATTTGTAAATCAATTGTGCAAGCCCATCATGGGACAATAACGGTCTTTAATAATGTGCTTAATGGATGTACGTTTGAATTTTTGATTCCAATGGATTATGAGAATGGGGCACTATCGAGCGTAGAAGGATAAAATCTTTACACTTTCTTTATGCTAGGAATAAGTTATTTAATACAATCTTTATACCAGATTTGATAAACTAAAGGTAAAAACATAAAGAGGTTCGTCATTTAAGTCGGAGCTAACGATTTGAATATCGATCGTATGAATAAGCCCTTAAGGTTTAGTTTTGGAAAGTGGACGTTAGGATGAGGCGTTAGAATAAAATAAAGAGATTGGTGTCGAATAAGTCCCCCTCGTATGAATTTAAGGGGAGAAGACGAGCTCTAATCGATGATTAAGAATGGAAGTGATGATGATGGAGATTAAGCCGTTGATTTTAATCGTAGAAGATGATAAATCAATTGCTAAGTTTGTGAAGGTGTCGATGGAGGCACAGGGATATAAATGTATTGAAACAACAACGGGTCAAGGCGCATTGGCCTTAGTCTTTTCAAGTAATCCTGATGTCATCATTTTAGATTTAGGACTACCGGATATGGATGGGCTTGAAATTATTGAAAAGATTCGTCCGCTCACTCATGCGAAGATTATTGTCGTTTCGGCACATGGACATGAACGAATTAAAGTTGAAGCATTAGATACAGGGGCAGATGATTATTTAACAGAGCCGTTTAATGTTTCAGAATTATTAGCCCGTGTTCGTGTTGCTTTACGCCAATTAAAACAAGTTCACGCATTAGGTCAGATGGCTCAAATGCATGAGGAAGCCACTTCTTTTAAAGTGGGAGATTTGTTAATCGACTTTGATAAACGCAAAGTGGTGATTCGTGAGGAAGAGGTCCATTTAACCCCGATTGAATTTAAACTGATTGAATTAATGGCGAAGCATGCTGGCCGCGTATTAACTCATCGATTTATGATTCATGAGATATGGGGTGGCTATGGCGAGAATGAAACACAGTCTTTACGCGTATTCATGGCAAATATCAGAAGAAAAATTGAACTAGAGCCGACGCATCCGCGCTATATCATTACGGAAGTTGGGGTTGGTTATCGTTTAGTGGATGAATAAAAAGGAGTTATCACTTTGAGTTGATAGCTCCTTTTTTGCGTTAAATAACAGGAAATATCTTTATGAGACTCTTATAAGAGAGGCAGTTATCTTAATACAATCTTTATACTAATTTTGTTAAACTAGGAGATGCCATTAGTTAAGACGAGGTGAAGATGATGGGGCAACTAATTAGTGAGACTCACTTTGAAGAGTGTATCTCAAATTCGATTAAGTATTTAAAAAGTTATCAATATCCCCAAGCGCTTGCAATGATTCATGAGGCGATGGTAGTCAATGATACATCTGCAACGGTATATAACTTATTAGGGATCTATTATGAAATGAAAGGTGAGTATTCTCATGCACGCAAACTTTATCTGGCGTCGAGCTCGCTGGATGCTTCATTTTTACCAGCGATGAATAACCTCAATCGTTTGGTGTCTTATTCAAACGAAAGAACATTAGAAGTGATTGATTTTGGATAAAAGTTGATGGGAACAAAATAGAGTATTTATTTAAATCTGAAAGGATGTTTGTGAGATGAATTCGAAAAAAAAGAATTATATAATTATTGCGGGTTGTAGCCAGTTTGGGGCAACGATCGCCGCTGCTTTTTCCCAACAGGGATGTAATGTTGTTGTTATTGATTCAAACGCTGCTTCTTTTCGTAAACTTCATTGCGGATTTAGTGGATATAAACTAGTAAAAGACGCAACGGATATTAATGCGTTAATCCAGGCAGGAATTGAACAAGCCTCATTAGTCGTTGCTGCAACGGAAGATGACAATGCTAATATTATGATTGCTCGAATTGCAAAGGAGATTTTTCATGTCGAAGACGTTGTCTCACGACTATATGATGTAGATAAACAGGTGTTGTATCAAGATTTAGAAGTTAAAATAATTCGTCCTACTCGATTAACTATGCAGGAGTTTGATAAATTGATGACGCGACGTGAAGGAGGAAATTTCTAATGAAGGTTTTAATTGTTGGAGGACGCGGGAAAGCCGATTTCTTAATGAATTCATTACTTGATAAAAAAAATAGCGTGACGTTAATACACGATGATGAGGAATATTGTAGACAATTAGCCCGTAAATACGACACGACGATTATTTGTGGGGATGGAACAAAACGTTATATATTAGAAGAAGCCGAGATTGAAAATCAAGATATCGTCATTGCATTAACACCGAAAGATTGTGCGAATTTTGTCATTTGTCAATTAGCGAAGAAAGTTTATGGGATAAAGAGAGCTTTTGCGACCGTCAACAATCCTAAAAATGTTGACGTGTTTAAAAAATTAGGGATTGATTCGGCGATTAGTGCGACTTACGTGGTGTCAAATATGATTGAACAACTTGCGACGATTAATGATTTATCTCATTTAACGGTGATGGAATCGGGCCATATTCATTTAATGGAGTTGCTGGTGAAGGAGCAGGATCCAATTGTAAATCAACAGATTAAAGACATTGATATTTCTGAAGAAATGATTATTAGTTGCATCATTCGAAATAATCAGGCCTTAATTCCAAAAGGAGATACATTTATTTTATCGGGTGATAAACTTATCATTTTATCAACAAGCACTCAACCTCAATCATTTATCGGACAGTTAGTAGGTGATTCCTATGAAACGCGTTAAACAAAAATATTTAGTCATGGCTTATTTATCACGCTTTATGATGATTATTGGCCTCATTTTATTCATTCCTTTATTGGTGCTCCCCTTTTATCCGCAAGAGGTGATTTATTGCAAGGATTTCATTATTCCTGCCCTTATCGCTATCTTATTAGGAGGGGGATTAACGAAGGTACTTCCTTTTGAGCGATCACAACGACTCTCGGTGGGGGATGATGCGGTGATTGTGGTAGGGGCTTGGATCCTCGCGATTATATTTTCGGCCATGCCATTTGTTTTCTCTCATCAATTAAATGTAACACAAGCCATTTTTGAATCGGTAAGTGGTTGGACGACGACGGGATTATCGGTTGTTAATACGGAACAAACGGCGCACATTTTTTTAATTCATCGAAGTGTTACTCAATTTTTTGGAGGGGTAGGAATCGTTCTAGTGTTACTGTCGGCCCTTTCGAGTACATTTGGATTGCAACTTTATCAATCAGAGGGGCATAATGACTATTTGCTTCCTAACTTGATTAAATCTTCACGCCTTATTTTAGGAATTTATTTTGGCTATATTATTATTGGCGTGCTACTCTACACCCTATTTGGGATGCCGTTATTTGACGCGATTAACCATTCAATTGGTGCCCTTTCTACAGGTGGTTTCTCCGTTAAAACATTAAGCATTGAGGCCTATGATTCTGTGGCAATCGAGGTGATTACCATTGTTCTGATGTTATTAGGAACAACGAATTTTGCTGCCCATCTTCTGCTGCTTAGGGGAAGATTAAAATCGTTTTTTAAACTAGGTGAAATTAAGTTTATGGCGCTTTTGATTGGAATTGGGGTGGCACTTTTGACAGTTTCATTAGCCGGAACGGTATTGGGGTCATTAGGTGACTCGTTCCGAGTGGCTATTTTCCAAGTTATTTCAGCGTTGTCTACAACGGGATATGCGACAACAAGTTACACAACATTCACTTCGTCCGCATTGTTTATCATGATTGTTTTGATGATTATCGGGGGATGAGCCGGTTCAACATCAGGTGGGATTAAGCTCTATCGTTTCCTTTTATTAGTCAAACAGAGTATTTGGAACGTGTATCTTCAATTTAAACCTGAACATTTTATTAAGGAACCCTTTGTATTAAAGCCCGAGGGAAAAGTTTATTTAACGAATGATGACTTCAAAGAGGCCTCAAATTATGCTTTTATTTATATGGTCTTGCTAGGAATTGGGACGTTTATATTTTTAGTGATGGGTTATCCTCTTCAGGAGTCGTTATTTGAGTTTGCGTCGTCATTAGGAACGGTCGGTCTTTCGATTGGAATAACTGCTCCTGATCTTCATCCACTTTTATTGTGGACGGAAATAGTGGGGATGCTGTTTGGGCGCTTAGAAATTTGGGTTATCTTTATTTCACTGATTAAAATTTGTACGAGACGTAAAAGAGGTCGCAACTAAGAAAACAACCCTTGTTGTTAATCTGATTCAAAAGCATCGCGATTCTTTTTAACACTTCCTAATTAAGAGAAAAAAGAGGAAGGATCGTTCATAAATATCAAATGGATACGGTATGAGTTCATAAAGGGTCTCATACCGTATTTATTTAGGATGCGGTTGTGATCAGAATCATTAATGTCGGTTGATAGGGGTAACTTTCTCTAGCGTTTGTGGTAAACTAAAGAGTAGCAGCCTCTCATTAGGGTGAGGGGTGAAATTGGTGATACCGTTTTCTAGTAGTTACTTCAACGGGGCATTGTCAGTGTGAGACTTATAGTCGTTACTTTCTTTGTTAGCTTACAAAAAATTTAATCCAATTCGTTTGTAAAATCGCCAGACAGTAATAAGATAGGGAGCGTTGGGCAATTTGAATTTAAGGGATAGAGGTGTGAGAATGAAGGCAATTAAGAATGGGAAAATCATAATGCCCCAAGGTATTCTTGAAAATCAGGTGCTTGTATTTGACGAAGTGATTAGATCGATTCAAGTAGAGGTTCCCGAAGATTGTGAAGTCATCGATGCCCGTGGCATGTATGTGTCTCCAGGATTAATTGATGTACACGTGCATGGAAGTTGTGGTGCTGATACGATGGATCAATCGGTTGAGGCCATCGAGACCATTAGTCAAGGAATTGCTCAAAATGGGGTGACGGCTTTCTTACCGACAACGATGACCATGAGCCAAGAAGATATTTATGGAGCTTTAAGCGTCATTCGGGAATGTATGAGACGGTCATTAGTTGGGGCTAAAGTTTTGGGTGCCCATATGGAGGGACCGTTCATTAATGAGTTGTATAAGGGGGCGCAGTCGAGTCAATATATTGTAAAACCAAATTTTTTATTTATAGAACCATATACCGATGTTATTAAATTGGTTTCCTATGCACCAGAGTTGGATGAAAGTTACGCGTTTACCAAAGCGGTGAAGGAAAGAACAGAGATAACCTTATCTATTGGCCATACGAATGCCACCTATCAACAAGCTAAAGAGGCCTTTGCCTGCGGATGTAGTCATGTCACGCACTTATTTAATGCAATGACGCCACTTAATCATCGGGAGCCTGGCGTGGTTGGGGCTGCATTAAGTAGTGATGTTTTTACAGAATTAATTGCGGATACGATTCATATTCATAAAGATTTATTCCCGTTTGTGTTGGCGAATAAGGGAAAAGAGAAAATTGTGTTGATCACAGATAGTATGCGCGCCGGATGTATGAAAGATGGAACGTACGATTTAGGTGGGCAAGCCGTGTTTGTTAAAGACGGAGCCGCCCGACTTGCTAGTGGAAATTTAGCTGGAAGTGTGTTGACCTTAAATCAGGCCGTCTATAATTTTTATAAGTATACAGACGTCACGTTGTGGGAGGCGATTCATATGGCTTCTTTAAATCCAGCGACATCCATCGGTATCCATCATCAAAAGGGAAGTCTGGATGTATCAAAAGATGCAGACATTGTTATTTTTGATGAGGAACTCAATTGTTATTTAGCGTTCGTTGAAGGACGCGAAGTAGTTAATAAATTTTGAAAAAGTGGGTTATTAATAACTGATTAAATGGGGTACTATCCCGCTAAAATGCTTATTTTAGACGAGTAGAGGATGGGATTTTCATTATAAAAAGAAGCCATTAAGGGATTATGCTTAATGGCTTCTTTTTATAAGTCTTTACTTTTTAGGAAGGGATCTTTATAAGATAATTGAATGTTTCGTGGGGGGAAGGTGCTGAGCTGCCTAAGAGGAATCTTAAGTGGTTCTATAATTTTTGGTGTGGGTGGGATTACTCACACCTTTTTGATTGCCATAAATATTGAGACAAAAAAAAGAGACATAGTCCCCAAAATCCTATACAATGTAATCGGCTAAAACAACACGAAAGGATTGGTTTTATGTCTCATACTAATTGTATCTCAACTTTACTTGATTTAAAAGATAAAAATATTACTTTTTCAGAAAATTGTATCCAGGAAACTCAGATTAAGAATGTTCGTTCTAAACTTATTTTAGGGACTCTTTCTTTTCAACCGACTCATTGCTACCACTGTGGTCATTCTTTTGACTCAAATATCATTAAACACGGCTTCAAAACTTCACGTATTAAGCTAGTCAAAATTTCCGGATTTGATGCTTATCTAGACTTAAAAAACAACGTTATAAATGCCGTCATTGTGACCGAACATTTACCCTAGAAACATCTCTTGTTAACCCTAATTGTTTTATTTCCACTCCCGTAAAACAAGCCATCTTTTTAGAAGCTAGTCATAAGAAATCCGAAACAGATATTGCACGTGAGCTTAACGTTTCTCATTCAACCGTTAACCGCGTCATTCATTCTTCCTATGAAGAACAGCCGCTTCCCTTTAATTCTCTCCCAAAAGTTCTTTGTTTTGACGAGTTTAAGTCGGTTAAATCGGCCGAGGGTCACCTGCCATGCGAAGCATGTATCCTCCATTGGTAGGGAACGGAGCAATGTCCTTCATTTTTTGTGATGCGTCCAATGGAAAGCTAATTGATATCGTTGAAGACCGTCGCTTAAGTACACTAAGGACTTATTTTATGCGATTTTCTAAAGCAGCTCGTGAAGGTGTAACCCACGTCGTCATTGACATGTACGCCCCTTATATGACACTCATTAAAGAGGTATTCCCTAAGGCTAAGATTGTTTTAGATAAATTTCATATCGTTCAACTAGTCTCTCGTGCTCTTAATAAAACACGCATTCGTTTCATGAATCAAAATAAAGAGTTTTATAATAAATTCAAACATTATTGGCGACTTCTCTTAAAAGCCCAAGAAGATCTTAATGCCACTCATTACTTCTATTCCAACTGCTTCAAAAAGATGATCTCTCAACAAGAAATTATTGACTTTTTATTAGCCCTAGACCCTGAACTAAAGGAGACTTATGATTTCTACCAAACTGTCCAACAGGCTATTAAACTTCGTAACCTTGAAATATTTCATCATGCCATTCAACACCCCTCTGACCTGCTTTCACACGAAATGAAAACAGCTTTAAAAACACTCACTCATTATCAAGATTATGTCAAAAATACTATCGAAACTCCTTATACAAATGGAGTACTTGAAGGAATTAACAACAATATCAAAGTCATTAAGCGAATCGCTTTTGGATACCGTAGTTTCTACCATTTCAAAGCAAGAATTTTGATTATTCATAAATACACTTTTGAACAAAAAAAGAAGAGGAATCAAACCATCTAAAGAATAGCCTAATTCCTCCCGATTATATGTATAGATTTTATTCACCCACACTATTTGATAAAGAACCTCTTAAGTTCGTCATCAGCAGGACCCGTGGATTAACATTTCTTTCAAAAGAGACAAAAACGGAGTGAATACTTTCACTCCGTCGTTGAATGTTGAATAAAGAATAATTATTTTTGTAATAATTTTTTAGCTTGGATTTGCCCCATTAAGTTTAAGATGTAACCGACTACCCCAACGGCAATGAATAACATACAAGCAGAAGTTAATCCAATTTTATTTGAAAGGGTTGTAAATAATAAGGCTGAAATCGAACTACCTAAGGCGAATGACATACCGACTTTTGCTAACTTCATTGTTCCATCACGTTGTCCAAAAACATCTGACGGCATAAAGGCTGGTGCTGATGTGATTGTAAAGACAGTTAATCCAGATAAGATAGGAACAAGGAATCCAACAAAGCTTCCGGTTGGCATAAAGGCCATGATAATTAAAGCTAATACGTTAGCGATTCCTGATAAAACCATTGGAACGAATGATCCTAATTTATCGAATAATTTACCACCGGCAACGTTACCGATTAAACATGAAACACCAAAGATTGAACCAGCAACACCTAATTGACTTGCTTCAAATCCTTTTTTAGCTAAAACTGGAATAGCCTGTGTTGATACAGCTACAACGGCGAAACAGATTAATGCACAACCACACCAGAATGTCCAGAAAGCAGATGTTTTACTTGTTTCTTTATCTGATAATCCATCAAATTTTTGACGTACAGGTTTTGCTGATGTTTCAGTTGAAACTTTTTCTTCAGGAAGCTCACCTTGTTTTGGATATCTAATAAATAATAAGGCTAATGGCACACCAATTGCAATCATCGCTAAACCTAAGATGATGTATGTTCCACGCCATCCAACGTTCGCTAATAAATTAACGGTAATAGGTTGTAAGAAGACGTTACCAATTGATCCACCTGCTAAGGCGATTCCTAATGCAGTCCCGCGTCCTTCACCTGGGAACCAGTGTCCCATCATAACTGGTAATGATAATCCTGTGAATAAAATTGTACCGATTTGTGTACAGAAAGCACTCGCGTTAAACATAATTGCATTTTGTGCTAAACCGTATGACGCGAAGGCTAAACCACCAATAATTAACCCGGCAACATAAATATATTTAATTTTGAATTTATCATAAAATTTAGCGAAGAATGGGTTAAATAAAGCAGGGATTGTTCCTGATAAATACAATAAAGTAAATCCAACTTCAGTTACGACCCCTGATTCAGAAACCGGTGTTTGCATTTGACTTTGTAAATTTTGAGAAATACAGTATGGTAATGCTTGGATTAACATACAAATGAACACGATAAAATATCTTTTACCATTGCTAGCTTTTACAGTCTGATCCATATCAGAGTCCTCCTATATCATTTTCCGTATTTAGTTTTCGTTATAAATGGGCAATTTTTAAGAAACAATTTCTAGAAATAATCGGTTAATCAATGATAAGGAGTTAGTAGCTCCCAAAAAGATTGTTTCTTAAAAATAAGAATCTTTAATTTTGTTGCATAACAGTAAACTCGTCATTAAATGTAAACAATTTCACTTCTTTGGCATCTAAATCTTCGTGATACATATTGATCGCGGAAATACTATGGTTCGTATAAGTTTTATAATAGTAGATTCCTTTTTCTTGATCGATACATGACGTATACAAAGTGATGTCATTTAAATGTTGAGGCGTTACAACCGATCCACGTACCATGGCGACACCATTTAAAATATGGAAAAACTCGCTCATTCCAGAATAATTGACATCTGCATAATCAATATGATTACGTAAGAAGGCAGCTTTTACGAAGCGTGAAGGTGAAGAGTAGTCACCAGGTAATCCAAAGGCACCAAGCCCTTGACCTAATGGTTTTAGATTCTGTTCACCCCATGTGGTATCTTGAGGTTGGGTAGCAGTAAGTCCCATATACTGTGTTAAATTTGTAAGGTGCCAATCAAATGTTGGCGCATTCGTCAAAACACCGACCTTATTATCCATCACTTTTAATCCATTTACGGTTTTTTCAACGACAATACTTTCACCTGTTTTATCGCAGATCATCCAATGGAGTGGTGAAATCGGTACTTGTTCATTTAATGGGACCCCAACTAGTACAACATTTTTTAAAGCTTCTTTTACCTCTTTAACCGTTTCAAAATTAGCGGCAACCCATAAGAGTAAATCGTAAGGTGCAATATTTGTTTTACCCTCTACGGATTTGTCGTCCCAGTGTGCATATTTCGGAAAATTTAATCCCGCTGCAGCTAATCCCTTCTCATTACAAACATCTGCATAAGAAGGATGTTCATCAATTAGTGTTCCCATTCCGATAATCGCATATTTTGTTTGTTCTACTTCTCCAGTTGCACGATTTTTATAATCAAAATGTCTTGGAGTTAAGAGAACGGATTGATTGAACGAATACTCAATATCCATGTTGCGACCAAATAAATGAGAACCGTCTTTAGCTGTTAGTGATAGTGCAGTACACATCGGTGATTTCCCCTTTCTAGTACATCAACGTTCATTTAATCTGACATTGTTTTAAGAAATCTTACCTTGTTGAATGTAAGATTAAGATTTATATTTTATACAATATATCTACATTTATGAGTGATAAGCTCTACCATTTTAGAGCAAAATACTCATCGAAAAACAAGGTCTACTCTTATAATGCCAAATTCTTGATGTATTAAACGCACATTTTAAGGATATTGCTAATAATTTTTAAATTAAAGAGGGTCCATTGATAACGTTAAAATGGATGTTTTTTTGTAAACATGAGGCTTAATTCATCATGAAAAACCTCTTAATCAACGTTACTGATATAGTTTAATCCCATTTTGAAAATAAGTAAAATAGATTATTTTTATATAGATTATAAGTAAAATTTATGTAAGGGGAATCACGTGGATGAAGAAGGATCCTAGTCTTCTAATAAAAGGAAATTCAACTTTGATTCGCATAAAAAGATTTTATATTTGATGAAACAGATTCTTGTGTTCGAAAAGAGAATTATCTTAAAGTTAAAGGTCTTAAAGAATTTTTTTTAGATGTTCATCTAGGGGAGGCCGAATAATTCCTTTCAGAGAGTAAATCATAACTAGTTGTCATTAAATTTATCAAAGGAGAAGGTGGAAAAGGTGATTAAATCGATTTTAATGTTAGGACAATCCAATATGGCTGGAAGAGGGTTTATTAGCGATGTTCCTCCTATTTATAATGAACGAATTCAAATGTTGCGTAATGGAAGGTGGCAACTCATGACTGAACCCATCAATGTTGATCGACCGGTTTCAGGGATTAGCTTAGCAGGTTCATTCGCAGAGGCATGGTGTCATGAAAATCCAAGTGAAACGTTAGGGTTAATTCCGTGTGCTGAAGGAGGAAGCGCATTAGATGATTGGGCAATTGATCAATCATTATTTAAGCATGCACTTAGTGAGGCTAAATTTGCGATGCAAAGCAGTGAATTAATTGGTATTCTCTGGCATCAAGGAGAAAGCGATAGTTTTAATGGAAATTATAAAGTCTACTATAAAAAATTACTTCTAATTATAGAAACGCTTCGTGAAGAGCTCGGTGCTCCAAATATCCCATTAATTATCGGAGGATTACCAGACTTTTTGGGCAAGCAAGGATTCGGGCAAAATTGTAAGGAATATGAGTTCATTAATAAAGAATTAGAGAGATTTGCGTTTAATCAAGAAAATTGTTATTTTGTAACGGCGAAGGGGTTAACTTCTAACCCGGATGGGATTCATATAGATGCTATTTCTCAAAGAAAGTTTGGAATAAGGTATTTTCAAGCCTTTTCGAAGCAGGAACATGTCCTAACCCCACTCATTCATGAGGAAAAATTAGTAGGGCAATTAGCCGCACGCAAAAATACAAAAACCGAAAAAATTTACATAAAAACATTGGATTTTTCACTTGGGAAAATATCATACGATGACTATCTATCTGCAGTAATGAAAATTAACTCAGAGGAATAAAATCTTAAATTAAAGGAGGAAGGGATTACTTTTGATCCCTAGTCATAACATTTTAATAATCGTTAGAATGTGTGAGGAGTATGATAAGTAAAGGGTGTACTGTATGAGCAATAAGAATAAAAAATAACGAAGGATTTGAATCAATCGATGGTTTAAAAATAATGATTGATAACAGACTCGCTCTAATTTCAATGGTTGTTATAGGTAGGAATATATCGAAAAAAGGTGCGATTTTATCATATGAGGACAGTTATTTACATATGATTTGATGTAATGTCCACTTAGATGATAAATGTGTCGTTTATAGAATGGAGTGTCCAGTGGGGATCAAGTCTGGGGGGATTTGTTGATGAAAAAAAATGAGAATATGATTAGTTTCGTTTTGGGAATTATTTCAGCGGTTCTATCAGGGTTAACATTTTTAATTGTCCTTTTCTTTGCAGAGCTAACTGAAGATGGGGGATTAGGATTTCAATCGATGTTAGTCATATTAGGTTTAGTTTTTAACATCCTGTCCTTAGTTTGGGCAAATTCGAACACAAAAAAAATGCGATTTGGACTCATTGTATCAGGGATATTGTACCTTTTTTGGAGGAGGGTTCTTCGCTATTATTAATGCCATTTTAGCAATTATTGCGGGATGCGTTGTTAAAGTAAATAAAAAAGATGAACTAAAATTTAATGTTATGGATAAAACAATAGATTTAGGATCCATTGTTAAAGGAAAATAAGCGACAGTGTGATAAAAAGGGCAAAGACGTTAATCTTTGCTCTTTTTAGACGTTATAGGGAGATTTTTCAGTAGGATAGGCGGTCTCTCTGTTTAATAATTAGCGTCTTAATAACATAGGAAATGATTTGTTGCTTAACTTTAAAGGTGGTATAATAAGGAAATAAATAATCAGTTGAGGAAGGATGAAGAATGTGTTAGCGAAGATGATTACATTAAATAATGGTGTCAAGATGCCGATCATTGGATTTGGAACTTTCAAGGTTGAAGATGGACAGCAAACGATTGATGCGGTGAAGTGTGCACTTAGTATGGGATATCGTCATATTGATACGGCCGCCGTGTATCAAAATGAAGAGGGTGTCGGGCAGGCTATTAAAGAGAGTGGTGTGCCACGAGAAGAAATTTTTTTAACGAGCAAAGTGTGGAATAGTGATCAAGGATATGAATCAACCTTAAAGGCATTTGAAACGTCATTAAAAAAATTACAGACGGATTATTTAGACCTATATCTTATCCATTGGCCTAAAGCTTTAAACCGTGAAACATGGCGCGCTCTAGAAGAATTATACCGCCAAGGACGTATTCGTGCGATTGGTGTTTCGAATTTTAAAGAGCACCATCTTGAGGATTTATTAGAGGTAGCTACGGTGGTGCCAGCTGTTAATCAAGTGGAATATCATCCACGGATGATGCAAACTTCACTTGCAAACTATTGTAAGGAAAAAGGAATCCAATTAGAAGCATGGGGACCTTTAATGCAGGGACAGGTGTTTGAGATTGATGTCTTACAACAATTAGCAAAGAAATACAATAAAACAGTTGCTCAAATTGTGTTACGTTGGGATATTCAAAACGGTGTGGTCACGATTCCAAAATCGGTTAATGCCAATCGAATTCAAGGAAATGCTGATATCTTTGATTTCGAACTAACAGCGGAAGACATGGCACAAATTAACGCGCTCAATAAAGAGGAGCGTATCGGTCCAGATCCAGACCATATTACTTTTTAATTGATGAGGGCTAACCATTATCCGAGTGTGGGTAATGGTTTTTTAATTAGTAAAGATAAATAGGCGGAGGATGAGGCGATAGACTAAGCATGTTTTAGGTCCAATTATGTTAATTAATTGGGCAGAGGGTACAAATGATAACGGTTATAAAAAAAGGCTTACTTTTATAGAACTTCGTGCCAAAATATGCTAGTATGATACCAGGAGTATAAAAAATAAAAGTGCATAAAGAGGAAGTTTTATGTTTAATCATGAACAAATAAAAAAATTTACGGATGTCGAGATGTTAATTTACAACTACATCTTGCAAAATGCTCAGCAAATTCGATTTATGACCATCAGAGAGTTAGCCGATGCGACACATGTATCAACATCGGCCATTATGCGATTTTGTAAAAAGTTAGATTGTGAAGGCTATGCTGAATTTAAAGTACAGTTTAAAATGTATTTAGAGGAGAAGAAGGAAAAACAACCTCTCAATGATATTTCTGAAATTACGCATTACTTTGAAACCATTCATCATGGGGAATTCGAGGAAAAGATAAATCAAGTTGCCGATATTGTGAGTGCCTCGGAACAAATTGTTTTTATTGGTGTTGGAACATCTGGAATCTTAGGTAAGTATGGAGCTCGTTATTTCTCTAATATCGGAAAGTTCAGTTATGTGATTGATGATCCCTTTTATCCGAATATAGGACACGTGAGTGAAAGAGCAGTCGCCATTGTTTTATCCGTTTCAGGAGAAACAGAGCAAACGATAAATTTAGCGAGACATTTTTTACAGCAACGTTGCACGATTGTAAGCATTACGAATAGTACAAGTTCAACGTTGGCTAAAATGTCACACTATAACTTGTCTTACTATATGACGAGTCAAAAAAACAATAAGGAATATGATATCACCACACAAGTTCCTGTTGTCTTTATTTTAGAGTCAATCGGTAGACGGATTAAGTAGGTGCATATACACAGTTAGTGTCTATGCACTTTTTTGTTGTCACAAATTGTTTCGCATTTGGCACAAATATCAAAGCGCTGTCACATATGCTTATAGCCCGAAATACTAATGACAGAAAGGGCTTTATTATTTACAATATGTATGAAACAAAGTTAGAGAATGATGTGGAGGTATATTAAAAATGGCGATTGATTATGGTCAAACAGCAAAAGAGTTAATTGTTGCCCTAGGTGGGAATGAGAACATCAATAATGTAACGCACTGTGCTACACGATTACGTTTTATTTTAAATGATCACTCACATGTGAATAAAGAGACAGTTGGTAAGATTAAAGGAGTTATTACAACGGTAGAAGCGGGGGGACAATTCCAAGTTGTGATTGGAAATCACGTGAAAGATGCTTATGAACAAGTGTTAAAATTAGTGGATATTAGTGAAGAGAATGTTTCAACATCGACTGAAAAAGTTGGACTTTTCAGCCGTATTATTGACGTGATTTCAAGTATTTTTGCCCCATTCTTATACACGTTGGCAGCGTGTGGGATTTTACAAGGAATTTTAGGCGTTTTAGTGGCTTTAGGCTGGATAGATACGGAAGGTGGAACTTATCAAGTTTTAAACTTTATTTCTTGGACAGCCTTTACCTTTTTACCTGTATTGATTTCGGTTACAGCCGCTAAAAAGTTTAAAGTGAATCAATTTATTGCGATTGTTATCGCGTGTGCACTTATTTCGCCTGATTATAATGCCATGGTCGATAATGGAACGCAGTTAAGTTTCTTAGGCATTCAAATTCAAATGTTAAGCTATACTTCATCAGTTATCCCAGTTATTTTAGCCGTATGGGTAGCTGCATATGTTGCACGATTCTTTGAAAAAGTATTGCCAACCGTGATTCGAAACTTATTTACACCAATGTTTACGATTGCTATCATGGTTCCATTTACTTTATTAGTGTTTGGACCATTTGGAGCGACAATTGGTGGAGCTATTGGAGATACTTATAACTACTTATATAATTTAAGTCCGATTGTAGCGGGAATCATTGTTGGAGGACTTTGGCAAGTACTTGTTATTTTCGGAGTTCACTGGGGAATTACACCTGTTACGGTAGGAAACTATGCCTCACTTGGTTTTGATACGTTTACCGCTTTACAAGCATCAGCTGTGTTTTCACAAGCAGGGGCAGCGTTTGGAGTCTTCTTTAAGTCTAAAAATAAAGAATTAAAAGAGGTTTCTTTACCAGCCGCTGTGACAGCCGTTTTTGGAATTACTGAACCTGTTGTTTACGGAGTTAACTTACGACTTAAAAAACCAATGATCTGTGGATGTATCGCGGGTGCTGTGGGTGGAGCAATTGCCGGAGCCTTCAATGCTGTATCATGGAGCTACAATATGCCGGGTATTGCAACAATTCCAGCCTTCTTTAAATCAGGTCATATGACGCCATTCATTGGATTCATCATTTCAATTGTCGTTTCATTTGTACTCGGAATGGTATTAACAATGATTGTGGGATTTGATGACGAAACAAACTAATTAAACTGATAAATAAACGATAAAGGATGACGCTAATAGATAAGGAGAGACACAAATGAATCAATTACCTAAAGATTTTTTATGGGGTGGAGCTGTTGCAGCCCATCAAGTAGAAGGTGGCTATAATAAAGGTGGTAAAGGCGTGAGCATCGTAGATGTCCTAACTGGAGGGGCACACGGAGTCGATCGCGTTATTACCGATTCAATTGAAGAGGGAAAATATTATCCAAACCATGAGGCTGTTGATTTTTACGGTCATTACAAAGAAGATATTGCACTATTTGCAGAATTAGGATTTAAATGTTTTAGAACGTCTATTGCTTGGACGAGAATCTTCCCAAAAGGTGATGAATTAGAGCCAAATGAGGAAGGATTAAAGTTTTATGATGACTTATTTGATGAATTATTAAAATATAATATTGAGCCAGTCATTACGTTATCTCATTTTGAAATGCCACATCATTTAGTTAAAGAATATGGTGGATGGACGAATCGTAAAGTCATTGATTTCTTTGTTCACTATAGTGAAACAGTGATGAAACGTTACAAAGATAAAGTAAAATATTGGATGACGTTTAATGAAATTAATAATCAAAAAAATTATAAGTACCCATTATTCGGATACACGTGTTCAGGGGTTATTTTTAATCATCATGAAAATCCGGAAGAATGTATGTATCAAGTTGTTCACCATCAATTAGTGGCCAGTGCAAAGGTTGTGACGTTGGGTCATCAAATTAATCCTGAGTTTAAAATTGGATGTATGATGGCTTGTGTTCCTCTTTACCCTTACTCTTGTAAACCAGAAGATATGATGTACTCTGTTGAATCGATGCATGATCGTTACTTATTCTCAGATGTTCATGTTCGTGGAGAGTACCCATCTTATGCGATTAAAGAGTGGCAACGAAAAGGATTTAATATCCATATGGAGCCGGAAGATAAAGAGATTTTGAAAAATGGGACGGTCGATTATATCGGATTAAGTTATTATATGACAAACGCTGTTAAAGCTGATCATGTAGTAGAGGGAACGGGGCTTGATGGATTCCCTGGAAGTGTTCCAAATCCTCACGTAAAAGCATCTGATTGGGGATGGCAAATTGATCCGATTGGATTACGTTATGCCTTAAATCTACTGTACGAACGTTATCAAAAACCATTATTTATCGTTGAAAATGGATTTGGCGCGATTGATAAAGTTGAAGAAGATGGATCGATTAACGACGATTATCGAATTGACTATTTAAGAGCCCATATTGAAGAAATGAAAAAAGCCGTTGTATTAGATGGGGTTGACTTAATGGGATATACTCCATGGGGATGTATCGATTGTGTGTCATTTACAACAGGTGAATATAAAAAACGTTATGGATTCATTTATGTTGATAAACATGATGATGGATCAGGAACGATGAAACGAATGAAAAAGAAAAGCTTTGATTGGTATAAACAAGTCATTGCAACAAATGGAGAAGAATTATAATATAGTTTACAAATGATAGTTATTCAATCAGTGAAAAAGGTGTTGTCAACGGACAACACCTTTTTTGTGTATTCGAAGGGGGGGATTAACCATTGAGGGTAGGAACCAGGTGCTAGTCAAACGAGGGGGGATGTGATATAATCGTGCTCATATAAAAAGCATGGGAGTATAATGGATAAAAAAGTAAGAATGAGTCGATGGTCAGTCTAGGTTGAGGGAGAGGGGAATTTCATATGAAAAAAAAGTGGGCGGTTTTTGGAATTGTCATTACCTTAATGATAGGGTATTGTCAAGTTGTTGCACAAGCAGACGTCGGGGGTTCCTTTTCAGGTGGAAGTTCGAGTAGAGGAGGCGGTGGAAGCCGTGGAGGAACAACGACCTATCACTCTTCCTCTTCAAGTTCGGCTTATGGGAGACGCTACGGTTCACAAACTTCACCGGTCGTCCTCTTTATCATCGCTGGGTTAATGGCAAGAGGGTTTTATGACCGTCCAAGAAACCGTAGCAATTTGAAAAAAGAAGGCCGGATTGCATTAGCGCAGCTACGAGATGCGGATCCAACGTTTAAAGAAAGAGACTTAGTCCATACCGTTCAAGAGATTTTTATCAACGTCCAAGAAGCCTGGTCGGCAAAAGATATGCGTCTGGTTGAAGACATGGAAACACCTGAGCTTTTTAGGCTTCATCAATCACAACTGGAACGCTATCGCCAAAAAAAGTGGACCCCACATGTTAAAACGAAACGAATTACCGCTGTACGCCTCGTCTCTTTTTCAGAAACAGCTAACGAATTCTCAATCGTCATTTGCTTATCAGCTCGCGTTGTTGACTATACATTAAGTCGAGACGGCCTAGTGGTCGAAGGTGAAAAAAGAAAGGTTCATCGCCGAGATTACCGCTTACGTTTTAACCGCTCGAAAAAAGGGAATCAAGATTGGCGTCTCGACGATTACCGCGAATGGATGGAAAACGAATTTATGCGCTATGATTAAAAAGACATAAATTCCTCAGTCATTCTCAAGTCGTTATCTAATAGAGAGGACTTGATCTAATAAAAATCACCGATATAAAACATTAAAAATAGAATAACCTGATCGATACAAAAAAAGGCCAGCGAGATTAAGAAGAAACTCGCTGGCTTTTTTGCATAAATCGATGCAGGCTTCCCAATTTAACTAGGGAAGCCCTTTTAAAGGTTAGTTGGCTGTTTCAGACGAGGCAGTTTGGATAAGGGGAGTCATTGTTTTATCTCATCATTATGATGCGGGCATCGAATAGAAATCAATGTCAACCATTCTCTATCCCTTCTGGGATTAACCGATGTCTTTCC
This sequence comes from Turicibacter sp. St.80E1, assembly GCF_059728495.1. Classification (NCBI taxonomy): domain Bacteria; kingdom Bacillati; phylum Bacillota; class Erysipelotrichia; order Erysipelotrichales; family Turicibacteraceae; genus Turicibacter; species Turicibacter sp. St.80E1. The sequence continues at coordinate 1,887,920 of NZ_AP039386.1, read as the reverse complement.
TTCCCTAACGCTCATATCCTTTAATTTACAATTTTAGTGTTAAACGATATAATGAGGTTAAATATTGTCGTAAGGGGAATTATATGAGAAAAAAGTTTAGGGTTATTACGTTGTTTCCGACGATTTATGTCATCATGTTAACTAGTTTAACCTTGATTGCAACGTCTTCGTTAAATGTTAACGGAATGTTTGATTTTGTTAAAGGTTGGATGGCGCTTTCCCTCGTTGTTTTATTCCCGTTGCTGATCGTGATGCAATCAATTATGAGTGCGATGAATCACTTTAAGGGCTGGGTGCCAGTGGGTGTTTCTGTGGTGGCAACGATGTTCTATCTCCTTGTTTTAATGAGGGATGATACGAGGGGCCTATTTTTAACGATGATGGGTTACGCCGTGATTTATTCGATAGAGGGTTTCATTGGGTATGGGGTAGGTAAGGTTATTTGTAAATTGAGATCCACCCAAAAGGTGAAATAAAGAAACGAGAGAGGTTTGATTGATCACAACAAGTTCGACCGCCTCCTAGTGTGCCAGTATAGATTGAGGAGGGAGTTAATTGCTATTTACAATTGGACAGGTGACGAAAATGTATCATGTGCGCCATGATACCCTAAGATATTACGATAAAATAGGTTTATTAAAACCTACGTTAAAAAAGGAGAATGGATATAGATACTATACTATTCGCGACTTAGAGTTACTAGAATTTATTTTGTTAAGTAGACAATTAGATATTCCCCTTAAGCGATTACAGGAAATTTTAAATCAAGGTAATATAGACGATTATATCAAGTTATTTTCTGATCACGAGTCTTTTATTGAAGAAAAGATTAAACAGTTAAATGAACTAAAAAAAGAGGTGAGCCGATTTAAGCAAAAAACGATTGCGATGAGAAATTTTGAAAATGATGAATGGCCAGAAATCCCAACCTATGAATCGATAGATAAAACATTGCCGTTTATTAGTCAAAAAGGGGACGAGTCATTAGCTGAAATTGTAAAAAATAAAGATTTAATTTTAATCACAAAATACAATGAGGAAGGAGCATTAATTGTTGATAGTAGCCTCATTGGGTTTGAAATCTTTGAAGATGAGAGTTTTGATATTGAAAAATATAAAAATTATATGAAGTATCATTTGAAGGGAAGATACATGACTTTCTCGAGAAAAGGTACCGTGGGGAATATGATAGATTTTATTAACGCTGCGATGAGTAAATACGGGATAGAAGATGAGGTGCTTCCTATCATCGAGTGTACGTTTAATATGGTTCGTCTTGATGAAAGTACGATACACTTTGCTAAAATTTATATCCCAATCCATGAATAAATAAAAAAAGAGGCTTGACTCTCGAGTTGCTCCATACTTTATTCTTTTAGACATAATTAGTTAATAAAGTTGGAGGAAACATGATGCAAGATAATCTTTTATTAGAGGGAAAGGTCTCTAAAGTATTTTTAACTTTTTGTATACCGGCTATTTTATCTATGCTTATTGCGGGGATGCAAACCATCATTGATGGGATGTTTGTTGGAAATGTTCTTGGAACTCACGCCATGGCGAGTATAAATATTGCTGCCCCTTTTATGCAATTAATCCTAGGTATGAGTATGATTGTGAGTATCGGAACGCAAAGTTTTATAGGGTTAAGGATGGGGGAAGGTCATATTGAAAAGGCACAAAATGCATTCAAAACCTTTCTCTATCTTATTCTTTTAGTCGGTGGATTCATCACTTTAATGGGAGTCGGATTTAATGATAAAATTGCGACATTTTTAGGGGCAAGCGATCTCTTAAAACCCCTGGTATGTACGTATATAAAAACAATTTCTATCTTTACGATTCCAATGGCCATTATGTTTTTGTGTGGATTTTCTAATCGCTTAATTGGAAGGCCCGATTTATATTTTAAAGGGATGTTAGTTAGTCTACTATGTAATCTAGGATTAAATTATTTATTTATCGCTAAGTTAGGTTTAGGGATAACGGGGGCGGCTATGGCAACAGGGCTTTCTTATTCATCAGCGTTATTAATGGTCATATTACCGTTACTTGATAAAGAAAAATTGATTAATATTCATCTGGGTAAATGGGATTTAACGACGGTTTTACCTGTTTTATATAATGGATCTTCTGAAGGAATTATTTCGCTTTCTGTAGCAATTAGCGCCTATATTTTTAATATGGCTTTTATGAGTATAGCGGGTGAAAATGGCGTGGCGGCATTCACTGCTATTAATTACGTGGGGCAATTTGGGATTTGTATTTTATTTGGAATATCCGATGGAATCGGCCCTATTGTTAGTTGTAGTCACGGAAGTGAACGCTATGATCGGGTGAAACAAATTTTAAAGTTGGCCCATGTTGTAGGTATCGCGATTGGAACGTTAATATTTATCGTTTTATTTTTATTCGGAGAAAATTTAATTAAACTCTTTATGAGCGTTGATCAACAGATTGTTGATTTGGCTGCTCAAGGGGCAAAAATATACGCTATCGCCTTTTTTATGAATGGATTTAATATCATCACGTCTGGATACTTTACGTTTATTGGGGAAGCCCTGAATTCAGTTATCATTGCGGCGAGTAGAGGGCTATTATTTATTATCCTAGGAATAATCCTTTTACCTCAAATTCTAGGTATTAATGGCGTATGGGCAACCATCCCCTTTGCGGAATTTCTAACCATCATTCTCGGAATAACGCTCATCGAGATGAATAACAGACGATGCCTTTAAATAAAGAGTAGAAAAATAAAGACAAAGATGAGTCTCGTATTGGAAGTAAACCAGTACCGTAAGATTGATCTTTGTCTTTTTGGTATAAATATTTCCAAGTTACCTTGCAACTACAGGATAGGAATAGGAGTTCTTGTTATCGACTAGATTTAAGTTGAAAAATTAACATCATTTAAGTTGATCTACTATCTTTCAAATGAGTTAAACGGTGATTGCTATTGGAGGAATTGGGTTAATCCATTTAGACGGGTGATTTCGATTCACTGTTTGTTCACAAAGACCAAGGAATCACCGTGATAGTCTGGAATTGGCTTTTTTGTAATGGAAAGGCGATTATGACTGGTAATATGGATTAGTTGATTGAACTTATTGCATAGGTAGTCGTTAGAAGCTTCGATCCCTATTTATTTTTAATTGAATAAAAATTCAAATTAGGTTCGATATGTTATAAACATAGCTATTTAGTTCGTGATAAAATAGAGTTAGTTTTAGTAATAATAAATATATGGAGGTTATATGGCGAACATTAAAGATGTAGCTAAACGTGCTAATGTAGCACCAAGTACGGTATCTCTTGTTTTAAATAATACGGGCTACGTTTCCCAAAAGACGAGAGAGAAGGTAGAGGAGGCGATGAGAGAGCTAGATTATAAACCTAATGAGTTAGCACGAAATTTATCTAGAAATAAAACTAATATTATTGGCATTATTGTTCCAAGTTTAAATCATCCCTTTTTTAGTACCTTTATTAGGTATGCCGAGAAACATTTATACCAGTTAGGTTACAAAACGATGGTTTGTGGAACGGCTAATAGAGATCGAGTAGAACATGAGTTTCTTGATTTATTAAGAAGTCAGGTTATGGATGGAATTATTATGGGGGCCCATTCGCTAGATGTTGAAGATTATAAGAGGGTTAATCGTCCATTAGTAGCGATTGACCGGTATATTGACGAAAAGATACCGATTGTTTCTTCTAATCATCAAAAAGGCGGTGAAATGGCGGCACTAAAATTAATTGATAATAATTGTAAGAATGTCGTACACATTAAAGGGGCCTCAATTGTAAAAACCCCTGCTCATCAATACCACGAGTCCTTCAAAGAGTTACTAGAGAAAAATAATATCAACGTATTTGAAGTTGAAATGGATGTTAATTGTTTCGATTCTCAAGATTTTTTAAAAGTTGCACGAGAGCTATTTGAATGTTATCCAAATGTGGATGCGATTTTTGGTTCAGATTTAGCTATGTTGGCGTGTTTACAACAGGCTAGAGAATATGGATATAATATTCCAAAACAATTAAAACTTATTGCTTATGATGGAACGTATATTACCTCTATGAGTGAGAAACGGCTAACTTCGATTGTTCAACCTATTGAACAGTTAGCGATTAAGGCTGCAACTACTATTGTAGATTTAATAGAAGGAAAAGAATTGAAGAGTAGCAGGATAATGTTAGATGTACAGTTATGTGAAGGGGAAACAACTCTATAAAAAAAAGAAGCTATCTTATACCGGATAGCTTCTTTTTTACCATTTTCAGGTTTAAAAACGCTTGCAAATGAAAGGTAAATAATGTATGATAAAAATATCGAACCGGTTTGATACTTTTTATATCACATTAATGGAAATCGTTTTTGAAATCGTTATTGCATTGATGTTACATTAATTAAGGAGGGGTATAGTGAATTTTTATTCAGGAAATTATTGTTGTCTTGAGATATTTGCTAGGTGTAAGAGTGGAACTCAAGGTGGGATTAAATTACTAAATAAGATAACTAATGAAAGTCAGGAAAGCACAGCAGGAAAATATAATTACATTTTGTTAAAATTTCCTTTAATAAAAAAGCAAGAGTATCAATTGATATTAGAAAATGTTGATATTTCTATTGCATATTTAAGTCAATGTGATGACATATTGGATAAGGGAGTTAAATTTATTGAGATAAGTGATAACTATTCGTTGACTACACAAGATGATTTATCTGATTGGTATGATACCCCGTATCGCGAACAATACCATTTTGGGCCATATAAAAATTGGATTAATGATCCAAATGGTCTTTGTTACTATAAAGGATACTATCATATGTTCTACCAGGCGAATCCTCATGAACAAAAGTGGGGACATATGTATTGGGGGCATGCAGTCAGTCGGGATTTGGTGCACTGGATACATTTACCGTATGTCTTGTTTCCGCAAGAAGAAATATTAAATGCCAAAGATTTAAAAGGGGGGGCATTTTCCGGATGTGCGGTAGCATTAGATGATCGTATTCAATTTTATTTAACACGCCATCTTGGACCGTCGGAGGACTGTGATGAAACAGTACAGTATCAAACAATGGTTTCCTCGAGGGATGGGATTAATTTTGGAAAAGAGGAGATTATCATTGAAAAACCGGGAAAACCATTCTCGTTTAATTTTCGTGATCCAAAAGTTTTCTATCATAATGAGAAATGGAAAATGGTTCTGGGAACTCAGCTAAATAATATCCCCGCAATTGTCTTGTATGAATCAAAAGATATGAGAAATTTTGAATATTCGGGGGAGGTAATACTAGAAAGTCAAAAAGGTGTATATACAATAGAGTGTCCAGATTTATTTGAGTTAGATGGGAAATTTGTGGCCATTGCAGCGTATATGTTTTATACAGATGACCAAGGTCGTATTCAGCCGACGATGTATTATATAGGTGAATTAGAGGGACATCGTTTAAACGTTGAAAAGAGAGGCTTGTTCGACTTTGGAAGCAATTATTATGCCGTTCAAACGTTTGAACATGCGGGTAGAAGAATAGCTATTGGATGGATTTCAGATTTTTATGAGGAGCACGTGGTAGAAGAAAATGGTGCTTATGGTAGTATGGCATTACCTCGTGAGCTTTCATTGAAAAATAATCATTTATATATGAAACCCGTTAAGGAGGTATACTCTTTAATTGATAAGGAATTATGCAGAGTTTCGAAACAAAATATTAGAATCAATAAAATCAAGGGGAATTGTTACTATAGTAAATTGAAATTTAAAGGAAACAGTGATTTTGATTTATTGCTTGGAAAAAATGAGAAAAGTAGTATTCGATTAAAATGTAATAATAATGAGGTATCCATTCAAACAAATGGAGTCAAATCGAGTCATGTTCAATTTATTGCACCTATAAAAGAGGTTCGTACCGTTGAAATCTTTGTTGATCGTCGAGTCGTTGAAGTTTTCCTTAATGATGGCGAAGCAGCGGGAACAAAGCTTTTTTATACAGAATCCACAGAAGGGATTTTTGAGTTATCTTGTACGGATACAGATGTAATCGATGAGGTAAGTGTATATACAGTTAAAACAATCTGGTAGAGGGGGATTTTCAATGAGTATAGCTTTAAAAATGAAAAATTGTAAAGCAGTAACAAACGGATTAAGCTTGAGTTCTAAGGTAGCTTATGGTTGTGGGGACGCAGCTTGTAATGTAGTTTGGGGGGCAATGAGTGCGTGGCTAATGTATTATTATACAAATGTCGCTCATGTAAGCGCATTATCGATAGGGACTATTATGTTGCTCTCTCGTATTATTGATGGATTTACTGATATTATTATGGGAATTATTGTTGATAAGACAAAATCGAAACATGGGAAGGCGCGACCATGGCTATTGCGTATGGCTATTCCGTTTGCTATTGCTACGGTAGCCATGTTCTCAGTTCCTGAATCGGATAACACAATAAAGTTAATTTATATTTTTGTAACCTATAATTTGGTCAATACCTTTTATACTGGAATTAATGTACCTTATGGAGCTTTAAGTTCATTAATGACACAGGACCAATATGAACGCTCTCTTTTAAATATTTATCGTATTGTATTTGCACAAATTGCTAATTTTATTGTAGCTTCGATGACAATGCCATTAATTCAGGCTCTGGGTGGGACAAGATATTCTTGGTCACTAGCGTATGCAATTTTTACAGCTGTTGCAGTTGGATTATTTGTGATTAATTTTATTGGAACGAAAGAAGTTGTTGGGGAAGATGCATCAAAACGTGAGGATGTTCCAGTTAAGGTTGGTTTAAAGGCGTTGATTACTAATAAATACTGGATTATTGTTACAGTATTAGGAGCATTTACTAGCATTTTTAATGTCTTAATGATAAGTGTTAATACATACTATAGTGAGTATATTTTAAATGATGTAAATATTGCTTCTATTTTGAATTCAGCATACATGGTTCCAATGGTGATAACATTATTATGCATTGTACCACTTGTTAAAAGGATTGGAAAGAGGTATACAAATGTTCTAGGATGGATAGTAATTTTAATTAGTTATTTAGTTTTATTAATCAATCCGTCTAATACGATGTTAGTTATTGGGACATCATTGTTGCGCGGAGCAGGATTTGCCTGTGTAATGGGGGTACAATTTGCGTTTATTGCAGATACGGTAGAGTATGGACAATGGAAGTCAAACGTACGTACAGAGGGGTTAATTTTTAGCGCTCAAAGCTTAGGAGGAAAATTTGGAGCGGGATTAGGAAGTGCCTTAGTAGGTGGTGTTTTAGCAATGGGTGCGTATGATGGAGCATTAAGTGTCCAACCGGATACAGCGCTTATGGCAATTAAAGTTTTATATTTAATCCTACCAATTGCCGTTGCCTTAATTCAACTTTTATTAATGATTCCATAGAAACTTGATAAAGAGTATCCTCAAATTATTAAGGACTTAAAAGAAAGAGAGTTACGTAGAGAATTATAAATTTTAGTTAAATTAGACAGGATATTAAAAACGAGGTATAGTCTATAAGAGATGGGACTTTTAGTAAGGTTAAAAAAAAACAAATTTACCTTAATTCTCTAAATCTGATTAGATTAATCAGCGACGGAGTAGACTAAAGGAAACTCAATTAAAGATAGAATTGAATAAACTGGGTCATATTTATTATCCGGAAAGGATATATAATTTAGATCTATCTTTCCACGTTTCATTCCTCTAATTATTATGGATAACGAAGTCATCGAGGTCTATTGTAGCCTCGGTGACTTTTTTTATAAATGAACATCTTCCGTTATACGGGTGTTTCCGTAAAGCCTTTAACGAGGTATTAGAAAAATATTAAAGGAATGACGCGAAGGAGGGGAGAAATAACAGAGGGGAATGCATTTCCTGATTATATTTCCATGCGAGTGGAGATGTTGCCGACCCCTTTTAAAGGACCTTTGGATCCTGAACGGTAATAGAGACTTTTGGCCGCAGTTGAAAACACTAGTTTAACTAGTGTTTTTTTATGAATTTAATTGAATCAGCTCTATTTAACTGGTTCGAAATCAACGGTTAGAAATAGAGGTTGAGTTGACTCGTTAATAAGCTATATAAGGATTACAGATAAAAAAGATTTAGCTTGCTTTTTACGGGCAGTGAAGCGATATGTAGGATAATTGTCTGCTTATGTTTAAGTAGAAAGGTGTGTGTAGAATGAAAGCGTTGAACGGAAAATGGCTTTAGGTGGAATCTCTTATGGATATTACGTTAAGCAACGGGATTAAGCGCCCAAAAGGTTATTGAGAATGTGTCTAGATGATGTGAAATGATAATTAGTTAGAAATATTATGTGAGTGGTAATGAAATTCAAATAGGTTTCATATTAGGCTTTGTCGGATCATAAATTATAATATATAACGTTGCAAAAAACTGTGTTTAATTTCACATGATTAGATTATAAAATTCTTAAAATTGGGGGGCATGTGGTATGGAGAGTTTATTTGGTGAATGCAATAATAGATTTACTTTAGAATTATTATCTGAACTCTTCTCGTTGAACCAGTCGGAAATTATTCGTATCCTTAAAAAGAATATTTCTAATTTTGAATTTAGTTATTGTAGCCAATCAGCAATTTCTGAAATGGATTTAGACGGACAATGTATAGTCGATAATTTTTCTGATAATGAGCTTAAATATACTTTTATACTCTCTATGCGTGGACTGAAAAAATTCACCAATATTTTAATGAACGAATTTAAAGGATTTTTTGTAAGATTTTTAACAGAGAAAGAGATAAATGAGTTATTAAAAATAGTCTATGAAAATGACAGCGTAAAGGATTATAAAAAAGGTTTGGTCGCACCTCGGGGAGAAATTGGAAGAGAATTTAGGAAAATACATATTAATCCCTTTTGGGATAAGGTCAATGAGGAATTAAAAATGTTTATAATTGATTGGCTTGGGGTCGATGATGTGAATCATATCCCATGGATCGCGTATCAACAAACGTTAATGATTATAAAATTTGGCTATAATCTTTCACCCGAATTACGAAATGAGGCCAATATTATTTGGCATAAACTAGTGGATCTTCGCTGTCAAGTTAATGATGGAAAAAGGAAGTTGCATGAGGGATGGTTATTAGATTACGATAAACAGGAATTAAAAAGTATAAGAAAGTTTTTAAAGTTCTTGAAGGATAGATAATATAAAAAACCATTATCTCAACTCAGATTTATTCTGAACTCAGATAATGGTTTTTGTTTACGTTGTGTATTTTTTGGTGGAGATGGGGCGTTCCGGTTAGTATCCACGTCCAGATATCTATCGAATAGGATAGTAAATAGTCTTTTATATGATAAGTAGATAGTCACATTTATGATATAATAGTCTTAGTATTGCTATTTAAAGTAATTAATGTTAGACAGGGATATTAGATTATTGGAATAAATGACTTTAACAGTCCATAATAGAATAAATGAATTTATAAAGAGAGGAGAGTTTTTATGTTTACGTTATTAGATGAAAAGAAACAATTGTTAGATAATAAGCGTCCTTTAAGTAGAGAGGTTCTAACGAATTTAAAGAAATATTTTGATGTTGAATTTACCTATAATTCAAATGCCATTGAAGGAAATACATTAACGATTACTGAAACAAAAGTAATCTTAGAAGATGGTCTAACAATAGGTGGAGGCAAAAGTTTAAGAGAACATCTCGAAGTTTTAAACCATAAAGAAGCTATTGATTATATACAAGATGTCGTTAGTAAAGAGTTTGATTTATCAGAAAGAGTCATTCGAGATCTTCATCATATTATTTTAAAGAGCATTGATAATTCAAATGCTGGTGTTTATCGAAAAGCAAATGTATTAATCAGTGGTAGTATGCATCGACCACCAGAATATTTTCTTGTAGAAGATAAAATGAGAGAGCTATTAGATTGGTATGATGAAAATAAAGAAACAATGCATCCCGTAAAATTAGCAGCATTATTCCATTTTAAATATGTTTATATCCATCCTTTTATAGATGGAAACGGCAGATCAGCGAGATTATTAATGAATTTAATTCTACTAAGAAATGGATATCCACTAACTGTTATTAGAAATACTGACCGTGTAGATTATATGAGTGCATTAGAAAAAGCGAGTACGACTGGTAATACGGATGATTTTGTTGAATTTATTGCACAAGCAGTAGATAGAAGTTTTGGTACTTATTTATATTTAATAGGGTAAGAAAAGGTCGATTTGTCCTTATTCATAACGAAGCCATCGAGGTCCATTATAACCTCAGTGGCTTTTTTCATGACTTCAAACAGGTCCTCCTCATTTACTCAGTTCGTTATCAACGATTAGAAATCGAGGACGGTATGAATCATCAAAAAGTAGTATAAGAGTATAAAAAAGGAATTATCTCAACTCAGTTTTAACTGAACTCAGATAATTCTTTTTTCTTCATAAATATTTCGGACGTGTATTTTTTGGTGGAGATGGGGGGAGTCGAACCCCCGTCCTAAAACACCGACCACTTAACTTTCTACAAGTTTAGTCTCCTATTAAATTTAACGGGTGACTGGTCAGGCGACACACCTGTCAGACCGCGAGTTTGATCATCTCTTCTAGGCTATTCAAACGGCACAGACTAGCGTATCCCACTTCAGTGAGCCTAGTCATTCAACATGGGCGATTGAATGGTAGGCAGCTACGTTATATTAAGCAGCTAATTGTAAGTTTGTTTTTCCGGTTATTATAACCTCGACCTTTTAACGTGGGCTAACACGACTTGCTTATTAAGCTCAAATGCCCCAGTCGAATCCGTAACATCCCCAGGTTAATTTGATTACATGACTCATTATACTTCATTTTAACCACTTTGACAAGCCATCGACCCTGTCAATTGTAGCTAATCCATCCAATAGTATGGGCATTTAACATCCAAATTATGAATCCAATCACTAAAAAAGGTCAGAAACGTGTAAAAAATAAAAAATTGGTCATAATATACATGTGCAAAAACCATTTAAATTGAGGTGGAATATGTTAAATCTAATGGTAAATTTCATGGTTGTCCTAGGCTTTATTTTCCCACAGCCAATAGCGCCAGAAAGTACGACGGCGGTGGAAGAAGATAGGACACAGCTTTTAGATAAAGAACCAACGTCTGAAGTTGAAATGCCCACCGAATCGGAATCACAGGAAGTGAAGACTGAGGTCGCGACCTTGAATTCCGAGGAATCTGAAAGTGAGGGGCAACAACAAAAAGAATTGGCACTCAAACAATTAAGCACGGCCTTGATGGCCGTTCAACAAGAGGCCGATTCAGAAGTAGAGATGAACGTCGTGACGGTAAATGGGCAAGAAAATGACTCACAGTCAGATGCAGTGGTGAATCCTGAAAATGAGGCCACTGATGCTGTAGAAAATGAGACAAATGATGACATGGACGAGCCTGCGATGGATTCGGATGAAGAAGAGGGCGCTCCTCCTGAAGCAACTGAAGAAAATCAGATACAAGATACGGGAGATGAGGTTGGAAATCAGGAGCCGGTAGAAGAGTCAACAGACGCTACCTTAGCAGAGGAATCCGGGGATGAAACACAGGATCAAGTCGTTGCGAAAGAGCAGACGGATGCCTCTGAGGATGGAGTAAGCGAGACAGAACCGGTCTTTAGAGATTACCGACAAACATTTTATAGTGTGAAAGCCGGGGAGGTTCGTGTGGGATACGGACTTAGTTACCAAGACGACGGAGTAAAAGTTATTGATAATGTGATGCATTATTATGATTCAGAATATGAATGGCTTCCTATTGTAGCAGTGAATATCGATGAGGTCATGGAAGTTGGATTGAATGAGCGAGGAATTCCAAGTTATTATGGAACCGTTCTAGAAATTACATATCCGACAGGAGACACGCAAAAAGCAATTGTATTGGATGCTTGCGGGGCTTGTAGCTGGGATAACCGAATTGATTTATGGGTTTATGATTATGATTATCAACATGATGTGACAGGAATTGAATATCGCATAGTGAGAGAGGGATTTAAGCAAGATGAAGAACAAGCACGAAGTTGAATCGATTGAAGTTAAGTTATTAAAAATGATTGAACAACATGAAATTACAGAAGATGACTACAACTTAATTACGAAATATTTAAAAAAAGTGAAAAACGACTTAAAAAAACAGTAGCGAAACCTACTGTTTTTAGCGATGCCAAAGCAGAAAGCGACTGGTGTCCTCCTCATTAGTTGATGTATAATCAAAGAAAGTAAAAAATGGGGAGGAGAATGATGGAGTATTTAACTTATGTGGCATGGGATTTTCCATTATTCATGAGTCAACTCATGGGTTATGGCCTAATAATTCTTGTTTGTGTAGGTATCTATCAATTTATGAAAGGGTTACTTCAAAAGTTGTATACGATTATTCATAGATTGGATGTAATCGAAGCAAAGTTAGAGTCAAAAAATAAAGATTAAATAATAAAAAAAGCTGAGTTTGTTGGAACTCAGCTTTTTTTCGTTTGAAGGAGGAAGTCCTTAAATAAACGGGCAGAGGGAGTTAAGGATTGATTTTTTAATGTGATGAGGTAAGCTTCTAAAGGTAAGGTCCCTTTGATTGGAATGGCTTGGATATCTTGTCGAATAAGTGGCGTTGGATTTAAAGCTATGCTAACCCCATAATTGAGTGCGACCAGTTCAAGAGTCGTCTCTTTTTGAGCAATTTCTAAGGTGTTAGGCAAGGGAAGGTGTTGCTGGACGAATAACTGGGTGATAGCGAGGTGCTCCGGTGTTTGAGTCGGGGGAAGAATGAACAGTTGCTCCTGAAGTTCTTGTAAGGAAATATCACTTCGATGAGCGAAAGGATGGGTAGAAGAGATGAGAAGGTGCCATTTCCACGTTGCAAGCGTGGTGGTGTCTAATTCATAATCAAGCGGAACAGAGGTAGAGATAATTAAATCATGGGCACCTGTTTTTAGATGATCTATTAAGGTGTGTGTGTCGGATTGTTTGAGCGTGAAGGTGAGGACTTGTTCGCTTAGGAAGGTTTGCATGAGCTTAGGAACGAAGGTGGGTTCGAGCAAGGCATCAAAGCCAAGTCGGATGATGCCATCCGTTTGATAGGAAAATTCTTTTAATTTTTGCTCGCCTAATTTAATTTCATCCAATGCCTGTTCAACGTAAGTGAGAAAAAAGCGTCCATAGCGCGTGAGTCGAACATTCCGCCCTTGTTTTTCAAAAAGGGGTGTTCCTAACTCCTTTTCGAGCATCGAAATCGCATGACTTAAGCTAGGTTGGGTAATCGACAGCTCCTTTGCTGCTTGCGTATAATGCTCTAAGTGTGCGAGTACACGGAAATATTCAAGATGGTTTAAATTCATAGCATCACATCCAATTCATCAAAAAACATCAATTTTTTACCTATTATATCATAAAAAGCGACACGGTTAGTGACGATTCATAGGCTTTCGCATATGCTACCAATAGAGGTGAAGGTCAATCAGACCTTAATTCATTAGAAAGCGGGATGGTGTTGTGATAAGACGAGAAATGGGATTATTTAAACTGGCACTTGTGTTGATCCAGATCGTCATCATCTTGATGTTGGCACCGATGACGAAAGAATTTGTTGCCCCATTCATGGGAGGGGTTGTTCTTAATACAGTGACGTATGTTATCCTCTTTTGCCTACATGCGTATGCGTATCAAGTCTGTCTAAAAAGTCGCATGCCAAAAGCGGGGCACGTTGTTTCAGTAGCGGCAGTGATGTTTCAGTCCTGTTGGGTGCTCTATTTAGTGGCGACTATTCTGTTAGGGTTTGAGATGCTTTTATTGTTAACAAAACATTGGCCGTTCAAACATAAAGTTAAAAAAGTAAATTCACCAAAAGGAATGTCGCGATAAGGTTGCCCCTTAAGTGGGCTGTTTGGCGATCAAGGGGTTAAATGTATCACTTGAAAGCTTTGCACGAGCTAAAATGAAAAAGGGTTCATCGTTAGGGAGGTTCAATAGCGAAGGTACAAAAGGCATCACTGTGTATAGATTGAACCTCTGATGAATGAGCATTTTACGATTTAACTTAAGATAAAGACGCCGGGAATCGGCGTCATTTTTATGTTAGAAAGGTAAAAAGTATGAGAAAACCTGACGCATGAGTTGACGGGAATATGACTTCATATCATAATTAATATAAGCATCTAAAAATGCAGGTACGGGAGTAAGGAGGAAGTGTATGTTTGATCATTCGAATTGTGGGATTGGAGCAATTGCCAATCTAGACGGAACATATAGTCACAACATTATTGAACAAGGGATGACACTCTTAAAGGCACTTAGTCATCGTGGTGGAACATCAAAGGACGGAACAGGGGATGGATGTGGAATTTTATTACAAATTCCTACATCGTTTTATGAGAAAAGGTACGGAATTCAAGGGGACTTTGCAGTGATGATGACCTTTTTACCGAAAGGAGAAAATGATCGCCAATTGGCCAAAGATCATATTTATGAAACTATTAAAGAATTAAAGCTACAACTTATCAAGGAAATTGTCGTTCCGGTGGATGCGAGTTTTCTGACGCCAACGGCGACTCAAACGGAGCCAGTGCCCACTCAATTTATCATTGATATGACAAATCAAGTGGAGACAGTTTTATATAAATTACATCGTTTTATTGAACAAAAGTGGAAAGAGGAAGAGTTATCTGATCGTACGTGCTATATTTTATCGTGCTCGTCACAGACGATTGTGTACAAGGGGTTATTGCGTCCTGATGAATTACCACGCTATTATTTAGATTTGCAGGATGAAAGATTTACTTCTAATTTCTGTATTGTCCATCAACGCTTTAGTACGAATACGAAGCCGTCATGGAATTTAGCTCAACCTTTCCGTTATTTAGCGCATAATGGAGAAATTAATACCGTTTCTGGAAATATTAATTGGTCGAATGCACGAGCGGGACTGTCGGCGTATCCAGAGGTTTTTCCGATTTGTAACGAGAAACATTCAGATAGTGCGAATCTTGACCGAACGTTAGAAGCGCTCCTTCATGAGAATTTTACGCTTGAGGATGCAGTGACGCGCCTTTTACCGAAGGCGTATGAGCATGATGCGCGCCTAAGTGACGACTTGAAGGCTTATTATGAATATTGTGGGTTAAAACAAGAGGCATGGGACGGTCCAGCTGGAGTTATCGTTTGTGATGGACATAAATTAATTGCGACGCTCGATCGTAATGGACTGCGTCCGTTTAGATATGTTCAAACAGAAAATCAAATTGTTCTTGCCTCAGAAATTGGAGTGTTAAATACGCCACTTGAGGAAATTAAGGTAGCTAGCCGTATTCAGGCAAGTGAAATTCTATGCGTTGATTTAGATGAGCAAACTGTGACGACAGATGCAGATATTAAAGCCGTATTATCCACGCAAAAACCTTATCGTGAATGGTTGAATGAACGACTCATTAAACCAATTGCCACGCATAGCGAACAATTTTTAACGGAAGATTTTGAACACACAGCGAAGAAATATTTTTATACAAATGTGGAATACATGCAGGAATTAAAATCATTAGTTGAAAATGGAAAAGAGGCGATTGGATCTTTTCCATATACGGCAGCCTTAAACATGTTACAAGCGCGCCCGCAACTCTTTTTTGATTTCTTTAAACAAAATTTCGCCCAAGTGACGAATCCACCACTGGATTCAATTCGAGAAAAATCAGTGTTTTCATTAACAACGACCGTGACCTCAGTAACTTCTTTACACGATGAACGATTAGATTATCCTGTTTATGAGTTCTCAACTCCAATTTTAACCGGTGACCAGTGGATGGCACTTTCTGAGGAAGAGGCTTTCGACCCACGTTTCATTTTCCTAGAATACGAGTCAACGTTAAAAGAGGCAGTGGATCAATTGCGACATGATGTCAAAAAAGCCGTGTTAGCTGGTTCACGTTTGTTAATTCTTGAACAGGAGGCTGAAGGAAAGACGATTCCTTCTTTAATGGCGACTGCCATCGCACACGAAGTTTTAGTTGAAATGGGGAAACGATTAGAAGTGCGCTTAGCCGTTTGTTGCGCGGATGCACGCCTTCCTATTCACCATGCGATGTTACTAGCTTATGGGGCGGACGTCATTTACCCATATTTCTGTTATGAATACATCCAACATCAAACAAAACTTTTTGCAGATGAAGCATATGACAATTATATTGCAGGATGTAACCAGGCGCTTCTTAAGCTAATGGCAAAGATGGGGGTTGCAACCGTGGACTCTTATCGAGGGTCGAAAGTGTTCGAAGTGGTCGGTCTAGATCAAGAAGTGACTGCTTTATTTACAAATCAACCGTCTCTTTTTGGCGGTAAAACATTCGAAGACCTTGATGCGATGATGGAAGATGGCGTGGACATTAGCAAGGCTAACGAATATCAAAACATGGACTCAGTCTTCATGAACCATGCCTACTCCAAATCATTTATTAAAGAGCTAAAAGCAACAATCCAGGCCAATGATTATGAGGCTTTCAAATCCGTGATGGAAGCGGAGCGTGGACGTTTGATCAATGTACGCGACTGTTTATCATTAAAGGCAACAGAGCCGCTTTCACTAGAAGAGGTTCAATCGACAGAGGAGATTGTGCGGCACTTTGTAGCATCGGCCATGTCTTATGGGGCATTATCGGTTGAAGCTCATCGCACGATTGCTCGCGCGATGAATGAACTCGGGGCAGCCTCAAATAGTGGAGAAGGTGGAGAGCTCGTTGAACGTTTTGGAACCATAACCGCTTCTAAAGTGAAACAAGTCGCATCAGGCCGCTTTGGTGTGACTTATGATTACCTAAAAAGTGCCCAAGAAATTCAAATTAAAATGGCCCAAGGGGCAAAACCGGGAGAAGGTGGACACTTACCTAAATCGAAGGTAGATGAACATATTGCTCGTGTTCGCTACGCGAAACAGGGAGTTGATTTAATTTCACCGCCACCTCATCACGATATCTATTCGATTGAAGATTTAGCTCAATTGATTGATGACTTACAAACAACGAATCCAAGTGCCCTAATTAGTGTTAAATTAGCTTCGTTACCGAATGTGGGGACGATCGCTAATGGCGTGGTCAAAGCGGGAGCGAAAAAAGTTGTTATTTCAGGATTTAACGGAGGAACAGGGGCCTCTCCTAAATCTTCGTTAAAATATACAGGACTTCCATGGGAGTACGGTCTATTCCAAACACATAAATCATTACTTGAGAATGATGTCCGTCATGAAACATGGATTCAGGTCGACGGACAAATCAAATCAGGGTATGATGTTGTTTTAGGAGCTATTCTTGGGGCAGATGAATTTGGATTTGGAACGATGTGTCTGGTGATGCTTGAATGCATTGGATGTAAACAGTGTCATACGGGAAAATGCCCAGCGGGAATTACGACGCAAGACCAAAAATTACGTCAACGTCTGAAAGAGGATCCAACGATGTTAAAAACTTACTTTACATTTGTGGCCCAGCAGGTACGTGAATTAATGGCCTTGTTAGGGGTTCGTTCATTAGCAGAACTTCGTGGACGTACTGATTTACTTGAATTAGTATCGCCGAATCCTTATCATTTAACACTAGATTGGCTAGAAGTATTGCCAGTGAATCAACCTATGCGTGTTGAAAATCCGGCGCTTCAACCGGTTCATTTAAATGAGTCGGAGGTTAACGTGATCGATACGCAACTTCGTACACTGGGGGTTCAATTGGTGAGCGACTCGGCTCGTACGTTCCAAACCTATGGTTATGCTGGGCAAAGCTTCGGGGCATTTATGAATGAGAGTGTTAAACTCATCCACACAGGATATGCGAATGACTATGTTGGAAAAGGATTAAGTGGTGGTCAAATCGTCATTAAAGCGGACGAAACGACACGCGAAAAATCCATTGAAGACCCTAACTACACGAATCATCATTTAATTGCAGGAAATACAATTTTATACGGTGCAACTTCAGGATCATGTTATTTAGAAGGACGCGTAGGAGAACGATTTGCCGTTCGTAATTCGGGAGCTATTGCCCTTAATCATGGAATGGGCGTTCATGCGTGTGAATACATGACAGGTGGTGTGGTCGTTTCACTCGGTTCTGTTCAGGCAAATGTGGGGGCAGGAATGACGGGTGGACTCTTATTCTTGTACCAAGCAAAATATTTAGACGAGAAACTCAATCAATCTTACGTGCAAGTCTTTGAGATGAAGGACCGTCATCGTGAGATTTTAAAAGACATATTAACAGATTACGTGAAACAAACTGATAATCCGTTAGCAACGAAAATCTTAAAGAATTTTGATGATGAAGTTCATCAATTTACATTAGTGACATCAGCTGATTACTATCAATTAGAATTATAAAAAGAAGAACCCCTCATGATGGGGTTCTTCTTTTATCGATGTAATAGTTTTTTTAACAGTCGAATGGGGGTGTAAATAATCGCAACATTAATTAAAAGAACAGCCATGAATTGAATAAGGATGATGATTAATTCTCCCATCGTATCCCCTCCTTTCACTTGTTTATTAGTATAGCATATTTTAAAGCAGTGCAGGGAATGGGGTGTGCGTTTTCAATGGGATTATTTTAATCTCTTACTATCTATCTTATCGAAGTGGTGTTACAATGAAAGTACTGAGTTAATCAAGGAAATGAGGTTTTTCAATGTTACAACAATTTAAAAGAAATAAAGAGCGTTGGCAAAAGTATTTAGGATATTTCTTAGTTGGAGTAGGCGTTGTCGTTGTTTATTTTACCTTGCGGAATATCCACCTGATTATGGGCAGTCTAAAAAACTTCATTTTACTGATCCGCCCGATTATTATCGCCTTTGCGATTGCTTATATTTTAAATCGTCCGATGCAATGGATTGAGCAGGCGTTAAGTCGGCTCACGAAACGGATGGTTAAACGAGACTTATCGTCGGGGTCGCGACGAGTTATCTCAATTTTAATTTTATTCCTACTCGTTGTTGGAGCGATTTACTTCTTATTTAATAGCATTATTCCTCCAATCTTCACGAATTTACGTTTATTACTCGAGTCGCTTCCAGCCCTTCAATCAAGTATTAATCGCTATATGAATGAGTTTGGTCCGTATGTACAAACGGTGATTACAGAACAACAAATCGATCAAATTTCGCATTTAGTGACCAATATTTTGAGTTCATTAGGAACTCATGCCCTTCAAGTTGGAACAGGCGTGATTACGAATGTGACGGGCTTTGCGATTAGTACGCTAACGACGATTATTTTATCGGTGTACTTTTTAAAAGATAAAGAAGTGTTGATTGATTCGCTTCACAAAGGGGCACAGGCATTACTTTCAACACGTACCTTAAGACGTTGCAAGCAATTGTTAGTCGATTTAGATACGGTATTTGGTGGATTTTTAATCGCCCAATTAATCGCGGCCTTGTTAGCCGGAGTTTGCTCAACGATTATTTTATTAATTATTAATCATCCATTCGCAATTTTAGTCGGATTAGTGACGGGGATTGCTAACGTTATTCCATATATCGGTCCGATTCTTGGAGCGGTGTTAGGATTTGTATTAGCTTTATTTTCAAGTTGGCAACTGGCAGTCTTAACGCTTATTTTATTGACCATTTATCAACAACTCGATGCGAATGTCATTCAACCGAAATTGTTGAGTAATAGTGTTGGACTGAATCCGGTGTGGGTACTGATTGCCATTCTTATTGGCGGACATTATTTAGGCATGCTTGGAATGATTGTGTCGATTCCATCAGCTGCACTCGCTCAAATTTATTTAAGTCGTCGTTATCATCGCCTGAAACAATCTGGGATGTTGACGGAAAAAGGGTTTGCAAGCGATGAAACTAATTAGTGTGGTAAAGAAATAGCAAAATGAAATATTTTTTGTATGTTGGAGTAAAAAACGCTAGAGTTTAAAGGAGCTTTAGCGTTTTTTATTTCAAAGAATTAAATCGGCTAATTTCGTAAAAAATAGTAAAATGGAAAGGAGGGAACTGCTCCGCTTAACACGCTCATGCTCTTTAAGTTTAAGGTGCTACGGGTAGCAGGATTCGGATGTTTAAACCTTATCATGTGTATATTGAAAAAGAGGCCTTGTCTTATAAACAGACAAAGGAACTGAAGAAACAGTTAGAAAGTAGGCATCTTCCTATCGATGTGATTGAGAATGGGCAAACAAAGGTTGCTAAGGGGAGGGATACCTCTGGTGATGAGGTGCTCATGATTAGTGTGTATAAAAACCAGGAATTTAGGGCGGCCCCTCCATTTGCGGATTATGCGATTCCTTTTGTATCGGGGTGCGTAGGAAGGTGTGAATATTGTCGGGCAGCTCAGTGCCGGTCATTTGTGAGGGTATACGTGAATGAAAATGATTTATTGAAAAAGGTAAAAAGATACGCTCAAAAGGGGTTAGCAGTGACGTTTGAAGGTTCTTTAGAGGCGGATCCTATTCCTACGGAACCGTATACGCACGCCTTAGCCCATATGATTGAATTCACGGCTAAGCAGCCGAATGTTTTCTTTACTTTTACGACTAAATTTACAGACGTTGATTCCTTGTTATGCCTAAATCATCAGGAACGGACGAAAGTGCGTTTTTCGATTAATACGGATACCGTGATTTCTAGTTTTGAGGAGGGAACGCCAAGTATGAAAGAGCGGATTATGGCCGCCTTTAAGATGATGAAGGCGGGCTATCCAGTTGGGTTTGTTATTGCGCCTGTCTTCGTTTACCCTAATTGGAAGGAGGACTACCTTATGTTAATTAAACGGCTAAAGGAATATTTAGAATCTGCACATCCCTCCCAACCAGTGACTTTTGAAATTATGGCTCATCGCTTTATGAAAGTTGCTAAAAATCATCTCTTTCAAGTCGTTGAAGATCCCTATCTTCCAGTAGATATTCAAGAAATGTCTTACAAGTATGGCCCTTACTTTTACGGTAAAAACAGTTACGATGTCGCTACGATGGATCAAATAAAGGAGTTATTTGAATTCGGGCTTGCCCATCTCCCATTTAACTATGAGATTAAATATATCGTATAAATCCTAATCTGAGCGCATTAACTATAAAAAATAAAACTCGTAGAGTCTATCCCAAGGGGCGATCTACGAGTTTTTGTTTGATAACATTCATTAATTTTTGGTCGACTGATTCCGTTATTTTTTACGGGGGTGTGACGACTTTTGGCATAAGCGAAAAGTCCCTCATTTGATGGAAAGAAGTTCTCAGGTATAGGTCATCTTCGCTGCTAAATTTTTTCTTCGTTTGACACAGTGATTGGCCATGACTTGAAAAAAGATAAAAAAGAGGGTATCGTCATTTTATCAACTCTTAATATCGAATAATAGTAGGGGGGGGGTCATGGATGAAAAAATTTAGTTATCGCTTTTTTAGCTTTTATATGTTTAGCGTTGAGTATAAAAAACATTTCGTGTGTATATCATTCAAAGGAACTATTTATTGAAAAAAATAGTTTACCTGAAAATCAAGTTCCGAAAATCATTCATTCACAAGAAATGATGGATGAATTTATATTCGGCTTCATTCATTCAGAAAATAGGAAAGTTGAGCTACCGGGCTCAAAACCAGATTATGCGATTAAAATCGCCACTAAGCAAAAAAATATTTGGTGGTTAGAAAATTTTATTTGGATCAATCAAGATCAAATCATCACTAGCAACAACAATGATTTAGAAAAAAATGAAGGAACGCTCTATAAAAAAGGAACAGGAATATATCACACGATAAATTCAATTTTAAGTGAAGGAGGGTTATAAATATAATTGATTGCACCTTTACGGCCTGTTTTCATAAGGGATATAATCCAAATATACGTATACTTTTTTTTCCTGTAAAACGCTATCGTAAAGCTTTACAAATAAATTTTTACGTGATATGATGAACGTAAGGATTGTAACTGGTTAGGCAGGCAAAACCCACTTCTATAGGGAGGGTTTTGCCTTTTTTTAATGCCTTTATAATGGGAGGGGAAAGTAGATGTATATTGAAAAGGTACTCAACAATAATGCGTTTATATCTCTGGATGAAAATGGTGAAGAGATAATTGTAATGGGTAAAGGAATAGCGTTTGGAAAGAAGGGGCAGCAAGAAGTTAATCTTACGAATAAAAACTATAAAGTATTTTCATGTAAGGATAAAAGTATTAATCATAAATTAATTAATATTGTTTCGGATTTGCCACAAGAATATATTTTATTAACCCGTAAGATTATTTCGATGTTTGAGAAAGAATATAATAAAAAGTTAAATGAAATTATTTATGTAAGTTTAACGGAACATATTCATGGCGCTATTGAACGTTATCATCAAGGAATTCAAGTGAAAAACCCATTATTAATGGAAATTAAACGACTCTTTGCTG
Source organism: Turicibacter sp. St.80E1 (assembly GCF_059728495.1). Lineage (NCBI taxonomy): Bacteria > Bacillati > Bacillota > Erysipelotrichia > Erysipelotrichales > Turicibacteraceae > Turicibacter > Turicibacter sp. St.80E1. The sequence continues at coordinate 1,865,509 of NZ_AP039386.1, read as the reverse complement.
AGGAATATGAAATTGGGCGTCGGGCTTTAACGATGATTCAACAGGAGTTGGGAGTTATATTTGAGGAAGATGAAGCGGGGTATATTGCGTATCATATCGTGAATGCCGAACTTAATAATGATATGATAAATATTGCCAATATAACAAAAGTAATGCAGCAAGTATTAAATGTCATTAAATATCATTTTAAAGTAGAGTTTAATGAGGAATCTAGTACGTATTACCGATTTATTACGCATTTAAAGTTTTTTGCTCAGCGTATTTTTAGTCATAAGGTTTACGAGGATGAGGATACCGAATTATTTTTTATTTTAAAGGAAAAGTATCAGGAGAGTTATCATTGCACCGTGAAAATAAAGGAATTAATCTATCAGAACTATAATTACGAGTTATCACTCGAGGAACAACTGTATTTAATGATTCACATTGAAAGAATTAGAACGAAGTCAATCATATAGATTCGGTAATAATGCTAGATAGTCGACTAGCTTATTATATATAAAAGGTTGTAACTACGTTATAGATATGTATCTATAGACGTAGGCAAAACTTCATTTTATTTGTTTAAATGAATGGAGGAGAAAAAATGGATTGCAAAAAATTAGCAGAAGGAATTCTTGAAAAGGTGGGGGGAAAGGAGAATATTGAATCGGTTGTTCATTGTATGACAAGGCTCCGCTTTGTTTTAAAGGATGAAAATCTAGCAGATGACGATCAAGTAAAAAAAATCGAGGGAGTTATCGGTCTCATGAAGAAGAATGGCCAATACCAGATTATTATTGGTAATGAGGTAGCATCGGTGTATAAGGAGATTTGTACATTAGGTCATTTTAAGGAAAACATGTCAGGTGGTTCAATCAAGAAGAAAAAACAAAACATTATTTCTGAAATCTTGGATATCATCTCAAGTGTCATGTCCCCAGTTATTCCGGCTATCATTGGGGCAGCAATGATTAAAGTTTTATTAACCGTTTTACCGATGTTAGGGTTGTTAAATAATACAAGTCAAACGTATGAATTGTTATCAGTGATTGGGGATGGGGCCTTCTTCTTTATGCCAGTTTTAATTGGAATGTCGGCGGCTAAACGATTTGATGCTAATCCTTATTATGCAGTGAGTATTGCCTTGATTTTGTTACATCCTAATTTCATTGCTCTTTTAAATGGGGCAAATGAGGCAGGAGAAACGATTAAGTTCTTTAATTTAATCCCAGTGACTTATGCTAATTATGCTTATTCAGTCATTCCGATTATTTTATCTGTTGCAATTTTACCTTATATTGAGCGGCTAGTGGATAAAATAACGCCAAGCATTACAAAGAACTTCTTAAAACCAATGCTTGTCATGTTATTTATAGCACCTATTGTTATGGTTGTTATTGGTCCACTTGGGGCTATTTTGGGAGATGGCTTATCGGCCTTTGTTTATTTCATCCAAGATAAATTAGGATTTATTGCGGTTGGTTTAATAGCAGCTATATTCCCATTTATTGTTATGACGGGAATGCATCATGCCTTTACTCCAATTAAATTGGGCGTTTTAGCCACAACAGGTTTTGAAGGATTTATTTGTATCGCAGAATTTTGTTCAAACATGGCTCAAGGGGCGGCTGCATTAGCTGTAGCCATGAAATCTAAGAATTCTGCTACTAAACAAAATGCAGGTTCCTCAGCCTTTTCAGCTCTAGTGGCAGGAATTACAGAGCCAGCATTATACGGAACAAATCTACGTCTAAAGAGACCGATGATTGGAGCCTGCCTAGGAGGGTTGATCGGTGGATTAACAGGCGGTTTCTTCCAAGTAAAATGTTATGGAGTAGCAACACCGGCTATTGTAACTCTCCCACAATATCTTGAAGAGGGAAATCCTCAAAGTCTGATTTATATTTTAATTACATTAGGGGTAACGATTGTTTCAACGTTTGTGATTACATATATCGTTGGATTTGAGGAACAAGTTGAAGGAAATAATGAGGAAGTTGCGAACGAGGAGTCTATCCTTCCTTTAAATACGGGAGTAAACATTATGAGTCCTTTAGAAGGGCATATGATTGATTTATCCCAAGTGAATGATGTTACATTTTCTAGTGGAGTAATGGGGGATGGGATTGCGATTATCCCAACAAAGGGCCGAGTGATTGCGCCATTTGATGGAAAAATAGACGTTTTCTTCAAGACGCATCATGCGATAGGGTTAAGAAGTGAAACGGGTGTTGAGTTATTAATTCACGTAGGTTTAGATACTGTAAATCTAGAAGGAAAATACTTTACTCCGTATAAAAAACAAGGAGATTCAATTAAATCAGGTGATGTTATTTTAGAATTTGATTTAGAAAAAATTAAAGAAGCTGGCTATGAATTAACTACACCGATTATTGTTACTAATACACAGCAATTTATGGATATCATTGCTAAGGAAAAAGAGGTTGTAACATTTAATGATCAAGTGTTAGCTATTATTTAATGAGGGGGATATGAGAATGACTTGTTTTAAAATGCCAAAAAATTTTTTATGGGGGAGCGCTTCGGCTGCCTATCAAGTGGAAGGTGCGTATCTAGAAGATGGAAAGGGGCTTTCTAACTGGGATCAATTTGTTAGAATTGAAGGAAAGACCTATAAAGGAACAACGGGGGATGTGGCGGTAGATCACTATCACCGATTTAAGGAAGATGTGAGGCTCATGGCAGAAATGGGGCTTAAAACATACCGTTTCTCTATCTCATGGCCTCGGGTGATTCCGACGGGAAATGGAGAGGTAAACGAGATAGGTTTGAAGTTTTATGAAGATTTAATTGACGAATGTTTAAAATATAACATTGAACCTATGGTTACAATTTTTCACTGGGATCTTCCCCAATCGTTAGTTGATCAATATAATGGATTTGAAAATCGTCGCATTATTGAGGATTTCGTTAACTATGCCAAAATCTTATTTGATCGATTCGGAAATAAAGTGAAGTATTGGATTACCTTGAATGAGCAAAATGTCTTTACCTCATTGGGATGGTTAACAGCCATGCATCCTCCAGGAAAATTTGACGATGAAAAAACATTTTATCAGGTGAATCATCATGCTTTTATGGCCCATGCACAGACAGTCTTATTGTTTAAAAAAATGGTCCCAAATGGGAAAATCGGGGCAAGCTTTGCTTATAGCCCAAGCTATTCACTAGATTGTAATCCAATGAATGCAATGTCTAAAATGGATTTTGATGATATGAAGAATTTTTGGTGGATGGATATGTATGCCTATGGACGATATCCCAAATCAACATTCACTTATTTACAAGGAAAAGGAATTGCTCCACAGTTTGAAGACGATGATCGACAGATTTTAAAGGAGGCCGCTTCAAAGGTTGATTTTATGGGAGTTAATTATTATCAAACAAGTGTGTGTGAATATAATCCTCTTGACGGGGTTACTCCATATGGAACTTTTAATACAACAGGGACAAAGGGTTCGGGTCAAGTGACGGGCCAACCAGGACTATTTAAAAATCCGTCTAACCCTTATTTAAGTACTACAGATTGGGATTGGACAATTGACCCTATGGGACTACGTTATGGATTACGTGAAATTACGAGTCGCTACAATTTACCAATTATTATTTCTGAAAACGGATTGGGCGCTTTCGATAAGAAAGAGGAGGACGAATCAATACATGACCCTTATCGAATTGCTTTTTTAAAGGCACACATCGAAGAACTTAAAGTCGCTATGGCGGAGGGTTGCGAGGTCATCGCCTATTGTACCTGGTCATTTACTGACTTATTAAGTTGGTTAAACGGCTATCAAAAACGTTATGGATTTGTTTATGTTGATCGAGAAGAGGGAGAAGAGGGAGCTAGTTTAAACCGATATAAAAAAGACAGCTATTATTGGTATAAAGAAGTTATCGCATCAAATGGAGAAATTTTATAATTAGAAGTGTAAGATAAGATAAATGGTACTAGATTGACACTATCCTTTTAGGATGGTGTCTTTTTTTAAAATTGATGAATAAATCTTTGGGTGGTCTTATTTAATAGATAGGAAGAGATAAATTCATTTCATTTTTTTGACTCTTGCATGGTTCGAAACTGGAAAATTGGGTTCTTAGAATAACGTAGCCAGAATTATAATTTTTTCGGAAACTTTTTTATAAGCATCTTATAAGAAAAGAGTAAATTTAAAAGGGCTGATTTTAAATAGAAATTTAAATCAGCCCTATCCGATATAATTTTATTGCCTTTTCTAATGACGAGATAGAAGGTTAAGGTTCAGCTCAACGAATGATCCATTTTAGTAAATTCCAGTATAATTAATAATTTTTCGATTAATTTCAAGAAGTCCGCTCGTTGGAGAGTATTCATCAGTCGCGTAAACTTTATCATGCCATTCAACGACGTTTTTTTCTAGTGTCATTGGCACTAAATAGTAAAGTCCGTCTGATAAAATTGAGCCGTAACTTAAGTCAGTCGATGGAATTTGGAGCTGCTCTATTTCTCGCTCTCCGCTTAATAATAATTGAGTTCCAAGTGCGATAATTTCATTGGTTGTTAAATTAGTTTGAATATAAGGTAAAAATTCTTTCATTAAGCCCATTAATTTTACTTTGTTGTAAGAAACTGCTTTTTGAACAACAAGTGCAATCACACGTCGTTGACGCTCCATTCGTTCATAATCCCCGTTTCCTACTTTACGAATTCGCATATAGGCAACAGCCTGACGACCGTTAAGTGTTTGAAGACCAATGTCATCGATAAGTGCCGCCTCTTCACCACTCACTTCGACATTCATTTCAGCAATCACACGGTTTAATTCCTGGAGTTCATAATCTTGAACGTCTACTTCGACACCGCCTAATTTATTAATAATTCGTTCGACTGCATTGAAGTTGACGGTTACATATTTTTGAATATCTAAATCAAAGTTTTGATTGATGGCAGAAACAGCTAGGGATGGTCCCCCGTAGGCATAGGCATGGTTAATTTTTTCAAATCCGTGTTTTTCATCGATATAGGCAAATGTATCGCGTACCACAGATGTTAAATAAGCCTGGTTTGTTTTATTATTGAAAGAAAAGACCATCATGGCGTCTGAACGAGTATTGCTATATTCATCTTCACGAGAGTCTACCCCGAATAAGGCGATGTTCGTCACACCCATTCCTTTTTTCAGGTCTAAAATTTCCTGTGAAACGTCTAAATCTGTTAATTCTTCACGCTCGACATTCGATAACATTTTATGGGCAGCTCCATAAACGACGCCACCAATGATTAAAAGGAAGAGAATTAATACTAAGAATCCCTTTAAACACCCATACTTTTTCTTTCGCTTTTTAGGCTGTTTTTCCTCCTGTTGCATCTCTACACGTTCCTTACTCATTATCTTCACCTAGTTTCTCATTAAGTCATGTTTAGTCGCGTAAACTCTAATATTTTATAATATGCGAGTATTTATTACAATATTAAAAACTTCCTATTAATATATTTTTACAAAATTTATGTTATTATAACTACCAATTTATAAAAATCTAAAAAATTGGTCATTGGTCGACTTTCAGATGTATGTTACAATGAAAGAAATTACGAAAATTGGAGCTGATCGAATGCCGACAATTGAATTATTAGCACCAGTAGGTCATCATGAAGGATTATTAGCAGCAGTTAAAAATGGAGCTGATGCCATCTATGTTGGTGGAGCCGCTTTTGGAGCTCGAAAAGAAGCTGCCTTTAGCCATGAAGAATTAGTCGAGGTTATTAAATACAGTCATCTGCATAACGTTAAGGTTTATGTTACAGTTAATACCACTATTTTTGATCAAGAACTCGAAGCGTTAAAAGAATATATTCATTTTCTATATTTAAATGATGTAGATGCGATTATTGTTCAAGATCTTGGGGTAGCACACCTTGTGAAACAACTTTATCCCGATTTTGAACTTCATTTTAGTACCCAAATGACGTTACATAATACTAAAGGGGTCGAATTTGCGAAACATTTCGGAGCTGATCGCGTCGTCGTTGCACGTGAAAACACGCTTGAAGAAATTAAAGCGATGAAAGAGGCGGTAGATATTGACCTTGAAGTTTTCGTCCATGGGGCACTTTGTGTTTGCTACTCAGGACAATGTTTAATGAGTAGTATGATTGGAGCACGTAGTGGAAATCGTGGGGCATGTGCCCAAACATGCCGTCTTCCGTATGAATTAGTAGACCTTTCAACAGGAGAAACATTGGATTCTTCAGTAGGAGACTTTTTATTAAGCCCAAAAGATTTAAAAACGATTGATGAAATTGGGGCCCTTATCGATGCAGGGGTGACCTCATTTAAAATCGAGGGGCGTTTAAAGAAACCAGAATATGTCGCGACGGTTGTTAAGGCATATCGTGAAGCCATTGATCAGTATGTAGCGACACGCAAAATTAAAATTTCCAAGCAAATGCATGAAGATATGGATCAGATTTTTAGCCGTGGGTTTACGAAAGGATATCTTTTTGGTGAGCGCGGATCAAGCCTGATGAGTACGGACCGTCCTAATCATAAGGGGATTCTTATCGGAGAGGTGACCCATGTCAAAGGAAAACGCGCGACAATTGAATTAAAATCCACTCTTGAGGTAGGCGATGGGTTGCGTTTTGTCAGTCTAAATCAAAAGGATCAAGGACTGCAAGTACAAAAGATGTTTGTTAAAGGAAAGACTGTGACTCTTGCAAAAAAAGGAGGCGTGGAGTTAGAACTTCCATTTACCGTTACGAAGGGCATGAAAGTTTATAAGACAACTTCCTTTTCTTTAAGTAAGCGGGCAGCTGTAAATGAAAAATCTATTGATAAAATAAATATTTACGGCGAGGTCAGTGCGAAAAACGGGGAGCCGCTAAAAATAATGGCCTGGGATGACGACTCTAATTTGGTAACGGTAGAAAGTGAAGAATGTTTTGTTGAAGCTCAAACGACGCCTTTATCGCAAAGTCGTTTGAAACAACAATTAGGGAAAACGGGAAGTACACCTTTTAGTTTTGCTTATCTTAATATCACCATGGATGAAGGCATCACGTTACCTATTTCAGTCATTAATAAAATAAGACGTGAGTTGTTAGAAGAATTAGAAAAACGTCGTGTCAAAAAATATGCGGACCGCCAAAAGTCAGTCGTTGAGCCTATCCTCACATCATATGATCAACAGGCTTGTACCCCATCGTTAATGGTTAGTGTCCGAAATATTAAACAATTGAAGGTGACGTTAGCACAAAATATTAAAACGATTTATTATAAAGATATTAAAACGTTAAAACGAGCCGTTGATTTAGCAGATGAATATGGCGCGACAGTTATTCCTCAACTTCCACGGATTATGACAGATGAAGAAATTTCATATGCAGTCTATGTGATTGAAAGTTTACCTATCCAGACAATCATGTTAGGTGAATATGGGATGTATGAGGCATTAAAAAACAAAGATTATACGTTTTTAGCGGATTTTTCATTTAACACAAATAATGTTCAAAGTATTGAGGCTTTTAAGTCGCTCGGTATTTCCCAGGTAACATGTTCATATGAAATCAATCAAAGACAGATGCGTCAACTTGTAAAAAACACGCCACTTCCAATCGAAATGGTTGTATATACAAGGATTCCTATGATGATTACTAAACATTGCCCGGTCAAACTTTTAAATCAACAGGAGTTTTGCCGAATGTGTTTGAGCACGCCATTTGGACTAAGAGATCGTAAAAATAAGGTTCTCCCTTTATTGAGAACTGGAAATTGTATTACGGAAATTTTTAATTCGCAACATCTGATTTTAATTGAATTTTTATCTGAACTTCAACAGATGGGTATTCACAATTTCCGCCTAGAGTTTACAAATGAACCGGATGAAATGATAGTAGATGCGATAAAGGTCTACCAACAGGTGCTAGAAACAGGAAGCCTTGATCGTGGATGGCTCGAGTCATATAAAAATCAGGATGATTATACGAAGGGTCATTATCACCGCGGGGTTCAATAATTTACGTATATAAATAAAAAAATTCCTCCATAATAAAGAAGGTAAATTCTTTTTAAGGGGGAATTTTTTATGTCAAAGATTATTTTATCTATTTTATTAGCGGGTCTTTTTTACGTTGTTTTATTAGTGTGTTTTAAAATTATGGGTAAGCGTGAAGTTAATCAGTTAAGTACGGTTGATATTGTCATTAATATATTAATCGCCAATGTAGCTGCAGGCGGAATTGTAGAAGAGGAGTACTGGTTAGATGCATTAGGCGGAGTTCTAGTGCTAGTTATGTTACAAATTTTAATGGCGAAGTTTCAAATTAAATATCCGCGTGGGCGGGATATTATTGAGGGGGAGCCTTCAATGGTGATAAAAAATGGCTTCGTTGATTATGATGAATTAAAAAAAATTAGGGTAGACCTTGATGATTTAATGATGCTGCTTCGGGGAGATAATGTGGTTGCCCCCGAGGAAGTTCAGTATGGAATTGTCGAAAAGAATGGAAAGCTTACGGTTTATACGAAAAAAAATCCGACAAAAACTTTTCCATTACCATTAGTCATTTCAGGACAAGTAAAGCTGAAGGCGTTGGAGAGTCTAGATAAGGATGCAGATTGGTTAATGAATCAGCTAGAGCTAAACCAGTTTTATCGATTAGAGCAAGTTGAATATCTTTTTTATGAAGAGCAAAAACTCGTTATTTATATGAAAGACGGCATTAAAAAGTTAAAAATAAAATAAGAGTCGTGGGAACCACGACTCTTATTCTTTATCGTTGAAATCATTAAATAGTGAAACACGATCCCCATTTGATAAGGAATTTAATAAGTTTTGTTTTGCCATAGGGTATTGAGCATATAATTTTTTTAATAGTTGCTTAACATCTTCACGACTCGTGTGCTTATCCATTGGACAAGTACTTGGTACGATTGGTACATGACGGTTGGCAGCAGCAATAATATCGTCTTCATAACAATAAACAAGTGGACGAATAAATGTAACATCGGTTCGGTCTAAGTACATTTTTGGTTTGAATGTTGATAGGAATCCGTTGTACATCGTATTCATGACTAGTGTTTCAACTGCGTCATCGGCGTGGTGGGCCATTGAGATTTTATTACATCCTAATTCGGTTCCTTTTTTTATTAAGATGGCCTTTTTGAATTTTGAACATAATGAGCAAGGAATTTTCCCGTCTGAAGAAGCATTTAATTTTAGGATTTCATAGACTTCTGTATCAACAAGGTGATATTCGATTCCGTGCTTTTTACAGAATTCTACGACAGGGTTAAAGTCCATTCCGGGGAATCCAAGTTTTAAAGTGATGCCAACTAATTCGAATTTAACAGGTGCAAATTTTTGATAAAGGTGTAGGGCATATAATAGGGCCATGCTATCTTTTCCCCCACTAACACCAACGGCAATTTTATCCCCTTCTTCAATTAAAGAAAAATCTTGATCCGCTTTTCTAATACAACCTAAGATCTTTTTCATAATACTCACCGACCTTTCGCTTGACATTATAACGAATAAAGTCGAAAAAAACAATCATTTGGTATAAAGATTAATTTGGTAATACGTATTGAAAAGGGAATTTGTTCTTTTGTATTTAAAAAATAAAATATTAAAAAAATGTATTAAATTGTCGAAATAACGCATATTAAGATTGTCAGGAGGTGAACGACATGGCAAACAACCAATCTAAAAATAAATTAGTTGTACCAGGTGCCCAAGCAGCAATCGATACGATGAAAGCGGAGATTGCAAATGAATTCGGTGTACAAATGGGTCCGGATGCAACAGCGCGTCAAAATGGTTCAGTTGGTGGAGAAATCACTAAACGATTAGTGGCAATGGCTCAACAACAAATGGATCAAACAAAATAATGCACATGATAGATAAATTTACGTATAATAACTGTCTGGAGATGACGAATATGGCAAACCAATCTAAAAATAAATTAGTTGTACCAGGTGCTCAAGCTGCAATTGATAATATGAAAGCAGAGATTGCGAATGAATTAGGTGTACAATTAGGTGCGGATGCAACAGCGCGTCAAAATGGTTCAGTTGGTGGAGAAATCACTAAACGATTAGTGGCAATGGCTCAACAACAAATGAATCAAACAAAATAGTTATTCCAATATATACGTATTAAAGGAGAGTTGAATGCTCTCCTTTTTTTATGAGTAATATAATGGCAGATTGGTGAATCTGTTTAATGAAAGGATTTATATTGATTTATGAATTTAAGGCGTATTATTTTGTCGAAATATCACATATTAAAAATGTTAGGAGGTGAAACTATGGCAAATCAATCTAAAAATAAATTAGTTGTACCGGGTGCAAAAGCAGCAATCGATAATATGAAAGCAGAGATTGCAAACGAATTAGGTGTACAAATGGGCGCAGATGCAACTGCACGTCAAAATGGTTCGGTTGGTGGAGAAATCACTAAACGTCTTGTGGCACAAGCTCAACAACAAATGAATCAAACAAAATAAAAAAACTACGACTAAACTAATCAACACGACTACAAACTACACAAATAAAAACGGTCCGATACGGATCGTTTTTATTTGAAAGGATTGCCAAATAACTGACATCTATTTAAAATTTCGATATAATGTTAGTCATAGGAGGTAATAATATGAATGTTTTAGTTTATCCAAAGTGTACGACGTGTAAAAAAGCAATAAAGTGGTTAAAAGATAATGATGTAGAGGCAGTTGTTCGCCATATTGTAGAAGAACCTTTATCTAGAGATGAGATTAAAGAATTGCATTTGAAATCAGGATTAGAAATCAAAAAGTTTTTTAATACAAGTGGGATGAAGTATCGGGAGTTAGGTTTAAAAGACCGATTAAAGGAAATGAGTTTAGATGAGTGTTATGATCTATTAGCAAGTGATGGAATGTTAGTTAAACGCCCGCTTGCATATGACGAAGAGAAGGTAACTTTAGGTTTTAAGGAAGACACTTACAATGAACAGTGGAAAAAGTAGCAGGAAATTGCAAGAGGTTAACGAGAATCAATTAAAGGAAATATGGAATTCAACGCAAATCGTTATTACCTTAGCTTACACACCGATATGTGGAACGTGTCAGGTGGCGAAAAGAATGTTAGAGGTTGTATCTAACTTATTACCCCAGGTACCATTCCTGCAAATTAATTTAAATTATTATGGTGAGCTGGCGCAAAAATATGAGATTATGTCGGTTCCGTGTCTAATGATTCATCATCAAGGAGAATGTGTAGAGAAAGTTTATACATTTATTTCTGTCCCCTTTTTATATAAAAAAATAACTTCTTACTTATAGTTTGTGATGAAACGCTATTTTCGTGGTAAAATAATACATAATGGGAAATGTATGACTAAACGAAAGAGGGGATGGCGATGAATTATCCGAAAATCGGACAAACAGTCGAGATACATAGCTATAAACATAACTCTAATATTCATCGCATTTGGCAGGAGACGACCATTTTAGATGTATCTAATGGAGTGGTTATTGGGGCTAATCATAAAACATTAGTCATGGAAAGTGACGGGAGAACGTGGTATACGAGAGAACCGGCAGTATGCTATTTTTTTAGTGAGTATTGGTTTAATGTTTTATGCATGTTGCGTAAAGATGGGGTTTACTTTTATTGCAATTTAAGTTCCCCTTTTGTATACGATCAAAAGACGATAAAGTATATTGACTACGACTTAGATATAAAGGTTTATCCTAATTTAAAATACGATATTTTGGATGTCGAGGAATATCGTAGACATGGGGAAGAAATGGGGTATTCATCAGAGGTTAAAGAAATAATTAATCAACAACTCCTTTTATTGAAGGAGATGATTGAATCTAAAAAAGGTCCCTTTGCGCCAGGATTTGCAGAATATTGGTATGATATTTATAAGAAACGATTAATAAAAAGGTGAGTGAGAACATGCGTGATCCACGATTAGAAAAATTAGCAAAAATGTTACTCGAGTATTCTAATAAGGTGAAAGCTGGACAACACGTTTTAATTAAAGGGAATGTCTTGACGAAGCCATTGATGAGGGAGTTAATTAAACATACTTATCGTTTGGGGGCTTATCCTCATATTGAGTTATTGGACGATGAGATTGGTCGTGAAATTTCACTCGGTAATACAGAAGAACGAATGGAACAAACGGTAAAGTGGAATCTTGAAAAGTATAAAGACATCGATGCGTTTATTACAATTATAGCCGATGAAAATGATTCAGAGTATAGTGATGTTCCTTCAGAAATCAAGGTGATGCAAGCGAAAGTTGGGAAACCAGTTTCTAATTTAATCGTGAATACAAAGGAATGGGTTTTATTAAACTATCCGACTTTTTCTTTAGCACAAAAGGCAAAGATGAGTTTAGAGCAATTTGAAAATTTCTTGTTAGATGTTTGCCTCGTGGACTATTCGAAAATGAATGAAGCGATGCAGTCTTTAAAAACATTAATGGAAAAGACGGATAAAGTTCGCCTTGTTGCACCGGGTACGGATTTAACATTTTCAATCAAGGGAATGCCAGCGATTCCGTGCGCAGGAGATTGTAATATTCCGGATGGTGAGGTCTTTACTGCGCCTATCAAAGATAGTGTCAACGGTGTTATTCAATATAATACAGCGAGTCCTTATCAGGGAACGGTCTTCAGTAATGTTTGCCTAGAATTTAAGGATGGTAAAATTATTAAAGCAACAGCAGATAATAATGTCGAACAGTTGAATGAAATTTTCAATTCTGATGAGGGAGCCCGTTATGTTGGAGAGTTTGCTATTGGGGTTAATCCCTTAATCCAACATCCGATGGGGGATATTTTATTTGATGAGAAAATTGATGGAAGTTTACATTTTACTCCGGGGCAAGCTTATGAAGAAGCAGATAACGGAAATCGTTCAGCTATCCATTGGGATTTAGTTTTAATTCAACGACCAGAGTACGGAGGGGGATCAATTTACTTTGACGATGTCTTAATTAGGAAAGATGGACGCTTCGTATTAAGTGAGTTAGAGTGCTTAAATCCTGAAAATTTAATATAAAAATATCGTGGGGCGCCTTAAGTATTAGAAAGAGATCTAATTACTAGGGCGCTTTTTGGATGAATAAAATAGAGGAAATATTAAATAAAGTACCTTAGATTGTTCTTAGACGAGAGAAAATGCAACCTTTAAGCGAGGAGGGGGAGATCCAATTCATTTCAGAAAGTAGGATGATTTTCTCTTATTTTAAGGGGCGCATTCAGTTTTATATCCCCCAATGTTTGGAATACATAGTCTTATATTTTTTGGGAGAATAGGGTTAGAAAATATGGGTAATCTTTGATATATATAGGAGAAATGTTAGGAAAAATAGAAAAAATATAAAAAAATGATAAATGTAGTTGATTTTTGATATTTATCATGCTAATATAGAGAAGTCGCCAACAGGGCGATGGAAAAGAAAACAAAAAAAGTTAAAAAGTGTTTGACAGAAACGGTTGAACATGATAAACTAGAAAAGTCGCCAAGAGAGGCAGACAAGAAATCTTACGAAAAAGATAAAAAACATTTGACAAAAAAAGTCGAATGTGGTAAGATAAAGAAGTCGCCAAAAGGCGAGAGAAGTTCTTTGAAAACTAAACAGAACGTCAAGAATCATGAGCGAAAGAAATTTCGCAAGCTAAGGAAACAAACAATTATGGAGAGTTTGATCCTGGCTCAGGATGAACGCTGGCGGCGTGCCTAATACATGCAAGTCGAGCGAACCACTTCGGTGGGAAGCGGCGAACGGGTGAGTAACACGTAGGTGATCTGCCCATCAGACGGGGACAACGATTGGAAACGATCGCTAATACCGGATAGGACGAAAGTTTAAAGATGCTCCTGGCATCACTGATGGATGAGCCTGCGGCGCATTAGCTAGTTGGTGGGGTAAAGGCCTACCAAGGCGACGATGCGTAGCCGACCTGAGAGGGTGAACGGCCACACTGGGACTGAGACACGGCCCAGACTCCTACGGGAGGCAGCAGTAGGGAATCTTCGGCAATGGGCGAAAGCCTGACCGAGCAACGCCGCGTGAATGAAGAAGGCCTTCGGGTTGTAAAATTCTGTTATAAGGGAAGAAAGGTGATAGGAGGAAATGACTATCAATTGACGGTACCTTATGAGAAAGCCACGGCTAACTACGTGCCAGCAGCCGCGGTAATACGTAGGTGGCAAGCGTTATCCGGAATTATTGGGCGTAAAGAGCGCGCAGGTGGTTAATTAAGTCTGATGTGAAAGCCCACGGCTTAACCGTGGAGGGTCATTGGAAACTGGTTGACTTGAGTGCAGAAGAGGGAAGTGGAATTCCATGTGTAGCGGTGAAATGCGTAGAGATATGGAGGAACACCAGTGGCGAAGGCGGCTTCCTGGTCTGCAACTGACACTGAGGCGCGAAAGCGTGGGGAGCAAACAGGATTAGATACCCTGGTAGTCCACGCCGTAAACGATGAGTGCTAAGTGTTGGGGGTCGAACCTCAGTGCTGAAGTTAACGCATTAAGCACTCCGCCTGGGGAGTACGGTCGCAAGACTGAAACTCAAAGGAATTGACGGGGACCCGCACAAGCGGTGGAGCATGTGGTTTAATTCGAAGCAACGCGAAGAACCTTACCAGGTCTTGACATACCATTGACGCCTCTAGAGATAGAGGGTTTCCTTCGGGGACAATGGATACAGGTGGTGCATGGTTGTCGTCAGCTCGTGTCGTGAGATGTTGGGTTAAGTCCCGCAACGAGCGCAACCCCTGTCGTTAGTTGCCAGCAGTAAGATGGGGACTCTAACGAGACTGCCAGTGACAAACTGGAGGAAGGTGGGGATGACGTCAAATCATCATGCCCCTTATGACCTGGGCTACACACGTGCTACAATGGTTGGTACAAAGAGAAGCGAAGCGGTGACGTGGAGCAAACCTCATAAAGCCAATCTCAGTTCGGATTGTAGGCTGCAACTCGCCTACATGAAGTTGGAATCGCTAGTAATCGCGAATCAGAATGTCGCGGTGAATACGTTCCCGGGTCTTGTACACACCGCCCGTCACACCACGAGAGTTTACAACACCCGAAGTCAGTGGCCTAACCGCAAGGAGGGAGCTGCCTAAGGTGGGGTAGATGATTGGGGTGAAGTCGTAACAAGGTATCCCTACCGGAAGGTGGGGATGGATCACCTCCTTTCTATGGAGAAAGAGACGTTCTGTTTAGTTTTGGGAGAATTTCAATTTTCCTAGAATTGATCTTTGAAAACTAGATATCTTCTGAAGAAGAAAAGTTAAGTAATAAAGGGCGCACGGAGGATGCCTAGGCACTAGGAGTCGAAGAAGGACGCGACAAACGGCGAAACGCCTCGGGGAGCTGTAAGTAAGCAAAGAGCCGGGGATATCCGAATGGGGAAACCCGCTAGTGGTCATACGCTAGCACCGTATGGTGAATCAATAGCCATAGAGGAGACAGACCCAGGGAACTGAAACATCTAAGTACCTGGAGGAAAAGAAAGAAACATCGATTCCCCAAGTAGCGGCGAGCGAACAGGGAGGAGCCCAAACCGGAGTAATCCGGGGTAGAAGGACCTTCAGAAATGACTGAACATGATAGCCGAATGGTCTGGGAAGGCCAACCGGAGGGGGTGAGAGTCCCGTAGGTGAAATTGTGTGAAGCAGGGAAGGGATCCTGAGTACGGCGGGACACGAGAAATCCCGTCGGAAGCAACGAGGACCATCTCGTAAGGCTAAATACTACCTAGTGACCGATAGTGAACCAGTACCGTGAGGGAAAGGTGAAAAGAACCCCGGAAGGGGAGTGAAAGAGAACCTGAAACCGTGTGCCTACAACTAGTCAGAGCCCGTTAAAGGGTGATGGCGTGCCTTTTGTAGAATGAACCGGCGAGTTACGATATCGTGCAAGGTTAAGTTGAAGAGACGGAGCCGAAGCGAAAGCGAGTCTGAATAGGGCGAGGAGTACGATGTTGTAGACCCGAAACCGTGTGAGCTAGCCATGAGCAGGCTGAAGGTCAGGTAACACTGACTGGAGGGCCGAACCAGGGCACGTTGAAAAGTGCTTGGATGACTTGTGGCTAGGGGTGAAATTCCAATCGAACACGGATATAGCTGGTTCTCTCCGAAATAGCTTTAGGGCTAGCCTCGATAAGAGTCTACTGGAGGTAGAGCACTGAATGGGTGATGGCCCCACCTCGGGGTACTGATCTCAATCAAACTCCGAATGCCAGATAGATATGATCGGGAGTCAGACTGTGGGTGATAAGGTCCATGGTCAAAAGGGAAAGAGCCCAGACCGCCAGCTAAGGCCCCCAAGTGTCCGTTAAGTGGAAAAGGATGTGGAGATGCACAGACAACTAGGAGGTTGGCTTAGAAGCAGCCATCCTTTAAAGAGTGCGTAATAGCTCACTAGTCGAGTGACTCTGCGCCGAAAATGTACCGGGGCTAAACGGACCGCCGAAGCTGCGGATTGACACGAAGTGTCAGTGGTAGGAGAGCGTTCTAACAGCGGAGAAGCAGTACCGGAAGGAGCTGTGGAGCGGTTAGAAGTGAGAATGCCGGTGTGAGTAGCGAAAGATAGGTGAGAATCCTATCCATCGAAAGCCTAAGGTTTCCAGGGGAAGGCTCGTCCGCCCTGGGTAAGTCGGGACCTAAGGTGAGGCCGAAAGGCGTAGCCGATGGACAACAGGTAGAGATTCCTGTACCACTTAATAAACTGAAGGAGTGACGGAGAAGGCTAAGTTGAGCGTGTGAATGGATTCACGTGTAAGCAGTGAGGTGGTCATGTAGGCAAATCCGCATGGCGAAACATTGAGCTGTGATGCCGAAAGCCCGAAAGGGTGAAGTCAGCTGATGTCACGCTTCCAAGAAAAGCTTCTAGGGATAATTTATTAGGTGCCCGTACCGATAACCGACACAGGTAGGCGAGGAGAGAATCCTAAGATGAGCGAGAGAACTCTTGTTAAGGAACTCGGCAAAATGACCCCGTAACTTCGGGAGAAGGGGTGCTTGTGAAAGCAAGCCGCAGTGAAAAGGCCCAGGCGACTGTTTATCAAAAACACAGGTCTCTGCTAAACCGCAAGGTGATGTATAGGGGCTGACGCCTGCCCGGTGCTGGAAGGTTAAGAGGAGAGGTTAGCGCAAGCAAAGCTTTGAATTGAAGCCCCAGTAAACGGCGGCCGTAACTATAACGGTCCTAAGGTAGCGAAATTCCTTGTCGGGTAAGTTCCGACCCGCACGAAAGGCGTAACGATCTGGGCGCTGTCTCAACAAGAGACTCGGTGAAATCATAGTACCTGTGAAGATGCAGGTTACCCGCGACAGGACGGAAAGACCCCGTGGAGCTTTACTGTAGCTTGATATTGAGCACTGGTGACACATGTACAGGATAGGTAGGAGACGAAGAGACCAGGACGCCAGTCTTGGAGGAGTCGCTGTTGGGATACTACCCTTGTGTTACTGGGGTTCTAACCCGTGGCCATGAGCTGGTCAGGGGACAGTGTCAGGTGGGCAGTTTGACTGGGGCGGTCGCCTCCCAAAGAGTAACGGAGGCGCCCAAAGGTTCCCTCAGAATGGTTGGAAATCATTCGAAGAGTGTAAAGGCAGAAGGGAGCTTGACTGCGAGACCTACAAGTCGAGCAGGGACGAAAGTCGGGCTTAGTGATCCGGCGGTACCGAATGGAAGGGCCGTCGCTCAACGGATAAAAGCTACCCCGGGGATAACAGGCTGATCTCCCCCAAGAGTTCACATCGACGGGGAGGTTTGGCACCTCGATGTCGGCTCATCGCATCCTGGGGCTGTAGTCGGTCCCAAGGGTTGGGCTGTTCGCCCATTAAAGCGGTACGCGAGCTGGGTTCAGAACGTCGTGAGACAGTTCGGTCCCTATCCGTCGTGGGCGTAGGAAATTTGAGAGGAGCTGTCCTTAGTACGAGAGGACCGGGATGGACACACCGCTGGTGTACCAGTTGTTCTGCCAGGAGCATAGCTGGGTAGCTACGTGTGGAAGGGATAAACGCTGAAAGCATCTAAGCGTGAAGCCCCCCTCAAGATGAGATTTCCCATTCGAAAGAAGTAAGATCCCTTGAAGACGACGAGGTAGATAGGTCAGGAGTGGAAGTTTGGTGACAGATGAAGCGGACTGATACTAATCGATCGAGGACTTAACTAATAAGGAAGTAAGCAGAAGATATCTAGTTTTGTGAGATTGATGAAATCTGACAGAAGGTCTAGTGATAAGGGCAAGGAGGGCACACCTGTTCCCATACCGAACACAGAAGTTAAGCTCCTTAGCGCCGAGGGTAGTACGCAAGTGCGAGAGTAGGACGTCGCTAGGCCATAAATAAAAAGCCTCAATAGCTCAGTTGGTTAGAGCACTTGACTGTTAATCAAGGGGTCCTAGGTTCGAGTCCTAGTTGGGGCGCCATTAAAAAATGGCCCGTTGGTGAAGCGGTTTAACACACATGCCTTTCACGCATGCATACACGGGTTCGAATCCCGTACGGGTCACCATTAAAGATAAAAGTGGAGGATTAGCTCAGCTGGGAGAGCATCTGCCTTACAAGCAGAGGGTCGGCGGTTCGAGCCCGTCATCCTCCACCATAAATAGCCGGAATAGCTCAATTGGTAGAGCAACTGACTTGTAATCAGTAGGTTGCGGGTTCAAGTCCTGCTTCCGGCACCATAATGGCGATTGTGGCGAAGTGGTTAACGCATCGGATTGTGGCTCCGACATTCGTGGGTTCGATTCCCATCAGTCGCCCCAGATTTAATAAATAGAAAATTAGGCGCCATAGCCAAGTGGTAAGGCGTGGGACTGCAACTCCCTGATCATCGGTTCAAATCCGATTGGCGCCTCCAATTAGATAATAATGTGCCTGGGTGGCGGAACTGGTAGACGCACAGGACTTAAAATCCTGCGGGTGGTGACACCCGTGCCGGTTCGATTCCGGCCCTAGGCACCAATTTTATTTAAGTGAGTAGAATATACTCTTTTTTTTTGTTTAATAGAAAAAATACTTGTGATGTAAATGGGCGTGTATACAATGAAAAAATTAAAATGCATGTTAGAAACCAGCTATTCGATTGACGCAATATTTTATTTAAGAAAATCTTCGATACTTGTTAGCCTAGTGTTTTTAATTATATTATCAATAATGCAAATGACGCCTACAGCATTTGTTTTAATCGGTGATGCTCCGTATAGATGGGACTTAAATGTTTGGGATATTTCAGAATCTTCGCAACATTTATTAGAAGATAATTTACCGGATGATTGCGTGGTTAATAATTATAAACTTAGTTGTAAGCAATCTCTAGATATTGTGTTACAAAATGAGGTTAGGGTGGCCTTTAATTTACCGACTAGCACGGTTAGAAATGGGCTAATCTTTAATGAGGATCATTTTTTATTTGTAATAGATGATATGAATTATAAATTTGATTATTCAAAATTTGAGGGTGTTGACTTTTCAAATATAACTTATGATGAAATGTTTATGCGTGTAGCTTCAACTATTAAACCCATGTTTATGCCAGCTATGTTATTAGAGACGTATCAGTCAGGAATCTTATTGACATTCGGATTTGTTTTAATAGTCTCTGTCTTATTTATGTTATTAAGAATAGGGCGCCAATTGTTTTTAAGCTATAAAGAGGTGTTAAATCTTGTGATATATTCGTCAACATTTCCGGCGATTATGGCTTTAGTGATTGGGATGTTTAATGGAGCCTGGTCCATCATTATTTATAATATTGGAACTTTGATTGTATTATTTTTTGTTTACCGATCGAGAGTAGAGCCCTATTTATCGGGACAACGAGCAGGCTAAGCCTGCTTTTTTTATTCGTGAAAAGGTGCGACAATTTGGGGTGCAATGATTTTACTTGTGTTTCACTTAAAATCCTAGTAAAGTAAAAGGAAAGAAAGGTGATGGATTTGGAACAAAGGGAAATAATAAATAAATGTACGATACAAGAAGTTAATCATTTAAATTCTGATCACATCAAAGAGGAATTAATTCAATTTAGTAAAACCATTGGAATCAATGCTATTGGTTTCAGTACGGTAGAACCTTTCCTATTTTTAAAGAAGGAGTTAAGGAAAAGGGACGAGTTGGAATGGACATCTCATTTAACAAAAGGATCCATTGAAGATCGTACGAATCCTTTGTTGTCGATGGAGGATGCGAAATCGTTTATTTCAATTGCGATCACTTATCCTCGTAAGACTTGTTTGCCTAAGCAGGAAAAGGATGATCCGTTTGTACAATTTTCGAGGTCATCATGGGGGAATGATTATCATCAGATGGTTGATCATAAACTACACTTGCTAGAGGAATGGTTGAAGGAAAGAGTTTCGGGAATAAAGGTGATTAGGAGTGTGGACACGGGGGTTTTTAACGATCGTGCCATCGCATTACGTAGTGGAATAGGTTTTAGTGGAAAAAATAGTTCCATTATTCATCAAGAGTTTGGGAGCTATATTTATTTAGGGGAATTATTAGTGAATTACGAGTTTAGCCCTGATCGTAGTTTAGAGCGTCAGTGTGGGACATGTGATCGGTGTGTTCGTGCCTGTCCAACAAAGGCTATTCAACCGGATGGAAGCTTAAATGAAAAACGATGTCTTTCTTATGTGACGCAGGCAAAGGAGTACTTAAATCCTGAATTATATGAACGAATTAGTCAGAATATATACGGTTGTGATATTTGTCAAGAAGTTTGTCCATTTAATGCAGACGTCGATTCTCATCATCATCCTGAATTAGAGCCGACAGGTGTTGAATTTCCTAAAATTAAGGAGATTTTGACGATGACAAATAAGGAATTTAAATTAAAGTATGGTCACTTAGCCGGATCGTGGCGCGGCGTTACCGTGTTAAAACGAAACGCGATGTTTAACGCAGGTTTTTATAGATATAAAGAGGCTCTACCAGAAATTTTGAAAATTAGAGATGGACAAGGTCCCGATTGGCTAAGGGAAGCAGCTAAACAGGCGTATATAAGGTTAGAGAAAAGATAAGATTCTTTCAAAAAGTGAGTTTTTTTGTGTTAAAATATAAGGTAGATGGAATAGAGTTAGCACCCGTTTATTTTTGAAGACGGTGGTTGCACTATTTTAAAATCGTTGAGGTGATTAATTATGGCAATTCATTTAGTTCAATATAATCCTGAAATTCCTCAAAATACTGGGAATATTATGCGTACTTGTGCAGCAACGGATATTAAATTACACTTAATTAAACCAATGGGATTTTCATTGGATGAAAAAAGTATTAAGCGTTCGGGTGCAAACTATATAAATGAAGTAGACTATACGGTTTATGAAAACTGGGAAGATTTTGTTGAAAAAAACCGTGGCGGTAAATTTTGTTTTTGCACGCGTTATGGACAGAAAAATCACGCACAAATGGATTTTTCTAATCCTAAGGAAGATTACTATATTATTTTAGGTGCTGAAAGTAGTGGGATTCCGAAAGAAATCCTTCGACCTTATTTTGAAAATTGTTTCCGTGTTCCAATGACGAACAAGGTGCGTTCATTAAACGTCTCAAATGTGGCGGCCATTTTAGCATACGAAGCATTACGTCAACAAGAGTTTTTAGATTTATGGACGGTAGAACCATTCAAAGGAGCAGACTGGGTGCTGCGTGACGAAGAATAAACAACGATAAAAGGCGGGAGAATATGGGGTTATTCACCGCCTTTTATATGGGATGAGAACTCTGATATTGGCTGAAAAAGATTTTTTAAGGAAAAAACCGTTAGGATAGACGGAGATTGAGCAGGTGTTTTAATGAATATAATTGAAATTGCAAAGTTAGCAGGGGTCTCAAAATCAACCGTCTCAAGGTATTTAAATAGTGGGTATGTCAGTGAAGAGGCTGCTGAGAAAATAAAAGAAGTAATTGAGCAAACAGGGTTTGTCCCAAAACGCCAGGCCCAGGCGATGCGTTCTCAACGAACCAATTTAATAGGTGTGATTGTCCCTAAAATTAGTACTGAAACAGCCGCACGTGTGATTGAAGGTGTCACAAGTGAGTTGAGTCGAATGGGATATGAAGTGTTGATTGGAAATACTAATTTATCGATTGAAAAGGAGAAAAATTATTTAAAGGTTTTTAAAAATCAAGTAGATGGGATTATCTTTATGGCGACAGAAATAACATCTGAACATCGGAAACTTTTTGATCAGCTACGAATTCCTCTCGTTGTCATTGCCCAAAAAGTGAAAGATTATCCGTGTATTATTCATGATGATTATCATGCATCTAAAGATGCCATTCACTATTTAATTGACAAGGGACATCGCTCGATTGGGTTTATTGGTGTTGGAGAATATGATGTTGCAGTAGGAATTGATCGTAAAAAGGGTTATTTGGATGCATTAAAGAGTCAGAATCTTCATATTAATGAGGACTATATACAAATTGGTGATTTTAGTCCTGAAAGTGCATTTCAGTTAACGGAAAAGTTAATGTCTTTACCTAAACCACCAACGGCTATTTTTGCAGTGACGGATCATCTAGCTATTGGATGTATGGAGTATTTGAAGGAGCATGGGTATCAAATTCCTCAAGATGTAGCAGTTATGGGGTTGGGGGATAGTAAAATTTCGGCCTATATGACGCCTTCATTAACAACGATTCACTATCATTTTCAAACAATGGGGGCTCAAAGCGCCAGTCTGTTAATTGAACTTATTAAATCGGGTAAAGAAAGCTCAAAAAAAATTGAAAGCGATTTTGTTTTGAACTATAGACTTATGGAACGGGATAGTGTATAATAATCTTCGTAATGAAGGTTATTATTTTTTTATGCATTATGGGAACGTTCCCTCAAAGTGAGGGAGAAATGTTGAAAGGAACGATGATGTTCTTCATTTTTTTCACGGAGGTGGGAACGTTCCCCTATAAGAGGTTAACAGTTAATAAAGGTGATTAAATATTCATAGGAAATAATACCTGTATAATGAAAAGCAATTATTTGCATCATATATGAGGTTCTATGGAGGTTTCTATTATAAAAAGGTAGACTTCATAGAGGGAATAGTTAGATAGGAGGAGTCAGTCTTATGGCAAGTGCGAATTATGGTGAAGTAGCTAAAACAATTCTAGAGGCAGTTGGTGGAAAGGATAATTTAGCAAGTGCTGCGCATTGTGCGACGCGTTTACGTTTAGTTTTAAAGGATGAATAAAAAGTAAATAAATCTGAGATTGAAAAAATGGATATTGTGAAAGGGGTATTTTCTACGGCAGGACAGTTCCAGATTATCATTGGACAGGAAACGGTAAACCGTGTTTATGCGGAATTAGCGGCCCAAGCTGGAATTCAGGAGATGAGCACGGCTGATGTGAAAGATGCGGCAATGGAAAAATTAAACCCATTTCAACGATTTTGTCGAATGTTATCAAATATATTCGTTCCAATTATTCCTGCGATTGTCGCTGCCGGGTTACTAATGGGAATTTTAGGTGTTGTCGATAAAATTGGATTAAGCCACTTAAAAGAAGAATGGTGGTTTATGTTATTAGATATGTTTTCATCGGCGGCTTTTAACTTCTTACCGATTTTAATCGCTATTTCTGCGGCAAAACAATTCAAATGTAACCCATATTTAGCGGCAACAATTGGGGGAATTATGATTCACCCTGCTTTACAAAATGCATGGACATCAGGAACTGGTTATGAAACAGTTAATGTATTAGGGTTAATTGATATGCCTTTATTAGGGTATCAGGGAACTGTTTTACCTATTTTAATTGTGATTTTTGTTATGTCATATATCGAGAAGTACACACGTAAAATCGTTCCAAAGATGTTAGATATTTTAGTTACACCGTTAATTACTGTATTATTAACAGGGTTCTTGGCACTTGTTGTTATTGGTCCGCTTGCTAATACAGTAGGATCAGCCATTTCTACATTTTTCACTTATGCGTTAAATAATTTTGGAATTTTTGCGGGATTATTACTAGGTGGTTCGTATTCATCAATTGTTATTACAGGAATCCATCATAGTTTCCATGCAGTTGAGTTAGAGTTAATTGGGAATACGGGGTTTAATTCATTATTGCCAATTTGGTCAATGGCAAACGTTGCACAAGGTGGAGCGGCATTAGCTGTCTATTTTTTAACTAAAAATGCTAAAACAAAAGCCATCGCCTTACCATCTGCAATTAGTTGTTTATTCGGTGTTACGGAGGCAGCTATTTTTGGAGTGAATATGAAGTATGGTCGTCCATTCATTGGTGCTGCTATTGGAGGTGCTTTAGGTGGAGCGTATATTGTATTTTCTAAGGTTGTATTTACGGCGGTTGGTGTAACTGGTCTTCCAGCTTTAGCCATCGCTAAAACGGGAACAACAATGAATTATTTAATTGCAATGGGAGTTGCAGTTATAGGGGCATTCATTGCAACATGGATTCTTGGAATTAAAGAAGATTAGTTAAACGGAAAGCGAAAATGGGTAATGGAGTGAAGCTTTATTATTCATTTTTGCTTATACGGGATAAAGTTTATGATACAAACATTTTTATAGCATGACGCATTGAAAAAATGTAGTAAAGAATAGATTTTGAAGTTAGAAATTTTCAAGTATAAAGACGATTGTAAATTTAATCGCAAGTAAAGAGGAGAGTCGTATGGTGAAAAAAGTTATTTCAATTGGAGAAGCACTTATTGATTTTATTCCACAACAAAAAGGAGTAGCCCTTAAAGATGTAGAGGGATTTTTACGTGTTCCTGGTGGTGCCCCATTAAATGTTGCAGCAGCCGTTGCCAAATTGGGTGGAAAGGCTCAAATGTTAACAAAGTTAGGAGTCGATGGCTTTGGGGATGCAATTTTAGAAGAGGTTATGCCATTAGGGGTCGATGTTTCGCGTGTTAGTCGAACGAATCAGGCGAATACAGCACTAGCATTTGTCTCTCTAAAAGAAGATGGTGAGCGTGATTTTTCATTTTATCGTCATCCGAGTGCGGATATGTTATTAGGTGAAGAAGAAATTTGTGAAGAAGACTTTATGAATGGAGCAATCCTACACTTTTGTTCTGTTAGTTTAATTGATGCACCGATTAAGCAGGCTCATAAAAAGGCGATTGAATATGCCATAAAACATAATGGGATCATTAGTTTTGATCCAAATGTTCGTCTTCCCTTATGGGAATCACCTCAAGAGTGCCGACAGGCTATTTTAGAGTTCTTACCTTTAGCCCACATTGTTAAAGTGAGTGATGAGGAATTAGAATTTATTACTTCAATTAAAGATGAAGAAGAAGCATTAAAATCTTTATTTGTTGGAAATGTAGAGGTTGTCATTTATACAAAAGGAACGAATGGATCAGAGTTTATCACCAAGGGCCGTACGATTCATGTTCCGTCATTTAGAGTAAAAGTTGAGGATACAACAGGAGCTGGGGATTCATATATCGGATCATTCTTATACCAGGTTGCCCAAACGGTTGATACGCTAGAGGCATTCATCCAACTTGATGAGGAGAAGGTGATGGACATGATGACATTTAGTGCAGCCACTGCCGCATTAACAGTGTCTAAAAAGGGGGCTATTGCCGCGTTGCCTACAAAAGAAGCCGTTATTGAAATGATGAGTCGATAGGTTTAGGAGGAATAGAGGATGATGACAAAACAACAGTTTGTGAACCAAATTACTTTAGAAAAAGAAAGAAAATTACCGCATATTAATCAAGATAAATGGCGTAATAAATTTCATCTGATGGCCCCTATTGGGTGGATTAACGATCCAAATGGGTTATGTTATTTTAAGGGATTATATCATGTGTTTTATCAGTATTCACCATTAGACGCTAAAGGCGGATTAAAGTTTTGGGGACATTATACATCCCCAGATATGGTAAATTGGACTGAACATGAGATAGCATTATTCCCAGATATTTCAGAAGATATCGACGGTGTTTATTCAGGATCAGCGCTTGTTTATAACGATGAAATGTATTTATTTTATACAGGAAACGTTAAATACAAAGGAGACCATGATTACGTTTTAACAGGACGGGAGCAAAATGTCATTATGGTTAAATCAACAGATGGATTTAACTTTACAGAAAAGCAGGTTTTATTAACGAACCAAGATTATCCTCAAAATATGGGATTGCATGTCCGTGACCCTAAAGTATGGGAGGAAAATGGCATTTTCTACATGGTTTTAGGGGCACGTTCAATTGATGATAAAGGGTATGTCCTTTTATATAAATCATTAAATTTAACGGAGTGGGAACTTGTTAGTGTACCGGCTGGCGGATTAGATGAGATGGGATATATGTGGGAGTGCCCAGATATGTTTAAATTAGATGGCAAAAATGTCTTTATGTTCTCACCACAGGGAATGGAGGCTAAAGGGTTAAAGTATCATAATGTTTATCAAAGTGGTTATGCGATTGGGTCATTTAATGAATCAAAGCAACAATTATCATTAGGTAAATTTGACGAATTAGATCGTGGTTTTGATTTTTATGCTCCCCAAACATTTAAAAACCATGATGGTCGTGTCATAATGTATGGATGGGCTGGTGTCCCGGATGCGATTGAACATCGTAATCCGACAGTAGAAATAGGGTGGCAACATTGTTTAACATTGCCACGACAACTGGTCTTAAAGGGGGAAAAACTTTATCAATTCCCTGTTGAAGAGTTAAAAGCGATGCGCAAAGACGAGACGGTCATTCCCAACGTTCCATTAGGTGAAAAAAGAATCTTTGAATTATTTGACACTAATACGTATGAACTGGATTTAGCCTTTAAGGAGACGACATCTTTTGAACTGGCATTTCGTGAAGATTGTAGGTTAGCGTGGAAAGAAGGGATCTTTACGTTAACTTTAGGAGAGAGTGGTTATGGGCGCGATGAGCGTTCAGTTAAAATTGAATCCATTTCAAACCTCCACATTTACTCTGATCATTCAATTTTAGAAGTGTATTTGAATGGGGGGGAAGATGTGTTTACCTCACGTATTTATAACAAAGGTGTAGATCAAACGTTAGAATTGATGGGAACGGGAGAAGTAACGTTAACTAAATGGACGTTATAAAATGTATAATCCCTTAAAAGGGTAATTTTATCTCGATTATTGGAGAGGAATGAAGCTATTAAAAGAAATAGCTTCATTCTTTTTTATATAAACGAAAACCACCTGCTATGCGGGTGGTTCTTTAATGCCTTTAGCGAGGTATTAGAAGAAAAAAACTCCTTATGTCTAAAATAGAAAAGGTTTCCCGACCACTTTCAAATTGACATACCGGTCTCCTCCATTGCCAGATCTGTGAATGAAATGAACTCTTAGATATCCTCCGACAGTAGGGTATGGGCTTTCCGATTAGTATCCAAGTCCAGATATAAATCGAATACGATAGTGACTAGACCTTTATATGATGAATGCATAGTTACACTTATGCTATAATAGTCTTAGTATTGCTATTTAAAGTGATTAAGGTTAGAAAGAGATATTAGATCATTGAAATAAACGATTTTAACAATCTACAATAAAATAAATGAATTTATAAAGAGAGGAGAGTATTTATGGTTACGTTATTAGGTGAAAAGAAACAATTGTTAGATAGTAAGCGTCCTTTAAGTAGAGAAGTTCTAATGAATTTAAAGAAATATTTTGATGTTGAATTTACCTATAATTCAAATGCTATTGAAGGAAATACATTAACGATTACTGAAACAAAAGTAATCTTAGAAGACGGTCTAACAATAGGTGGTGGTAAAAGTTTAAGAGAACATCTTGAAGTTTTAAATCATAAAGAAGCTATTGATTATGTACAAGATGTGGTTAGTAAAGAGTTTGATTTATCAGAAAGAGTTATTCGGGATCTTCATCACATCATTTTAAAGAGCATTGATAATTCAAATGCTGGTGTTTATCGGAAAGCAAACGTATTAATCAGTGGTAGTATGCATCGACCACCAGAATATTTTCTTGTAGAAGATAAAATGAAGGAATTATTGGATTGGTATCATGAAAACAAAGAAACTATGCATCCTGTAAAATTAGCAGCATTATTTCATTTTAAATATGTTTATATCCATCCTTTTTTAGATGGTAATGGAAGAAGTGCACGCTTATTAATGAATTTAATCTTGCTAAGGAATGGATATCCACTAACCATTATTAGAAATAGTGATCGTGTAGATTATATGAGTGCATTAGAAAAAGCGAGTACGACCGGTAATACGGATGATTTTGTTGAATTTATTGCAAAAGCAGTAGATAGAAGCTTTGATACTTATTTATATTTAATTGGATAAAAAGCCCAGTTGAATATCATAAAGCGTTAAATCGAATGATTAGAATCGTAAATCTAATATAATGATCATTCTAGTGAATCATAAGGAAAGAAGCTAGCCATAAATAGTGATTAGCTTCTTTTTAATTCCATGTAGCTTGATTTAATTGTAGGGAGATTTTGTTAATTGACGTTTCATTGGTGAAGATTTCGAGGAATTGGGTTATATCAAAATAGCGAGTTCCTTGTGGAGTATCTTTAGTGTTTTTGGAAATTCACACAGGGTAAATTGTTTTAGTAAAAAGAATCGGTGAAGATCACTGCCTAAGTCTTTTTTTCAGTTTCTAAAGCTTCTTTGATAATATCAATTATATTTTTTTGGTTATGGTGTTAGATGCCCCCGTAAGGTATTAATGAAATCAAGTTCCTGTGAATCATGATTAAAATAGACCACAATGATACAACTACTTTCATCAATTCCTCGCAGCTTCTTTTGCTCCATATAGACTGATATATTTGTGTAATCGGTAATTACGTGTATGAGGTGTGTAGTATAGATTATATTTAAAGGTGATTGCATCAAACTTTCATGATATGGAACTAAATTAGTGTCACAATAGAATGCTTCAAAGTCATTAATGAGATCAATCATGGCCACTTCATAAGGATTAAGAACTTCTTTGAATTTCTTACCAATATCTATAAATGTTGTAAAGGCAAACTAAATCGAAGTTTTGTTTTAACCACGATTTTAGAATTTTCTTGTTTAACAACAGCATCAGGCATAATAATGGTCCCTTTTAAGTATTGAGAAAATTTCACCGTTTAAATAATACGTTAGTATTATTTGTTACTATATTCTCTTTTTGAGATTACCTTAGAAAATAATGAATTTCAGCCATATCTATACCCTTAAGTTTATAAGGTGAATTCATCATATCAAGGTATTTGACTTTAGTCTTATAAAAAAATTTTATTATATCAATAAAAGGAAGTACTTTGTTTAAATTATTATTTAGATTAAATAGGTGAGTCATGTACTAATATAATTTTTAGTAATGCAGTGTTAAGTTTTTTTCCGTGCATTGAGGTAACTATATTAAACGAAATATTTACGGTTAGCAACATTGAGTCATAAAATTTTAAAGGTGTTAAGGGAGTGAAAATAGATGAGTATTGCTTTGCAGATTTTGTTAAATGATGGAGAAATAGATGGAAAGAAAACAGTATATGTATCTAATCGTGATATTCGTTGCGAGTATGTTCCTAGAAAGAAAGTTTCAAGTTTTTCAAGTGATGAAGTAGCCGTTTATTTATTAATCGGAACAGATGATGAACAGAGGGAATTAATTTATGTAGGTGAAACTGAGGGGGCCTCAACACGCTTATGGGATCATCACAAACAAAAACGTTTTTGGGATTGTGCCTTTTTCTTTGTTAGTAATACACAACATTTAAATAAAGCAGATGTGAAGTTTTTAGAATCTAAGATTTATCAAACGATTAAAGAAGCGGGACGTTATCAGTTAATTAATGCGAGTATACCAAAAGAAAGTCATGTTCATGCGATTCGAAAAACTGAGCTATTGGATATCTTAAAAACAATTGAATTTATTTTGGGGGGAGCATTCAATTTTTTTCCGTTCAAAAAGATTGATATTGAAGAAGCTGTGTCAAGGACCCAAGCACAAATTAATGAGCTTAAGCAACAACTAGATGAATTAGAATTGTTTTATATAACACAAAAACAAGCATCTGCTAAAGGGTATTTATTAGGTGAAGGTAAAAAGTTTGTTGTCTTAAAGGGTTCGAAGACAGCGCCAATTGAAAAGGCAGCTAATACCTTTAAAAGCTTAAGTGCTGCAAATTACCTTAAAAAATTACAAAAACAAGGAATTATTGAACAAATCAATGGACAGTATGAATTCAAAGAAACTCATGTCTTTAACAGTCCATCTGGTGCATCGGATCTTATTTATCTTGGGGCAACAAATGGATGGAAAGAATGGAAAAATGAAGCGGGAGAATGCTTAGAAAAACTACGGGAGTACTAGTAAAAAAATTCTATCCACTTGAATATTAAGTGGATAGAATTTTTTTATATAAACGAAAACCACCTGCTATGCGGATGGTTATTTAAATTTTTTAGTGAGGTTTATCCATGAAGGATAATAATAGTTTAGCGCATCCGACATGGGATGGTAGATATCATATCTTGTTTGCCCCAGAAGACAGAAGGAAGATAATCTATGGAAAATATAGATATGGAAATAGAAAGTTTTGGTGTCGAGGGTATTATGTAAATACAGTAGGGAGAAGATTCAACAATATACGTGAACAATTAAGAGGGGACTACGTAGCAGATCAGTTAAGTTTATTTGAAGAATATGATCCGTTTACCGGACAAAAGAATTTGAAGAAAAAATAAGAGATTCTTTTAGGATCAGTGTGTAAAACTGATACAAAAGGGAAACCGTTCAGAGGGCCTTTGGCCCTGGCCAGCAATAGAGGCTTTTGCCCCCATAAAAAAATCACCTTTTTTCTATAATAGAGTTGTTCAAGCTACTATTTTAGAAGAGAAGGTGATTTTTATGGCGAATCAAACAAATAGTTTATCGCACACAAAATGGATGTGCAAATACCATATTGTGTTTACTCCTAAGTATAGACGAAAAATAATATAGAATCAATATAAAACAAGTATAAGAGATATTTTAAAACAACTTTGTGCCTATAAAGGAGTTGAAATTATTGAAGGGCATTTAATGCCAGATCATGTACATATGTTAGTAAGTATTCCACCTAAAATGAGTGTATCCAGTTTTATGGGATATTTGAAAGGAAAGAGTGTGCTGATGGTGTTTGATAAACATGCAAATTTGGAAATCGGCATTTTTGGGCAGAAGGATATTACGTAAATATGGTTGGCCTAAATGAGGCAACGATAAGGAAATATATTCGGGATTAGGAACAGCATGATATTGTGATGGATAAATTAAGTGTAAAAGAATATGAAGCCCTCTTTAAGGGGTAGCCAGTAGAACGAGCCCTCCTTTAGGGGTGAGCAAAGGTGGCAATGGCAATTAGCCCAAACAAAGTGAAAGCTAACGCCCCAGGACGCTAGCCGGTAATCAGGGCGTATAGCCCTGGAGAAAACTACTCGGTTGACGGGTAGTTTTTGTTAGAATGTTGGTAAATTTGAAAGATTATTTCCTTTATCACCATCGACAATTCCGCGAATATAGGTTCCTCCGCCTTTACCTTTAAAGGTTTGGGCATTGGCGATGAGCCCTTTGGCGCAAAGTTCTTTAGCTGTTTCATAGTCATATTCTTTTCCGGTATTCGATTTAAAGGCGATAAGATCGCCATCACTATTGTGACGAACGGCAACGAATGTTTCTTTTTCCATTGTTAACAGCCTCCTTTTCATTAGATAGTGTACCCGATATGTCTAAAATAAATCAGAGAGTTAAATTAAGTTTTAACAAATAATCAAGAAAAAAATGAAATAGGTAACCGGTGTCGGATAGATTATCCTTTTGTCAGTATTTTTTGATAAGCAATTGTTATTTTTAGTTTTCTAGTGTGATATAATAGGAATTAGATTTATTGAGATATGGAGGGTATTATATGTCGTTTGAAACAAAGTACCAACAATGGTTAGAGCAAGAGGGGTTAGAATCATATTTAAAAGAGCAATTAGAAAATATGAATGAAACAGAAAAAGAAGATGCATTTTATCGTAACTTAGAGTTCGGTACTGGGGGAATGCGAGGAGTTGTTGGTCCAGGAACAAATCGCATGAATGTTTATACAATTCGTAAAGCAAATGAAGGATTTGCTCAATATTTATTAAAAAATGTTGAAAATGCTAAAGAGCGCGGAATTGTAATTGCGTATGATTGCCGTCATTTCTCACCAGAATTTGCAATGGAATCAGCGAAAGTAATGGCAACTCACGGAATTAAAGCGTATGTTTTTGAATCATTACGTCCAACACCTGAGTTATCATTTGCCGTTCGTTATTTAAATGCAGCGGGTGGAATTGTTGTCACTGCATCACATAATCCACCTGAATATAATGGATACAAAATTTATGATGAAACAGGGTGCCAATTAGTTCCTGCGGAAGCTGACCAAGTGATTGAACTTGTTGATTCGATTGAGGATGTATTCAACATCTCTGTTAAATCGGAGGAAGAATTAAAAGAGGCTGGATTGATTCAAATCATTGGATCAGAGATTGATGATGTTTATACAGAACGTGTAAAAGCATTAGAGATTAATCCAGATTGCAACAAAAAGGATTTAAAAATTGTGTTCTCACCATTACATGGAACAGCGAATATTCCAGTACGTCGCGTGTTAACGGAGTGTGGATATGAGCAATTACATGTTGTTGAAGAGCAATGTGTGGCGGATCCAAACTTTACAACTGTTAAATCGCCAAACCCTGAGGAGGCATCTGCATTTGAAATGTCAATTGCATTAGGAAAAGAGATTGATGCCGATATTTTAATTGCAACTGATCCGGATGCAGACCGAGTAGGTTTAGCTGTTAAAAATCCAGAAGGGGAATATGTTTTATTAACTGGAAATCAAACAGGTGCTATTTTAATTCATTATATTTTATCTCAAAAGAAAGCACACGGAACATTACCAGCGAAAGGGAAAGTGTTCAATACGATTGTAACATCTGATATGGGGGCAACAATTGCTCGTTCGTATGGATTTGATGTGGTGTCAACGTTAACTGGATTCAAGTTTATCGGAGAGCAAGCGCGTTTAATCGAAAATACGGATTATGAGTATGTTTTCGGGTATGAGGAGTCTTATGGATATTTAATCGGTGACTTCGTTCGCGATAAGGATTCTGTTCAATCTGTATTAATGTGTGCAGAGGCAGCTGCTTATTATAAAGAACACGGAAAAACGTTATATGACGTATTAATGGAGTTATATGAAACATATGGTTTCTACCGCGAAGCGTTAGTCAATATTACGTTAAAAGGAAAAGAAGGGGCAGATAAAATTCAAGCCATTTTATCTGATTTCCGCGAGTTTACACCAGTAACAGTTGCAGGAAAAGAAGTCGTGTCTGTTGAGGATTACAAAGAAAGCGTTCATACAGACTTAACAAATGATTCAACATCGGTGATTGATTTACCGAAGTCAAATGTTTTAAAATACACGTTAGCAGACGGTTCTTGGTTTGTATTACGTCCATCTGGAACTGAGCCAAAGGCAAAGGTATACATCGGTGTTATTTCAGATGTATTAGAGAAAGCTGATGCTCAAGTCGCTAAAATTAAAGAAGACGTATTAGCGCGTGTAAATGAAATTATTGCTTAATTTATTTTAATTAATTGTCGCACACACTGACGTAAAAACTTCTATGATACATTTATCATAGAAGTTTTTTTTATGATAAGGAATTTAGCACATCAGTTAATTTTTGTGCATATAATGAAAGGACTACATACGAGGGGAGGGCTGTTATGAATGTGACAGTAGACCATCGTAATGTCGAAAATAAGACAGATTTAACTAAGTTAGTGACGGAAGAGGTAGCAGCATTTTGTTTAAAATGGAAACAGGGATTGGATCAGTTGTTGTGTAGCGACGTGGTATTAATTATTAATCGAAAACGATACGGCTATGAGGTAAAGTATCACTATTCAAGTGGGCCATGGAATTGGTTATTTCAATTAGAATTATATTATCCTAATAAGATGAGTGAAATGCGTCAGATAGCTTATATGAAGATTAATAAGTTTATGACATTGCCGATGGGGTGTGGATTTGGAAGGAAGGTGTTTGAACACCTGTTAGATTGTTCAACATCACTAAAAGAGTTAGATATGATTCGGTTGCGTTCTGTTCGAAGAGCCATAGGTTTTTGGGAACGTATGTCGTTTGTAAATACAAAGCAAGTTGATGGGGTGATCCAAGACGAGGTCTGTGTTAAGATTCCATCGACATTAACAGGATACGAATATGTTTATAGCCTCCGTCCGTGTGATTGTGAGGCCTGTCAACAGGCGAAAAAGCAGGGGAAATAGCCCCTGCTTTTTCTTTTAGCAGATAAACGTCAAATTTTGATTTAATTTTAGTCTTCATGTGTTGTATACTTGTAGTTATGCGATAAAGTTAAACGATATTCCACACGCCAGGTTTTTTTCGTGACAAGGGGCACAAATACGCGTTAATGAGTGTGAGAAGTTGTTTCCTACACGAATATGAAGGGTTTTGGAACAATGCCCTTTTTCTACAAGGCGAAACGGATTTCACCTTCGAAGGAACGATTACGTTTTCGTGATTGATATACTTATGGGCGCATATAGAGACGATAGAATGGGTTACAATCGTTATGTGGTGTATAAGTGACATGGAATGAGACCATTAGTTGTACATGCTACATCACATTGTTTGGAGGAAAGACGCTCCTAAAGCGATTGGATGCGCGTGAGGGTGCTACCTTATTCAACGAGGTAGGGACCTCCTTTTGAATGGAGTCAAGGTGATCATTTAGTCAACTTGTTGATTGTCAGTTCGAACAAGTGGGAGGCCCGGAGTTAAAAAATCGGGGATGAGGAGGAATCTTTCATTTGCAACGGATTGTCATTCTTGGGGGTAGCAAATTCTTCGAATGTGTAGGTGAACGGGGTGAAAGAGAAGGTGCCATGTATTGGACATCATCGGGATGAATTGAATAGCGACTAGTTATACGTTTGAACGGAAACGTTAATTATTCGTTTAGAAGATATCGTTTGTTTAATGATTAAGGAGGTTTTGAGATGGCGGTTAATGTGAAGAGTTGTTATTTATTTTTACTGGATAATGTTCATCAGATGTTTATGCCGACGGATCGTCCGTTAGATGAGACGGTGGATGGGGCGTATCATTTTTTGGAAAAGAATATTGAAAAGTGTGTCAAAAATGCAGCGGGACGTCCGGCTGTTTTTCGTGAGGATAGTGAGGTGCGACAGTTATTTTTAGAGTACCGTAATCGTACGATTCCATTTCTTGAATTTGCGAATCATGTGGCGGCAAAGCGCTATGATTTTAAGGAGCGTTATGAGATTTTAACGGCGAGCGATTTATTCTTATGTGAGATTGAAATGGCCGAGGTAGAGTATGTTGTTGGACTTGAGTTAACGTGTAAAGAGGGGATGGTTCATCATGTGAATCAAAGTGAGACGGGAATTCAAAATAATCTATTGGTTCATCAGTCTATTATACCGATTGCAAGTTTAAAAAGTGCTAACTTTTTTATGATTGATTTAGATAAAATGACGTTGACTATTCTTGAGGGGATGACGTCAACGGAAGACGATGATACGCACCTTTATGCTGATAAAATCTTGGAGTGTAAAACGGAAATTTCAGTTAAAGAAGCAGTTAAAAAGGCCCGACATGTGGCAGCAGAGGTTATTGAACATCATGAATTAGATAAACTTGAAATGGTACCGGCTTTTGAACGGGTAATTAAGGAAACGATTAATGAAGGAAAAGATATCGATATGAAGGAGATTGCCGAGGAGGTCTTTTATCAGGCTCCCGAGGCTAAAATGGCATATGTTGCAGAAATAGAAAATCAAGGGATTGAAAAACCAGTTCAAAATACAAATTGGGTAAAGATGCCGCTTAAGAAGACACAGAAATTAAAAACTGATACAGGAATTGAAATCACTATCCCGCTGGATTATTATAATAATAAAGATTATATTGAGGTATTAAATATGCCAGATGGACGTCTAGCCATTCAAATAAAAAACATTGGGAATATTGAAAACAAATAGGAAAAAGAAGGCCGTAGCCTTCTTTTTTTTATGATTAAAAGGTTGATCGTTGTATCACATAGGGGATGTTCCCCTAAGCTTTTTCAACAAATTTTAAAAATTAATGTATCTTTTTGTCGAATAAAACAGAATAAAGTGTAACATTTTATCGAAAAATGTATCATTTTATTAACGAGGAAGGGGAGAGTTATTTTTTAAGGAAGGGTAAAAAGTTGCATGTTGGAAGTTCCGAGGGGGGGGTGTAGCCGATCCCAATTTTTAATTTGGCGACTTGCTATTGAGGGGGCGATTAGTTTTATCTCAGAGGAGGAGATTAATTGTTGTGTGGTGAAGGGGAGATTGGAGGATTATATAAGGCGAATCTTGTTATAGAGCGGGAGGTAGAGCTCACTTTTTAGGAAATTTGGCGTATAAATATAAGAGGGGGGAATCTAAAGAGAAGAGGTCTTAGATGTGGAGATGGTGCTAGAAGTTATTTTGCGTGTTTTGTTAATCGGGTATTATTTAATGATGGCAGTGTTTGTCATCAGGCAAATCAGAATCAGATTTTTAGCTGATGAACAGTATGCTCTTTATGCCAATTATGTAAATGATCAGAATCGAAAGCGCTATGGGTGTCAGGTGAATTATTATAAAGCATTAGTGAGAGGTACACTGGTGCAATTGGGTGCAATCCTACTTGGGATGGCACTGATAGATTACGCTTGGTTTACGTGGATGAGCATCGTTGCTATAGTGTGCACGGTGCTAGAACCTTTATTCGTCATGGTTTCGTTTCCAAAGTTGGTTGATTTTAAATATAGGACGTGGTTGTTATTATACTTAAAACGATTGATAGGCATTGTTTTAGACGGTTATATAATATTTGCACTCGCTGTGGTATGTTTTATTTATTAAAGGGAATAGATAAAAGTGCGGAGATTTCATAAGGAGATGACCGCACTTTTATGCTGTGATACGCATTTTTTAGCAAAATTTAAAATAAAAATGATACATTTTATTGAGAAAAGTGTATCATTTTTGTATAATAAAACCATAACATTTGTTAATTAAAAATGTATCATTTTAACGCACAATTCATCAAGTTATGATCGTGTTTTTTTAGAGGAGATTGAGTTATGAGTGTGTTTTGTATGAAATGTCAATGTGAGGTGGGATATCGGGTTGTTGAGGAAATAGGGAAAACAATTATAAAGGGTTATGATGTCAACTATAAAAAAAAGAGCGCCATCTGTGAAAGATGCGCGCAACCCGTTTTTGTTGAGCAGATTCATGATGAGAATAAGGAACAGTCAAAAAAGAGTTATCAAGAGCTAGTTTCGCGAGAAGCCATCGACATTATTACGTCAATTATGGAACGCTATAATATTGGTAAACGCCCATTGTCTTTAATATTAGATTGGGGCGAGTTGACGATTACTCGCTATTTAAAAGGAATGGCTCCCAAAAAAGAGTATTTGGATACGCTTAAGTTAATTAACGAGAAGCCATCGGCATTTGCCCAGATATTAAATCAGAATCAGGAAAAAATTACTCGTAAGGCCTATGAGAAATGTTTAAAAAAAATCACCGATTTAACGACTACCGATGAGCAACTAATAGATGAAGATGTTACGCCAACAGTGAGTATGGATGATTCAGTTCAAGAGACGGAATCGTTTTGGGAAGATTCCTCTTCAATAGTACCGATGTTGGAGGATAACGATCAACAACAGGGGGATAAAGCACAAGATAAAATTTATCATGTCGTGCAATATATCCTAGGTGTCAGTGAGGATGTGACTCCGCATGCTCTTCAAAAAATACTTTATTATGCGCAAGCCTTTTTCAAGGTGTTTTATGGGTATCATTTATTTGAGGATGATTGTGAGGCATGGGCTCAGGGGCCTGTTTATCCTAATATTTATTATCAACTAAAGGATTCTTATGATCATCCATTAATGAAAAATAGTTGTTCGTTAGATGATAAGGAACAATTTTTTATTGACTTAATTATGCGATACTTTGGTTGTTATAGTGGAAAATCACTTGAACGAATGACTCACTGTGAGAAACCGTGGCGAGATGCCCGATCTGGCATGATGTCGGTTCAGGTAGAGGGGCGCGTGATTGAAAAATCATCGATTGAGAAGTACTTTATGGATGTTTACAAAAAGTATAATATGTTGAGTATGACGGATATTATTGATTATTCAACGTCACTATTTAGTCGAATTTTATAGCGATTATGTCGAAATAAAGCGCGATAAGGAGAAAAGCTTGAACCTGAGCGACAAAAGACGACAAAAGGTGATGATAAAGTGTTTATAATGTACAAATCCGCCTATAAAAGCGTTTAAATTTTATAATTTTCGTTAAAAATAGGCTAAAATATGACAAAAGATATTATTTTATGTACGGCTTTATGTTATAATGATATCACTTAAAATTAAGGGAAAGTAGTGAGATTTATGGTCCTCCAAGTTTATGAAATGACAAATCAAGCAATTACAGGCTATAAGTTGTACGACGAGGGCGTACAGGTCGCTACGTTAGAGCAGCGATCAAATCAGTGGATTGCTGGAATTTTTTATAATTTCAAAATAAAAACAATGACAACAGATAATTTTCAATCGGCTTACCATTGGATTGAGTCAACCTTACAAGAGAGCAAGTCTGCTTAACTAGTGACGCACACCGTAAGGTACAATTTAATGATAATCGGGATAAGCTATATATAAGGATGATTTTCTGTCGACTATCGATTTCATCCTTTTTTTATGCCCTTTATCTTTAACGAGCTACCTTCGTTTTATTGCTTTTTATATTTTTACGAACTGTTTTACTTAAAAGCATGAAAAGATAATAAGTTGCAAAGTAGATAATTGCTCCTAGTAATGCACAGCTCCCTAATTCAATCAGCGCTTGAATTTTTTGGCCGAGTGACAGTGTCTTTAGAAGGTGCTTCAAATAGGAAACGGCAATTCCCATGACTAAACTTGAGCATAAAATGGGAAAGCAGTCGCAAAGTATTTGATTAAATTGAAGAAGGGAATGCTTCTTAATTTGAAGGAGGCTTAAAATAATCCAACTCAGATAAGCTAGGATGGTAGAGTAAATAAAGCCGTTTATTCCGAATAAGGGAACGAAGAGGAAATTACTAATATATTTAATGATGAGGGAAAATACTAAGTAATAGATTCCTTTTCGTTGAAGGTTTAATCCTTGTAAAATAGAGCAAATAATGCTGTAAAGTGCATAAAAAATTCCGAGCCACGCACCGATAGCAAAAAGGTTTCCACCGAGTTGATTAATTGATTTTGTTGAAGGATAAAGAAGAAGATAAACATCATCTGCAAGAAGGCTAATTCCAATTACGGCGGGAAGTGTAATGACTAAGGTGAGCCGAAGTGCTAAGCGGATGGTTCGTCCAACCGCCCGATTCTTTTTTTGTTGATGATAGTTTGTGAGCTCAGGTACAAGAGGTTGGCCAAAGGCCAATGCAAAAGAAACGGGAATCATAATCATTTTTGCGAGTTCGGTTATATACATTCCATAATAGACTTTTTGAGTTTTGACGGCTAAACCAGATTTAGTTAATAGCTGGTGGAAGTGTAGGGTATCAATATTTTGATAAAGTGAGGTCGCTAACCCGAGTAGAGCAAAGGGAATCGAACATCCTAAAATCTCGATGAATAGTCTACTAGGTTTCCGTTTGGGATGAGGCGGACATTCGGCGAGCTTTTGATCATAACCTGGGACCTCCCAATACCAAAAATATAAGAGTACGATTAAAGAAGCAATCCCAGCTAAAAAAGCGGCGAATACAGAGATAGAGACTGCTTCTTGGTAACTATGATGTTGGACTTTAATAATAAAGAAGGATCCCCCGAGGATGATAAGTATTCTTACGATCTGCTCAACAAGTTGTGAAATAGAAGTCGGTGCCATGTTTCTATTTCCTTGGAAGAAGCCGCGGATAATAGACATAACGGGAATGACAGTTAATGCGATACTACAAACCTGAATCATATGTATAATGTCTGGTCCATCGTTAAGGAGCGCCTCTTGCTCTGCCTTTGTTTTTAAAAGGGAGGCGGCATTGTTTAAAATGTGATGAACGTAAATCGGGGCTAGGTGATACATAGCTAGAAATCCTAGAAAACCGAAGATAATCATTCCAATGACACTGTATTTAAAAGCTCGTCTAGCGGTGTCATATTCATGTTGGGCTTGATATTTAGAAACAAACTTTGCCATTCCAACAGGAATGCCAAGTGTCGATAAGCTAATAAAAAGACTGTAAATCGTATAGGCATAACTATAAAGGGTTTGTCCTTGACTGCCTACAAGTGCCTTAAATGGGATCACATAAATAATTCCAAGAATTTTAGTGAGAAACATACTAAGGCTTAGAATCATTGCTCCTTTAAGAAAACGTTGGTTCATTCTTGCTTCTCTCCCTCCGTGAATGAATCTTAATCCTAAAATTATTATGACGATTTTTACCAAGTATAAACGGGAGAGTATAAAATACTAAAAAAGAATTTTTTTAGAGGGGAACTCAAGTGAACAGGAGATTTGGAATGGGGAAATAAAATCCCAGTCTTTAATCCATTAGAAAAGGAGGAATAGTAATGGTCAATCCCTATCAACTTTATGAATTTTTATCGCACGCGTTGCTCGTTGTCTCTCCTGACGGAAGGTGTGACTATCTAAATCGGGAGGCAAAGCGACTTTTACCGACGATTCATGATTTTAGTCAATTAACTTTCGATGAGATTATTGGTCACTTCGGCTTTTCGGCGGATCGCGAACATCTAACGAAATTAATTGCCATTACGTTTCACACACAACAAAGAAAAGAGTTAACATTAAAGGATAGAAATGGACAGTTCGCCACGGTTAATACCATTCCATTAGAGGGGGCTGTTTTAGTCGAGTTCGGAGTTAATACGCAATTAAGTCGTTGGCGTGATATTTTTAAGTTTGTCGTTGAAGATTCTGAGGATATGATTTTTTATAAGGGGAAAGATTTAACGTATGAGTATGTGAATAAGGCGTATACGGATTACTATAATCTTTCACCTCGAGAAATTTTATCGAGTAGTGATGTAGACCTCGTGAATATGGGGGTTTTATCTCCTGTCCTTCAATATCAATGTCAACAAAGTGATGAAGAGGCGTTGAAAAACGGATGCTTTTCTGGAATTGAAGTTTGTGGTGATCGGTATTACCAGGCGGTTAAACGTCGAATAAATGACGGGGTATTTTGTATCTCGCGTGATATTACTGAAGATATTCGCCTTCGTCAAGAAACAGAGAGGGATCTAGTCACGGGCTTACAAAATGAACAATCACTCGCAAAAGTGATAAAGTCGCTATCAAAAGAAAAAGAGCATCATTTTATCGTGATTTATCTTGAAAATTTGGGTCAAATAAGTAAAAGTAAAGGAATTACTTATTCCCGCCAGTGTATTCAACAAGTGTCCCATTTTGTAAGGGAATACTCAGAACTTTTATTCTTTTATGTTGAGGGGATTGGTTTTATAGGATTATTTGATAAAATGCCTAAAAATCCAGATCACTTTTATCATCACTTTATGGAGAAACTTCATCAACAACATGTCCCATCTCAATTAGAAATATCAGTGATGTTGAAATCAACTCAATCAGATCCTGAGTTTTTTCAATTTATAAAAAAACATTAACTCGTATAGTTAGGATGTAATATTTGATAGTAAGGAGATTACACGATGACCACCAACCACCTATTTGAACATCTCTCAACCCCTATGATCCTCATTGATTTAAGTGGTAAAATACAAGCTTTAAACAAGCAAGCCAGAGAACTTTTAAATGATGTTGATTTAGCGATATCAACGGATTTATTCGCCCTTTTGGAAAAAGAAGGTTTTAAATGTCAACCCGACGCCTTTCAACCGTTATTAACACGTGTTCAGTGTGGTGAAAATCAGAAGTTGAGTATTGAACGCAGAAATGGTCAATGTTTTACACTCCATTTCATTTCAAATGAGTCATCGATTATCGTGGAAATATTACAAGAAAACGCCGATTCATTAAAAATGAAATTATTTGATTATATGATTGATAGAATTCCAACAAAGATGATCTTTTATAAAGATCAACAAAATATTTATCGCTACGCTAACCTTGCCTATGTCAAATCATTTCATCTGACCCATCAAGATGAACTGATCGGGTT
Organism: Turicibacter sp. St.80E1; assembly: GCF_059728495.1. Classification (NCBI taxonomy): domain Bacteria; kingdom Bacillati; phylum Bacillota; class Erysipelotrichia; order Erysipelotrichales; family Turicibacteraceae; genus Turicibacter; species Turicibacter sp. St.80E1. The sequence continues at coordinate 1,823,231 of NZ_AP039386.1, read as the reverse complement.
GACAGATGAGGATCTCTTCAATAGAAAAATTATTTCTCCTATTGTTTACTATCAATGTATTCGTGGAGATGAAGAAGCTCATAGTGAGGGAGAGTATTTAGAGGTCGAATACATTGAGGGTGCTTATTATCAAATTTTCAAGAAAAAAGTGGGCGATGGTATATTTGGGATCGTCAAAGATGTAACAGAAGAAATTATCGGGAAGCAAGAGGCGGAATGTGATGTTATCACCATGCTTCAAAATCGGAAGGCTTTATTAAAGGTATTAAATGCGGTCCCGAAGGATACAGAATATTATGCGATTGGAATTTTACTTGATAATTTAGGTGAAGTAGCAAGGCATAAAGGGGTTGAATATGCTCATCAATGTTTGGGGCAAGTCTCGTATTTTGTTAAAGAGTATCAAGAAATTTTATTTTTCTATTTAGAAGGAATTGGATTTATTGGGCTATTAGATAAAATAAAAGGTGATTTAGAACAATTTAGACAATCCATTGAGGCTGATATTTCAAAACAAAACTTCCCAACGGATTTAAAATTGTCGACAATTGCCATAAAAGTAGATCAGGATTCGGCCAAGAAGTTTCCCTTACCCAATAGGCACAAGTAATGGCATGAACCAATTTTTCAAAAAAAACATCATCTCATAAACGAGATGATGTTTTTTTTGCGTTAATTTTGATAACAAATATCTTGTTTTCCTAGGTAAGGGAACGTTGTAATGTGGTCAGCATTCATTGTATCAGGTGTTAATTTAACCGCGTTGATTCGACGGTTATAGTAATCTGTGTAGTAATAAGTTTGAGATTCTTGACACATGGCTGATTTATAAACGGTAAAGTTCATGGATCCATCGGGGTCAATTTCAGATCCTTTCATCACCGTAACTTCTGATAGAACATTAAAGAAGGCTGTAACCCCACTTATTTCATCGTCGGCTCCAACAACGGCATCACGGAAAAAGACGGTGCGGACAAATCTTGCAGCGGGAGAACCGTCTCCTGGAATTCCGCACATGCCAAGTCCATGACCAAATGGTTTAACGAGTAGATTCCCCATTTCTTCTGGTTGTGGAGTTTTACAAGAAAGGGTTACATATTGGCTTAAATTTGTTAATTGCCAGTCGAAGGTTGGGTCGTTTGTTAGAACACCGACTGGATTATCGTGGATATGCATTCCGTCTTCCATATATTCAATAACAATACTTTCACCTGTTTTATCTGTAAAAATCCAATGTAATCCCGCAACTGGTAAATCCGGTTTGAAGGGAATACTTGTTAAGATAACAGAGGGTAAGGTCTCTTTTAACTCGCTTAAAGATGAAAACGTACTCAGCACCCAATAGACGAAATCAGAAGCTGATAAAGAGATTTTATCTTTTACAGCAGTTGAAGAGAATTTTGCGAAGTGTGTGAAATTTAATCCTCCACCAGCTAATCCCTTTTCATTAACCCCGTCAAAGAGAAGAGGGTGATTGTCAATGACGATTCCCATGGCTATGCAAGCGTATTTAGAGGTGATTGTTTCTTGGGTCGCAACGTTTAGCCACTTAAAATTCCTTGGAACAATTTGAACGGCCTGGTTATAAGAAGCAGGAACATCAAGGTTTCGTCCAAAAAGATGTTTTCCATCCTTTGTAGATAAGCATAATCCTGTGCACATTTTATTTTCCTCCTTAAGATATATAATAACCTTATTAAGATTTGTGGGATGGGGAGTTGTATACCCCATTTAATGAATGAAATGATTTTTAATACGCTAAAGAGAAGGGTCTTTGTTGTTCAACGGGTGAAATTCATAAAAAATGAGGTCTAATAATGATATTAGGAACAAACCCTCCCTCACATACAAGAAATAATTCCTTGATGAAAATGCTCGGCTGTTAGAACGAGTGTATCTCCGTTTTCAATGCGCGTATCTCCTTTGGGGGTAATATTCGTTCCATCTTGACGTTTAATCAAAATGACGAGTGTTTTATGGGGAAGGTCAAGGTGTTTAATCTGTTTATGGACCCATGGGTGCGAGTTATCAATCTGAATCTCAGTGAGGGGGAGATTCGTGTATTCTTGAAAGTGTGTGCCACTGACAACGAGTTGGTCCCCGGGTAACAATTTAGTATCTCCATCAGGAATTAACGTTTGGTCTTTACGCCGAATCATTAAGATAAGTGTATCGGTAATTTTTAAATCACGGATGAGGCGGTTTGCCCAGTGATGTTTTGGGGTAATGGTGATCTTTAATAGGGGAAGATGCGCTTCTTCCTGATAGTCGGTAAAGGTTTTAAAGACGTTGGCATGGCGATCAATCATGGCCAATTTTTTAGCAACGGCAGGGAGTAGCGTTCCTTGAAGAGCGACGGAGATGAGGCAGATGCAAAAGCTAATATGAAAAATATCATACGTTAACGGTTGTCCGCCAAGAAAGGTTAAGATAGCAAAAACGATGGAGGTGGCGCCCCGCAGACCGGACCAGGAGAGGAGAACTTTTTGTTGCCAAGACGTCTTGAAGGGGAGCATGAGCAAAAAGACGGTGAGGGGACGGGCAAGAAAGGTGAGCCAGAAAAAGATTAAGAGGGCGGGCACGAAAATAGTGGGAATTTTTGAGGGAAAGGCGAGTAAACCGAGAAGGAAAAAACTTAAAATTTGCGCAAGACCCGTGAGCCCATCGAAAAAATTGACGAGAATGACTTTATTTGGAATCTGACTATTACCGATAATGATTCCACAAAGATAGGTGGCAAGATAACCGTTACCGCCTAAAATCGTCGGTAAAGAATAGGAAAGCAGGGCAATGGATAGGACAAAAATGGTTTCAAATCCATCAATCATAAAGTTCACCCGTTTTAACACATGGGCACTTAAAAGTCCAATGACAGTTCCTAAAAAGGCACCTATACCTAACTGAGTGAGAAGAAGTAAAGGGACGTCGCTCATGAGAGCTGTCTGATTCATCAATCCAATACAAAGGGTGGTGAGCATGTAGGCCATTGGATCATTACTTCCACTTTCTAATTCAAGGATGGAAGCCGTGCCTTCTTTTAAATTTAGTTTTTTAGATCGGAGGATTGAAAAAACGGAGGCCGCATCGGTTGAACTAATGATAGCCCCCATTAACAAGCTTTCTAAGCCTTTCATCTTTAAAAAGAAAAAACAGAAAAAGCCGGTGAGCAGGGCGGTTAATAACACACCGAGCGTTGATAAAATAAGGGCAGGTTTTACGACAGGGCGCGCCGCCTTCCAACTCGTTCCAAAGCCCCCATAAAAAATGATAAAAATGAGGGCGATGGTACAAAGTTGTTCCGTGAGTGAATAGTTGGTAAAGGAAATTTTAAAAAATCCGTCGGATCCAAAAACCATGCCCAAGAGAATGAAAAAAAGCAAGGTTGGTAACCCCAGTCGATGGGTTAGCTTACTTAAAAAAATACAGGTCATTAAGATCAGGACACAAATTAAGAGGGAAATCTCCATCAAATCCCACCTTTCTTTCACGATATAGGAATAAATTGAGTGTCGTATCTCTTTATTCTATGTAGGTAGCCGCTATTTTGGGAGTCGATTTCATCGCGTCATGTGATAAGTGATTTTAGTGGGAAAAAGATGAAGCGTTCTTACGTTTTCTGCTAAAGGGGATACATGAATACAAGAGATGATTAATATACTGATAGTATTGAAAGGGGGAGATAACGTGGGGAAAGCAAAAGTGATTTCGGTTATCAATTATAAGGGCGGGGTTGGAAAGACGGTGACCTCGTTTAACCTAGCCGCGGGACTAAACTTCTTAAATGGACATTCTGTGTTACTAATTGATTTAGATCCACAATGTTCATTAAGTACGATTTGCATGAAGGCCTACTCGAGGACGTATGGGAATGAGGATAAGTATAAATTTAGTCATCTTCAAGAAGATGAATGTATTAATCACGTGTTCCGCACGGCTTTGAATCAAGATATTTTAGATTTTGAGATGCCAATTGACTTAGAGCGGCTCATTAAAAGAGATTTTTATAAAACAGAACGGCTTCATCTGAAGGGATTTGATTTCATTCCCGCCACGATGCTTGTGAGTGCAAGACAAGGTGCGATAACAGGGCTTGAAGATATTGATGGAGATATTCGACGAAGTTACGGAGATAGTTCCAATAGCCAGTTAATGCGCCTTAGTATTTTAGCGAAGTTTTTTAAGCAATCTAAACTGGATGAACAATATGATTTCATTATTTTTGATTGTCCGCCAACGAATAACTATGTGACCCAAAATGCTTTATTTGTGTCGGACTATTATTTAATTCCAACGATTATGGATAATATGGGATTACAAGGGGTGACGCATATTAGAAATATCGTGGAGAAAAAGGAAATTTTAGAGTTTTGTCGGGCGTATGAGACGATCATTCGTTTGGCACCGGATTCATCCTATTTAGCGTATTTAAAGCCAGGAGTTCCTAAAATGCTTGGGATTGTCGAGACATTAAAGAAAGCAGGGACAGACACGAAAACGTTAAGAACACAGGTTGATCTTAAATTTCCACGCATGCTATTTGAATCAGTCATTGAAAATCAGGTGAAAATTTCTCGTTTAACCGGGGATGGGGAGTGTTGCTTCGTTAAACCAGAGGTGATGACGAAAGTTAAACCTAATCAAATGTACGGGAATTTAGTGTTTGAGGTGTTGGACCGACTTCACATTGAAAAAAACAAATCTACCCGCAAAGTAACAGATTATTTATAAGAAATTGGAGGGAGTTTAGTGGCAAAAATTAAAGATATTATCGGCGTTCTCACAACCTATGAAAAGATTACTCAGCTCGTCGGTGGGGAAGAATTAGAGGGAATTAAAGAGTTTACGGCAGTATTAAAAAACTATCGCCAATTAGAGATCTCAGCTTTTGAACAAAAACTTGTGGAAGGTCAGAAGAAAAAAGATCCGACGCTTTCACCAAAAAATCAGGCGATTCGTTTAGGGCAACTTTATTTTAAAGAGGTTTATCATGGGGGGATTGATGAATCTCAACGAGAATCATTAACGATTTATTTATCTTTACCAGAAAATAACGGATTAAAAGCCATTTTAGATTTACCGAGTCATGAACGTTGTTCGTACATAAGTCAGCTATCCGATAAGGAGCTAACAACCAATCATCTTGCCTTTTTAGGGATGGCCTTATTCAATGCTAAATTAAAGGGACGCACCAAGGCGGACCAAAAAAAGAATTTACTTGATATTTTATGGACCGTTAGTGAAAATCAAGCGATGAATGATATTTACGATAGCGCCATCTAATCAGGCTTTTAGGGAGGCGATAAAATGAGAGGGATCATCATTTTTTTATCGTGTATTTGTTTAGTGGGGTGTCGCCCGATTCATCAGGCCGTGTCTTCTTATGACATGAGTTTGTTACCCAGTGATTTTGGTGGTCATTCTGCTTATGCGGTTGGAATGAGCGAGGAAGGAAAACCTGTTTTCATCGATCCCAATCGAGCTTTTGAAACAATCGTTGAACAATATAAAGAGGGGTTTCAGGCTATTAAAGAGGAGTATTATTTATTTCCCATTACGAAATGGAATTGGCGCTCGTATGGGTATTATGGGTGGCAGATTACCCATGAGGATGAAGACGTTGTGAATCAAGCGTATGAAATTTCGCGATTTTTTCAAATTTACCAAAATAGTTTTTAACTTTTTGAATCAAGATTGATGAAATAAGAGACAGGGGGGAGAGTGGATGAAAATGAAAAATGCGGTAAATTCAATTCCGGTCGTTAAACACCTCATGCCATATTTAATGGTCGTTATCGGGTTTTTAGTCTTGTTAAGAACGCCACTATTAGCAGGAGTTTCGAATCCGGAACTATTTTTAATGGGGTACTTAGGATTCTTTTTAATTTTCTCCGTGACTGTTGGGAAAAAGGAAATGGGGCCTTTTTATAATAAAGGTGGAAGTTTGATTAATCTCATCGCTATGACGGGAATGGTCTATTTCTTCGGAATTTTGGCGGAAAGTGTAGCGGGAAGTTTTTTATCAGCTAACGATCCTCAATTATTGGATCAATTGACCTATCCGTTAACAGCGACACACGTCGTGCATGAATTGGCACGTTACTCACTCGTTGGTATTGGAGAAGAAATTTTTAAGTTTTGTCTCTTTTTAATTCTTTATGGGGTTTTGGTTCGGGTGATGAAGAACCGGATGATTTCTTGTATCGTTAGCGTTTTGGTGACGAGTTTCTTCTTTGGACTGTTGCACATGAACTATAACTTTGATCAGTGGCTTAACATTACGTTGATTATTGGATCGGGTACGGTTGTTTATTTTTACTTTTTATTTAAGTATCGGACGATTGTCCCATTGATGCTGGCTCATGCGCTACAAGATTTTTTAGTGACGATGGAGCACACCGAGGGGCTATCTGGAATTTATATGTTATTTTTAACAGGAATTGTTCTATGTTGGTTTATTGCTCGATTCGGTTTAGGCTATAAATTAAAAGTCTTAGATGAGTGAGACCATGACCGAACAAAAAAAGCGAAGCTATCTTTGAATCGGATGACTTTTTAATAAGGGCGATGATAAGGAAGGGCCTATTTAGGAATCGAGGTTAAGACACGTTTTGTATTTATTCGGCAATAATGCCTTTTAACTTGCTTTATGAGGGATAGTCAAACGAGCGGATGATTGATGGATGAAAAAAAGCATTGACCCTGTAGGGCTCAATGCTTTTTTTATATGGAGGCGGAAGGTTTTCCTTTATTTTTTAAAAGACAGGCGTGATTTTTGAAGGAGTCGAATAAGAACATAGCCGATTGCTAGTGTTAAGTTAAAAAGCCCAATAGCAAGGCTCGCCATTAAAAGGTGTGTGGCAGTGAGGGTTGGGAGCTCTCTTGTTTGGATGGATGGGTTTTCCCTCGTTAAAACATCTGATTTTAAAGGGGGATCGTCAATTGAGTCAACTGATGATGAGGGGATGCTTTTGGCTTCAATCACAATCGGTTTAAAGTAATGAGGGGCTGATTCTTGCTCATAGGTCATGTCACAGGTTGTGAATACGAGGCTTGATAATAAAAGAATCAAGATCATACAGATTAATTTTTGTCTCTTTTGCATTTTAAAGGCTCCTTTTTGACAAGTTGCCTATACTTTATCATGGAAATATTAAGAAAAGTGTGGTAAAACTATTAAGATTTTATGAAGATGAACGGGCAAGGCAGGAAAGAAAGGGCAATAGGAGGTTTTACGATGATTGATGTGTTTTTTAGTGAAGGGGCGGCTTATACGTGGTATTTGTCAACGATTCCGGTTGAGGAGCGAACGGATGAACCGATACAGGAATTTGAATCCATTATTTATTTACCGTTTCTATTTGACTTAGGGGATTTTTCAGATGGAATCAGTTCTACTTCAAGGGAGGACCTTTTTTGTGAGATACATCGGAGCAAGTTCTCAAGTGAGGCCGAATTAAGATCCCGATTTCGTTCGCTCACTAAGCAGTGGCAACGTTTAGAGAAAGAGGCTCAGCGTGGAGCGACCTTTCGAATTTGGGTAGGTCCATCGGCGAATGATGGGTGTGGCCTTTATTTTCTTTGTTCCATTTTAAAGGATATTGAGGTGAGTTTATCGGTTGTTCACCGTCCCCCTTATCAGCTGACTCCGTTTAAAAGCCTTGTCTTTTTTCGAAATTGGGACGAGATGACAGAAAATTATTTTCAGATGCTTGTTCAAGGTGAGACCGTTTTATCGGAGATAGAGAAAAAGGTGTTTGCGATGATGTGGGAGAATCAGTTAAAAACCTCTCCCTTACGGGTGATGCTAGAAGGAAAGGTGCTTGGAGTTTCTGAAGACTTTTATGATTCCTTTATTCGATGGCAACTGCTTAAAGGATCGACCTCCGTAACTGATTTAATAAGAAACCTTGTCTTAGAAAATGAACTGTCTTTAAATGAAGGATGGTATACTAAACGAATTAAAGCGATGCTTGAAACGGGGATCTGTCAAGTGGTGGTCCCTTCTGATGAGTTTGATGATCAGGTTATCAAATGGGGAGGGGAATCTTAGAGTGGAGCGAGCGTTATCTAAAAAAATCAACGCATGGTTGATTTTATAAACTAAAGTCGATTATTATTCCATTGAGATTGGCCCATACTAATCCTATAATAGGCTTAGGAAGTTAGGTGATAAGGTGTCAGAACTAAAGATTGCAAAAATGATTATGAAACGAAGAAAAGAACGGAAAATGACGCAAGAAGACCTGGCTAACTATTTAGGGGTCTCTAAGGCAGCCATTTCGAAGTGGGAGACAGGTCAAAGTTATCCTGATTTAGCGTTGCTCCCGATTATTGCCGCCTATTTTAATCTAAGTGTGGATGAACTCATCGGGTATGAACCACAGATGGATAAAAATGAGATTCGCTCGTTGTATCAACGGTTATGTCATGATTTTACGACGCAACCTTTTGATGAAGTCATCACGACTTGTCGAGATATTGTTCGTCGCTACTATTCTTGTTATCCGTTGTTATTTCAAATAGGCGTTTTAATGATTAATCACAGCATGTTAGACCCAAACCAAACACAGGCTATTAATGAGTGGGCACGGTCTTTATTTGAGCGTGTAAAAGTAAATAGTGAAGATGTTGATCTTGCGAAACAAGCTCAAACGTTTGAGGCACTTAGTTACATCTTATTAAATCAACCGTTAGAAGCGCTTCGCCTCCTTGAGGGATGTCAAAAACCGATGGCAACGGGAGAACTTTTACAAGCTCAAGCCTATCAAATGATGGGGGAGTGGGAGGAAGCGCAAAAGTCAACGCAGATTGCTTTATATAAAGGACTGATGTTGATGATGGAGGCCTTTCCAATGATGCTCTCATTAAATGACGGGGCAAAGTTTGAAACAGTGTTGCAAAAGCTGTTAGAGGTGGTTCAAACATTTGAGTTAGAAGGATTAAATCCGTATTGCTTAATGCCTATTTATTTGTTGGTGGCTAAGAAATGGATGGGGCTTCAAGAAGAGGAACGGGCACTTGATTACTTAGAGCAATATACGAAATTAGCGACATCCATCGGGTCTTCCTTTTATTTAAGAGCCTCGACTTTCTTTAATCAGTTAGATCAGTGGTATGAGACGTTTGATCTTGGAAAAATGGCGCCGCGAAATGAGGTCATTATTAAACAATCCATGATAGACGCTGTGGTGATGGAACCTTTATTTATGTCTTTACAAACAAATGAACGCTTTATCCAATTAGTGAAACGGCTAGGAGAATGAAAATGTTAATTGTTACGACACAGGAAATACCCGGGAAAGTAATTTTAGAAGTGAAAGGATTAGTTCGAGGAAGTACGGTGCGTTCTAAAAATATCGGAAAAGATATTGGTGCCGCCTTAAAAGGAGTCGTTGGTGGTGAATTAGCTGGCTATAATGAAATGTTAACGGAGGCGCGCCAAATTGCGATTGGACGAATGGTTGAGGATGCAAAGTCAAAAGGAGCCAACGCGATTGTTGGCATGCACCTCATGTCTTCATCTGTCATGAGCGGAGCAGCGGAAATGGTCGTCTATGGGACAGCAGTGCTTATTAAAGAATAGGTACATTGAGAAAAAAAGGAGTTGAGTATGGATGCTAATTGTAACAACGGATCAGATTGTTGGGAAAGAAATTGTAGAAGTGAAGGGGCTTGTTCGAGGAAGTACGGTACGTTCTAAAAATATCGGAAAAGATATTGGCGCCGCCCTAAAGGGAGTCGTCGGTGGTGAATTAACGGGCTATAACGAAATGCTAACAGAGGCGCGCCAAATTGCGATTGGACGAATGGTTGAGGATGCAAAATCAAAGGGAGCTAATGCGATTGTCGGGATGCGTCTGATGTCATCGGCTGTGATGAGTGGTGCCGCGGAAATGGTCGCTTACGGAACGGCGGTCGTTATTCATGATTAAACTCATTATCGGGTGTTATGTGGTGAATTTAATCATTGGAGGAGGGCTCATTCTTTATAAATTCATCGAGCGTCAAAAAGAGAAAAAAGAGGAGCGTCAACATGATTACAAAGATTATTAGGGGGGGATTTTTATGACTCAATGGTCTGACTATTTACCATTTTTAATTCCGTTAGGGGTGGCTCAGTTCGCCCTAGCTATTTTTTCGGTGATTCATGTGGTGAAGCACCCATCTTATCGTTTTGGAAATAAAGCGTTATGGATTGTTGTAGTCCTTGTGTTTCAGTTTATTGGACCGGCTGTTTACTTCTTATTTGGAAGAGGGGACGAAGAATGAGAGTCCTAGAGGTCAAAGGGTTACGTAAACAGTTTGGGGACCAAACGGTGCTTGAAGACGTTTCTTTTACGATTCCTAGTCAGTGTATCTTTGGGTTTTTAGGACAAAATGGGGCCGGGAAGACGACGACCATGAAATTAATTTTAGGACTTTTAAAAGCAACGTCAGGAGAAATCTTTGTGTGTGGTGAGCCGGTTGTTTACGGAAATACTAAAACGAATCGGCTGATTGGGTATCTTCCTGATGTCCCAGAGTTTTATGCTTATATGACGCCTCGTGAGTATCTATTGTTATGCGCAGAGGTTACGGGACTTCCAAAACACGTGATAAAAGATAGATGTGACGAACTTTTAGATCTTGTTGGACTGTCTAACGTTAATCGGCGAATTGGCGGATTTTCACGGGGAATGAAACAACGATTAGGGATTGCCCAAGCTTTACTCAATAATCCTACATTACTCATTTGTGATGAACCTACTTCCGCGTTAGATCCTGTTGGACGAAAGGAAATTTTAGACGTTTTATTAAAGGTGAAAGAACAAACAACAGTTTTATTTTCGACGCATATTTTATCAGATGTGGAACAAATTTGTGATCAGATTGCGATTTTGCATGAAGGAAAACTCGTCCTAACGGGCGATCTGTTGACGTTAAAAAAACAATTTGCTCCTCGTCAAATCCAACTTGAATTTAAGGATGCCGCGCATGCGAATGAGGTGCATTCATTATTACTGAATGAGGCACGTATTCAAAAGATTAACCAACAAGCAACGATGCTAAATGTTGAGGTGAACGATTTAGAGGGGGACGGGCAGCATCTGTTGAAATTAATCCTTGAAGCAAGGATCCCGATTTATCAGTTCAAAGTTGTAGAGCCAAGTCTTGAATCGTTATTTATGGAGGTGATTGGATGCGAGCCTATGTTGCCTTTATAAAAAAAGAAGGACTGGAATTAGTCAGAACGTATAAATTATTATTAATGATTCTTATCTTTTTTGCTTTTGGTGTCATGAGTCCGTTGATGGCTAAGCTTATGCCGGATTTAATGAGCCAACTTGTGACGGAAGGAATCGAAATCTCTTTACCCGAACCGTCAGCCATCGATTCGTATGCGCAATTTTTCAAAAATTTGACGCAGATGGGGTTAATGGTAATCGTGTTAATGTTTAGTGGGACGTTGACGCAAGAATTAGGCAAGGGGACGCTGGTGCACTTAGTGACGAAGGGACTTGCCAAATCAACGGTGCTTTTGGCTAAATATACGGTTTCAGGGCTGAGTTGGACAGGTTGTTTGTTGTTGACGTTTGTCGTGACGTATGGATATACGGTTTATTTGTTTCCGGGTGATGAGATGTCGCATTTAGTTTATTCAGTGGGGGCGTTGTGGTTATTCGGGCTATTTTTATTAGCTTTATCACTCTTTTTCCAAACGCTTGTCAAGAGTCAGACGACCTCACTCATGTTCGTTGCCTTATGTACTGGAGGATTATTTTTTGTCAATTTATTTCCTCGCATCCAGGAAGTGAGTCCATTAAAATTGGTGACAGATAATGTTGCCATGCTGAATCAGGCGTATGACTTAAGTTCACTAATAACCCCGGTTTTGATAACGCTTGGATGGACGGTTATTTTATTAATAGGATCACTTGTGATTTTTAGAAAAAAACAATTATAACTTTTCTTTATCCGACAAAGGACCTACTGGTAGTAGGCCCTTTGTCGGATTTTGTATTTCAATCCTTTTTATATCGCTGAATAGAAGGAGGAAATTTTTCCAAAATAGAGGTATTGAAAGGATGTGTTTGTATGAATGATTTAAACGAGGGGAAAGTTTTAAAGTTAATGAGTTATATCATGTTAGGGTTATTCGCTTGGGTGACCTATTTTAATTTCCAAGGGGTATTTATTCGAATGGTTGAATTATTTGAGAGTCTGCCGATGTGGTGGTACCTTCTTGTATTGGTGCTGTTTGCTGTTTCAGTTGTGTGGTCTATTAGTAGAGGAGAGGAAGAGATTCACCAAATTGAAGAAGAGATGAATCAGGCGAAACAGTCATTAGTTCGTTCAGAGCGCTGTTTACGATTACTGCAATATGAGGTAAAAGATATTCCAGCGTTTCAATTTAGTTTTTATTGTGCAGATTTGTTAAGGATGCTTGATTATCAAGAAGTAAGAGTCAAAAATTATAAGTTCATTCGAGCCATTAATGAGGTCGGTGAAAAGGTTTATATTGAGTGCCTCGTAAAGGAAGCGGGCGAGTCCGTCAATAAAGACGATTTATCTCCCCTTCTTCATACGATGAAGCGAGATGATGTATTCAGAGGATTAATCATGACCATAGCTCCTTTATCACCGGAAGTGCGGGAACTGGCGAAAAAGTATCATATTCTTTGTTTAGATGATCAAGCCATTCAAGAGATTATTTCATTTGTGACCCGTGAGGGTGCCGAAATGTTGGAGATGGACTTTATTTAATTTAATACTTTATAGTGTTGTCGATATTGTTTAGGCGTTTGGCCCGTGAATTTTTTAAAGTTTTTTGTAAAATGACTTTGATCAGTAAAATGTAGAAGGCTACAAATTTCAAGAATAGAATGATTCGTCATGGCGAGGAGTTGTTTGGCCTCCTTAATTTTTTCTCGCATCATATATTCACTAATGGTCATGTTCATTTCTTTTTTAAATAACCGCGCTAGATAGCTAGGATTAAAGTGTAGTGCCTGACAGACATCGTGGACGGAAGGATTTTGATAAAGATTTTTTCTTATATAAAAGGTGACCTCTTTAACTGTTTGCGAGTTTTTCGTTCGCCTTAAGGCGTGCACCCGATGGGTCAAGTCAATTAACGCACTGATTTTTAATTGATTTAAAGTTGTTAAGTCGGTTGTTTTATTGATTTCTTGTAAATAGAAGGTATTGATTTTGTAACTAATGGCAATTGGAAGTCCACTCTCCCTCGCGGTTTTTGAAGCAACAATAATCATGGAAGCAACCATTGTTTTCATCGTTTGAAGTGGAGTTTCTTTAAGGTGGTCGGAAAGAAGTGGAAAAGGGTTTATGCGATCGAGGATTGGCAGAAGTTCTTTCACCCGTCCATGGCTAACACAGGCAAGGATTTGGTTTTCATATTGGATGTCACCAGGAATGTGTGTGTGAACATGGTCGTCAATTCGGATAAAGGTGAAGTCCTGTCGAAGTTTATCTTCTAATTGAGAAATCATAGCCTCGTTATAGAAGTTTTCCTTTAAAATGTCCTCGACGGTAAGGCGTTGCTGATTGATGAGCAAATGAACTAAGGCGGCTTGATGTAAAATCTGATTTAAACATGATGATGTTGTTTCAGCTTCTAACGGTATAGATGGTTTGTTAAGGCAGGGCCCCATGACGTAGGTTATGGGGTTCATTTTTGTTTTTAAGTCACTAACAAAAATAAATGCCTCATTGGCTGGAGAAAATTTAATTTGCGGATAGGGGTGAAGATTTGAAAAGTCATAAATAGATGTCATCCATTCGGAAGGGGGAGTCTCAGAACCTATCTGTTGATGTTTATCAGTGATGACTTGAACAGGCCATCCAAATCCCTGTTCAAGCAATGCTTTCATGTAAGCGATGTCGTGTATAAAATGGGAAAATGTCGTCATATCACACCTCATTTTAGTCAAATTCATTATAAAAAGGTCAAATTTATACTTAAAATATTTAAAATTCCATGATAATATTATTCAGGCTTAAAAACAAGTCTTTTAGTTAAATAAAAAAGGAGTTAAGGAGGTTGTCGGGAATGATGCAAGAAAATATATTAGGAACCGAAAAGATTTCAAAATTATTTATAAAGTTTTCAATTCCTGCTATTTTATCGTTAACGATAGCAGGGGTTCAAACAATGGTAGATGGAATCTTTTTAGGAAACTTTGTTGGAACGAATGCGATGGCGAGTGTCAATATTGCCGCTCCGTTTATGCAATTGATGATCGGGATGAATATGATTGTCGGAATTGGGGGAGCCAGTTATATTGGGCGCAGTTTAGGTGAAAAAGATTTTAAACGAGCGCAAGATATTTTTAAATCAGCCTGTCTTTTTATGCTAGGGTTATCTTTAATTGTTGCTTGTTTGGGGTTTACTTTTAATCAGCAATTAGCGACTTTTTTAGGAGCGAATGAGGTTTTACTTGCGGATTCAGCAACGTATATTAAAATCTTAGCGTTATTTGCTCCATTTATTAGTTTCTCATTTATTTTAGGAATTTTCGTTCGTTGTATCGGAAAACCAAATGTCTTTTTATTTAGTTCAATCGCTAGTTTTTTTGCAAATATTATTTTAAATTATGTGTTAATTAAACAGTTAAAGTTAGGGATTGTAGGGGCTCCAATCGCAACTGGGTTATCATTTACCACTTCTTTTTTAATTGCAGCGATTCCGTTTATTAAAAAGAGTTCGGTTTTAAACTTTTTTACTGGAACGTTTAATTTAAAGTTTACGGGGCAATTGTTATATAACGGCTCATCGGAAGGGATTTCTTCGTTAGCAACAGCCATTTCAACGTTTGTGTTTAACATGGCATTTATGGAAATTGCCGGTGAAGATGGTGTTTCGGCCTTTACGGCAATTGGATACATTTCCTTGTTTGCGTCATTAATTGTTTGTGGGATTTCGGCAGGAATTGGGCCCGTCATTTCTTATAATTATGGTGCAAAGTTAGACTCTCGTGTGAAGCAGATGATGAGTTTATCATGCAAGGTCGCCATCGTGATGGGAACGATACTCGTCTTCACTATTTTCTTATTTGGAAAGTATTTAATTCTTTTATTTGTGAGTGATAATCAGGCGGTTCTTGACCTAGCGTTACATGGCTCTAAAATTTATGCCTTTACGTTCTTCTTTAACGGTCTTAATATTTTATTCTCAGGATACTTTACGTCAATTGGCGATGCTTTAGCTTCTATTATTATCGCAATTTGTCGCGGAATTATTTTCATCCTAGCGGGAATTAGTATTTTACCTCAGTTTATGGGGATTAGTGGGGTTTGGATGACAGTCCCTGTGGCTGAAATTTTAACCTTGCTTGTTGTCTTCTTCTTATTTAAACAAAGAAACTTAAAAAATACATCTTCATTAATTGAAGATTAAATTCTAGAGTGGCTGCGATTGACTCTCCCCTTAAAGGGAATCAATCGTAGCCTATTTTTTTATAAGATAGAATAGGAAGCTCTTAATTAGATAGGGAGTTTAGTTTCTTTTAACTGAAACCTTAAAGGCATTTTATCATGCAAAACCTTTAACTACCCGGTCATAAATTTACTGATGAATTTAAACAACGAAGGGCCCAACTCTATCTAAGCGGAAAAACGCGAAGAGAAATTATTGCTAATCAGCTTTACCACCTTTTGATTATTGAATTAAACAATTACGACAAGCCGGTTCTTTTAGTAAAGCTGGGAGTTGCATCTCTGAGGGAAACTGAATGAACAAGTAGTACTTTCATGGTAGATAAAAAAATAAAAGCAACACGTCAATTATGATTCAATCGCTTTAAGGCCTAATCAGGAGGTACTTTTTCTTATGCGCGGGAACGGTTAATCCCAACATGTCTTATGCCCAAGAATTAAAACCATATCTAAGGGGGCATCTATTTTTGAACTGCTTAAGATTTAAGATTCCAGACTGGGAAATAGCTGATCAAGGTAAAGGTGAACATGCCTTTATAAAGCAAGTGTTAAAAAAGTTAACAAATGATGTGGAATAAAATTGATGTGTCTACAACTGATGGAGGAATATGAATGTAGTTAATATATAGTAAGGAAATTATTAAAGCTTCTTAGTTCATCATGCGTGTTGATTCTACTCATCCATTAGAAGTGTCAAAAGATGATGCCAAGTTATAAGTTTGGTTTTTTCTTGTTTCTTTTATTCTTCCGAAGAATCATTGATGAAGAGTTGAAGTAAAACTTTACTAAAATAATAGTTGAATAAACTTAAGGAGTATATTATAATCTTTTTAGAAAGCGTTATCCTAACAAAGGATAACAGGTTGGAGGAGAAGAAGATGGGATTTTTAATTGATGCGAAGCGATTAGTATTCGGGATTGAAACAAAAAAAACAACGTATGTATTTGCGATTGATAATTTAGGACTTGTTCGTCATCTTTACTGGGGAGAGAAGATCGACTCATTGGATGATTTTGATGTTCCACCATTATCTGAGATTTCAAGTAATGATCCAATTCTCGATTTAACGGACGAGGAATATCCGGTATATGGGGGAATGCGTTATAAGGAAAATTGCTTAAAGGTGATTTTTGCGGATGGAACGCGTGATATTGAGTATAAGTATGATGGATATACGCAAACAGATGAGGAGTTAGTGATCCATTTAAAAGATGCCCATTATGATTTTGCGTTTAATTTACATTATAAAGTGTACGAAGAGCTAGATTTAATTGAGCGTTTTGTGTCGTTAGAGAATAAGATGAACGAATCAGTGACGGTTGAAAAGATCCATAGTGCACAGCTACATATTCCGTATCAAGATTTAACATTAACGTCAAGCCATGGACATTGGTTAGCGGAATTTCAAGAGTTTAAGCAGCCACTTGGACAAGGAAAAATTGTCTTAGAAAATCGCCGTGGAATTTCGACGCATAATCATAATCCATTCTTTATTTTAGACCGTCAGGCAACAGAAACAAGTGGAGAAGTGTATTACGGAATTTTAAAATTAAGTGGGAACTTCTCAACGATTATTGAGCCTCGTCCTTATGGAGGAACATTAGTACAAATGGGAATTAATCCGCACGACTGCTTATTAACGTTAAATGCAGGGGAAACATTTGTTGCACCGGCGATGTTGTTTGGTTATACAACAGAAGGATTTGAAGCGATGAGTCACCACATGCATGATTATGCGAAGCAACATGTTTTACGCGAAGGGGTTCGTCCGGTTCTTTATAATTCATGGGAAGCAACGGAATTTGATGTTCAATGTGATGAACAAATTGCGTTAGCGCGTAAGGCAAAAGAGATGGGTGTTGAGCTATTCGTGATTGATGATGGATGGTTTGGACAACGTCATAGCGATGCAGACGGACTTGGGGATTGGTATGTGAATGAAGAAAAATTCCCTGAGGGATTAACACCGTTAATCGATGCGGTTAAAGGAATGGATATGATGTTTGGAATTTGGATTGAGCCAGAGATGGTTAACCCGCCAACTCAGTTATTGAAAGATCATCCAGATTGGATTTACCATGTAGAAAACCGCGTGAATGATACGTCGCGTAATCAAATGGTTTTAAATGTGACGTTACCAGAGGTTCAAACGTTTATTTTCAATATGATTGATGACTTACTGTCAAAATATGACATTGATTATATTAAATGGGATGCGAACCGTCCAATCTCGCAAACAGGACTTTCACGCGAGATGTGGGTTCGCCATATCGAGGCTGTTTATGACATTGCGCGTCGCGTGAAAGAACGTTATCCTCATGTTTTACTTGAGGCTTGTGCATCAGGAGGAGGACGTGTTGATTATGGAATGTTGGAAAACGGATTTGATGATTTCTGGACAAGCGATAATACCGATGCGTATGACCGTTTAACGATTCAAAATACGTATTCTTACGTGTATCCAATTAAAGCCATGCGTGCTTGGGTAACGGATGCGAATAACCGTGTGACAATCCCACTTCGTTTTAAATTCCATAGCGCGATGATGGGAACGCTCGGAATGGGATGTAATATTTTAAAATTCACAGATGAGGAAATGAAGCTATCTGCGGAATTAATCGAGGAGTACAAAGAAATCCGTGACGTGGTTCAAAACGGGGACTTCTACCGCCTAAATCATACGTCTCGTAACAATTACTACTGTTATGAATATGCGAATGAATCAGAAGCAGCATTATTTGTCTTCTTACCGCAGACACAAATCGCCCGTACAGGCGTGCGTATTAAATTACGTGGTCTAGATGAAACAGCGACTTATACTTTTATGTTAGCAGGAGCAGAGGTAAGAAAGACCGGGGCTTACTTAATGAATCACGGGATTGATGTCAAATTGAGTGGCGATTACGCGAGCACTATCATTAAATTTAAAAAGAGTGAGTAGTTTTTATAAAGCTATAATAAGTGATGATCAGGGCTGACCTCCTTAACGGGGGCAGTCCTTTTTTATATAAATGAAAACCATCAGTTTAATTGGTGGTTTAAATCAAAAAGAGTGTCTTGTAAAAAGTGAGGATAAAGCGTCAATCGGTTTAAAATCTCAGATACGATTAGGTGAATCAGGGACTTTGTTTGTGAAGTGCAGATAAATGGGAATGGATCGTTGGTTTAGTTTTAGGGGGGGGATAGGATCAACGATGATGAAGTACGCTGAAAAAGCAATAAAATAGCTCTAGCTAGCAGTCAGCGTTCGGGATACCTACTAGCCAGCTGATAGGATGTCTAAAGGGTGCTAGTTAGTTGAAAAAATTGATTGGACGAATAAATAGATGATGTTAAGAATTTCAAAAATGAAAATTTTATGATGAATGAAACAAATAGTTATTAAATTTAAAGCGTTTTTTTCACATTATATGAGTAGTTATTTTAGTATAAAAGTAAGCGTGTTTTAAGGAATCCCTCACAAGAAATGTGAGAAATTTATGTGGAATAAGGTCTAAAAATTAATGAAAAAAGTCGAGCTAAAATCCTTTAGTAAAAAAAGTTATTTTTTTACTATAAAACGCTTGCAAAAACGGTTTCACTATAGTATATTAGAGACATAAAGGAAATAAAAACGATTACGGTTTATGAGAGGGATAAATCGTAACGAATCTGTTAAAAAAGGGAGAGGTAAAAATGCAATTAACGGCAAGAGCAAAATACTCTTATGGAATAGGGGCATTAGGAAAGGATTTAGTTTACGGAATTGTTGGAACGTATTTAATGTTTTATTTTACGGATGTAATCGGACTGGCTCCAGCATTTGTCGGAACATTATTTTTAATTGCTCGTATTTGGGATACAGTAAACGACCCAATGATGGGAATGGTTGTAGATAATACGAGAACAAAGTGGGGGAAATTTAGACCTTGGATTTTAATCGGAACCATTATTAATGCAGTTGTTTTATTCTTCTTATTTAAAAAACCTGATTTAGATGGATTACCATTATATGCTTACTTCTCAGTGATGTACATCTTATGGGGAATGACTTATACGATTATGGACATCCCTTATTGGTCAATGATTCCATCGTTAACAAAAGATAAAGCAGAACGTGAAAAAGTCGCTGTTATTCCTCGTATTTTTGCAAGTATCGGTGGTTTAACAATCGGGACATTCGGATTAACATTTGTTGCTAAGTTAGGACAAGGGGATCAAGTTAAAGGGTTCGAATCATTAGCGTTTATCATTGCCGTTGTCTTCATCGTTTCTTCTTTAATTACATGCTTTAATGTTAAAGAACCATCAACAAAAACAGATAAAGCTTCAACTAAAAAAGCAGAACGTGTGACGTTAAAACAAACATTTAAAATTATTGCTCAAAATGATCAATTAAAAGTATTTATCGGTATCGTTTTATGTATGAACTTAATGTTACAACTTTTAGGTGGGATGGCACTTTACTACTTTAAATATGCGAACGGATATGTTCCAGGTGATGAAGTACCAATGTTCACGATCTATAACGGATTTGCTGGATTTGCTGAAATCGGAGGGTTATTATTATTCCCAATCTTAGCTCAAAAAATTGGACGTCAAAAATTATTTAAAGTAGGATGCTTCGTACCAGTTGTCGGATTAATCGGATTATTATTAACAGGAATTTTTGCTCCAAATAATGCATTATTCGTTGTGATTTCAGCGTTATTAGTTCGTGGTGGTGGAGGATTCGTCCTAGCTTCAACAACAGTTATGTTAGCAGACGTTGTTGACTATGGAGAATTTAAACTTGGAACTCGTAATGAAAGTATTATCTTCTCTTGCCAAACGTTATTAGTAAAATCAGCATCAGCATTCAGTGGATGGGCAATCGGTGTTGGATTACAAATGATGGGATTTGTGGCAAACCAAGAACAAAGTGCTGGAACTATTTTAGGAATGCGTGGATTAATGACAATTCTTCCAATTGCTTTCATCGTAACATGCTTTGTCATTTATAAAAAATACTACAAGTTAAATGGAGATTTCCATGAAGAAGTATTAATTGAATTAGAAAACCGTAACCAAGAAACAAATCCATTCGGATTAAAAAAAGCAATGTAATTGATAGAAAATCGACAGAATAATTTCTGTCGATTTTTTGATTATCCGTTGAAATAAATAAGGTTATTAATGATTTTGGGAGGTAAAGATGTAGATTAAAATAAAATTTTACTAAATTAAATAGAAAGTCATGGTGAGGTAAGCAGCCTTTGTCTTCCTTCTATCGTTATAATAAAAGGTCCCTTGAGGGCATTTCTTTCAATAAGAAGGGTGTACCGTAGTATCAAAAGTATTCTTTGATGATATAGACCCTTTTTTACTGTTTTATTTATAGCAAGTTATATATTAGCCATATGGATAGAATCTTCTATCTGAATAGGGAGAGGAGTATTAGCAGAAAGTAAGGTACTTAATGTTTTTCTCTTTTTCCGACATTTTAAAGAGAAATGAGGAGAAGTGTGTCAAAAAGCGATGATTTTAAAGGTGTAAACGATTAACTTTTCCTTTATTTGAATAGTTTCGTCATAAGTTGAATGTTCAAAATGAAAGGATGATGTTAAAATGTTGTTATATGTTAAAGATTGTTTAATGGGGGGGAAGTTCCGGTGAGAGTATACGAATTTGCTAGAAATTATGAAATGACAAGCAAGGAGCTTGTAGGGATTTGTCAGGAGTTAGGAATTAGTGTTAAAGCACAATCAAAGTTAGATGAAAAACAATTATCAGCATTAAGCCAACATTTTAACCGTGAAGAAGGGCATGCTAAACCGATGGAGAATGTAAGTGAAGTGGAAGCGTGTTTAGTAGAAATGGATACAAACGATGAAGTGGAAGCGTGTTTAGTAGAGATGGATACGAATGATGAAGTAGAAGCGTGTTTGATTGAGATGGACACGAACGATGAAGTAGAAGAGTGTTTGCTTGAGACGGATGCGAACGACGGGATGGAAGAGGTAGTGATCGCAGATCAACCAGAGGAAGGAATCATTGGACGTAAAATGGCGTATATCGTGACGGAATGTGAGCCGTTTACTTCGCTTGGGGAACTTGGAAAAATTTCAGCTGAGTTTGCGAAAAAGAGGGTTAGCGAGGGCCACTCATTAGTGGTTGCATTACCTAAATATCAATCAATTACGGATGCCTATGGAAAAGAAATGGATTGGCTAATGGACTTACCGGTTCGACTTGGAAATAAAACTGTTCGTGTTTCATTATTCAAATTAGTCATTGATTCGGTGACGTATTTATTTATTGGAAATGATGGATATTTCCATCGTGACGATATCTATGGATATGACGATGACGTTGAACGATTTGCTTTCTTCAACCGTGCAGTGCTTGAAGCATTACCGTACTTAGGGGACGCCGTGGAAGAAATTCACTTAAATGATTGGCACACAAGTATGATTCCATTAATGTTAGAGGTAGATTACAAATCACGACCATTCTACCAAGGAGTTAAAACGATCTTAACGATCCATAATTTAGAATACCAGGGATGGTGTGAAGCTGAGATTTTACCATCGATTCTTGGAATTAGTCGTCAATATTATGAAAATGGATTAACGCGTATGGGTGACGCGGTTAACCTATTAAAGAGTGGGATTGAAACGGCACATCAAATTCGATTACAAGGAATGAGCCAAAGCCAGCTAACACTCCCACAAATTCAACAAAGTGGAATGGTGGCATTAATTGAGAATAAATTAAATCATCAAGTAGCCTAAAGAACATCTAGTGTCTTTTAAGAAAAGACAAAGAGTATTAAATTTTAAGTGGGTAATTTTGATAATAAAAAGCGAGTGTGACATCCGATTAACGGTTCACCCTCGCTTTTTTATTCGTTTATCGACGGAGTTCTTGAGAATCTTATGCTTAAAGATAGGATTTTTTCCATAATAATAGTATAGTTATAAAGGAAAGTTATTTTAAACGAAAAGGTGATGACACATGCAAAAAATAGGACGTAATGATAAATGTTGGTGTGGAAGTGGAAAGAAATATAAACAATGCCACTTAAAAATAGAAGAAAAAATTTCAAAACATTATCATCAAGGAGATGAAGTCCCAACCCGTGAATTATTAAAAACAAATGAACAAATTGAAGGGATTCGTAAAGCGGGGCGTGTGAATACGATGGTGCTTGATAAAATTGCAGAGGTGATTAAAGAGGGAATGAGCACTGAGGAATTAAACCAAATTGCTCATCAATATACGATCGAATTAGGCGGAACGCCGGCTCCGTTAAATTATCATGGGTTCCCTAAAAGTATTTGTACCTCAATTAATGAAGTTGTTTGTCATGGGATTCCAAGCCCAGATGAAATTTTAAAATCAGGTGACATTGTTAATGTGGACGTCACAACGATTGTTGATGGCTACTATGCGGACGCTTCAAGAATGTTTATGATTGGGGAAGTGGACGAAGAAAAACAAAAACTCGTTCGTGTGGCCAAAGAATGTCTTGATTTAGGATTAAAAGCGGCACAGCCTTGGGGTTATATAGGGGATATTGGAGCGGTGATTTCCGAACATGCAGCACAATATGGCTATACGATTGTTCAAAACATTGGTGGACATGGGGTCGGTGTTGAATTCCATGAGGAGCCTTACGTGAGCCATGTCGGCGTACGTGGAACAGACTGTCTGATTGTTCCAGGAATGACGTTTACGATTGAACCGATGTTAAATATGGGAGTTGCTGAAGTCGTTGAACATGAATCAGATGGATGGACCATCTATACAGCTGATCGTAAACCATCAGCCCAATGGGAGTATACGATCTTAATTACCGAAGAAGGACCGGAAATTTTAACACATTAATCAAAAACACGGATAGAGTCTCTTTATCCGTGTTTTTTTTTGTCTCTTTGAATGTAGATAAAATTTTTAGATTTAAAAACGAACAAATAACCTAGAAATCGTTTACATATGGTTGGATGTATGGTAATATTTTAGTTGTAAACAAGAATAAATTTTACTAAAATGAGGGGGAAGTAACGTGCAAGAAATGAAAGACATTTATGGATTACTAACAGATCCAAGCGTATTTGAAGTGAATCGTCTAAAGCCACACAGTGATCATCGCTATTACGAGACATTAGATGAGGCACGACGACAAGAATCAATGAAATGGCGTCATGATTTAAATGGAGAATGGTTATTTAATTATAGTGAAAATTTAGATTCACGTCCGATCGGATTTGAGACATTAGATGGGGATTGTTCTCAATTCGATAAAATCCAAGTACCGGGCCATATTCAACTTCAAGGGTATGATAAACCTCATTATGTGAATACACAATATCCGTGGGATGGACACGAAGAGTTAAAACCACCTTATATTCCAACAAAGTATAATCCAACCGCTTCTTACGTGACTTATTTCGAAGTTCCAAAAGAGTGGGATGGACAAAAGGTGTGCATTTCATTCCAAGGGGTTGAAACAGCGTTCAATGTTTGGTGTAACGGGACGTATGTTGGATATAGTGAAGATAGTTTTACGCCAAGCGAATTTGACTTAACGGAGGTTATTAACCGTGAAGGACAAAATAAACTAGCTGTTCAAGTTTATAAATGGTCAACAGGAAGCTGGCTTGAGGACCAAGATTTCTGGCGTCTATCAGGAATTTTCCGCGACGTATATTTATATACGACGCCAAAGACTCACATCGAAGATTTATTCGTCAAAACGCCGTTGCATCACAACTATCAAGATGCAACAGTTGAAGTAGATTTTACGGTGAGTGGGGAAGAGGCAACGATTTCTGCAAATTTAATGGATGCTAATCATCAAGTGGCAGCCTCAGGAATGTGCCACGTGGTTGATGGAAGATCAAGATTAACGCTACAAGTTGAAAATGCTCAGTTATGGAGTGCGGAGCATCCGTATTTATATCAATTAGAATTAGAAGTTAAAGTTAATAATCAAGTTGTTGAAGCGATTTGTCAGCGCGTTGGAATTCGAGAATTTAAAATGATTAACAAGATCATGCATATTAATGGAAAGCGTGTGGTCTTCCGTGGCGTGAATCGCCACGAATTTAGCGCAACCTACGGAAGAAGCGTGACGCGTGAAGAGATGGAATGGGATGTGAAGTTTTTAAAGGCGCATAATTTTAATTCGGTTCGAACGTCACATTATCCAAATGCAAGTTATTTTTATGAGTTATGTGATGAATATGGATTATATGTCATCGATGAGACAAATTTAGAGACACACGGGACTTGGCAGCGTATGGGGGCCGTTGAGTGTAAAGATGTGACGATTCCAAATGGTCGTCCTGAGTTTTTAGAGATTATTTTAGATCGTGCGAAGTCGATGCTTGAACGTGATAAAAATCATCCAAGTATTGTGATTTGGTCATGTGGAAATGAAAGTTACGGTGGTGAAAACTTGTATAAAATGTCTCAATACTTTAGAGAACGTGATGAGACGCGTCTTGTTCATTATGAAGGCGTGTTCTGGGATCGACGTTTTAATGAGACATCAGATATGGAAAGTCGAATGTATGCGAAGGTTGAGGAGATTAAAGAGTTTTTAGATCATCAACCAACGAAACCGTTTATTTTATGTGAGTATACGCATGCGATGGGGAACTCGAATGGGGGAATGGATCGCTATATTGCGTTAGAAGATGAGTATGACATGTACCAAGGAGGATTCATCTGGGATTATATTGATCAAGCTTTATGGTCAAAAGATCGTAATGGTAACCCTTATTTAGCGTTTGGTGGCGACTTTGGAGACCAACCAACGGACTATAACTTCTGCGTCAATGGAATTATTTATGCAGACCGTACGATTTCCCCTAAAATTCAAGCGATTAAAGGTGCTTATCAACCGTTTATGATTGAAGTAAAAGGTAGTGGGGCAGAGATTTATAATAAGCATTGTTTCACAGACTTAAATGAGTACGTGATTAAGTGGCAAGTAGAAGAAGGGGATGTTGTAGTTGCTAAGGGAGAAACAGAGGCCTCATTGGCTCCATTAACTCGAGGATTTATCGAGTTAGGAATCGACGTTTTACCATCAGCCCACGAGCAAGTTGTGACGGTTTCTATTCATCAAAAAGAGGCAACTCTTTATGCCGAGGCCGGTCATGAAGTTGCCTTCGGTCAACAAGTTATTGAACCGACGCAAAAAGAAAATATTTCTCGGGAAATTAAATCGTTTACGATTGCTGAAGGGGATGTCAATGTTGGAATAAATGGCGATGGATTTGAGGTCATTTTTGCGAAGAACCTGGGGCGCATCGTTTCATTAAAATACGATGGAGTCGAGTATATTCATCAACCTAATTTATCATTAATGCCAAGCTTCTGGCGTGCGTCAACAGATAACGATCGAGGAAATCAAGCGCCAATCCGTATGGCCCAATGGAAATTAGCATCTTTATATGCTTTCCATGAGTCAATGGATATTCATCGCCATGAAGATGGTTTAGAAGTTATCTTTAATTATAACTTGAATACGATGCCGATTTCACATGCGATGGTTACTTATTTCATCAATTCTTATGGACAAATCCGCGTTACGATGAAATATGAGGGAGTTAAAGGGTTACCGAATATGTTTAAGTTCGGAATGGATTTAGCGATACCAGCGGACTTTGATACGTTGACATGGCGTGGATTTGGACCTGATGAGACGTATGCCGATCGTGAATTTGGTGCACGTTTAGGAACATTTACGAATAAAGTAGCAGACAATGTTGCTCAATACGTGATTCCTCAAGCGTGTGGAAATCATACGGGTGTTCGTTTCGCAACGGTAACGAATGAAGTTGGACAAGGATTACGCATTAGCGGTGACGTTCCATTAAGCCTGAGCGCTCTTCCATATTCAGCACACGAATTAGAGGCCGCTTACCATCATTACGAATTACCACCGGTTCATAAAACAGTTCTATCGATTAATTTAAAAGAAATGGGAGTCGGAGGCGACGATTCTTGGGGCGCACGTCCTGAGCCGTGCTTTGAGATTCCGGCAGATCAATCTTACGAGTATAGCTTTATGATTGAAGCTGTCCGTCAATAATCAAAAGACACCTAAAAAGGAGACGAATGTCGTCTCCTTTTTTTGTTGGAATAGAAATATGTACCCTAGAAATCCATTTGTTGTGAAGCGTTAGAAGCAATCCCAAACTGCCCCTGATGGGTTTGCGAGCCTTCATTATTTGATTTAAATTGACAACTCTTAAACTGTTATTTTATACTTATATTGTATGAAAAAGGAAATTAAAACATAGCGTAGAGACTACTCAGTGATTTAAAAATCGAGTTGTGAATGTAGTTTTGATGCTTGTTAAGGCAGTAAGAGCTTTTAATAGAGTACCTTATTTTAATGAGGAGACTTTATAAAAGTCACGATTCTAATTCTTTCAGCCATTAGGTTATGTTGGGTGATACTTGTTTACCTTTTAATTTTATTGAATCGTTTATTAGATTTTGTTAGGGAAAATAGGGAGAGATAAAGATGAAAAAATTATGTTTTTTATTCCTGTTAGTCGGTGTTTTAATGGTAGTAGTTCCACGTTCCTCTGAAGACGCTAGTTTTATTGTTCACGGGGGGGGATCTGTCGATGATGATAATATGGTTGAGGATAGAGCATTGACTTATGATGAGCTAATTCAGGAAGTAATGAAAAATGAAAATCTAACGGAAACGGAAGCTAAACAATTTATAGGTGTTAGTGAAGAAAACTCTGGAAGAGCTACCTATAGAATATATAAAGCTTCAGTTACTGTGACATCAACTTATAAGCCACAGGTCGTATTTTATTGTGAAACAAGTGAGTCAGGAGACAACAGAGGAATTTTATCGTTATTAAATACCTCTCTGAGTTGCGATTATAATGGGAGTACAAAACAATTTTCTGGAACGCTTTATACAAACTTAGAAAGTGCCTCTTGTATATACTTTGAACTAAATGGGGATTTCTATCATAAAGGTACGACTACTAGGACTGAAGAAAAAAACACAGTGAATTTTTCCGTTTCTTATGCTAGCAACCATTTTGAGTATATTTATAAAGCGGACAGATATAAATTAGGTCGTTAATTTAAGATCCCATACTTAATAGGCTATTTTTAATGGATCTCTATCTTAACTTCATAAATCCGGGGGAGGGCGTTTAAATGAGTGATAAAAGATTATTTGTTGTAGTGTTGATTGTCTTTTCTGTTGTCCATAAAGGGGTTTTATATTTATTAAGTAAAGTAGCGATTCATTTGAGTGAGAATTTTCTTTTAAAGACGGTTGTCGCCGGGTTAGAGTTTATCCTTATCGCTTATACAGTTTTGTTTTGTGCAAAGGAAGGTAAAGAAAATAAAGTCATTCGTTACATTGGATTTACTTTTAGTGGGATTTTGATGATTATTGCAATCATTGGTGTTTTTCATTATTATGGGATGTTAAAATAACTTCGTTTGAAAAGAAAATTTAGGAGGGATGGCGCGGCTGAATCCCTCTTTTATTTTAGATTTTATCGTTATCTTGAATGCATCGCGTGCATTGACGCATGATAAGTAAAGAGTTAGGAGGTGACGCATGAAGAAAAAAGAGGTCTATTCTTCGAAAAGACAAATTAAATCTTTCTTCATCGCCTAAATGGATGGATTAGCGAGAATCTTAAAATTACTGAGTATCCTTATCCGGTCAGCATTTGACTTGTTTATCTTGTTTGTATTGCTTTATATGGTCTATATTGTCTTTATCAACTGATGAGCTAAAGACTAGGGGGAGAAAAAGAAAAAGACTTCTGCCACCTGTCAGAAGTCTTTGCACGAGTAGGATGCAAGGCTATAAATGGGAATCATAAGAAAGAGCTTAAGAAGACTAAGCTTTTTTTTTATGATTCTATTCAGCGATTGATTCAACCCCTTTGTACATAAAGTAAATTTCATGATCGTGAAATTTATTTTTGTGATAGAAGTCAGCGACAATTAAATTATTTGTCGTTAACGTTAATCCCGCTAATTTTTGTTCCTTTGTATACTTGGTCATGTAGTTGAGAAGTTTTGATCCGTATCCACGTTGACGAGCGCTCGGTGCAATGAAAAATTCATCAATGAAGAGTTCATCTTTGTACCACCATGTTCGCTCATGACAAAGCGCAGCCCCAATTAATTCTTCTTCATCTGTTAAAAGAAGGAAACCGACAAAGCGTGGATTTTGGCTTAACTCTTCAATGTATTTTTGGGCTTTGATGTCTGACCAATTACATCCCCATTGTTCATTGTTATAAACGTTTTGCAGTAACGCGGCACACTCTTCCAAGTATTCGTTTTCATAATAGGCGATTCTCATGCCTCTTCCTCCCTTCTTTATCTACTGCTAGCATATGAGAAGGAAGGGAATTTTATTAACGGTTTTATCGGGGAAAGAGGGGACAAAAAAAGCACCCAATCAAGGATGCTTTTTTTGATAAAGTGGCTAAATATCTTCCTAACTATTTGGTGAAAGTAAAGGTCGTGCTAGCACGATAAGTTTCACCTGATTTTAAGACTTGTGATTCAATATCAAAGGGGACGAGGTGAGTTTCGAAACAGACCCCTAGACGCGGTTCACCTTGACGATTATTTTCAAATAGGAGCTCATTCGTTAAGAAGTTTCCTGTATAAAACTGCATCGCTGGCGCTGTTGTTGAAACCGTTAGTGTTCGCCCAGAATTTAAATCTTTGAAGGTGACAACGTCTTTTGTATCAGAGAGTAAATACAAATGATCATAGCCTGATGCAAGGTTAAAAAGTTCTGTTTTTTCTTTGTTCGTTGGATCAATAAGTGTTGGTTGATTAAAGTCAAAGAGTGTATGTTCAACAGGCACCCAAGTTGTTGTAAAGGCTTGGGTTTTATCAATTTCGGCAACATGGCTTGCTTTTATTTGGAGTTCATGTTTGTCAACGGTTGTGCTGCCATTTCCAGCTAGATTAAAGTAAGCATGTTGTGTGAAGTTTGCGAGGGTGTCTTGGTCTGTTATCGCCGAATAAGCGACGATAAATTGATTGCCCTTAAGAATATAATCAATGGTTGCCGTCAGGTTTCCTGGAAATCCAGCTTCCTGATGTGGAAGGGTCGCTGTGAGTCGATAACCTGAGTCGATGGTTTCGATGGCAAAGTTGGCATCACTGAGGCACTCGGCACCTCCATGAAGGTTATTTGGCCCGTTGTTAATGTCTAGTTGATAAGTTTTATTGTTTAAGGTGAAAGTGCCATTTTTAATGCGGTTAGCCGTTCGTCCAATGATGGCATTAAGGTAACACCCATTTTCAAGATAACTTTCCACGTTTTGATAGTTTAGCACGAGGTTTTGTGCGTAATCGTCAGCTGCCAATGCCACTTTTGTTAAACACCCCCCGATGTTTAAGAAGCGGACTTCTAATTCTTGGTTTTTCATTCCATATTCAATGATTTGTATTCCATTGAACGTACCTTTTACTGTTTGATTATATTGAATCATGTGATTTCCCCCCAGAAATTAAGATAAGATTGTTGTTTAGATCATTATTCCCTTAGCGCAGGGAACTTAAGCCCTGGCAGTTGAGGATAGCCACGAGCTTCGCTACGTGGCGCAGGAAACCCTCAACCTTTTAGTCAATCTAGTTTCATCGAGCAAAGGCCCTATAAAGTTTCCTTTCGGCTCAGTTCTTCTTCGAAGAAATGGCCGAAAGTTCAACCCGTACGGTCCTTTAAACGCTCGCTTCAACTTTTTGTTTTTGTGCTGGCTCGTTTGATGAGTTGGGTTGGGATGGTGACTTTTTTGGCGATGGTGCGGTCGTTGGTGATGCGTTCGATGATAAGGTCAAGTGCTGTTTCTCCCATGTGTTTAGTGTTCATGTCAATGGTAGTGAGGGATGGGATCGTATATTGTGAAAGTGAGATGTTGTCGTAACTAATGATTGAGACGGTTTCAGGAACTTTAATATTATTCTCGTTCAGGGCTTTGAGGCATCCGATAGCGAGAGCGTCCGATGCAACGATGTAAGCATCGAGTAGTTTTCCTTTTTTAATAATATCCGACATAATTTCATATCCGGAATCAGCGGTAAAGGACCCAAGATAAATGTTATTTTGTTGGAATGCTTTTAACTTTGTCATTTGATTAATGTAAGTTGTGAGTCGAACATCGAGTAATTCCTGTCCATCTAGCGTTTTTTCGACTCCACAAATGAACCCAATTTTCGTGAGTTTTAGATCCACGAGGTAATCGATAATATCTTTTGTTGCTTCCTTTAGATCGGCAATAACGACGTCGATATTATAGTGTTTACTGTAACAATCGACGAGGACGAGGTGTGGGTGAGTCGCGTGAAGACTTTGGATTTCTTCTTCGCTATATTTCCCTAATGCAATTAATCCATCGAGGTTCATTGCCGAAATTTCATCATACGACGTTGAGGGTAAATAAATCTTTTGCAGTTGAATATTACGAGATTGACAGTGGTTTTCGATAGCCAGTCGAATCGACATATAATAAGGATCTGTGATTTCCTCAGCGACAGAGTACCAATAAATCAAACCAATAGTAATGGCAGTATTTCTTTTAGCGGTTTTATTCCGTTTGCTTAACGGAACATAGTTCAATTTTTCTGCCGCTGTCATAATCTTTAGTCGCGTATCATCAGAAACATTAAAATTTTTATCTTGGTTTAAGACACGTGAAATGGTTGTAATAGAAAATCCGGTTAAATCAGCGATATCTTTTATTTTAGCCATAGCACGTCCTCCTTTCTATCTAAGAGATTGAGTTATATTTTTATCGTGAATGCTTTAGTGTTGCGTTTTTATTTTCTAATAAAGGAAAAAAATGAACCTTTAAAGAACTCCCCATTTCATAAAGGTTACTATTTTTGTTACATTTTCTATTTTATCATTAACTTTTAGGAAATAAAATAGTCTTTTTTAATAAAAAGAAAACGTTTTATAAATAAGTGGGTGATTGGTGTATATTTAATCCTTATATAGGGAATCCTATAAGAAAATAGAGACGTTTATTATTGTTCTTTATTGGCGATAGGGGCAAACGGTGATTAAATCTTTAAGGATAATTGATGGAAGGGAAGGTTCTCTCCTTTAAATGGAGGAATGAGGAGAATTTTAGAGGGGTTTAGCTTATAAATAGCAGGCGTATACGTCGTTAAAAAGTGTTATAAACTGAAAGAGTCTAGATGGTAGGAGTGATTTTATGGAAAGTAAGATTGCGGCGCTCATGTCAACGTCTTTGAATGATGGAAGAGATTTATTTGATTTTATCATGAATGAGGATGAAAAAGTTTTATTGTCCTTTCGATCAGTACGGGATCGTTTAGTCGTAACGAATAAGAAATTATTAATTATTGATATTCAAGGGATTACCGGACGAAAGAAAGAATACATGATTATCCCGTTTTCGAAAATTACAGCTTTCTCATGTGAAAGCTCCGGAACATTTGATTTAGATGCGGAGTTAAAGGTCTGGGCCTCTGGTATCAATCAGATGCAATTTGAATTTATCAAGGGAACGAATATTCGTCCCTTGATTCAAGTGTTAAATCAAGCAATCTGTTAGTCTTATTTGAATCGCCATAAAAAATAGGAGCGGAAGACAGCCTCTCCTGTTTTTTATGGCGATTAATGATTCAAAGAGAAGGGAACGGTGACATGGAATGGGGAGTAGCGATAAAAAGTACAAATAGTAGATGTTTGATTTTAGTGTGATTAAGTTAAAAAATAGTTCAAAAAGTCGCATAGGTAATAAGACGATCATGTCCAACTGTTTTTAACTGTGGATGAAACAGCGTATTTAGAATAAATTTTTAAAAAAATGTAAGGGTTTTTAAAATAACCTCTTGATTTTTTTACTAAAAAACATTAAAATTTTAGTAGAGCAGAGAGAGCTGAAATGAAATGAATGAGAATAGAGAGGAAGATCATAATGAATATTGAAAAATTAAAATCGGCGTTTACGAAAGTTTTTGGAGTTAAAGAAAACATCCAACTATTTTTCTCACCAGGACGTGTTAACTTAATTGGAGAACATATTGATTATAATGGAGGATGTGTGTTCCCATCAGCGATTACTTACGGAACATATGCTGTTGTGTCACCACGCGAGGATCGCTTAGTTCGTTTATATTCAGGTAATTTCGAAGAATGCGGAGTGATTGAATTTAATCTATCGGATTTATCACATACAGAAGATGAGCACTGGAGTGTTTATGTTAAAGGTGTGATGGAACAATTTGAAAAAATGGGATTTGAAATTAAGACAGGATTCGATGCCTATGTTTATGGAACCATTCCAAATGGTTCAGGATTATCTTCATCAGCATCTCTTGAATTACTAGTTTCACAAATTTTAAAAGAATTAAACGGTTATGAGATTACAATGATTGACATGGTGAAATTATCACAACGTGCTGAAAATGATTACGTGGGCGTAAATTGTGGAATTATGGACCAATTCGCGATTGGAATGGGGAAAAAAGACTATGCCATCAAATTAAATACAAATGATTTAAGTTATGAATATGCGGAAGCAGATTTAGGAGATAATTCTATTTTAATTATGAATACGAATAAAAAACGCGAATTAGCGGATTCAAAATATAATGAGCGTCGTGGAGAGTGTGATGAAGCATTGGCACTTCTTCAAACGGTAGCAGATATTAACTATTTATGTGATTTATCAGAAGAAGAATTTAATCGTGTTTCGAATGTAATTAATAAGGATGTTTTATATCGTCGTGCTAAACATGCGGTTACAGAAAATGAGCGTGTTAAATTAGCGACACATGCTTTAGCAGCAAAAGATTTAAAACGTTTCGGTCAATTATTAAATCAGTCACATAAATCTTTACGTGACGATTATGAGGTAACAGGAAAAGAGTTAGATACTATTGTTGAATTAGCTTGGGCACAAGAAGGGGTTTTAGGTGCTCGTATGACAGGTGCAGGATTTGGAGGATGTGCGATTGCACTTGTTCAAAATGATGCATTAGAAACGGTGAAAGAGGCTATTGCTAAAGGGTATAAGGAAAAAATCGGATACGATGCACAACTTTATGTGGCAACAATTGGAGATGGGACAAAAACAATTGCTTAAGAAAGGGAGCGTATGGGGGGACGATGAAAGATATTTCATCACACCCTCTTCGTCTTTTGCCTAAGATTGTAGATAGATAAGAGGAGAGTAGGATATGGACATTAATTATGAGATTAATCGTTTAATTCAGTTTGGATTAGCACATCATATGATTGAAGAGGCGGATGTTTTATACGCTGCAAATAAAATAATTGATCTTTTAAAAGTACCATCGTTTGAGTACGAATCAGTTGAAGGTGAGGACCTTGAAAACCCAAGTACCATTTTAGAGGGGATTTTAGATTATGCGGTAAAACAAGGGGTTTTAGAGTGCGATAGTATTGATCACCGCGACTTATTTGATACGAAAATCATGGATTGCTTAATGCCACGTCCGTCAGAAGTGGTTAAAACATTTGAAAGCTACTATGCGAAAGATCCGAAAGAGGCGACACGTTATTACTATGACCTAAGTAAAGCTTCGAATTATATTCGTTTGAGCCGAGTGGCTAAAAATGTGAGTTGGAAAACAACAACAAAATACGGGGATTTGGATATAACGATTAATTTATCAAAGCCTGAAAAGGATCCTAAAGCTATTGCATTAGCGAAAAGCTTACCAAGTTCTAATTACCCTAAGTGTTTACTTTGTCAAGAAAATGTGGGTTATGCAGGAACGTTGAATCATCCAGCTCGCCAAAATCATCGAATTATTCCATTAGAGTTAACCGATGAATCATGGTTTTTACAATACTCTCCTTATGTTTATTACAATGAGCATTGTATTGTTTTAAAAGGTGATCATGAACCGATGCAAATTTCACGCTTAACATTTGAACGCTTGTTACAATTTGTTAGTCAATTTAAGCATTATTTTTTAGGATCAAATGCTGATTTACCGATTGTTGGGGGATCAATTTTGACACATGACCATTTCCAAGGTGGAGCTTATGAATTTGCAATGGAGCAGGCTCCAATTTTAAAAACATTAAATGTGTTAAATTATCAAGATGTAGAGGTTGGTTTTGTTCAGTGGCCGTTAAGTGTTTTACGCTTAAGAGGTGAAGATCGTGATCGTCTTGTTGAGTTAGGAGATCTTATTTTAACGGCATGGCGCACATATAGCGATGAGGCACTCGGTATCTTCTCACATACTGATGGGGTACCACACAATACGATTACGCCGATTGCTCGTTTTAAAGATGGAAAATATGAGTTAGATTTAGTATTACGTAATAATCGTACGTCGGATGAGCATCCAGATGGAATTTATCATCCACACGCGCATCTTCATCATTTGAAAAAAGAGAATATTGGATTAATCGAGGTCATGGGGCTTGCAGTGTTACCAGGGCGACTTCTTCATGAGCTAGATGTGGTGAAGCAAGCTTTAGTTCGACGAGATCCAAATGTATTGGTAGCAGCGGGTCTTGAAAAGCATCTTCCATGGCTTAAGGAGATGTTAGCAGCCTATGCATCAGTCACGGCAGAAGAGGCGATGGATTTAATTCATGATGAAGTTGGGCAAAAATTTGTTGAAATCTTAGAGTGTTGTGGTGTATATAAATTAACAGACGAAGGATTAGATGGGGTTCAACGATTTATTAACCATATTAATATTAATTGTTCGTTATAAGGAGGAAAAAAGATGAAAGTTTTAGTGACAGGTGGAGCTGGATATATTGGATCTCATGCCGTTTATGCCTTAATTGAGCAAGGTCATGAAGTGGTTGTTGTTGATAATTTAGTGACGGGACATCGTGCAGATGTTCACCCGGATGCAAAGTTTTATCATGGAAGTATTGCTGACTACCGCTTTATGACGGACGTTTTACGAGGGGAGAATGTAGATGGCGTGATTCACTTTGCGGCCTACTCATTAGTGGGTGAAAGTATGACAAATCCGTATAAATATTACGATAATAATATGAGTGGAACGAATGTTTTATTAAAAGCCATGGTGGATTGTGGTGTTTCTAACATTGTTTTCTCTTCAACAGCTGCAACTTATGGAGAGGCGATGAATATTCCAATTTTAGAAACAGATCCAACGAATCCGACTAATGTTTACGGAGAAACAAAGTTAGCGATGGAACGTATGATTAATTGGTACCACCAAGCACATGCGATGAATTATGTTTCGTTACGTTATTTCAATGTAGCGGGGGCTCATCCATCAGGACTAATTGGAGAGAAACATGATCCTGAAACACACCTTATTCCGATTATTTTACAAGTGGCGTCAGGTCGTCGTGAAGCGATTAACGTGTTTGGAAATGATTATGATACGGCAGATGGAACGTGTATCCGTGATTATATCCATGTGTGCGATTTAGCTGAGGCTCATATTTTAGCGATGAAATACTTAGTTGAAGGTGGAGAAAGTACGATTTGTAACTTAGGAAATGGCGAAGGATTCAGTGTTTTAGAAATGATTGAAGCAGCACGTGAAGTGACAAATCATCCAATTCCAGCGATTATCTCTCCACGTCGTGCAGGAGATCCAGCTAAATTAATTGCTTCAAGCCAAAAAGCGCAAGATATTCTTGGATGGACGCCTAAACATCCAGAAGTCAAAGATATGATTGCGAGTGCATGGGCAGTCGAAAAGAAAAAAATGCAAGCTTAATGCAAGCAAAAAATAAATAATAAAAAAAAAGATGATCCCGCGTCTGCGTAGATCATCTTTTTTTGGGTTTGAAAGAAAGTCAATTTTTTAGAGAAGTCTTGATGAGGTATATTTTAGGTGCAAAGAGGTACTAAGAATTGAACTTCTAGGAGGTATAAAAGGGTGAATGGGAAGGTAGGGCTCGTCTTTTTTTGTGCTCAGAATATTCAAAGGTGTGCAAACTGTTACATCATTTGTATTGAAAACGTATTCAATTTGTGGTAAAGTATAGATGTTATCACAGAACTCGTCTTTTGGGAGTATGGTTTGATCTGGGGGGATAGACCGGTTGTGACGACATGAAAGGAATGTAATCACGTTTAGTATTAATGAATGATCCTTCATCGACGGGATGGAGGAACGAAATGAATGATTTTTTATTATTTAATGATAAAAGCTACTTCACGGTGAAGTAGCTTTTTTTATGTTAAAATATAGTCATTTTTTAAGGAATCAGTCTCTGAAAAGTCGTAGCCTTGAAGTAAGTTCATATGTGAGAAAAGCTGAAAAAGATAAAGATCGCTCATCAGTTCTTCGTGAGAGTGGGTCCCGTTAGGTTCGATGAGTTCAATCTCGGTTAGGGGGTCTTCTCCATAATAGGTTTCGATATGAGCGATGAGTTCAATAGAGGGAGAGGGATGCTTTCCCATGTAGCGCAACATTCTTTCGATTTCAGATACGGTTTGTTCTAGGTTTAATTGTTTTAAGGTGATGAGTTCCGATGAGTTGAAGGTTTTATCATATTCCATTTTATAAAGACATCGCCCGAGTTCGTGGACAACAAAGAAGAGGTAATAGATATCAACATCATTTCCGGTAAAATCAATGGCGCCATCATGGCGCTTATAACTAATGAGGTACTTCATTAAAATCCCCTCCTTAAAATAAGTGCTTACTACAGTTTATTCAATAGAAGGTAATAATTTAACGAAAGAGGAGAATTACTTAAAAAAAGATTCAAAAAAATAGGGGGATATATTTTTATTTTGTTCATCATAAAACGTACAGTAAATGGTTTCGGGATGGACGCCGTTTAAGTTATAAACATACAGGAAGTAATCCTTATTTGATAGATTTTCGAGAAAGGTTTCTTGGTTTAGAATGAGTTCAAGCGTGCTTGCTTGCAAGTTTTCGTTGGCTCCCCAGATGATGAAGTAATCCTTTGTTTGGTACGTTTGACACTGGTTGGTATGGGCATGGGGGGCCGCTTGATGTTCACCGTCAAAACTATATCTCCAAAATAGAAGTGCATTGGGTTTATACCAGGCAACATCTAATTGATGCGTTTTTTCATTACGATATAAAATAAATATCTTCTCATCCCAATTCAGCTGTTTAATCACCTCAATTTCGTTGCCTAACCGTCGACTTAAATGTGTCGTAAGTTGTGAGGGTGAGGCGGTTGTAAAGTGTAAAAGGGCTAAATCGACGGCGAGAAGTATAAAAAGGGCAGATAGACATTGGCGTTTAAGTTGCTTAATCATAGGATCCTCCTAATGGTAAGTCGTCTTTTAAATGTATGCGCAGAAGTGGGGGATTATCATTTTAGAAGAGGATATTTTGAAAACGTGGTATAATGAATGAAAAGGCTTTTGAAAAGGAGTGAGAACATGGATTTAATTTTAGCCATTGATCAGGGAACAACGAGTACGCGAGCGATTGTATTTAATAAACAAGGCGAAATCATTGAGAAGGCGCAAGAAGAAATTTCATGTCTCTATCCCAAGTCAGGGTGGGTCATGCAAGACGCGAATGAAATTTGGATTTCGACCTTAGCGGTACTGAATCGGATCCTGTTATCTCCCAATATTGATGTGAATCAAATAAAAGGGATTGGAATTGCGAATCAACGTGAGACTACTCTTTTGTGGGATAAAAAGACAGGGCGTCCGCTTGATTTAGCCATTGTGTGGCAGTCTAGACAAACGGAGTCGATTTGTGAGGAGTGGAAAGCACGAGGACTTGAAGATTGGGTAAAATCTAAAACTGGATTATTAATTGATCCCTATTTTTCAGCCTCAAAGATTCGTTTTTTATTAGATACCATTCCCGGAATTGAAGAGAAAGTAAAAAATGGCGAGGTGCTATTTGGGACGATTGATAGTTATTTAGTTTGGAAACTTTCTGGGGGAACGACGCACATTACGGATGTAACGAATGCTTCTCGAACGCTGTTATTTAATATTCATACGGGGGAGTGGGATGATGAATTACTGGAGGCATTTAACATTCCAAGGTGTATTTTGCCTAAGGTTTGTCAGACATCGGAAGTGTATACGGAAACTGCAGCTCATTTAATGGGACGTTCAATTCCAATCGCAGCTGTTTGCGGTGATCAGCAGGCTGCTCTATTCGGACAAGCGTGTTTTCATAAGGGTGCTGTTAAAAATACGTATGGAACAGGCTGCTTTGTATTAATGAATACAGGAACAAAACCGGTGTGCTCTAATCATGGGTTATTGACGACGGTTGCTTGGAAGATTAAGGGGGAAGTTTACTATGCTTTAGAGGGAAGTGTGTTTGTGGGGGGAAGTGCGATTCAATGGCTACGAGATGGTTTACGGTTAATCAAGCATGCGAGCGACTCAGAATGTTATGCGAATCGGGTGGAGGATTGTGACGGCGTTTATGTGGTTCCTTCTTTTGTCGGATTAGGGACCCCTTATTGGGATAGTGAGGTGCGAGGGGGAATGTTTGGATTGAGCCGCGGAACAACGAAGGAACATGTGATTCGTGCAACACTTGAGTCGATTGCTTATCAGAGTAAAGACGTTATTTTAGCGATGGAAGAGGATATTCATCAATCAATTAGCGAATTAAAGGTTGATGGAGGGGCTGTTCAAAATAAATTTTTGATGCAGTTTCAAAGCGACCTTTTAGGTGTTAATGTACTCGTTCCTACGGTGACGGAAACGACGGCTTTAGGGGTTGCTTGTTTAGCAGGGCTTGCAACAGGTGTTTATCGGCATCTTGATGAAATTGCTGATTCAGTTCAGGCAGGACAGCGTTATTTCCCCCAGATGGACGAAAAAAGGCGAGTGCAACTCTATGAAGGGTGGAAATGCGCAATTCAAGCGGTACGAATTTTTAAAGCGTAAGGATCGAAGGGGCACCGGAGTAGGGGAAATAATTAATCCTGGAATCTATCCTTATAAGTACAAAATATGACAAAAAAATCAGCTATTGTTTCGTATAATAAAGAAGCAATAGGGGTGTGATTAGCAGAGAAAAAACTAGATTGATGATGGTTGGCAGCGTCTAACGATGATTGATTTAGTTTTTTTCTTTTGGGGATGCCCTGTCCGTTAGAAGAGGAATTTTTTAGAGTACACGGCGATGCGTCTAGGCGTGAAGCGCCTTTACCCAATAGGGTTATTAATAAGGGGGGAATACGGTGCTTGGGACGGTTGTTAATGCGGCGGCAATTCTAATTGGTGGAGGAGTTGGCTTGTTACTGAAGGGCGGGTTACCTAGTCGATTTAGTGAACAGGTTATGAGGGCTTTGTCGTTGTGTGTGTTATATATTGGGGTAACAGGAATCTTCGAGGGAGGCCAGACCCTTCGGTTGATTTTATCGATGGTCATCGGCACGTTAATCGGAGAAGGATTAGATTTGGATGCTAAAGTTGGGAGAATTAGTTCGTGGGTTGAACGCAAATTTCATCGACCGAATCAACATGTATCATTAGCTGAAGGATTTTTAACGGCTAGCTTATTATTTTGTGTGGGGGCGATGTCAATTGTAGGAGCACTTGAGGATGGACTAAAGGGAGATGCGTCTATTCTTTATACGAAGTCGATGCTTGATGGAATTTCCGCTCTTATTTTTTCATCAAGTTTAGGGGCAGGCGTTGTCTTAGCTAGTCTATTTGTTTTTATTTATCAAGGCTCTCTTTCGCTCTTAGCAGGAGTTATATCGCCGTTTTTAACGGAGGGTGTTATTTCGGAGATGACGTGCGTGGGTTCATTGATTATTATTGGATTGGCGCTCAATATGTTGAAAATAACAGATTTAAAGTTAATGAATTTTGTTCCATCTATTTTTATGCCAATTCTGTTAGCTATTATTAACTAAATAGGATGATTTTAGGTCATTGATTCCCGTGAGAATCTTGAAAAAAAAGTAAAAAAAAAGAGTAATAATACGTATCTAAGAAATTAAGGAGTATAATTAAGGAATGGCCGGTAAGTTTAATAAGAGATTGGAGTGGAGAGAATGATAGAGGATATTTTTGGGGAAAAATTACCAAATCAACAGTATAGAGATCGTAGAGGTGTATACGCCATCATTTTAAATGAAAAAAATGAGGTTGCGACGGTCCAACTTCCACATGGGTATGTTTTACCAGGGGGAGGGGTTGAAGGTGATGAAACAAAAGCTGAATGTCTTCGTCGTGAATGCTTAGAGGAATTAGGATGGGAAATTGAAATTAATCAATTTGTTTGTGCTGCATCGAATTATCACTATTCGATGTATCGAAAGCAATACTTACATTCAATTGGTTATTTTTATTTAGCAACCTATGTCAAGCAAGCGACGGCTCCAATTGAAAAAGATCATCAATTAGTTTGGATGAGTTTAGAAGATTGTCGCTTAAATCTGATTTTAGATCATCAGGCGTGGGCAATCGAAAAAGTAATCGGTATCTTAGGTCAGCTGTAATCAAACAACTGGATGTCTACTTGGAATCTTTTGCTAATTGTTGTGAAGGAATATTTTTTTCTTAATATACGTCCAAGGGATGTGCTATAATAATATAAAACTTTTCAAAGGAGTGAGGAAAATGTTAGAAACGTTAAAATTTAGACGTCAAAAATTAGGGGGAAATATTAAAGATAATTCATTACTAATTATTTTCTCAGGAGAGGCGCCTGTACGATCAGGAGATCAGTTTTATGACTATACACCTCACCGTAACTTCTACTATTTAACGAATTTAGACCAACCGAAGATGGCCTATGTTTTACGTAAATATAACGGTGTGATGGAAGAATATTTATTTATTGAACAAGTAACAGAGCTCGAAGAAAAATGGACAGGTAAACGTTTAAGTAAGGAAGAAGCAACTAAAAAATCAGGGATTAAAAATGTATTACCGATTGATGAACTGCGTACGGTTCTTGGTCGATGGTTATTAAATGATAACTTTGAGAATGCCTATTTTGATTTTGAGCGTGGATCTTATCAGCATGCAGATACCGTTCAAGTCTTATTTGCTAAGGAATTAAAGCGTCAATATCCATTTTTACACGTTCAAAATATTTAT
The DNA here is from genome assembly GCF_059728495.1 of Turicibacter sp. St.80E1. NCBI lineage: Bacteria > Bacillati > Bacillota > Erysipelotrichia > Erysipelotrichales > Turicibacteraceae > Turicibacter > Turicibacter sp. St.80E1. The sequence goes on along the minus strand of NZ_AP039386.1, from coordinate 1,781,771 downwards.
CATGATATCACCGCTTTACGTTTAATTAAATCAGAAGATGAAATCACCAACATGCGAACTGCGATTGAAAAAACTCGTTTAGGGATTGAAGCTTTAATGAGAAATTCTAAACCTGGAATGTATGAGTATCAATTAGAAGCACATTACGATTTTGTGATTAAAACTGAGGGAGTAAAACATACGTCGTTCCATACGATTGCTGCGGCTGGTGCTAATGCGACGGTTCTTCACTACGATAAGAGTACATCCCTTTGCCAAGATGGAGATTTAATTTTATTTGATCTTGGATGCGAATGGAATTACTATTGTTCAGATATTTCACGAACTTTCCCAATTAACGGAAAATTCAGTGATCGTCAACGTGAAGTCTACGAGGCTGTTTTAGAAGCTCAAATGGAAATTATCAATAACGTTAGACCAGGACTTTCAATGCAAGATTTAAATGAATTTGCGCGTAAAAGATTGGCAGAGGCGTGTCAAAAAGTAGGATTAATTGAGAAGGAAGAAGACGTAGAGAAGTATTATTATCATAAAATTGGTCACTATTTAGGATTAGATACACATGATGTTGGAGGTCGTGGTGGAATTTTACAACCAGGAATGGTCATTACGATTGAGCCAGGACTTTATATTGCGGAAGAAGGAATTGGAATTCGTATTGAAGATGATATTCTTGTCACAAAGGATGGTCATGAAAACTTATCAAAAGATATTATCAAATCAGTCGATGATATTGAAAACTTTATGAAAAAATAATTAATTTTCCCCTCGTAGACTAAGGTCATGAGGGGATTTTTTTGTGGTTCGTTAGTAATAATTAAAGTTATTGTCGGCTTATATTTGGTAAATGGACATCGCTTTTGAGTAAATATTCCTAATGTGATGAAATGGATGAGTTAAAAGGAGTTAATATCATTGGAAATAGAAGGTTTTGGTTGAGATAATGAGTATTATCCATTTAGTGACTGTAAAATGGGAGAATAGGACCTCAATTGTATTTGTGATAAAATTCATCAGAACTTGACAAAATGAGTAGGTTATTGATAATCTAAAAGTATATACCCATTATAAATGGGGTATAGTATAAAACGTTTAGTTCAATAACTGCAACTAAAATTTATTACACAAGGGAAGGGAAAGCATGGAAAAAAGTAGTTCTGGAAAGCTTACGTTAGTATCGCTTATTTTAATGATTTTTACATCAGTTTTTGGATTTGCTAACATGCCTCGTGGATTTTTCTTAATGGGTTATGCGGCAATTCCTTGGTATCTTGTGGCGGGAATTTTGTTTTTTATTCCTTATGCCTTTATGATTGCTGAATTTGGAGCAGCTTTTAAAAGTGAAAAAGGTGGAATTTACTCATGGATGGAAAAATCAGTAGGGCCACGTTACGCTTTTATGGGGATTTTTATGTGGTATGCCTCATATGTCATTTGGATGGTAAACGTTGCTTCAACGATTTGGGTTCCTGTTTCCAATTTGATCTTCGGTCATGATACGACGGGGCAATGGAGTATTTTCGGATTAGCAAGTTCTCAAGTTTTAGGAATTTTAGGAGTTATTTGGTTAATTCTTGTTTTCCTTTTAATTTCTCGTGGATTAGAGAGTATTAAAAAGATTACTTCAATTGGTGGAACTGCGGTTGCCTTATTAAATGTCGTTTTATTAGTGGGAGGTGTGACCATCCTTATTTTAAATAAAGGACAATTAGCACAACCGATTCATGATGTAGCGACATCGTTTACTGTTTCACCAAATAGTAATTATCATAGTATTATTTCAATTTTATCATTTTTAACGTTCGCTATTTTTGCTTTCGGTGGAACCGAAGTCGTAGGTGGGTTAGTTGATGAAACAGAGGACCCAGTTAAAACATTCCCTAAAGGATTATTAATTGCCGCTGGATGTATCGTATTAGGATATACGGTTGGTATCTTTATGGTTGGTATTTTTACAAATTGGGATAGCGTCTTATCAAGCCCAGATATTAATATGGGGAATGTAGCTTATGTGGTCATGAATAACTTAGGTTATGAGTTAGGATCAGCTTTAGGATTTGGAGAACAAGTTGCCTTACAAATGGGGGCATGGACAGCGCGCTTCGTTGGTTTATCAATGTTCTTAGCCTTTAGTGGAGCCTTTATGACTTTATCATATAGCCCATTAAAACAGTTAATTGAAGGAACACCAAAAGAAATTTGGCCAGAAAAAATGACAAAAATGAAAAATGGATTACCTTTAAATGCGATGAAACTTCAAGCGCTTATCGCGATTACACTCCTAGCGTTAGTTTCATTTGGGGGAGAATCAGCAGCGAAGTTTTTTGATAAACTTGTTTTAATGACTAACGTTGCAATGACAATTCCTTACTTATTCATTGCCTTTGCATTTATTTCGTTTAAAAAACGAGATGATATTGAAAAGCCATTCGTCTTATATAAAAATAAGACAATTGCAATTGGAATTTCGTGGGTTGTAACGATTGTGGTTGCCTTTGCTAACATTTTCTCTATTGTAGAACCTGTAACAAGTGGAAACTATGATCAAACACTATGGATGATTGCAGGACCAACGCTTTTTAGTGCGATTGCTCTTGTATTATATGCTCGTTACGATAAACGTACAAAATAAAAAAAGGATGATTACGTGTAAGGCGTAATCATCTTTTTTGTTTTAATGATAGGTGTGACGGGAAAGTCTTTTTTTATCGTGAAAAACAAGTTCCGCAAATTTAACAAATAAACGACTAAATGGTAAAAATAAAAAGACAGTCGATAGATTGAAGAATAATTGTATATTAGCGACTTGGCGCTCCGGTGTAGAACTAAACGCATCTGTAAAATGAATGAGCACCTCGATGAAAGGTAAGAATAAAAGTGTTCCTAAAAGATTGAATGTAAAATGGATAAGGGCGGCTTGTTTTCCAGCTGTGTTTCCACCTAAGCTCGATAGGATGGCGGTGAGACATGTTCCAATCTCATGACCGAACAGAATAGGAATCGCTGTATATAGATTAATCGCACCTGTTGCAACGAGTGAAATTAGAATCGCCGTCGATGCCGATGAACTTTGAATCAAAAATGTAATAGACATTCCAAGTAAAATACAAAGTAATGGGTTTCCTTGGACGTTGAAAATGAGCTGTTTAAATAAGGGGGACATGACGATAGGTTCCATTGAAGTTTTAACAATCGCAAGGCCTAAAAATAACATCCCAAAGCTAAATAAAAAGTATCCTATGTAATGAGGCGTCCTTTTTTTAAAGAGAAGCATGCATGAGGCACCGATGAAAATAAAATAGGGGATCATCTCTGTAAGGTTTAAGGTAATGAGTTGCGTCGTTACCGTTGTTCCAAGGTTAGCCCCCATAATAACACCGGTCGCTTGTAAAAGGGTCATTAAACCGCTATCTACTAGACCTACAACGACGACGGTGATGGCGGAACTACTTTGGACAAGTGCTGTAAAGAGGCAACCGATTAATGCTCCCTTGTAAGGTGAGGTAATCGTCGTTGAGACTGTTTCCTTTAATCTATTGCCCGCTAAGGATTTAAGCGCGTGGCTCATTTGCCTCATGCCATATAAAAATAACGCGAGGCCACAAAATAAGTTTAGTATGATAGGTAGGATAGTCATGTTCATTCACTCCTATTATGTATAGTATCTTTAAAAGTCTATGATTTTTAAAGATACTATAAACCATAAATACTTCGACGAACTTTCAGGTTAGAAATGAAAAAAAGATAGGATTCGATCCTATCTTTTTTAAAATTATTTTGCTGTCGTATTTCCTAAGCTTAGAACATATTCTGCAATATTAATCGAATGATCACCGATACGCTCAAAGTTTGAAATCGCGTCTAAGAAAACAGCACCACTGTGGGCATTACATTTATTCTGGCTTAAACGCTGAATATGTTTATCGCGTAAAAGTTCCTCTAAACGATCGATATTTTCTTCGAAAATCATCGTATCATTAGCTTTTTCACGATTGTTTGTTTTATAGCTTGTATAAGAAGATTTAATAGATTCAATCGTATAGTTATAAATTAATTTTAACTCTTCTAAAGCATCTTTTGTAAAAGTTAATTTTCCAGTTGAAACTTCCTGAGCTAACTCTGCGATGTTTTTACTATGATCTCCGATACGTTCAATGTCGTTCACGATTTTAATCATCGATGCAATACGGTTTGTATCGACTTCTGTAATATCATGTGATGAAATTGAGACTAAGAAGGTCGATAAATCGCGCTCAAGACGATTTATCTCAGCTTCATTTTCATAAATTTTCTTTGTTTGTGATAAATCGCTTTCGATTAAAGCATTTGTTGCCAGTGTAACATTCTCTTTAGCGAGTTCAAACATAGTTAAACTTTCTTGGAAAGCTTGTTCAAACGCAATCGCCGGCGATTCGAGGAAACGAGGATCGAGTCGATTGATGGTTGTTTCGCTTTCTTTATCTTTAAGAGCTAAGTTAGCTAATTTAACGAATAGTCCCGCAAATGGTAGTAATAAAGCAGCATTCACAATATTAAAAATGGTATGAGCATTGGCAATTTGTCTATCAATGTCTCCACCAATTGTTACAACAATTTGTGAGAGGAGATTAATAAATGGTAGGAAAATTAAAGTTCCTATTAGGTTAAACGCTAAGTGAATGAAGGCAGCTTTCTTAGCTACTTTATTGGCATTTAAACTTGATAATAAGGCAGTGACACAGGTTCCGATATTATTACCGAATAAGATTGGGATTGCGACTTGCAAGTTAATCGCACCAGTTGCAGCTAAGGATAAAAGAATTGCTGTTGATGCAGAAGAACTTTGAACGACGGCAGTCATAATGGCCCCAACTAAGATACCTAAGAACATATTTCCTTCAAGTGCCACAATTAAATCTTGGAAGAAAGTTGTCTCGGCAATTGGGCTCATTGACTCTTTCATCGTGGATAATCCCATGAACAGTAAACCAAAGCCGAAAATAATTTTTCCGATTTCTTTTCGATTTTGTTGCTTCATAAATAAGATGAGTGCCGCTCCGATAATAATGAATAACGGAATGTAATCGTCAATTTTAAATGTAATTAATTGACCCGTAATCGTTGTCCCGATATTGGCCCCCATAATAACCCCTACAGCTTGGTATAAGCTCATTAAACCGGCGTTAACGAAACCAACGACCATGACCGTAGTTGCACTACTACTTTGAATAATTGCTGTGACAATTGTTCCTACTAATGCCCCTTTAAACGGATTCGTAATGGCTTTATCGAAGAAAGATTTCAAACGAGATCCTGCAGCGTTTTCAAGACCGTCTCCCATAAATTCCATACCGAATAAAAATAAGGCGAGTCCACTAAATAGACCTAGTAAGATGTTTATGTATTCCATACAGTTACCTCCAAATTTTATCCTGTTCAATCATACTACAAAATCGCTTAAATGAAAATAATATGTTAATAGAATTACCCATATTTAAATTAAAAAACCGTCATAATTTTTGAAATTATAAATATTTATCAATTTTTATAAAATCGTTTTTGAATCTAAGGAGAAAAGAGCATTCATTGTTGGGATGATATTGTTATTTATATAAGGTTGTAAATCTCATTTGTTGTGAGGAAAGAAAGGGGTGCTTTCTAAATTAATGATTGTTTTTAACGACCAACTTCAGGGCGTTAAAAAGTGATTTTTATTTTTGGCGAAGAGGGAGGTTAAGTTATATGACATAAAATCAATTAACGATTAAGGGGAGTTATGCTCATAACTCATAAGAAAGTGGCGTAAGATTTCTTATGAAATCGAAAATAAATGATTTATATTTATAAATCACCGTATGTTATTGGATGAAATGTCTAAAACTAACAAAGATTGGGGGCTTTATCCTATAAAATAACTGATTTTAAAAGAAGGTTATTATATTATTTGGTTTTAAGATACTAATTTAGTATAATAAAATTAATTTGAAAAAAATGTAGATGATTTGAACGGAGGAAATATGACATGCAAAAACCTGTTTTAACGATATCAGAATTACATGCGAATGTTGAAGATAAAGAAATTTTAAAAGGTGTAAATTTAGAAATTAAAGGGGGAGAAGTTCACGCGATTATGGGGCCAAACGGAACGGGGAAATCAACGCTTTCTTCGACGATTATGGGGCATCCAAAATATAAGGTGACAGGTGGTCATGTCACATTAAATGAAAAAAATGTGTTAAAAATGTCAGTTGATGAACGTGCACGCGCAGGATTGTTTTTAGCGATGCAATATCCAGCAGAGGTTCCTGGTGTGACAAATTCAGACTTTTTACGCACAGCTATGCAAACGCGTATGGAAGACGGAAAGGATGTTCCATTATTTAAATTTATTCGTGAATTAGATAAGAGTGTGGCAAAGCTTGAAATGAGAGAGGATTTACCTCATCGTTATTTAAATGAAGGATTTTCAGGTGGAGAAAAGAAACGAAATGAAATTTTACAAATGCTCATGTTAAAACCGAGTATTGCCATTTTAGATGAAATTGACTCAGGACTAGACGTCGATGCGCTTCGAATCGTAGGAGAGGCTGTCAACTCAATGCGAAGTGAAAACTTTGGGTGCTTGTTAATTACTCACTACCAACGTTTACTTGATCACATTAAGCCTGACTTTGTCCATATTATGATGAAAGGACGTATCGTTAAGTCTGGTGGTGCAGAATTAATCGAAAAAATTGATCGTGAAGGATATGATTGGATTAAAAAAGAATTAGGGATTGACGATGAACGCGTCATTGTAGAAGATGAAAAACGTAAAGTTGTATCAATTGGAACGTGCGCAACGAAAGAAATGTTAGACCTTTAATCTAAGCCAATACTATTAAGTTTATAAATAAATGAAAGTTTAATGTAATAGATGAAAGGGGTCAAATAAAATGACGCAGTTACCAAATTGGTTTAATGAAATGCAAAAAACGGTATTGGATAAAATGAAGACATTGGCCTTGCCTAAAGCGGATGGCACAGTGATTAAAAAGTGGGCTTTTGATCAACCTGAGATGCGTCAGGAGATGAAAGTTAATCAGGAGGATGTTTTATCAGCACTCACGTTTTTAAATGATGAAGCGGAAAAAAACATGATGATTGTTTGTGACGGTGAAATAATCTATAAGAAGTTAACCGAGGCATTTGATGGTGTAACGATTGCGACTTTAGAAGAAGCGTTAACGACGTATGAGGAGTTATTTAAATCTCATTTAATGTCGGTAGTTCCAATGGAGGAAAATCAATTAGTCGCGACTAATGTTGCGCATTTAAATAGTGGATTATTTATTCATATCCCTAAGAATAAGGTCATTGAAGAATGTTTGAATGTCATCTATGTTCAAATGAACGGATCGTTAATGAATCGCACACTCGTGGTGGCGGAACCGAATTCCCAATTTAAATATATCGAAAATTATTACAATCAGTCTCAAGCGATGATTAATGCGGTGTCTGAGGTTGTTGTTTTAGATAATGCGCAAGTTGAGTATGCGGCAATGGATCGATTACACGAACAAACAACGGTTTATCAATGTCGTAAAGCTTCAGTTTCCTCAAATGGTAGATTTTTATTATCATTGGGTGCATTAAATGATGGAAATACGGTATCTGAAAACTTAGTAGATTTAAATGGACAGGGTGCGTCGGCATGGGTGAAGACGGTTGCTATTGCAGAAGGTGGACAAAAGCAAAATATTACAATTAATATTGAGCACCATGCCCCGTATACAGAGGGTCACATTGTGAATCATGGAGTGTCAAAGGATGCAGCGCAGTTAACGTTTAATGGAATTGGAAAGATTAATAAAGGAATGCGTGGATCAAATGCTCAACAGGAAAGTCGTGCGATGATTTTATCTGAAACGGCCCGCGCTGATGCTAATCCAATCTTATTAATTGATGAATACGATGTGCAGGCGGGACATGCTGCGGGTGTCGGAAAAGTTGATGAAGAACAACTTTATTATTTAATGAGTCGTGGGTTAACGCGCCAAGCGGCCGAAATTTTAATTATTCATGGGTTTTTAATGCCTTTTATTGAAGATATTCAAAGTGAATCAATTAAAGCTGAATTCGTAAAAGTAATCGAACGTAAAATTAACGCTTAAAGAGGTGAATGTAATGTCAATTGATGTGAATCGAATCCGTGAAGATTTTCCTATTTTAAAGGAAGAGATGAATGGGCACCCTTTAGTTTATTTAGATAGTGGTGCAACGACATTAAAGCCTCAAAAGGTCATTGATGCCGTCAATAATTACAATACAAAGACAACCTCAAATGTTCATCGTGGCGTCTATCAGTTGAGTAATGATGCCACTGAATTATACGAGGGAGCTCGAGAAAAGGTTAGACAATTAATTAATGCTAAGACGGCATCTGAAATTGTCTTCACTAAAGGGGCGACGCATTCTTTAAATTTAGTGGCCCAAAGTTTCGGTCTCTATCATTTAAAGGCAGGAGACGAAATTATTGTGTCTGAGTTAGAACACCACAGTAGTTTCTTACCTTGGCAACACGTAGCACGGGTGACGGGGGCTGTTTTAAAGTTTATTCCTCTTGATGCGACAGGACATATTACGGTTGACAATTTTAAAAAAGTTTTAAGTGAAAAGACGAAGGTTGTTGCCATTAACTATGTTTCTAATGTAATGGGGTATGAATCGCCAATTAAAGAAATTACTGCATTAGCTCATGAAGTGGGAGCGATTGTTTCAGTTGATGCTGCACAGGCTGTTCCGCATATGAAGATTGATGTTCAAGACCTAGATTGTGATTTTTTATCATTTAGTGCTCATAAAATGTGTGGGCCGACTGGGGTTGGTGTTTTATACGGTAAATATGATCTTTTAAATTCATTAGAGCCTATTGAATTTGGTGGAGAGATGATTGATATCGTAGGAGAAACAACATCAACTTGGAAAGATGCTCCTTATCGCTTTGAAGCGGGAACACCTGTTATTGCAGGTGCGATTGGATTAGGAGCAGCAATTGACTACTTACAATCTATTGGCTTTGATGCGATTGCTCAACACGAGTTGGAACTTCGTGAATATGCGGTTTCAAAGTTAGATGAATTAGGTGGAATTACAATCTTTAATCGTGATGCAAAGACGGGGATTATCTCATTTAATATCGATGGGGTTCATCCGCATGATGCAGCGACGATTTATGATACGGAAGGAATTTGTGTTCGTGCAGGACATCATTGTGCGCAACCCCTTATGGGATGGCTATGCCAACCTGCTACACTAAGAGCAAGTTTTTATTTATATAATACAAAAGAGGAAGTGGATGCATTTATTGAGGCCACTCGTAAAGGAAAGGAGTTTTTTGACGGTGTCTTTTTCTAATTTAGAGCAACTATATCGCCAAGTTATTATGGATCATTATAAAAATCCTCGTAATAAAGGATTATTGCAAGAGGACGGATATCATGAAGTACATTTAAAAAATCCAACCTGCGGCGACGATATTACTGTTCAAGTAAAGGTTGAAGATGGAAAACTGACTGATTTACGTCATCAAGGGACAGGGTGTTCAATTTGCTGTTCTTCAGCGTCTGTTATGACGCAAACATTAAAGGAAAAAACATTAGATGAAGCTCAAGCTATTACAAATAACTTTTATGAACTAGTAAAAGGAAACGACTATGATGAAGAGTTAGATATGGGGGATTCACCTGTTTATCAAGGTGTTTCAAAATTTCCAGCACGTGTAAAATGTGCAACTATTTCATGGAAGGCTGCAGAGCAAGCGATTAACGAATTAAAAAAATAAGAGTTAAGATGGATATCATACCAAACCGAAATGGAGGGTTACTGGGTGAGCGCTGAAATAAAAGAAAAAAAGCATGAACTTGAAGGTATTGTAACGGACTATAAATACGGTTTTAAGACCGAACATAAAAATTTAAAAGACACGGGAAAAGGAATTTCTGAAGCGGTTGTTAGGGAAATCTCAGCGATTAAAGGTGAACCAGAGTGGATGCTTAATTATCGGTTAAAGGCTTATGCCCATTTCGCAAAAACAAAGATGCCAGCATGGGGACCTGACTTATCAGAAATTGACTTTGACGAGTATACTTACTACATTAAACCTTCTGAAAAGGCTGAAAATAGTTGGGAAGACGTTCCTGATGAAATTAAGGATACATTTGATAAATTAGGAATTCCTGAAGCAGAGGCTAAATTTTTATCAGGGGTTTCAACTCAATATGAATCAGAAGTGGTTTATCACAATAACCAAAAAGAACTTGAAGAAGCTGGCGTTATTTTTATGGATACAGATTCTGCCTTACGCCAATATCCAGATTTATTTAAAGAATATTTTGGTAAGGTTATTCCATATGCGGATAATAAATTTGCCGCGTTAAACAGTGCAGTTTGGTCAGGAGGATCGTTTATTTACGTTCCAAAAGGGGTTAAAATTGAAAAACCGCTCCAATCTTATTTCCGTATTAATACAGAAAGCATGGGACAATTCGAGCGAACATTGATTATTGTTGATGAGGGAGCTGATATCCATTATGTTGAAGGATGTACGGCACCGACCTATTCTGCCGATTCGTTACACGCCGCTGTTGTAGAGATTTATGTTCGCAAAGGTGGGCGTTGTCGATACTCAACGATTCAGAACTGGTCAAATAATATTTTAAACCTAGTAACGAAACGTGCTGTGTGTGAAGATTACGCGCATATGGAATGGATTGACGGGAATATCGGATCAAAGATTACAATGAAGTATCCGGCGTGTGTGTTAAAAGGTGAAGGTGCGAAGGGAACAACGATTTCAATTGCTTTTGCTGGAGAAGGACAAATCCAGGATGCAGGGGCTAAAATGATTCACTTAGCTCCTAATACGTCATCGACGATTATTTCGAAATCATTGTCACGAAATGGTGGAAATGTAACTTATCGTGGGATTGTCGAGCATGGGAAAAAAGCGAAGGGAGCAAAATCTCATGTGGAATGTGATACGATTATTTTAGATAGTCTTTCAAAGTCAGATACAATTCCGTATAACATTGTAAAGAATGATGATGTTACTATCCAACATGAGGCGACAGTTTCTAAAGTTTCAGAGGAACAGTTATTTTATTTAATGAGCCGTGGGTTAACTGAGGAACAAGCAACAGAAATGATTGTTATGGGATTCATCGAACCTTTCGCAAAAGAGTTACCGATGGAATATGCTGTAGAATTAAACCAATTATTAAAATTAGAAATGAACGGATCAATTGGATAAAAGATAAAGGTGAAAAGGCAATGTCTCTAATTAGACATTGCCTTTTTGTTGTATATATTTGTCGAAAAAGTGGAATATTAAACACGAAAGGAATGATGAATCTATGTGTGTGAAAAATGTTGGGCGTACAGACGCTTATATTCGAATTAGTGCAGGGTTAATGCTCATTAGTTTAGGAATCATGAAGCATAAAGGATGTTTAGCTGCTTTAGGGAGTCTTAAAGTTGCTGAAGGGGTAACAAGATATTGCCCAGTTTTAGATCTTTTCAACTGCTCAACGATGTCTGATGAGGAATTATTAGATGAGGCATTAGGAAGTTGTGTCTTAGATGTTGAGGAAGATGAGGATGAATTCGAAGAGTTAGAGCATGAATGTGGATGTCATTGTGACCATCATGCAGAGGCGTAGGATAGCCGGTCGTTTAAATGGAGCTCTTTTCTTTAAACAGAGTTAATTTTGTCAGCTAGAAGCTGACCGAAGGTTTAAACGATTCTGTTCATTTATTTAGTTTTGGATGGCGAAAAAAACTCGTAGTACTTATCCATTCATGATAGGGTAGGTGCTACGAGTTTTTTTATGAGCTCACAAAGGGGGGAACTTTAGGAGGATTAAGGATTCGATTTCCTTCAAGACGTTGTCTTAAGAGATGAAGTTATTTATAGACCTTCCGGACAAGTGAATGTCATTCTAATGTGATGATTAATAGGTTAAGGTTGCTATGACGCTCTAAACAGGAATAGGAGTTTTTGTGATAGGATGACAAAGATGTTTCCCACTAATATAAAAACGAAAATATCGTTAAGTAAGATACTTTCGTTTTTACGGTTAATTTTACTATAAGGGGCTTTATCAAGAGTGAGATGATAGAGTGGAAAAGTGAGGAACGATTGAATCCCAATCACTTTATAGTGGGAAATCGTCAACCTCTAAGTCGCAATTAGGGTTTGTACAAGGTTCAGATATTTCTTTTAGTGCAATTTCAGCACGCCCATCCGTCAATTGATGGATGGCCAAATCGCCAAGTGAAATCATTCCAACTAATTGCCCCTCATCGTCCGTAACGGGTAGGCGGCGCACCTGTTTATCGGCCATGAGTGAGATGGCGCATCCGACTTCTGCATCTTCTTTAATGGTGTAAACGGGTTGCGTCATGATTTCTTCGACTTTAGTATTCATAGGGAGGATATCAGCGAACGCCCGGATGACAATATCACGATCTGTAATAATACCGATGACTTGTGAAGCATCATTGATGACAGGAACAGAACCAATATTATGTTTTTTCATCACTCGAGAGGCATTTAAAACAGTATCGTGAGCGGTAATTGCTTCAATACCATCAGTCATAAATTGTTTTACATTCATGAACAGGACTCCTTACCTTATATATTTGTATTTAGTTTGTGCAATCACCGTAGTCTTATCCCACTTATTAGTTCATTTATTCAGAAAGTGTAAGAGTTTTAATAAAGAAAGAGGTAGGGATAAGAATCAGATTCTATTCTCCCCTGGAGTGAGAAGTTTATTAATTTCGTTAAATTTTAGGGAAAGGATATCATGAATGATTTTTTGTGCGCATATGCTATAGGGAGGTGATGAGTGTGCTAAACATAAATAAAATTAACATTGAAGGTTATGAATTCTTAACTTATGAGGTAGCGTTACCTAAAACTACATTATTTATTGTGTCACATGAAACGGTGGGTTATATCATGTGTGCGGCTCTTGATATTGATTTCTTTAATAATAGTGAAAAGTTAAGAGCTCGTAAAATTATTGCAGGGCGTGCAGAAGGAGTTCGTAGTATTCAACAACTTTTAGATGCTCCGCTTGCGAAAGTAACGGTTGCTTGCGAGGAGTTAGGAATTAAACCGGGGACAATTGGTAGAGATGCCTTAGTGTTAATGGCAAAGAGCGTTGAAAAATAGTTTTATAAAAGGGGTTATCCGTTAGAGGATAATCTTTTTTATTGTCAGGCTCTGGTTAGTGGGAGATGCCTTGTGCCAATCAGTAGGGGATATCTACTGGGACGGGGGAACCTATTAAAAAGTATAAAACTACGATGCATCCTTCAAAATTAGACAAATCAATTCCCTATTCTACGCTATAATAAAGGAATGAATGATTTACCATATTAATTCGAATATCGGGTGACACTCGTTCTTTAGAAGTTGAGATGTGGAATATCATTTAAAAGGAACAGGCGTCGCGCTACTGTTTATTAAGGGGGAAGTTTAATGTTTGAATTTGAATTAGCACAGGAAAATCGCAACTCATTTAAAAATGAAATTAAAAGTAGCTTAGTAAAAAAGGTGAAACCTTATTGCGAATTTACGGATATCGATCGCTACTTTTTTAGCGAGGGGACACATAAGCAACTTTATAAAAAGTTTGGGGCACATGTTGTTCGTGACGAATCAGGAATTTTAGGAACATACTTTTGTGTTTATGCGCCTCATGCTAAACACGTGGCAGTTGTTGGTGATTTTAATCATTGGAATGGAGAATTGCATGGGATGATTGGAGAGAATGGAATCTGGTCACTTTACATTCCAAAATTGCAAGAGGGTCATTTATATAAATATGAAATTACAACATCATGGGGGGAAAAAATCCTTAAAGCCGATCCTTACGCTTTTTATGCGGAAAATCGTCCAAATACGGCTTCAATGATTTATGATATTGAAGGATTTGAGTGGACAGATGAGAAGTGGGTTAACAAACGCCGACAATCTAATATTTTTGAACAACCGTTAAATATTTATGAATTACACCTAGGATCTTGGCGTCGTGGGGAAGAGCTAGTAGAGACAGAATCTTTTCATACTTATGCTGAAATCGCGGATGATTTAATTCAATATGTCTTAGATCATAGCTATACGCATATCGAATTAATGCCACTTTATGAACATCCATTTGATGGGTCTTGGGGATACCAAGCAACAGGATATTACGCAGCGAGTAGCCGTTACGGGGAACCAAAGGATCTCATGATGTTTATTAATCGATGCCACGAAGCAGGAATTGGTGTTATTATGGACTGGGTTCCAGGACATTTCTGCCGTGATGCACATGGTCTTTATAAATTTGATGGGGAAGCAGTTTACGAATATCCATTTGATGATGCGGCCGTTTCAGAATGGGGAACAGCTAACTTTGATTTAGCTAAAGGAGAAGTACGTAGTTTCTTAATTTCAAATGCTTTATTTTGGATGAAGTACTACCATGTCGATGGATTCCGTGTTGATGCCGTGGCAAATATTATTTATTGGGGTGGAAATAAGGAGCGTGGTGAAAATCACGGTGCCATTGAATTCTTAAAACGTATGAATACTGAAATCTTTGCCGAGGATGATAAAGTATTAATGATTGCTGAGGATTCAACAAGCTATCCATTAGTCACTGCACCAGTTTCTGTTGGCGGGTTAGGATTTAGTTACAAATGGAATATGGGATGGATGAACGATACATTAGACTATATTGAATTAGATAATATTTATCGTCCATATCATCATAACTACATTACTTTTGCAATGGCATACGCCTATAGTGAAAACTTTGTCTTACCATTTTCGCATGATGAAGTTGTCCATGGGAAGAAATCATTAGTTGATAAAGCTCCAGGAGATTACTGGCAAAAAATGGCCCAATATCGTTTGTTATGTACTTACCAAATGACATTACCAGGTAAGAAGTTGAACTTTATGGCCAATGAAATTGCTCAATTCCATGAGTGGAAAGATAAGGAGCAAGTGGACTGGCATTTATTAACATATCCGGCTCATGATGCGTCAAATCGATATATTAAAGATTTAAATAAAGTCTATTTAAATGATGCAGCGTTTTGGGAATTAGATCATTCATTTGAGGGATTTGAATGGATTGACGTTAATAATAATGAGCAAAGTATGTTCTCTTATATTCGCCGTGCGAAAGATTCTGAGGATTTTGTCGTAGTTGTGCTAAACTTCAAACCAGTTTCTTACCATAACTATCGTCTTGGTGTTCCAAAAGAAGGAGAATATGTAGAGGTTTTAAATAGTGATCGTAATTATTATCATGGATCAAATCAATATAATGGATTACCATTGGTTGCATCTGAGGGAATCTGTCATGGAAAACCATACTTTATTGAAATGACAATTCCACCATATGGGGCAGTTATTTTAAAGTATCGTGCTAAAAAGATGGAAGAGGTTGTTTTAGAGGAAGAAGAATTAATTGAGACAATGGAAGCAGAGATGGAAGTTTAATTGTTCGTTGTTTTGAAGGTATTTTGCTAAGGGGAGGGGAAAAGAATGGCAGTTAATAGTGTCGCTATGATATTAGCCGGGGGGAAAGGAACCCGATTAAAAGAGCTAACCATTCATCGTCCTAAGCCTGCCGTATCATTTGCAGGAAAGTATCGTCTAATAGACTTTGTCCTAAGTAATTGTACAAATTCAGGAATTGATCAGGTTGGGGTATTAACACAATATGAACCGTTAGAATTAAATAGTTATATTGGAGAGGGGAGTTCATGGGATCTTGATGTCCATGGGGCATCTGTTACATTAATGGGTCCTTATACGTCTCGTGATTATGGGTTCTTATGGCAAGGGGGAACAGCGGAGGCTGTCATATTAAATATGCCGTTTATTGAGCAATATAACCCAGATTATTTATTAGTTTTATCGGCAGATCATATTTATAAAATGGATTATCGTAAGCTGATTGACTATCATATTGAAAAGGGATCTCAATTGACAATTTCAACGATTCGTGTTCCCGAAGAAGAGACTAAAAGATTTGGAATGCTGAAGGTTAATCATGAAAATCGAGTGATAGAGTTTGAAGAAAAGCCTCAGAAAACAGAAAGTCGTTTAGCATCGATGGGGGTCTATGTTTTTAGTTGGAAGAAGTTTAAAGATGATATTATTCATAAGTATCAAAGACATCTTTATGAGGGGGTCGACTTTGCTCAAGATGTTATTCCTTACTTTATCGAGACGAACTCAGCTGTGTTTGCTTATGAGTACAAAGGGTACTGGCGCGATGTTGGAACGGTTGAAGGTTATTGGAAAGCACACATGGATTTATTGGATTCCGATAATGATTTAAATCTTCATGATTATAGTTGGCCTATTTTCTCAAAAACACCTAACCTCCCGCCACATCATATCTTAAAGGATGCGAAGGTCCGAAATGCTTGGATTAATGAGGGAAGCATGGTTTTCGGTGAAGTATATGATTCAATCATCGGTCATCGTTGCATTATTCAAGAGCGTTCCATTGTTGAAAAAAGTGTCATTTTAACAAGTGCTCAAATTGAACATGATTGCCATATTAGTTATGCTGTTATCGGGGATGACGTTGTGATTCCGGCTCATACTGAGATTCATGGCGATGAAACGAATATTGTTTTGGTGACAAATGATAATTTAGAAGAAATTCTTGAGCATCAGGGGAGGGGAGAAGATCATGAAAAATAAGGCATTGTGTGTGATTGATGGAACGAATACTTCCCAATCGCTTCAAAACTTACTAAATCAGCGTTGTGTGGCTGCCCTACCTTTTGCAGGACGTTATCGTTTAGTCGATTTCGCCCTATCGAATGCCGTCCATTCTGGGATTACAAATGTATCAATTTTTCCGGATGGGGACTATCACTCATTAAGTGACCACATCCGATCAGGAAAATTTTGGGGACTTGATCGTAAGGTCGATGGGCTATTCTTGCTTCCCCCTAAAAAAGAAGTAAGTGCCATTGCAAATACGCTCACTTTTGCGCGAATGAGGGAATATATTGAATATTTCCTTCGTTCCCGACAAAAATATGTGGTTTTATACCATGCCAATATTATTACGACCATTCCATTTGAAGAATTGGTTCAGTCACATATCGATTCCAAATCAGATGTGACTCAGGTTCATTATCGGAATAAACCGGTTAATATTTTTGTTTTATCACGTGAATATTTAATTGATTTAATTTTAAAATATGAAATTTCCCCTTATCAAACGGTTCTTGATTTAGTTGAAATGAATGACGGGATTAAAATTAATCGTTATGAGCATCGTATTTACACGCGGACCATTGATTCTATTCTGTCGTACTATCGAGCAAATCTTGATATGCTACATTATGAGTATGGGTTTCAAATTTTCTTGCTTGAGCGTCCCGTTCTTACGAAGACAAAAGATGAATCACCGACGTTTTATACGAAACAGGCCGATGTCACCAATTCAATGATTGCAAATGGGTGTCGAATTGAAGGTAAGGTTGAAAACTGTGTGCTATTTCGGGATGTAACGATTAAACGAGGGGCCATTGTTAGAAACTCGGTTATTTTACCTCGAACGGTTATTGGGGAAAATAGTATTATTGAACAGGTCATTACGGATAAGCACGTTTATATTAGTGACGGGGCTCGCCTGAGTGGTCAAGAGTATACCCCTATTGTTATTGGAAAGGGACAGCGAGTGATTGGTAATAAAGGAATTAGCGTCGCTCAAATCTCAACTGAATGTGTACCATTCTATAAAACGGGGGGACTCGCTGATGTAACGTTTGAACTCACACAGGAACTTATTAATCAGGGGTTAAATGTAGATGTTATTTTACCACTTTTTAACTCATTGTCTGATCGATACCAGGAAAATTTAAGTCATGAATTACGATCGGTTGCTGTGATAGGGAAATTGGATGTTCCTTATGATGTTTATCGTTATACGAAAGATGGAATTAATTATTATTTCATTTCATGTGGGGAGTTAACACGTGAAAAATTATATGGTTATCGTGATGATTGTCAACGTTATGAATTATACTGTTATCTCGCTTTAGATTTTATTGAAAAAAGCGGACATAAATACGATATTATTCATTCTCATGACTGGTTAACGGGTCTAGTTCCATATTTCATGAAAAATGTATTCGCAAAAAGAAGCAATCACTTTATGTTTACAAAAACAGTGTTTACGATTCATAATATTCATTATCAAGGAATATGCGATGTATCGGATTTAGCCATTATTTCGCAATTTGATTCGATACCAAATGAAGTGATGCTATTTGAAAAAGTCAACTTTATGAAAACGGCTATTGTAACAAGTGATGAGGTGACAACCGTTTCTGAAACTTATTGTAATGAAATTTGTTATCCATATTTTGCGGAGGGGCTTGATCGCTTTATTGTCGCACGAAAAGATCATTTACATGGTATTTTAAATGGGATTAATTATAATTATAATAATCCGGCAACGGATTTGAGTATTTATAAACGATATACACCGAAGACCGTTGAAAATAAGAAAGAGAATAAATGTCAAATGCAACGTGAATTAGGACTTCCAGTGAATCCAAATGTGCCGGTCATTGGAATGGTTTCGCGTTTAGTTGAACAAAAGGGGTTTGATCTTATTTTAAAGGTCTTTGAAGAACTCATGAATGAAAATGTTCAATTCGTTTTATTAGGCGATGGGGATTACAAATATACGAGTTTCTTTAAGGCAATGGCCCAAAAGTACCCGAATAAGGTTTCTGTAAATATCGGATTTTACTCATATAATTCTCAAATGATCTATGCAGGAAGTGACCTTTTCTTAATGCCTTCACGTTTTGAACCGTGTGGGATTAGCCAAATGATAGCATTAAAATATGGAACGATCCCGGTTGTAAGGGAAACAGGGGGATTAAAGGATACTATTATTCCATATAATGAATTTATTCAACATGGAAATGGATTCGGTTTTGCTCACTATAACGCGCATGATATGTTGTTTACATTAAAGCGTGCGATTAATTTTTATCATATGCCTGAACATTGGGATAAATTAGTTCAGAGTGCCATGAGTCAAGATTTAAGTTGGAAAAATTCAACGGAAAAATATATTAATCTTTATAGAAATTTAATTAATGAAGAGTAGGAGTCGGATTAGACTCCTTTTTTTATGAGGTGATTCCATCACCTTTAATAGGGATCAGGTTTATGAAGATAAGAGCGTTATTTTTTTGATGGCACCATGATATTGAAAGAGAGAGGTATTTCTGTAATATTTTGGTTCTGGCGAAATAAACGAGATGAAATTTGCAGAAATATAGCATTTTTTAGCTTTAAAAGGAACGCGTTACATCTGAAACAGAGCTTTCATCTTTTAAATTATCTGATATAATAAGATTATGAAATGGAAAGATATGTAACATCGGAGGGGTGTTGCATACATGGAAGGGAGATTTATTCTCATGGCTAATGTATTTGCGAATAAAGACGTATTTAAGGATACGTTTCAGACGCGAGTGGAACAAATTTACGGCGTTAAATTTGAAGAAAGTACACCGCACCAAAGATATTTCACACTAGGGACACTTGTTCGTGAGTATATCTCATCAAATTGGATTGAGACAAACGAGGCGATTGTTGAGGGGAAGCATAAACAAGTCTACTATTTCTCAATGGAGTTTTTGATGGGACGTTTATTAACAAATAACATCATGAACTTGGGAATCCGTCCGGTTATTGAAGAAGCAATGAATGAGTTAGCAATTGACTTAAATGAATTAGAGCGCATTGAGGCAGATGCGGGTCTTGGTAATGGGGGATTAGGTCGTCTAGCAGCATGTTTTATGGACTCTATTGCATCTTTAGGATTACCAGGGCACGGTAATGGATTACGTTATCGTTATGGATTCTTTGAGCAAAAGATTATCGATGGTTATCAAGTAGAAATTCCAGATAAATGGTTACAACGTGGTTACGTATGGGAAGTTCGTAAGTCAAATGAATCGGTTGAAATTCCGTTCTACGGACACGTTCAAATAGAGAATGTTGATGGGAAAGAAGTCTATAAACATGTACCAGCTGAGTATGTAAGAGCTGTGCCTTATGATGTACCTGTTGTAGGGGACGTAGCGAATAATAATAAAACGGTTAATACATTACGTTTATGGTCATCGGAACCGACAGAAAATAAGTATCCTGATCATATTTCAGCTGTTGAATATGAAAAAGATGTACGTAATATTTCAGAATTCTTATATCCAGATGATTCAACAATAGAAGGAAAAATCTTACGTTTAAAACAACAATACTTCTTTGTAGCAGCCGGTGTAAGATGGGCTGTACGTCAACATAAAGAAGTTTACGGAACATTGAATAATTTCCATGAAAAAAATGTGTTACATATTAACGATACGCATCCAGCCTTAATCGTTCCAGAATTAATGCGTATTTTAATTGATGAAGAGGGGTACGGTTGGGATCAAGCTTGGGAAATTACTCAACATTCATGTGCTTACACGAACCATACAATTTTAGCGGAAGCACTTGAAAAATGGCCGGTTGATTTATTCCAACCATTATTACCACGTATTTATATGATTACGGAGGAAATTAACCGTCGTTACTGTTTAAAATTATTAGAGTTATATCCAAATCAACCAGAGAAAGTAGCTGAATTAGCTATTATTGGATATAATCAAGTGCGTATGGCTCATTTAGCAATTGTCGGGTCATTTAGCATTAATGGGGTTGCACAGTTACATACAGATATCTTAACTCATATTGAGATGAAAGATTTCTATCAAATGTATCCGGATCGTTTTAATAATAAAACAAACGGAATCACGCATCGTCGTTGGTTATTACATTGTAATCCAGAATTAACAAAGTTATTAGATAAAGAAATCGGAACAGGGTATCATACGAATACGTTTGAATTAGCGAAATTAGAGGATAAATTACATGATGAGCGAGTTCAAAAAGAAATTATGAATATGAAATATGCTCGTAAACAAGCGTTAGCAAATCGTATTGAACGTGAGCAAGGTGTGAAGTTAGATCCAAACTCGATTTTTGATATTCAAGTTAAGCGTCTTCATGCGTATAAACGCCAGTTGTTAAACGCAATGCATATTATGTATTTATACAATCGATTAAAAGAGGATGAACAATTTAGAGCGAACTTCCATCCTCAATCATTCATCTTCGGAGCAAAGGCAGCATCAGGTTACTATTTTGCTAAGAAGGTTATTAAACTTATTAACTCGATTGCTCAAAAAGTTAATAATGATCCAGAAACGTCTAACTTATTAAAAGTTGTTTTCGTAGAAAATTACAATGTCACGTATGCTGAGTTAATTATGCCAGCTGCTGATTTATCAGAACAAATTTCTACGGCATCAAAAGAGGCATCAGGAACAGGAAACATGAAGTTTATGATGAATGGGGCTATGACCATTGGAACATTAGATGGAGCGAATGTTGAAATTCATGAGCTAGTTGGAGATGAAAATAGCTTTATCTTTGGATTAAATGCGGATGAAGTTAATGATTACCAACAAAATGGTGGATATAACCCATGGAATCTTTACCATACAGATGTTCGTATTCGTCGTGTATTAGATCAATTAGTTAATGGATTCTTAACACCAGATAAAGAAGAATTCCGCGATATCTTTAATGCCGTGACACATAATGGCGATGAGTATTTTGTCTTAAAAGACTTTGATGCTTATGTGCGTGCGCAGGAGGCTGCTAATCAAGCTTATAAAAATCGCAAGAAATGGACTGAAATGTCAATGATTAATATTGCACGTTCTGGTAAATTCTCATCAGACCGTACGATTCAAGAATATGCAGACCAAATTTGGCATTTAGAAAAATTAAAATTTTAATAAAAAAAATCTCACGTTAGCGTGAGATTTTTTTTATTATTAAGACCTCAATAAGTTCTTATGTGATAAAATCGCTAGTTATTCATTGCATATATAGGGAATTTTTGGTAATTTATTGTTATAGATAAATAAGGCGGTGAAAATAGGAGGGGTTGAATGTTTTTAACGGTTGGACATAAGATTAAGTTATGCCGTAAGAGGCAACGTTTTAAAATGCGATGAAAAATTTATTTGTCAGTCTAACAGTATAGAAATTAGGATTTCTATAGCAGTGGTTGTAGAATATCCCCCTCTTGATCACAGTAGATCTATAAATATTCTGCTTTTAGTTGAGACAAATAAAGACTAACATCCTAATCATTTGATAAGGAGGGAGAAAATGTCTAATTTATTAAAGGTTATTATTTGTTTAATATTAATTTTCACGTTAATTAACTCAGTATTGCGCATTATATTAACAATAGGAATGGGTGGAATAGGAAAAATAGGATACGCATGGCCAGCTCTATTACATGTAGTTATTGTGATATATTTTTGTAAAGTTATTATTTCTTTTCGTAAAAGGGTATAGCGTTTAGCTAGGCTCTTTTATGATCCTCAATGAGTGATATAGATGAACTTGAAAGATTAACGATGAAAAAAGATTTATTAATTTACTCTAATTTGTAAGACTGACTGTAAAAGATGATAAGTTTTTTAGACGATTATCTATCGAGCACACAAAAAAAGATAAAATGTACCCTAGAGAGTAGACAAATAAAAAAAGTCTACCTTCTAGGGCCTTTTTGTTATAATATTAACTATTAGATTTTAGGAGGATTTTAAATGAGCAAGAAGTTATTTACACCACAAGAGATTGAACAACTCAAACAAAACGAATATGTTAAGTCAGTATCTGAAAAAGGGATTACTTATACGAAAGAATTTAAGGAGAACTTTATTATGATGAGCGAGAAAGGAAAGTTTCCGCGAGAGATATTCGAATACTATGGATTTAATGTTACGGTGCTTGGCATGCAGCGTGTGAATTCTGCAGCTAAACGTTGGAAACAAGCCTTTAAAACCCAGGGCCCATTAGGATTGGATGATAGTCGTACTAAGAATTCTGGAAGGTCCCTAAAACGAGAGTTAACGCTAGAAGAACAATTATTACGCACGCAGGCTGAATTAGAAGTTTTAAAGATTGAGAACGAATTATTAAAAAAGTTGAGACTCATGAGAAAAATGCTCGAATAGTCTCTAAAGAAGTAAAGTTTCAAATGATTCATCAAGTAGTGAATCAGACATCAACTAAATTTAAATCTTTAATTTCTCATTTATGCGATAGTCTTGGTATTTCAAGATCAGGTTATTATCGTTATTTTTCGTTATGTGCTGAAGAAGCTCGTTTAAAGCGATTAAAGGAGGAACAACATCGTTTAGAAGTTATTCAAAAGGCCATTTGTTTTAAGGGACGAAAAAACAAGGGAATTCGCCAAGTAGCGATGGTTCTTAAAGGGGAATTCAACATTATCTTTAACCTAAAATCTATTCATCGAATCATGAAAAAGTATGGACTATTGAGTCAAGTTCGTCGAAGCAATCCCTATCGTAAACTCGCTAAAGCGACACAAGCACATCGTGTCTGTCCAAATCTTGTTAATCGTCAATTTAGGCCATTAGAACCTTATAAAGTTCTATTAACCGATATCACTTATTTAAAATATGGAAAGGGTCAGACTGCCTATCTCTCGACCATCTTAGATAGTGCAACAAATGAAGTTTTAGCTTTTCAATTAAGTGAGCATTTAAAGATAGATTTTGTTCTCCAAACACTGAACCAACTTCAAGAAAATCCGACTGTCCAATTAACGAAGGAAACGATTATTCACTCCGATCAGGGCGTGCATTATACGAGTCCGCAATTTTCGAATCAATTAAAGGAATTAGGAATTCAACAATCAATGTCTAGGAAGGGGAATTGTTGGGATAACGCTCCACAAGAATCATTTTTTGGGCATCTAAAAGATGAAGCAGATATAACCAATCAACTGACATTTGATGATTTACTCATTGAAATTGAAGAATATATAGATTATCATAACAACTTTAGATATCAATGGAATTTAAAAAAGCTGACTCCTGTAGGATACAGAAATCAGCTTCAAGTTGCTTAGGTTTTTTTCTTTGTCCTTGACAAAGGGTACAGATTAAACAAATTATGCGGTTTTTAATACTTCGTATAACTTTTCTTTTAGCTGATAGTAATGATTTGTTGCCTCAACATAATCATTATAACTGTCTTTCACCTGATTAAATGATGTTGTTACACTATTAAAGTATTGAATCGCTGTACTTGGTTTATCTTGATCAAAATTTTCCTTTAAACCTTTTAAGTTTTTGTTGAGTGCGCTAAGTTGTTGATTAAAGGTTTTTAATGTATCTAGACGTTTTTTTTCAGCATCAATGGCCTCCGTCGCTACTTTCTTTTGGTCTTCTGTTAAAGCGGAAGTTGTTTTTTCAAGTTTAGATGTGACATCGGTTTTAATAAATTCAGCTAATTGGACCTCTAATTTTTTTGTTTCGTCGTATGCCTGATTGAAGGTTTCAAATGCTTGATCGGTTTCTGTTCCTTCAGTATAAGTTTCACCTAAGGTAATTAAAGCTTGGACAGCCTCATATAATTGGCTTACATTTTTTTCAATCGTTAAATCACTGACCGTTGTTTCATTTTCAATCTTTTTATCTATTTCGCTAAGCGTTGAATAGGTTTTTGTTTTAGGTGTTTGGTATGAAAAGGCGATAGTGAGGCCAATTCCTGTAATCACGATAGCCAATATAATTGATATTACTTTTTTCATGAAAAGGTCCTCCTAAATATCTTCGCTATTAAAGAAATTTCTACTAAAATGTTGTTCTGGGTTATAAGGTAGGAATTCATATCCTAGGTTTTGATAATACTCAATGACACGTGGCAATGCCTCAAGTGTTGAATTTTTCTCATGGAATAAAACGACTAGATTGGTAACGGCTGATTTTAATTGCATATCTGCTTCAATTTTTTCTAAAATTTGATTTGCATCGCTATATTTCCAGTCTAAAGAATCAACGTCCCAATCCCAACATTTGAACCCAGCTTCATTTAAAGCTTTGATGTGTTCTGGTGTAAAGGTTCCTCCACCTGTTCCATAAGGGGCGCGGCAAAGTTCACTTTTAAATCCACCTGTCATTTCTTCAATCAAATTTTGTTCCTCTTTCAATTCAGCAACAAAGTTTGCAGGTCCGTTATCACCATATAGGTGGTTGTAGTTGTGAGACAGGGTATGCATTCCGATATAATGCCCGTCATCTTTCATTCGTTGCAATACTGCTTGTGCTTGATTATTATTAGTGAGGGAAGTTCCGAGGACAAAAAATGTTCCTTTTACTTGATATTGATCTAGAATGTCCATGACTTTGGGAGCATTCGCAGAGGGTCCGTCATCGAATGTAAGGTATACAAATTTTACTTCTTGATTACGCCAGCGTTTAAGCGGTGCTGATGAATCAAAGGCTAACTGTTCCAGTTTAGGTTTTTCAAAGGATAATTTTTTTTCCTGATTTGATGCATTTAAAAAAAATCCCCCGGCAATGATTAAAACACTAATAATTGTAAGAGATAAATAAAACAGTGGTGACGGTTTTTTCTTCGTCGAATAGTAATCTCGGTTGTAATAGGCCATAAGTCATCTCCCTTTCTCTGATTTTAATTGTTCCCTCACGGTTTAATGGAGGGGATATCCTATGTATAGTATATCCTAAATTACAGAATAAAACAAAATACTTTTTTTTTTGGATGAAAAAATTAGAATTGGTCTTTAATTATGTCACAATTTGCGATATTATTAGGTATTATTTTAAGCTAGATTCCAAGACCATAAATTAAAAAACGCTCCCTATGATCCTTATGGTAGTTTGGAAGTGTGATTTCTTTTTTTAAATGGAAAGGAGTTCGCTGATCAAGAAAATATTGATAGTCATCAGAGGGATAGTAAAGAATGAGTTCAACTTCACGGTAACACTCCTCGAGAGAGATTAAAATTTTTTCAATAATTTTTCTAAATATTTGAATTGAAAATGGATTAAAGAAGTAAAACTTATTTTCATTTGAACGAATGGGGTAGGTTTCACCGAGTCCACAATAAAAGGTGATATCATTTTGTGCAAAGGGATGCTTTTTAAAATAGTTTTTTTTGTTAAGAAGGGCTACTTCATAAAATTGTTCATTCATTTCTATCCCGGTGACGGGGATTTGAAAGAAATGATGAATATAAAAGTTGAGACGCCCTTTTCCGCAACCATAATCAACCACATGGTCGTTTTGATTTAAGGTATAGTTTTCAAATAGAAAGTTTAGAACCTCATAAGGTGTCGGTTCGTATCGATGGTATAGATGTGAGGTATGATATTTATCTGTCCCTTGTGTTTCAATATTTAATAAATGTTCATAGTCTTTTTCAGTCACGAGTGATACCCCCATTTGAATTTAATAATTTAATTGTAGGGGCATCCGGTTGAAGTTGCAACCGAGATCTTTTATTTTATAAAAATAAGTGGTGGTTTTTATCAAAAAATATAAAATGAGGCTATTATCTAAGGAAAGGGGAGTGAAAAGATGCGTGAGGCGGGAGAGATTCGCGTAAAAAAGATGTCGGCTCACAGACATCCTTATGAGCATCAGTCGGAGGCTTTAGAGGTTTTGGGGGAGATGGATAAGCATTCGAGTTTTAAATCTGTACTCGTTATCCCAACGGGGGGTGGAAAAACATTAACGGCATGTTGGTGGTTATTAAAGGGGGCGCTTAACAATAATAAAAAGGTATTATGGTTGGCGCATCGACAAATGTTATTAGAGCAAGCTGCAAAAACATTTGAAGACAATGCTTTTTCTGATGTGATGACCCAACGATCAGGATTTACCTATCGAATAATTTCGGGGGCACATCAATCGATGCAGGAGGTTCAGCCAGGTGATGATTTGCTCATTGTGAGTAAAGATAGTTTATGTAAACGGTTAAAACTCTTGAACAAATGGTTAAAAAAGGAAAAAGAAATTTACGTCATTATTGATGAGGCGCATCATGCGAGTGCGCCGACGTATGAAAAGATTTTACAACATATTCAAAATCGAGTGGCATCTGTTAAATTATTAGGATTAACAGCTACTCCTTTTCGAACGGATACGCGTTATTTGAGTGATGTTTTTCCGGATGATATCGCCTATAAGGTTGATTTAATTGATTTAATAAAACGTGGGATTTTATCAATGCCGTATTTTGAGGAATGCCAAACAGAATTAGTTTTAACTTTGACGGATCAGGAGAAAAAGCAACTCATGGTGGACGATTTTCCCATTGAAATTGCGGAAAAGATGGCCAATCATAAGTTAAGAAACGCAGCGATTGTTAGGCAGTATGATAAAGAAAAATATGGTCCTACTATCGTTTTTGCTATTAACCGACTTCATGCCCTTGTTCTAAAGTCATTATTTGAAAAGGCAAAGATTCGTTGTGGTGTAATCATTTCCCGGGAAACGGATGATATTTTGGAAATGAAGCAATTGGTGATGGAGAATGAATCTATTATATTAGATTATCAGTTAGGAAAAATTGATGTTTTAATAAATGTTAATATTTTGACGGAGGGAATAGATTTGCCGATGACTCGTTCGGTCTTTTTAACCCGCCCGACCACATCTGCTGCCTTAATGACACAAATGATTGGCCGAGCATTACGAGGTGTGAAGGCGGGGGGAACGCATCAAGCCTATATTGTTAGTTTTATTGATGATTGGCAGGACCAAGTGAAGTGGGTTAATGCTAAGACCTTACTACAGGATCGAGAGGAAATAGTTGAAGAAATGGGCGATGAAAAAGAAGAAACTCAGAAAATGTATGAGAAAATTTCTTTTGCCAAATTGGAGGAGTATATCCATTTGCTAGACTCTAGTATTGATACAAAGGCACTTGAATCAATCCCCTTTATTAAGCGTGTTCCTTTGGGAATGTATGCATTTACTCTAGTGGATCGGGGAATTGAGCGAAGTCATCAAATTTTAGTTTACGATAGTACAAAGCGACGTTACGATCATTTAATTGCCCAATTACCGACGTTTTTTGACTATCATCACGTTCATGAAGAGATTACCTCTATTCAACTCTTAAATAAATTAACAGAGATTTGTGCACGTCGTTGCTTTTTAGGAGAAATGATTCCATCCTATGATGAACGTGACATTCAAGCGTTGTTACGTTATTTCAGTCGCTATCGAGAGGCGCCTCCATTTATTCCACTTGATGAGATGGAAAGGAAGAGTCTTGACTTGTCACAGGTTGCCTGCCAAATTATTGAGAAGAATATGACGAGAGCACAGCAACGGGCCTACATTGATTCACTTTGGAATGACCCAGAGCAACTATTCTCTATTTACTTTCACAAAAAACTGTTCTTTGTCCAACAATTGAATATTGAATTAAGAAGATGTTTAAAAGAGGAGGAAAATAAACAGAGATGAATCCTTATGATATTGCTGCTTTTTTGTCAGATGTTGAGTTACCCTATGTAAAAGAACGCCATCTGATTAAGCAAATTCACCACGATTTGGCGGTGAAGACATCGTTGGCGACATTTGAAATAGCCATCGATCATTGTTTAATAAGGCTAGATTCACAATTAGAGCGGGAACTTCAACAGTTAAGATCACACGGCGAATGTTTAATGGGGGGAGTAAATCCTATTCAAGATATGGCGCATTATTTAAAGGTGATTAAATTAAAACTCCTGTATACCGAAGCGGAGTATGTCAAACTAAAATTACGCACCCTTTTAAAACTTGTGGGTTATAAAAGAAGAGGGGAAAAGGTTATGAGCGAGTTTGATGAGTTACTGGATGAACTTAATCTGTTAGTGTTTGTCAAAGGAGAACTTGTCATTAAGAGGGTTGAAATAGGACTCGATGATTTTATGACAATTCGATTAAGGAGTTGATTTGAATGTTAAAGGAAAAAATTGAAGGATACGTGCCTCAAAATAAACAGGAGATGCAAGATAAAAAGGTAATGCTCGATTACTTGAATTTATTTGGGTCTCAATTACTGACACGAGAAAATGAATTTGCCCATTTTACAAGTTCAGGGTTTGTGTTGAATGAG
The DNA here is from genome assembly GCF_059728495.1 of Turicibacter sp. St.80E1. Lineage (NCBI taxonomy): Bacteria > Bacillati > Bacillota > Erysipelotrichia > Erysipelotrichales > Turicibacteraceae > Turicibacter > Turicibacter sp. St.80E1. Next base: position 1,752,678 of record NZ_AP039386.1, on the reverse strand, counting down.
GCGAGAGATAAAGTATTGATGGTCTATCATCATATTTATAATAGTTGGGCATGGACTGGAGGGCACGCAGATGGGCAAGCGGATTTATTGGCCGTTGCCTTAAAAGAAGCGAGAGAGGAGACGGGGGTTAAACACTTGACTCCGTTAACTGATGACATCATGTCAATTGAAATTTTACCGGTTATTGGGCACATGAAACGTGGAGAATATGTAAGTGCTCATCAGCATTTAAATGTTTCATATGTTTTAATTGCTAGTGAAACAGATGAGTTACGAATTAAAGAAGATGAAAATAGTCAGGTAGGATGGATTCCTGTTGATGAGATCAAACATTATGTGAGAGAAGAACATATGCTTCCCATTTATGAAAAGTTAATTCGACGTGTAAGCAAGGTTTAAGGCAGACTATGAAATGAAAAGGGTTTAATTGTTTCTGAAAAATGTCATTTTTGTGTTCTTTTTGTGAAATATTTGAAAAATATTGCATAAAGTGAAAAAATTGTATATAATCCTCTCGTAAAGTAAAAAGAACGACCCTTACCTGTTGGGAGGTAAGTCTTTTTCAAAAAATTCAATGGCCATATTGAATGGGAGGACGAAGAAAGTGAAAAAATTATTAGCATCATTTGCTGTATTATTTGGATTATCTTCGATGGTTGCTTGTTCACAAGACCAAAAAGAAGAAGGTAAAAAAGAAGAGAGCAACATTGTAAAAACAATTGAAAACCCAGTAGAAATTGAGTTTTGGCATGCGATGTCAGGACCAAACGAAACAGCGGTTAATCATTTAGTTGAGGAATTTAACGCAACAGTTGGGAAAGAAAAAGGAATTACAGTTAAACCTGTTTATCAAGGGTCTTATCCAGATTTAAAATCAAAAATTACGGCAGCAATTCGCGCTAAATCAGCACCTGCAATTGCTCAAGCTTATCCAGACTGGGTTGCTGAGTATTTACAATCAGGAGCAGTTGTTGAATTAGACGATTATATTTTCGATAAAGAAGTAGGAATTGAAAACTTTGATGATATTGCAAAAGCTTATCGCGATGAAAATAGTCAATATGAAGGTGGAAAATTCTATTCATTACCATTTAACAAATCGACAGAAGTTTTATACTATAACAAAACATTCTTCGAAGAAAATAATTTAGAAGTTCCAACAACTTGGGAAGAATTAGAAGAAGTATCTAAAAAAATTACTGAATTAACAGGAAATCCTGCATTTGGATTCGATTCAGCGGAGAATGCATTCCTTACTTTAGTTAAACAATTTGGTGGAGAATATACAAATACTAAAGGTGAAGTGTTATTTGGGGAATCAGATGCAGCAGTTGAAATGTTAGAAATGATTCAAAAGAATACAGATGCTGGATACTGGCGTTTACCAGGTGAAGATAAATCTATGTCAGGACCATTTACAAGTGGTTTAGTACAAATGTTTGTTGGATCAACATCAGGAGCAGCACATGTTATTAATGGATTAAAAGAAACAAATGCGTTTGAATGGTCAGCAGCACCAATCCCTCAAAAGAGTGAAGATACAAAAGCGGTTATTCAACAAGGGACAAACGTTGTTGTGATGAAACAAGGATCAACAACTGATGAGCAAGTTTATGCAGCTTATGAGTTCGCTAAATTCTTAGGAACACATGATGCAAACCTTTACTGGACAATGAATACAGGATACTTACCAATTCGTCAAACAGTTGTTGACTCTGAAGAGTATCAAAACTATATTATTGAGTCTGGAGATATGACAAAAGAAGCTGGACCAAAACAATCAGATTACTATTTCTACGATGTAGTGTTTGTAAACCCTGATTTCAGTTCATACAATGTACGTACAGCAGCAGGTGTTGCGGTTGAAAATGTTGTATTAAATGGAATGGAACCACAAGCTGCAGTCGATGAAGCTTTAAAATCATTAGGTTTAAAATAACAAAAAGAAGATAGCCATTGGCTATCTTTTTTTTGATAAATAGGGTAGAGGAATGGATGTTGCTATAAATGTCGAATTTCGTTATAATGAAATCAAAAACGAGAAGGAGATGGATTAAATGTTAGTCGATTTACATATGCATTCTTACTATTCTGATGGATCGTTTTCTCCGAGAGAGGTGGTGGAGTTAGCAAAGAAAAAGGGTCTCGGTTTCATTTCAATTACGGACCATAATACGATTGCTGCCCACGACGAGTTTGAAAAATCTTGTCAGGAACTCGGAATGAATTATGTCCTTGGCGTGGAACTAGACTGTGTTTTTGGAGAACGATCGATTCATTTGCTTGCCTATCAATTTAAGGTAGATGAGGGCTTATTAGAGGTGATTAAAAGATCGCGTCAGCAGTTAGATCAAATGGGAGTTGATTTAATTCAACTCATGGAAAAAGATTATGATCAGCTTTCATCGACGGATTACGAGGCATATACTTATAATCGTCGGTTAGGTGGTTTTAAAGGAATTCATTATTTAAAAGATCGGGGAATTACTGAAAGCCTGATGGATGGATTAAAAGTTTATCGTGACTATGGAATCTTTTATTCCAATTACGATTTTCCACGCGTTGAGGAGGCCATTAAACACATTCATCGTTGTGGTGGGAAGGCTGTGCTAGCGCATCCAGGAAAATATTATCGGCAATCTTCATTAGAAGACGTTCGTAAAGATTTTAATCGATTGCTTCAAGCCGGGATTGATGGAATTGAATGTTATTATCCGATCCATAGTGATGAGTTAACCGCATGTTGTGTTGATTTTTGCAAGCAACATGACTTAATGATGACGGTAGGATGCGATTGCCATGGGGAAATGAGTAAAAAAGATAATGAGTATGTGATGGGATGTTTGAAAAAGGATGAAACAGAGTTAAACTTAAAATTCTAATGCTAGGAAGGGTTCGGCGTCTTCATACCCTATATTTCGTGTCAACAATCAGAAGGTGGGTAACCGATTTTCATCAAGCGTCTATTTTCAATTAGTTCTTGAATGTTTAAGCCCCCCTAGAGCATATAGTTAAAAGGAATATATGTTTAATGGGGGTGGTGGCATGAATCGGGATATTGAGAAAATTGATAAACCAACGTTACGGCAGGCCCTAAAGGGGACTGAGTCTGAGAAAAATCTTCAAAAAGCGTTAATCGGTGAGGCATTGGCTCATAGTCGATACCAGTTTTATGCCAAGTGTGCAAAGTCGGCTGGCTATGAACAAATAGCGGCGATTTTTTTAGAGACAGCAGGAAATGAACAGGCACATGCTGAGATTTGGTTTCAACTTCTTGAGGGAGGGGAGCTTACAGCGGAGGAGGCTTTAAATTCTGCGGCCTATTTTGAACACGGAGAATGGACCGATATGTATCCATCATTTGCGGATGTGGCTCAAAGCGAAGGGTTTGAAGAATTAGCTCAAGAGTTTTTAAATGTAGCTGCTATTGAGCGAGGTCACGAGCAACGATTCCGAGAACTTTTAAAGAATGTTGATACCGATCATGTTTTTGAAAAGGAACAGCCCGTCATCTGGGTTTGTCGTCATTGTGGTCATCGTGTCTATGCGAAGGAGGCACCCGATCATTGTCCGGTTTGTGGCCATCCAAGAGGCTATTTTGAGTTACTGTGTCATAACTATTAAAAAAGCATCGATCGGGATGATCGATGCTTTTTTTTATAAAGAATGATAAGTTTCTTCGTCTAAGGCGTTTTCGGATTTAGCAACGGCTACAGCTGTTGCGGCATCTCCTACAACGTTTAAGGCAGTCACTAACATTTCTACTGGACGGTTAATAGCTAGGATTAATGAGTAGGCAAGTAAAGCGGCATCATTTTGGTACCCCATTCCTGATAAGACCGTGAATAGGATGACCGCTCCTGCCCCTGGAGCAGCCGGTGTTCCGATTGAGGCGATGAGTGCCAAAATCGCGATAAGTGAAATACTTCCGACTGTTACTTGATAGCCTGCACTTGAAGCGATAAAGATTGCGGCAATCACTTGCATAATCGCTGTTCCATTCATATTAATGGTCATTCCAAGTGGAAGAATAAATGAGGCGATTTCTTTATTAACACCTAACTCTTCTGTTGTCGTTTTTGTATTTAACGGTAAGGTTGCTGCTGACGATGAAGTTGAGAATCCGAACATCGCCACTTTAGCCGTTTTTTTAACGAAGGCCATCGGATTTAATCGGGTCATGATAAAAATAAATAGGGCATATCCTAGTGTGAGGAACACTAACAGAGTAAGGACTACGGTAATAACATAAGCTAGTGCTGGTTTTAAATGCTCAACACCGTAGATGGCAAATGTACGTGTTAATAAAACGAAGATAGCGAAAGGTCCAAATTTAGTGATTAAGAAGGTTAAGAAGACCGTGATAATCTTGTTAACATCTTCAAGTAATTTCTTTAATACGCTAATTTGTTCACCTAAATGATTAATAGATAATCCTGTGACGACAGCTAAGAAAACAATAGATAAGATACTTCCATTTGTTGCAAAGACTGAGGTAATGTTATTTGGAATAGCCTTGACAAAAATAAGAAGTGGATTTGATCCGGTTGTTCCTGTTTGAGCGCTCATATTGTCGATGTTTACATTAAAAATTCCAAATTGATTAGCGACTAAACCGACGATTCCGGCTAATACTAAGGCAAAGAGTGAGGTGATTAAGAATCCCCCAATTGTTTTATAAGATAGACGTCCTAGTGTCTTTGTATCAGAGATACGGCACATCGCAAGCGCGATTGAAGTAAAAACCATTGGGACAATGACAAGTTGCATAGAATTTAAAAAAAGTTGCCCAAGAATGTAGAAGATTCCAATTGCATCAGTGGCCCCCTCGGCACTAATATCTTGAAATAGAAGTTTATTAATCGTTGCCCATAGATTAGGATTGCTATTGAGTAAATGCTCGCGTAAAACTAAAAATAATGACCCAAATGTTAATCCGCAGATTAGGGCAATAGCCATTTGAATCGCTAGACGGTTCTGATTTTTTTTCATGACTTTCTCTCCTTGGTGTTTATAATTAGAACCCTATTCGCTAATGGAATAGATGAAAAAAGCCCTAAGTCATAAAGGGATCCTTTAAAACTTAAGGCAATAAACATACAGCGCATCATTAAAACAGACAAAGTAGCTTCTTTATTGTCAAATCACGACTATATCTTTCCTTAATTACTTCTCGTGAGTAATCTTAAAGGGTTCCTATTGAAAATAAATATATCTTGTTTTCATCATAGAGTCAAGATTTATTTTACAAAAGCAGACAAAAATGTTATGGTGATTATAACATGGAATAGTTTAGAAGGAGTGATGAGATGAAGTCACAAATTAGTGGTACGACGCAATTAATTGGGATCGTTGCGAATCCTATTCGGCACAGTATTTCACCGAAAATGCATAATGCGGCATTTGAAAAGCTTCAACTGGACTACGCTTACTTAGCTTTTGAGGTTGAAGAGGGACAATTAGCGGAGGCCGTTGCTGGACTACGAGCGTTAGGGGCCCGTGGCTTTAATGTGTCGATGCCGTATAAAAGTAAAGTGATTCCGTATTTAGACGAGTTATCACCCGCCGCAACACTGTGTCAGGCAGTTAATACGGTTGTGAACGAGGCCGGTAAATTAGTTGGACATATGACTGATGGCAGTGGATTGATGCAAGCGTTAAGAGATGAAGGATTTGAAGTTAGGGGAAAAAAAATTACGATTGTCGGCTGTGGCGGAGCTGGGAAAGCCATTCAAATTCAAGCGGCACTCGATGGAGCCCGAGAGTTAGCCATCTTTAATCGATCGGTGGCTCGTGGCCAAGAGATGGCAGATTTAATTAATCGTCACACCTCGACAAAGGCGACCTTTTATCCGTTAGGCGATGAGGCATTACTGAAAGAACAATTGGCAACAAGTGATTTATTGATTAATGCGACCAATATTGGGATGGGCGAATTAAAGGATCAGTCGTTTATTAGAGATTCAAGTCTTCTTCCAAGGGATTTGTTCGTGTGTGACATCATTTATAACCCTGCAAAGACGAAACTTTTACAGCAAGCCGAAGAGAGGGGTTGCCGCATCATGAATGGAGTTGGCATGATTATTTATCAGGGAGCGGAGGCCTTTAAAAAATGGACGCACCATGAGATGCCCATTGAAGAAATCAAAAACGTGTTAAATTTGAAAGGATGATAACGATGAAGCTACTCGTATTAAATGGTCCTAATTTAAATATGGTTGGTATTCGTGAACGAGGGGTTTACGGGACGAAAACTTATATGGAAATGGTTCACTATATTAAAGAAGTGGCAAAGGAACGTGGCCACGATATTGAGGTGCGACAAAGTAACAGTGAAGGGGAGCTCATCGATTGGATTCATGAAGCCTATTTAAAAGGTTATGAAGGGGTAATTATGAATCCAGGGGCATACACTCACTATAGCTATGCGATTTTTGATGCGATAAAATCAATTGCTCCCATCCCCGTTGTTGAGGTTCATTTATCAAATGTCCACGCACGGGAATCTTTTCGACAGACTTCAGTGACGGCACCCGCTTGTGTGGGGCAGCTTTGTGGTTTCGGAGAATTGGGATATGGTTTAGCTATTCAAGCGCTTGAGCAGGCCGTTCAATCACTAAACGGTTAATGTTTTGTCTATCAACGATAAAAAATCGATGAATCGAAAGATGATAGAAGTTTTAGCTTATTCGTAAAGAAAGGCACCCTATCAGCAGGTGATAACGTATCATCAGTGATTAGGGTGCTCCATTTTTTCATCCTAACCATCGGGAAGTGTGAGCAGACGGAATACGGCAGGCGGGGATTGCCGTATTTTTTTATTGTTTAAATAGGAAAATTTTAGTTATAATAGAGAAAAAGGAGGGATTGATTTGTATAAAATGAATGGCTGTGTGCGATTTAGTGAGGTAGGAGAAGATGGGCGGTTAACATTACCCCATTTGATTAATTATTTTCAAGATTGTAGTACATTTCATTTAGAGGATATCGGATTAGGGACAGACTACTTTGTCCAACAAAATCTAGCCTTTTATATTTTATCGTGGCAAATTGAAATCAATCGCCTTCCTTATTTAGGTGAGGAAATTAAGGTAGGGACGTTGATTTATGGATGTAAAGGGATGTTTGGCTATCGAAATTATATCATGTATGACGTTGCGGGAAATATTTTAGCTTACGCTAATTTATGCGGATGCTTTATTGATGCATCGACGGGAAAATTTGTTAAATTATCAGAGGATGAGGTTGAAAAGTATCCGATTGAAGAAAAAATAGAGATGAATTATTTACCCCGTAAAATTAAAGTTCCTTCGAGTAATCAGGTGTTAGAACCCATTCGCGTGAGAAGGCATCAGATTGATGTGAATGCACATGTTAACAATAGTCAGTATGTTGCGATGGCCCTTGACTGTTTAGAAGGAACAGAAACGCTGACACAAATACGGGTTGAATATAAGCGAGCAGCTAAATTAGGAGATGTCATTATCCCAACCGTTACAAAGGAAGGCCAGTCGTATTATGTGACCCTATGTGATGATCAGATGCAACCGTATACGGTTATTACTTTCGGGGTTTAAAGAGGAGGAAGTCTTTTTTAAGCCTTCAGTTTTTGTTATAATCTGTCATTTATTTGAGACGGACGCATATACTTTACTAAAGACAGATAGGTATCGGGGATGATAAAATGACTATCGTTGATGAAGGTTTTATGAGCGATGAGGGAACCGAAAAACTGATTCAGGCGACCAATGAGATGCTAGATTATTGTGAGGCCTGTGAAAGTAAGGGAAATGAATTTATTAAAATTGCGAACTGTATTTTAAACCGAGAGGAGTATTATGATTTTTTATCGGTCTATAAAAAATTCGATAATAATTTTGGAATCTTAGAAAGTTTATCATCACAGGTGACGTTTCCAACAACAATTTTACAGGCGGTTTCAATTACAGCGACGATTAAAGAAATTCAACGGAATATTGAAGATTTAGTTCAAATGATGGAGGTTGCTCATCTACGGATTGAAACGCAACAAATCAATGTTCATATGGCACGACTCATTGAACGACTCATTGAATTTATGGATTTTGATGCCATTGATTATGATGATTTAAGCGAGGCAATGGAGAGTACGTTTATGATTTTAAAGGTACTTGATGTGTTTGATGAGGAATACAAGGAGGCTTATTATCCAATGAATGTACTTCATATTATTCCTTTTCATACGAAGGCAGAAGCATATAGTTATGCGTTACAGCATGGAATTAGTCGTGATTTTATTTTAAATCGTCACGGGCACCTTTTATAAGGGGATTTAAAGAAAGCCCGTCTTTGTAACTGAATAAAAAAGGCTAGAACGAGGGGTTCTAGCCTTTTTTATTCCATTGTTTTAGACGGTCGAGTGTTTCAAGGGCATCCTGATATCCAAGATCATATAGTTTCTTTAGTTTTTCTTTATCCTTTTCAAAGCGACTAATTTTAACGGGGGAGTGAGGTGCAATAACGGTAGTTTGTCCGCGAACCTCTAACTCTTTAATCAATGAGAGCGTGTCATTATACATTGCATGACGGTGATCGAGTGCCTTAATCATATTCGGATATTTTTTTAATACGTTCTTATAAATCGAGCGAAATCCTTCAGGTTTTTTGATATAGTCTCGGTCGCGGGTAAGGACGACAATCACATGGTCACATCCATCGGCCAAGGCTTGTTTAACAGGTATGGAATCAGAGGTTCCTCCATCTAAGTAATCGCGCCCCTGATATCGAACGACAGGGGAGAAGACAGGAATGGAGGAAGAGGCTTTGATGAGCGTGGAGTCGTAATTAAGATGTGATTTGTCAAAATAGACGCATTGACCGGTAAGCGCATCAGTTACCCCAAGTTTAAATTCACAGGGTGAAGAGAGAAAGGTTTCGTAATCGAAGGGGTCGAGTTGGTGAGGAATTTCATCAAAGATGAAATCCATTCCAAATAAAGACTTCGTTTGAATAAAATTTCTAAGACTAAGGTAGCGTTTGTCATGGAGATAATTCGTATTAATACGAAATCCGCGTCCACGTTGCATCGAAACGTAAGAAACGCCATGGCAGGCCCCTGCTGATACCCCAATCACGTAGTCAACGAGTAAGTGATGATCTAAAAAACAATCGAGGACCCCACACGTATACAGTCCACGCATGCCGCCACCTTCTAAAACTAGTCCAAGTTTCATCGTATGTCTCCTTTCAAATGCGTTGTATATCTTTTTACATTATGCCATATTTTGATAAATATGTAAGGGATTGATTCAAAGATCTTGATTTTTTTATTAATAGAGGAGGGAGAAAGCGGGAATCCTCATTTTATTCGGTTCTTTTTTTGTTTTATGATGTAGAATCGTGTTAAAATAGGAGAGATCTATTCGTTGATAATGACTAGGAGGGTGAGACGATGCCAAGGTTTAAACGAGTCTATATTGAGATTACGAATCGGTGTAATTTAAAGTGTGATTTTTGTCCAAGTGCTACGCTCGGTCGTGGTGGGCGCATGATGAATGAAACAGACTTTATTCATATTTTAAAGGAAGTAAAGCCGTATACCGATTATTTATATTTTCATTTATTAGGGGAGCCCTTCTTAAATCCGAGGCTTGAGCGTTTTTTACAATTGAGTCATGAATCCGGCATGCAAGTCAATCTTACGACCAATGGTGTTCTTATTCAAAAGGTGGCCCCAATTTTGATAAAGTCCCCAGCTTTAAGACAAATAAACTTTTCTATTCATTCGTTTGAAGCGAATGAACAAACAGGGACGTTAAAGGATTATTTATTAAACATTGCCCGTTTTATTAAGGAGGCACAGTCTGAACGTCCTCTTTATTGTAATCTTCGATTATGGAATATGGATGCGGAAGAGTTAAAGGCTAAAAATACGTTGAATACTGATATTTTACGTTTGATTGAGGATGTTTTTGAGTTAGATTTTAGTTTAAGCGAGCGATTACAACAGACGCATCAGGTTAAGATTAAGGATCGCGTGTTTATTCATATGGCGGAAAAGTTTGCATGGCCGACGCTAAATCGTGAGGTGATTAGTGAGCGGTTATTTTGTTATGGCTTACGGGATCATTTGGCGATTCAGGCGGATGGGACGGTGGTTCCGTGTTGTTTAGATAGTGAGGGAAATATTCCGCTTGGAAATATTCATCAAACGCCGTTGCGTGAGATTTTAGCAAGTGAACGCGCGGTTAATCTATATGAGGGGTTCTCGCAACGAAAAGCAGTTGAAGAGTTATGTAAGCGGTGTGGGTATGCCCAACGATATTAAGGAGTGATAAGATGATTCGTCCGATTATGAAAGATGTTAATTTTTTATCGAAGAAATCGGTAGTGGCAACGAAAGCCGATTTAGCTGTTGCTAATGATTTAGTGGATACTTTACGGGCCAACTTAGATGGCTGTGTTGGAATGGCGGCTAATATGATTGGTGTACAGAAGCGCATCATTGCATTTGCTGTTGGGGAAATGATTGTTGTGATGATGAATCCGGTCATCGTGAAAAAGAAAAAACGCTATGTAACAACAGAAGGGTGTTTATCACTAACCGGTGTACGCGAGGCGGTAAGGTATGAGGAGATTGAGGTTGAGTATACGGATCGAAATTTTGTTAAACACCGTGGGACTTTTACAGGCTTCGTTGCTCAAATTATTCAACACGAAATCGATCATTGCAATGGAATTATTATTTAAGTAGAAGTGTTCGTCTTCTTACTGATGGGCTAAATGGCGAGGATAACCCTCATGCTCGAAATAACAAAAAGGCACCTTAATGGTGTCTTTTTGCTTGGAGATGAATAAAAAAAGCTCTCTTAATGAGAGCTTCTTCAGGGGCTTTTTGATGAACTAGAAATCAAAAAGCCAATCGTTGTCGAGACGAGGTGACCAATTTGAAAAATTCCATCGTTGTAAACGTCGCCACCGATCATCGTATAGATTGTTAATGTAATCAGACAAATGAAACAGACACCTGCTGTAAAGAAAATATGGATATTGGTACCCTTTAAGAGGTGGTGTGTGTTTTCTTTTTCTTCACATGGACAAGTTTTTTCAGAAGATGATTTTGTTCCGGTTGGGATGTTCATTCCTAAAATATAACCAAAAATACTCGATAGACTCGTTTGAAAAATGGCATTAATCGTTGGTTGAGAGCTTAGTGCAGGAATGAAGACAGCACAAATTAACTGAATTAACAGGAGGATGCCGATGAGAAGAACAGATTTACAGGCTAAATCTAATTTGTGCCATTCACGCTGCATTTTTCGACATAGGGGGAATCTTTTTTTCAAGAGCATCACCTGATTTATTAATCGTTAATACACTATATTGTATGCGCTTTACTTTTGAGGTGTTTGGGGGTTTTGGATGGAAAAAGTTGAATGGAATTAATTGGATATAAAAGCAAGGGAAATCCAAAAAACTTTCGAGGGGCGTTTACTTTCTGGGGGGGAATTAATGAATAGAACCTTTTCTTCAATGAGGCGTGTTTAATTGATTTGGATCCATGCAAAAGGAATTCGGATACGGGGGTGGGTTTTAAAGGTTAAGACGGATGAGAGTTTGTCAATGGATGTTTATCTCCCAATGGTTTTCCTTAGAAAAAAGACGGAGACCGCAGGAGAACGGAATGAAATAATTTTTGATTTGAATGTATTGTTTATTAAAATATATGGTAAAATAATACATAAGTAGAAATGAGGTTACAAGATGAAAGAAACGATGCAAAAAATTATGGAATTTCGTGATGAACGGGGATGGAAACCGTATCACACGCCGGAAAATTTGGCAAAATCGATTTCAATTGAAGCAGCGGAATTATTAGAGTGTTTTCAATGGGATCATTCGTTTGATCAGGAACATGTCTGTGAAGAATTAGCGGACGTGCTTATTTATTGTTTACAGATGGTTGATGTATTGGAAGTAGACGCTAAAGAGATTATTTTTAGTAAGTTAGAAAAAAATGCGATGAAGTATCCGGTTCAAAAATAAAGGCCGTTTCTAAAGAAACGGCTTTTTATCAAAGCGATTGTTATTCATAATAGGGGCTTAATTTGATTAAAAGATACGTGAATAAAGTTAAAAAGAGGATTCCGTTAATCACGCCTTCGCCTTTGGCGCCCGTTTTAAAATTAGCGATCCGTATCTTCTTTTTCCACGGATAAAAAAGGCACACGCCTTGAGTGGTTAAGAGGTCGAGAAAAATGTGCGAGCTATGTCCCACGAGGAGCCCGGTGATAAGTAACGTGTAGAAGTCTTGTCCAATATTGAGGTAAGGCGCATAGCTAAGGAGAAGTAGGAACAAGAAAATAGAGAGTAGACTGTGGGTTAAGGTCCGATGTTTAAAGTGTGTTGAGATAAAGGTAGACGTAACAGGGAATAAGCTCCCGATTTGGGAGTTTTTTAAATCGATGTCGGGTAATGTTGAACCAATGATGGTTGCTGTGCAATAAAGGGTAATTATAAAGAGTTGTGAAGCGGCATTGGCGTGTGAATAAAGATGGGCGATCAAATATTGTTGAGTTACCACTCCAAAGACGAGTCCCGCTCGTTGATGCGTCGTTGTTGTCATAGTTAGTCTGCTCCTCTGGGGTCTTCGATTCAAAAGTGTTGTTTAAGTTTATTATACCGTAAAATGCGAATAAATGTTTGTTTTTATTATATCTAATTTATGGAAGGGAATGGACGAAATGGGTTAGATCAGGCATTAAAACAATTAAATCAAGCACAGCGAAGGGTTGTAGAGGAGTTAGAACAGTCTTTGTTGGTTATGGCACCTGCGGGAACAGGGAAAACGAATGTCATTGCACTGCGTACCGCTAAATTTATTGAAGCGGGAATTCAACCGTCACAAATTTTATGTTTAACATTTACTAATAAGGCATGCTATGAATTAAAGGATCGCCTAACAAAGGTAATTGGTGTTAAATCCAAGGGAATTGTTGTTAAAACGTTTCATAGTCTTTGCTATCAATTAATTAAGGAAGAGGCGAAAGCTCTTGGAAAGTTATCGACCGACGTTGTTGTGATTGATGAAGAGGATGCGAAAGAGGTGATTAAACGCTTGGTGGGGCGTGAGGGACTTCTGATGGATCACGTGTTTGAGTATATTCAATCGCTCAAAGTGTATCAAATGGGGCGTCGCCCACTCGATTCCTCTCTTGTCCAAGAGTTTCACCAATCCGAGGCGGCGTTACGATTATTGTACCGTTTAAAAAATTCGGATGCAGGATGCGAGACACTTGCTTACTTGTCGCAGTATGGAAGTTGGCTTTATCTAGAATACCAACATTATTTAAGGCACCACCAATTTTTAGATTTTAATGATTTATTACTTTATGCGGATGAGTGTTTATCGCAGAAGGAGATTTTAACCCGTTGGCAATCTCGATTCGCGGTTGTGGTGGTTGATGAGGTGCAAGATACAAGCTTAATTGAATATTACTTAATTAAAAAGATTGCCCATTCGTTGAACTTTAGCGCGTTTGGTGACTTTAATCAAACGATTTATGAATGGCGTGACTCTAATCCTGTCGTTATTCGACAAAAGATTATTGAGGATTTTTCTCCGCTTTGTTTAGAATTATCGTTGAATTATCGTTCGACGAAGCGGCTCGTCATGCTCGGTGCTAATTATTTAGAAAATGGGAAACAGGTAGGGCTTATTCATCGTCATTTATCACCTAAATGCATCGAATCCGCAAGCGACGAGATGGGGACTGCTCCAGTTTTTTATGAGGCAGCGACTAAACAAGAGGAAATGAATTTTATTATTGATCATTTAAAGTATCAAAGACAGGAGGAACTTGCTAATACGGTCATCTTGACTCGGAGTAATCGTCAAAATAGTGAAGTGGCAAACTTTTTGCAGGCCGGGGGTATTGCGTGTTATTTGGTGGATCAGTTGACACTATTTAAGCGAAAAAATATAAAGGGCCTACTCTCTGTGATTAAATTTTATTTAAATCCATACGATGAACTTTCCCTCAAACGTTTTTTACCTTTATTCGGTGAAACAATTGATTGGAATCAAATGAGTCATCCAGCGTATTTAAAGCGATATAAAGAATATGATTTACGGCTTACCGACTTTTTTAGACGAGAGGCTTATCAGGAGGGAGAGCCTTACGGACTATTAAAAAAAGTTCACGAGGAGGGTCGTTTAGTTATATTTGATGTGGAATCGACAGGACTTGATGTGACACGGGATGAAGTCGTTCAAATTGCCGCTATTGCCTTGCAAAATGGACGCGTCATTGAGACATTTGAGCGGTTTATTAAACCTCATCAATCAGTTGGAGATTCGGCACTTGTTCATGGGTTTACAGATGAATTTTTAGAATGTCGTGGTGAAGAGGCAGTCACAGTTTTTTCTGACTTTTTACAGTTTATTCAGGGGGCCTTACTCATTGGTCATAATGTGGGATATGATATGAAAATTGTTCGTTCACACATGGGTCGCATCGGACTTATTTTTGAGGGAATGATTGGGGTTTACGACACGCTAGATATCGTTCGTCGACTTTATCCGAACTTAGTTAATCATAAGTTAGATACGGTGAGTGACTTTATTGGTGTTGATCACGAACCGACTCACAATGCAATGGATGATATTTTAGCAACAAAGGATGTTTTGTTAAAAAGTATGCCTCGGTTGATGCAGGCACATGAAAAGCGAAAGAATGTGATGGCTTATTATCAAGAAAAATTAAATCCGGTCATCGAACAATTGCACGAATTTTATGCGCTCATTGAAACAAAAACGCCAATGGCTGTGTTGTTAACATTGAAAGAACGCTTTAAACACGTAGAAGAAGATAAGGTTGAAAATGAAACCGTTGAACAGGCAAAATTTGAGGAATTCATCGCCTTTGTTGAGGCGTTTTATCGTGCAACGCTGAAAAGGGATAATGGCTTATTCATGTGGGAAGTTTGGATGCGTTTGCTTGAGCAACTTTCGTTATCGAGCAGTGAGCTAGATCGTGTGATGAAAGATCAAAATAAACTAGCGGTGATCACGGTTCATCAATCAAAAGGATTGGAATTTGATCACGTCATTATTCCATTTTTGAATAAGGGAATGTTTCCGCTTGATTTTCAAGGAACGAATCAAGAGGAAGAGTGCCGGCTTTTTTATGTGGCAATGACGCGAGCGAAAAAGACGTTACTATTGACGCGCCACGTAAAGGAGCATAGCACATCAAAGAGGGAGAAAGAGCGTAGTCCATTTATTGATTATTTATATACAATGGCTGAAGGTCAGATGAATAATCGTTAGCTACACCATTGTAGATGTAAAGGGTAGGCTTAGGTGGCTTTAAATTTGACACCTTTTCTTCCCCCTGTCCTTTTTCCAGGGGATTAAAAAGAAAGTTTTCTTCCTAGCTTTCACCTTTTAAATCGTGTATGATTAGTTTATAAAAGCCCTAGATGGAACGACTCATGAGCAGGGATAATTATTCGTGCGTGTTGAAAGGGCCGAATAACCGATGGGGCTGTGAAGATTAAGAGGACGTGATGCAACGGGAACGCACATGTTTTTTAGGAGGCACTGATTCTACTTTGATGGCGCTAAGATAAAAGAAGAGGGGAGGTTAAGTATGAATGAAAATTTTCAAACTTTTTATTGGAGTAAATTAGATAACGTGGCTAAATTATATGCCCTTGTTTCAAATGCTAGGGCGACAAATGTTTTTCGAATTTCGGTTCAGATGAAAGAGACGATTCAACCGGAACCTTTGGTAGCCGCATTAAAACAGGCGCTTGTAGAAATGCCTTCATTCCGCGTTCGTTTACGGCACGGATTATTTTGGTCTTATTTTGATATGAATGATCAACGTCCTAAAGTTCGAAAGGAATATACCTATCCTTGTTCTAAATTGACCAAGTTTACTAATAATAATTACTTGTTCAATGTGACGTACTATGAAACCTTTATTCATTTAGAGATTTTTCATGCCTTGGCGGACGGGGCGGCTGCTACTCAGTTTTTAAAGGTCGTTGTTTACTACTATTTAAAAAATCGGTATCCCACGCAATCGTTTGCCCCGCTTCATCTTGGACAACAACAAGTCTCTTTACCAGCGATGGATGAGGATAGTTTTTTAAAGGTGAAAAGTGAAGCGAAGGGGAAGGTGATTCCTCAAACCACCGTTGCTTATAAAATAAGAGGGATAAAAAAACGTCCCCAAGAGTTAAAGGTTATTCATGGGACGCTATCGACTCAGCAGGTGATTAAGGTTGCCAAAGCGCATCAAGTGAGCGTGTCTTCCTTTATTTGTGCAGCGCTTATCTATGCCATTTACGAGTCAAATTATCGATTTAATCAAGATCAATCACCGATTATTGTGACCGTTCCGTTTGATTTACGACGACACTTTGATTCTCAGACGTTACGTAACTTTTTTTTCAATGTGGATGTGAAAATTCAACCAACCGCTGATATGACGTTTGAGGAGTTATTAAAACAAGTCGATCGGCAGTTAAAGGATGGGAAACAATTGGATGTGATTCGACGTAAAATAAAGGATAATGTCAGTGCACAAAAAAATATGATGATTCGTTTCGTGCCCTTATTGATTAAAAATATGGTGATGCGTCATATTTATCGGGAGGCAGATAAGGGCGTGACGACCACAGTATCTAATTTAGGGAGAATTGAGTTCGCAGATGAAGTGCAGCCTTATGTTGAACAGGTTCGCGTCCTTATTCCGTTGACCCCTCACCAACCTATTCGATGTGGCGTCATTTCGTATCAAGATCAATTGACTGTCACGTTTACTTCCGCTTTAGAAGAGGTAGATGTTCAACGATTCTTCTTTAGATTTTTAAAAAAATACGGAATGGAGCCTACCATTTCATGTAATGAGGAGTTTAATCATGAAATACTGTATTAAATGTCAGATGAACATTCAAAATCAACTCCATTTTTGTCCCCTTTGCGGACAAGAACTAGAGTCCGTGACTAACGACACACGCCGTGATTATCCTGAACGTTTTGCTAAACGTCGCCGCTATTCCTTACGAAAACTTTTGATTTTTGCAGCGATTGTCGTGATCTTTTTTTCTTTAATGAGCGGCGTTTTCCATCATGTAGAGTGGAGTCTGGTGGCCATTATTTCGGTTATTACGATTTATTTAACAAGTAGTGCTATTTTAGGGGTGAGAGTGCGGAAAAATATTGGTCCGAACTTGTTAATGCAAGTCGTCGGGATTTCAAGTATTGCTCTTATGATTGATGTCTTTTTCGGTTATCAGGGATGGGCGTTAGAGCTTATTCTCCCATTGACGTTAGCAGTTGGAACAACGGTTATTACCGGGACGATTGCATTTAATTCAAAGCAATTTACGAATCTTGTGATTTATCAATTAATTTTAGGGTTCATTGGTGTCATCCTATTAGTTTTAATATATTTTAGATTTATTGTTTTACACCAGTTTGCCGTGTTTGGAAGTTACTATACGATTTTAACGTGCGTCGGCCTCTTCTTTTTTGCTGACCGTCAAATGATTCATGAACTTAAGAAAAAGTTTCATTATTAACGTTGTAAAAGGTAACTGGAAGTTTTAACTTCTGGTTACCTTTTTTGTCGATTGGATGCCTCACGCTCTTCTTTTACCACGGGTCAACAGCCGTTTACGATTGATTAGGATAAAAGGTGGAGCGGAGCTAGTTATAGTTTGATTGGTGACTGAATATAATGAGGTGATATCATCAATCTAATGGACTAGGGGGAGAAGGAATGAATGCATTTTTTGAGGGAATCGGAAGGAAGTTTTCCCAAACGGGACAGGATGCTGTAAAGAAGACGAAAGATTTGGCGGAAATATCACGTATCAATTCACAGATGACGGAGGAGGAAAAGAAGTTAAATAAGCTATATATGAAACTCGGACAGTTATATTATCAAATGAATAAGGAAACTGCCGATGCTGTGTATTTAGATATTTTTCAAGCGATCGGAGGTTGCTTACAAACGATGGATCGATATCAGGTGATGGTTGATGAAATTAGAGGAATTAAAAAGTGTCGTCGCTGTCAAACAGAGGTTGCACTATCTTCAATGTTTTGCCCGACATGTGGTAATAAATTAAGCGATGATCGTGAAACAGGTGTCTCAACGATTTGCCCAGACTGTGGGATGGAGAATGGATCAAGTGCGACGACATGTATGAAGTGTGGGAAATTACTTTAATAAAGTGTGGAGGATTGACGCGGATGAACGCCGGAAATCCCCTTTTTTTATGAAAAGATGTAGGGGCTAACCGGTGAACGGACTATCGGTAACTAGAGTTTGATGAGATGCAAAGTAATGAAAATAATAGAAATAAATAATATTTTTAACTAAAAGGTAAAAAAAGGTCGAGATGAAGCGGAGGATTCGTATAATTAGTATTATATTCCAATAAAGAGTGAGGGGTGGAGTTATTCTAGCTGTTTTTGTAACGGTGGCGAAACGATTAGCTAGAGTTACAGGAGCCTATCATGCTCGCCATTTAATGGATGGAGGTACACCGAAATTAGCTAAATCTAACCGTTGGATTGGGCGATGAAAAAGCCGTGTACTTGAGTTGGATTCTAATAGAAATAGGAGGAGTAGGACGAATGGGGAAATCACTTGTCTATGGATTCATCTGGTTTGTAATGACTTATCTTTTAGATAAAGGGGTCTTATATGTCTTAAGGGTGAACCAAATCATCGAGCCATCGCAGGAACTAAATCTTGGTTTAGATTTTTTACTTTGGTTAGTCGTCGGGGCTATCGTTTACGGCGTGGGGGCCTTCATGTTTAAACAAAAATAAAGGTGGATACAAAAAAGCGTCGGGAACTGCCGACGTTTTTTTGTTTGCCAATGAGGGATATCCGTTTAAAAAGCGTATAAACTATTAGAGATATTTTGTCTGCCGATAGGGGTGGACGAAAGAAATGAGGTGTACCTTTGAAAGGATATTACTTAATGCCCCATCCACTGATGTTAATTCCTGAGATTGGAAAGGGTGAAAGCTTAAAACTATATCAAGTGAGTCTAGCTTGCCACCAGATTGCCCAGGAGTTGAAAGACTTATCCGTTAAAACCATTATCATATTGGTGGCGGCCCCGAAGGATAAGCCCTATTTTGGTCTTTACGGTGGCGATCGATTTAATGGGAATTTTAATGATTTCGCATCAGAATCTATGGAGATTCATGGGAAACTAAATGAAGATTTTATTCAAAAACTGCAAGAGTTGGCGATGAGGGACGGATTACCCGTTTTAATAAAGGCAACAGAGGAATGCCAGTTAGATGAGAAAGTGCTTATTCCACTTTCATTTATCCAAAAATATGTTGAAGATTATCAATTAGTTCCGATGACTTGTCCTGTCTTTGATGACCGGACCCTCTATTTATTTGGCATGCATCTACAGGAGGTAGCCCATTTATCGCAAGAACCCGTGGCGGTGATTATCAGCTCTAATTTATCACAAGGGCCCTCTGCTACGCATGCGGTCTCATTTGATCAGACATTTTTAAACCTAATGACATCTAAACAACCACTTTCGCTATTTGATTTAAGTGAAGAGATCGAGTTTCAACAAAACGAGGACGTCGTTTCCTTAATGAAGATTTTACTTGGAACGTTAGATGGAAAACGAATAGGGGGAGAACTTTATGCTTACCAAAATCCATTTGGTGTTGGATATGGCGTCCTTTCTTTAACTGCTCTTGGTCCGGGGACCAAGGCGTATAAATACATTGGAAGGTCAGGTGAAGTGAAAGGTGGGGAATTACTAAGGGGGAATAATCCTTATGTTTCATTAGCGAGAAAATGTATGGAAGATTATATGAGCGGGACGAAAACCTTGTTAAGTAAGGCGGCTATTCCTGAAATGATGATCATTCATCGCCATGGTGTCTTTGTTTCGTTTTATAAAGAAGGGACTTTACTTGGACGATTTGGAGATGTACAACCTTGTACGGATTGTGTAGCAACTGAAATCATGCATCATACCCTCTCTTTCATCCGCACATT
The DNA here is from genome assembly GCF_059728495.1 of Turicibacter sp. St.80E1. Taxonomy (NCBI): domain Bacteria; kingdom Bacillati; phylum Bacillota; class Erysipelotrichia; order Erysipelotrichales; family Turicibacteraceae; genus Turicibacter; species Turicibacter sp. St.80E1. Next base: position 1,732,633 of record NZ_AP039386.1, on the reverse strand, counting down.
AGAAACGTCAATGACCGAAGGCGAACTTTCACAACTTAAAGTGACCATTGATTTAGCGTTAAATCCGCAGGTTGTGACTGCCGAGGACCTTAATCCTACTTTTTATGGAATTAAGGTCAGTAAGGGGGATCATCAGGGAGTTATATTACCAAAGGACGGTACCTATCAATCTAGTAGGGATCAACTTTTGCTTGCCTGTGGGCAAGCGGGGATTCCCTTTAGTGAACAGATGACTATTGAACGATTTGAAGTCATTCATTATGAGGAATAAGCCCCTTCTTTTAGGGCCTATTATTTGACAGGGGGGAGTAATTGAGCTAAAATAGGGGAAACATTTGAAGAGGAGTGGATGGAATGATGATCAAGAAATTATGGAATCTCTCATTTACGTATACGTTGATTGCCCTTTTATCGGGTGTCTTTTATCGTGAGTATACAAGGGGAATTGGTTATACGGAGGCAACAAACTTATCGCTTTTACATACCCATTTATTTGTGTTAGGAATGCTATTTTTCTTAATTGTATTAGCATTAGAGTCAATTTTCAAACTAAGCCAACAAAAATTATTTAATGGTTTTTTATGGACGTACAATATAGGCTTAATCGTGAGTTCCGTGATGATGGCGGTTCGTGGATGGTTACAAACGCAAGGTGGCGAGCTTTCACGTGCAGTAGATGCCTCTGTTTCTGGAATGGCAGGAGTAGGACATATTTTACTTGGGGTTGGAATCGTGTTATTTTTCTTCAATTTAAAGGGTGCCATTTCATCAAAGGCGTAACAAAAAAGACGTATGGGCAAATTGCCCTAATACGTCTTTTTTAATTGCCAGGGAGTTGATTGTTGATCGGGGGATGGCATCCTGGGTATTTTTTTGTTTTTAGTAAAAGTTAAATGGACAATCATTGAAATGATTCCACTAATAATTAAAAAGGAATAGAAGCTGATTCCTCGACATAAAAGCATCGCTGGTAAGATGAGATGTGTCGTGAAGAGTAGCTTGAACGCACTCATAAATGCATTTTCTGAGGCACCAACCGATCCGGGTAACGGAATAGAGGAAACCGCTAAAGAGACGAGCGATTGAACCGAAATAATTTGAAAGAGGCTAAATCCTTCGAGATGAAAAGCCTTATAGACAAAGTAAGGAATTAAATAACTTGCCGTTAATTGAACAGTTGTTGTTAGAATCACACGTAATAATAATAGAGGCTGTGTTTTGATATAATCTGCACCTTTGGTGTATTCCTTCACCATGGCCTCTAATTTTTCTCGTTTCTTTTCAACATTTTTAATTAAATGTAACCTGCTCAGTATTCCAGTGACCCCATTAATTAATTTATAAATGAATTTTTTTGAGAACATCGCTAATAAAATACCTGCGGTAAGAAGCGTGTTCATACAGACGCTAAACATTAAAAAGTATTTAATACCGCTTAAATTTTCTAAAATAAATTGTTGGTTAAATAAAAAGACGATGAACGCATAAATCATCATGACCACTTGGTAAACGGCAGTGATAATGAGCAAATTAAGGGATGAATATGAGAGGTGAATATTCGCTTTATTCATATAAAACATTTGAGCGGGTTGGCCCCCTGAGGCAGACGGGGTAATTGAGCTAAAGTAAAAGCCAACGAAGGCAAAGCCAAGACATTTAAGATAAGAAATTTTTTGTCCAAGTGCTCGCAAAATAGAGAAGGTATTAAAGGCCTCACAGCTCACAAACGTAAACATCATAAAAAGTCCAAGTAGTAGATAAAGAGGGTTGACACTTTCAATGGTTTCTAAAAGCGTTGCCATTGATTGATCCTTAAGGATAAAGTATCCCGTTAGGATAATTAAGCAGGCCATAAAGAGTAGGCTTAGTAATTGTTTTAATTTGCTGTTCATACGTGCATCACCTCTTTTGATAAAAGTTAAATAATTGTTAGCTATCCATATAAAAAAAGCTATTTTCTTTCATTATGGTAAAAAAGTTAGTGTTTTACCCGTTCACTCGTAATTTTTTTCTTTTTCGTCAAACTTCATGAAGTATTATAGCATATCTATCTTCATTTCGTAAGGGAGCGACTTTCGAAAATTTGGTAGATATTATTGATAAATGAAATAGATTGGAAATGACCATATTATAACGAGAAAAGTAAAAAATACGGAAGGGCCCGATTTACTTTTAGTATATGAGATAAATCTTAATATTTAGCTTTTAAAATTCTTAAGATTTTCTAAATCTTTTTAAAAACACGTCAATCTACCCCCGTTTTTAAATCCGAGCTGGTTAGGACAATTGATGAAAGGTAGATAAACGGTTTCGGATTCTTTCACTTAGAAATCTACACGATGAAGTGGATTTAATGCTAGATGATAAGAGAATTGAGACTTTTAGAGGGTCAAACGGTTGAAAAGAAGATGGGGATTTTTGTTTCCATCTAGGTGGCTACCGTTACCGATTTTTTGTTTAGACGTAATTTAATAACACCTAAAGATTGAAGAAGGAGATTTTTGATATGAGTCAGATTGAGGATTATTTAACGCAGGTGGCTAACCATGTTCAACAAAATAAGGAGAAGTATGTGACCCTGAGTCATCAACTTCATGAACACCCCGAAATAGGGAATGAAGAGCGGTTTGCATGTTCGCAATTAACACACGCCTTAAAAGAGGCGGGGTTTGAGATTAAGATTGACATTGCGACTCACCCAACCGGCTTTATAGCTATAAAAGATAGCCATAAGGAGGGCCCATCCATTGGGATTTTAATGGAGTATGATGCCTTGAAAAAAATAGGCCATGCATGTGGGCATAATGTGATTGCAATGATGAGTTTAGGAGCAGCACTTGCGACGGCATCAGTGATGGATGAACTTGGAGGGCGCTTGATTGTATACGGAACGCCAGCTGAAGAGGGGGGGCCTCATGGTAGTGCTAAGGAGAGCTATGTTCGTGAGCATCTTTTTGACAAGGTTGATGCCTGTATGATGATTCATCCCTTTCATACAACAGCGCCAACACAGCCCACTCTCGCCATTCGAAAAATTAATTTTGAGTTTTTTGGGCGAGCCTCTCATGCAGCGGCCGCACCGGAAAAGGGGATTAATGCATTAGACGCCATGATTTTATTTTATAATGGTATTAATGCCATGAGACAACAATTGCCGAAAGGCGTTTTGATTCATGGGGTCATTACTGATGGGGGAGAGGCTGCTAATATTATTCCTGCTCATACGCAGGCGAGTTTTTATATCCGAGCTCCTTATTTTGAGTTATGCGAAACGTATAAAGATAAGGTCATTAAAATTGGTGAGGGAGCAGCACTTGCGACGGGATGTACGTTCTCCTATGATGAATCACTCAATTGTGTTAAGCAAATGTTAATTATTCCAAGTTATGAGAAATTGTTTGTAGAAGAGGCCCGCCGATTAAACTTAGAGGTGAAAACGAAAAATTGTAAAAGTATTGGCTCGACGGATGCCGGAAATGTAAGTCAGGTTGTGCCGACGATTCATCCGACGATCAAGATATGTGATGAACCGGTGACACTTCATACCGAGGCATTTAAGGCGGCAGCTCATAGTCAACAGGCCGACCAGGCAATTAGGGACGGCGCCATTATTTTATCACGAATTGCAGTGCGCTTATTAATGGAGCCAGACACGTTAAAAGAGATTAAAGACGATTTTTCTAAAGTAAAACAAAATCTACGGTAACAAGAGAACGGGTGGAAGATTGTAGGTTCCACCCTTTTTGACTTTAGTCAACGGATTGTTGTTAAACAGTCAATTTAGAAAAATGACTATTAATAGGGAAGAATGAATATGATTTTTAGTGAGGAAGTTATTTTTTTATGGATGCTTAATAGATGAGGGGGCGTATCCTATGGCATATATTGCAAATCAATTGGTAGATTTAATTGGAAATACACCGTTGTTAAGGTTAAATGGGCTTGCGCATGAGGAAGGGTTGCAGGCAGATGTTGTGGTGAAGTTAGAATATTTTAATCCATTAGGAAGTATTAAAGATCGCGTGGCTTACGCTATGATTAAGGATGCTGAAACTAGGGGAATATTGACAAAGGATTCGACGATTATTGAACCAACGAGTGGGAATACAGGGATTGGGCTTGCCTTTGTGTCAGCAGTCTGTGGGTATAAACTTATATTAGTGATGCCGGAAACGATGAGTGTTGAACGACGAAATTTATTAACGGCATTAGGCGCTCAACTTGTTTTAACGGATGGTGCTAAGGGCATGACAGGAGCAATTGATAAGGCTCAGGAATTATGTAGAAGCACACCTGGTGGTGTCACATTGGGGCAATTTGATAATCCAGCGAATCCAGCGATTCATAAGGTAACGACAGCGGTAGAAATTTGGGATGACGTTGATGGTGAGATGGATATTTTTGTCGCGGGGATTGGAACCGGAGGGACTTTGAGCGGTGTCGGAGAAGTGTTAAAAATGTATCGCAAAGATATTCAAGTGGTTGGGGTCGAACCGCTAGGGTCTGCCGTTTTATCGGGAAAAGAAGCAGGGCCACACCGAATTCAGGGAATAGGGGCTGGCTTTGTTCCCCCTGTTTTAAATACAGACATTTTGGATGAGGTGATAGCTGTATCTGATGAGGATGCCTTAACTATGATGCGTCAATTGGCACGCTTAGAGGGATTGTTAGTCGGTATTTCTTCTGGGGCAGCCGTTTTTGCCGCCTGTCAATTAGCGAAACGAGAAGAGAATCGCGGAAAGCGAATCGTTGTGATTTGCCCTGATAGTGGAGAGCGTTATTTATCAATGGGGGTTTATCATTAAAGTAAGGGGATGCGTGTTATGAAACGATTGCTAGTTGCTTTAAGCCTTGCGACAATTCCTCTTTATGGGTGTCACAATGGAAATTTAGATTCCTCAATAAATGAAGAGGAAAATTGGAAAGCTCAGGAGATTGTTGTTTTAAAGGCAGACGAATCAACGGTTGTTAAACGTTTATCTCAAGAAGTTGAAATTGTTCACTTTATTGGAAGCTTACAGTTAGATCAGTGGAAGGTCGCCACGTTACCAAAAGGATTAACGCTTCTCGGAACGTTCTCATTCAATCAGGAAGAGACGGTAAAATTCGGCCATGATGGTCTGTCATCTAAAGAAAATCATAGGTGTGATTTGTTATACTACGAGGATAGCCGGTATGTGACGTTAAAGGTCATTGGCTTTCAGATACATTTTGAAATTCCACCGCATGACGCCCGTGAGTTACAATCGTATTTCACGGATAAATAGGAATATAAAAACTTGCTAACATAAATCAATATAATTTTAGAAAAAATTTATTTTTTATCGTTGAAAAAAGCTGATGTCAACAAACATCAGCTTTTTTTTCGGTGTCGATTACGCGCCAGGTCTTTACTTTTGAATTGATATTCCTCTGAAAAGGCTAGTGTGCAAGAATCTCTCCGATTGGTATCGAAGCCACCCTTCGTTATTTAATATCAATGGTACGACGATTGAGGACCACCGTTTCTAGTTTAGGTAAAATAATGGTGAGTGTATCGTCTTTTAACGTGGCAGTAATTTGATCAACATCGACGTCGTAAAGACTAAAAGCTTGGCTAAAGGACTGACTTTGATAAGATTGAAAAGAATCTTCCGTCGTATTTAATGATTGATGAATGGTTAAAATGAGTTGTTGGTTTTCAACATTTAATTGAATGTCTTCTCGTTTTAGATTTTTAAGTGTGAGTGTGAAGACGTATTCGTTTCCCTTATCTTCAAATGCGGTGTTATTGATTGGGGCAAGCGCCGATTGAAAAGAATTAATGACCATATTTTCAAGCTGGTCAAATAAATTAAAAAAGTTAAAAGGAGTGACAGAGTTATTATTTCTGTCAGTTGGTAAATTAGACATGTTAATAACCTCCTGTTTCAAAATTCAGACTATACAACATTAGCGTATGCGGTTGGGCGTTATTGGTGAGAGATTTTTTAAAATTAAATAAAGAAAGGAGTCTCCCATTCGGTTGACTCCTTTTGGTTATTTAAATGTTCGTCGTGGTAAGTTGCGGCGTAATTTTCGCTCAATCATGTTGAATTCTAAGTTATCCTTTGGGGCGACGAACATGCAAGTATATCCGTCTTCACCCGCGCGCCCTGTTCTCCCAATTCGATGAATATAAGTTTCTGGTGTTTCAGGGATATCGTAGTTATAAATGTGTGTGACACCAGAAATATCTAATCCACGGGATGCAACATCAGTTGCAATGAGATACTGTAAATCAGCCTCACGAAATGATTTTAAAATTCGTTCCCGTTTATTTTGGGCAATATCACTATGAATGACTTGAACATTAAATTTTTGTTTTTTCATTTTCGCAAAGAGCTCATTGGCACGTCGTTTGGTCCGCACGAAGATGATAGCTAAAAAGGGGTTATCTTCTTGGAGCGCTTGAGCCAGCCGATCAAATTTTTGTCGATCAGTCGTTTCGACGACTTCTTGGCGGATAGTATCAAGCGTCACTTTTTTAGGCTCAATGTTTACGACAACCGGAGAATAGGTATAGTAGTAAGCTAGCTTTTTAACATTAGGAGCCATTGTTGCTGAGAAACAAAGCGTTTGACGGTTACGCGGGGTCGCTCTTAAAATTTGATCTACCTCATTTTTAAATCCCATCAGTAACATTTGATCCGCCTCATCAATGACCACGGTTTTAACATGATTTAAATCAATGGTCTTTCGCTCTAAGTGGTCGAGGAGCCGTCCCGGCGTTGCGATAATTAAATGGATGTTTTTCTTTAATTTATTAAGTTGGGAACCAATGTTTCGACCGCCGTATGCGGCAAGGACATTGAGTTTTTTTGCTTTTGCCAGTTGTTCGGCTTGTTCAGTAATTTGCAAGGCTAATTCACGTGTAGGAGTAATAATTAAAGCCTCCGTTTTAGTAGATTCTGGCGAAATTCTTTCAAATAGCGGGAGTAGGAAAGCTAATGTTTTCCCGGTTCCTGTTTGGGCTTGGGCAATCACATCTTTATCAGCGATAATTAATGGAATACATTCTTGTTGAATAGCTGTTGGTGTTTTAATTCCTGATTTTTTTAGAATTTGAACGAGGGGTTCACTCATTCCTAATGATTTAAAATTCATAAATGACAGACCTTTCGTTAAATAGATTCAATTAATGATACCACAGACTGACGTAAAATACATAAAAAGATAAATAAAGACAGGATGAGATGATGCCGATTGTTCTCCTTTTTTGCTTGAAAGCACTGATATTATTTAGCCTTTGAACATATTATATAGTAGAAACCTTAAACCACAATCCATCTGATGACATAGGGTGAAAGAGGTGTCTTATGAAGAAAATACAGGGAATTGATAAAGAAATTAAAAAACTTAAGGCGCACCTTAATCAGTTAACATTAAATGATAAGACAAAATCAATGGGAGGTTTATTAAATAAGGAAAATATTTTACGTAAAAAAATGAAAATTATTCTTTATTTATTTGACCAATTAGAGGAGATGAATGAACGAAATTTGTATGAAGCTTATTTGTTACAACTTAAAGAAACATCGAAACAGATTTTGACTTTATACAATGAAGAGAATGAAACAGAATATCAATTAGAGGAAGTTATTGAAGGGTTTGAGGAAGAGTATATTCAAACAGGAGTGTTATCCATTTTACTTAGTCACTATTTACCTGAGTTAATGCATGCTCCTCACCATGCTAAATTGCCGACTCACCCTAAGGATGAATATCCGCGAGCACGTCAGATGAAACGAAAATTTTATTTGCATTTAGGAGAAACGAATACAGGGAAAACGTATCAGGCGATGAAGGCATTAGAGAAAGGAAAAAACGGCATTTATTTGGCGCCTCTTCGACTCTTAGCTCTTGAAAATTATGAGAAGATGAATCAAGATGGAGTTCCTTGTCATTTATTAACAGGTGAGGAAGAAGTGATTGTTGATGGGGCGCAACATATTAGTTGTACAATAGAAAAACTAGATTTAGAGTTAGAGTATGACGTTGCGGTTATTGATGAGGTTCAATTAATTCAAGATAGTGTTCGGGGTTCTTCGTGGACTCGTGCTATTTTAGGAATCTTAAGTCCAGAGATTCATTTGTGTGGGGCACTTAATGCAAAGTCTTTACTTATTCAGATGATAACAGAATGCGGAGATGAATATCAATGTCTTGAGTATACACGAAATGTGCCGCTACAATTTGAATCGATGCCTTATCAGCTAAATAGACCCGAAAAGGGAGATGCGCTCATTGCTTTCTCAAAGAAAAAAGTGCTTGAGTTATCAAGATATTATCAAGACCGAGGATATAAGACGAGTATTATTTACGGTGATCTTCCCCCAGAGGTTCGGCGTGTTCAATATCAGTCATTTATTGAGGGAGAAAGTGAGTTGTTAATTTCGACGGATGCAATTGGGATGGGAGTTAACTTACCAATTAGAAGGATTGTGTTCGTAAGTGTTAAGAAGTTTGATGGGGAAAAGGTTCGGGAGTTGACTTCGCAGGAGGTTAAACAAATCGCGGGACGTGCAGGGCGAAAGGGAATTTATGATATTGGGTATGTAGCAGCAATTGATGAAAATCTTTCTTTTGTTGAGGAAAAGTTGAAATGTAAAGATGAGGTGATTAATCAGGCTGTTATTGGTCCACACGAATCGATGCTTGAAATCCAAGGAATCCCACTCATTGAAAAGCTTATGATTTGGGAGGAGCATTATCGAAACTTAGAGCATTATAAGCAGATGGATATCGAGGGTTATTTATATGTCCTAGGGCAAATTAAGCGGTACAAGTTATCACAATGGGCTCAATGGAAAATTATGAAATTACCGATTAATGTAATGCAGCCAGAGTTGCTCCATTTATTGTTGATTTATATTGAGGAGTACTTTATGAATGATAATCGAGAAATTACTAAACCACGACTGCATGCCGAGGACTTAGAGGTATTAGAAACACATTATCAAGAAGTTAACCTCTATTATTCTTTTTCCAAGGCGTTCCATTTAGATTTTGATATAAATTGGGTGTACCGAGAACGTTCTAAAATCAGTAAAAAATTGAACTATCTCTTGTGGCGTCTTTAAGGCAAAAAAAAAAGCAACACCGGTCATGTTGCTTTTTTCAATCGCCTGATTAAATTAGTTTGGAATGATTTGTGTGGCCTTTTTCTCAATGATTGGCAAGAAGTATTGGATACAAGGTCCAATTAAGAGTGTTGTAATAATCGTTCCTAAACCTAAAGCTCCACCTAATGTAAACCCAACAACGATACAAATAACGTCCATTGTAATACGAACCCATTTATATTGCCAGTTTGATTTATCAACAATGATAAGTGGTAATTGATCGGTTGGAGCAACACTTAAATTAGCTGATTTTAAGATTGAGAATCCAATTGAAATAACGACGCAGCTAATAGCGACAATCAATAAACGAACGATTAAAGGTAAGGCTGCAATTCCAACGTTTTCTAAAGCTAAGTTAATTAAATCGAGGAAAGGTCCTGCTGTAATAACTGCTAAAAATGTTCCGAGACGGATATATTCACGTGTGAAGATAAGCATTCCAATGAATACAGTTCCCATGACAAGGATGTTCGCTTGTCCTACTGTGATATTTAATAAATTTGATAATCCTTGCATAAAGATGGTGAACGAGTCAACCCCAGTGCTTGATTTAATAAAGAAAGCAACTCCTAATTGAATGATGAAGCATCCAACTAAAAAGAAACCAATTCGAATAGCATAGTTTTTAATGTTAAATTTACTCATTTATAATCCTCCTAAAATAGTTCCCACGTTTTAGATAACACTTACAATTGTAACTGTATTCATCATACAAAAAATATGTGATGTTGTCAATTTAAATATGTTTTTTTGTCACTTTATTATGAAAGAGGTCCCATTTTTTAAAAAATATTATGGAATTATAGGTACATAATGTAATAGATAGAAAAAAGTGGATATTTATAAGAGGATGTTGTCTATGATGGAGTAAAATCACGCATACTAAAGAAGTGGTAATAATTTTGTCACGTTCCTATATATAAATAAGTCCATTATCTACACTTAATTTAATAAATGAAATAAGAGAAGTGGAAGCACTTTAAGGCGGATAGCTCATCAGTCAAAATTTTTTATCTTTAAAAGAATTCTAATGTGTTGCAGTCATCGGTTTTGACTTGATCTAAATGTAACAATGAGCGCGATTTTATTAAAGGTGAAGTTTTTATTGCTTTAGATGTACTTTGTCTTTTTATTCGATTCATTCAAAAGTTAAGGTTGCTTCATGAGAGGTGGAATTTCTTTCGCTTTATACATGGGTTTAAAATTCGGTGTTATCGGAAAAATATTTTGACCACTAACTCATCGAGGACGGTCTAGATTTATTTTTGATAGATTGCTCTTGCTTCTCGTTTTAGATGAAGGGTGGAAAGATATAAGGAATTTCCGTTTATATATAGATGAAAATGAGTGTAAGGAGGGATGTTTAGTGTTAACGATGCAAGGAAGATTTTCATGCTATTTAGATGAGTATAATAAGATTACGGTACTTGTTCCTAAAAGTTACTATGGGGGAGAAATTGATCCATTTTATTTAATTGATACAGAGACCTCGGAAACTTACGAATTAAAGGTCGAAGAAAAATGTGATTTTTATAATGAGATTAAGTATATTTTGTCGATTAAAGGTTTCGTTAAAGTCGGAACTGAATATCAAGTGATTGATACTTATCAAAATACCAACTATCTATTTTTAGGATACATTGCTAGAACGGCTGAATTTGATAAACGATTTTATTATGAAGGTCAAGATCTAGGGCCTACCTATCGAAAGGAAAGGACTCAATTTAAGGTATGGGCCCCTACGGCGACGCAAGTACAGCTCATTTTATATGAAGATGATGTGACTCATTTTAGACGCATGAAAAGATGCCCTCGAGGGGTATGGGAGTTAACGATTGATCAGGATTTGGAGGGTTGTCGCTATCGCTATGAGATTGTAAATAATCTTATTCGTCAAGAGGCCATTGATCCTTATGCTATTGCCTCAACGGCCAATGCTGAGTATAGTGTGGTTGTGGATCCCTCGAAGTGTGTAAAAGTAAATCAGGCTATTCGTCCTAAATTGGAACATCCGACGGATGCCATTATTTATGAGTTAAGTATTCGTGATTTTACTATCGATCCCTCGTCACGCGTGAACCAACGTGGAAAATTTTTGGGACTTACAGAGGAAGTCGTGGACGAAAAAACTGGGCGTCGCTTTGGTCTTGCGTATCTTAAAGAACTTGGGGTAACGCATATTCAATTGCTACCTATTTTTGATTTTTCAGGTGTCGATGAGCTAAATCCTCTAGATTCCTATAATTGGGGCTATAATCCTGCACAATATAATGTTCCAGAGGGGAGTTATGCCTCAGATGTTCATAACCCGTATACTCGCATTAATGAACTTCGAACGATGATTAATTGTTTGCATGAAAATGGATTTGGGGTTATTATGGATGTGGTATATAATCATGTTTATGAACGAAGAACTTTTCCATTTGATGCGATGGTTCCTACGTATTTTTATCGTTATGATTATCAAGGGATGCCGTCCGATGGAAGTGGATGTGGGAATGATTTAGCCACTGAGCGACGAATGGTACGTAAATTTATTTTGGATTCTATTAAGTTTTGGACAAAAGAATATGGCGTGGATGGATTCCGATTTGATTTGATGGGGATTCTCGATGTGGATACGATGAATGAAATTAGTCAATTTTGTGAGGAATATGACCCAAGTATTTTATTATACGGTGAAGGTTGGGATATGAATACCCCGTTACCACAAGCCCAAAAGGCGGCAAAGTTTAATGCTTATAAATTACCTCGTATTGCTCATTTTAATGATGCTTTTCGCGATACGATTAAGGGACATACGTTTAATCATCAGGATCGAGGGTTAGCACTAGGGAATTTTGGTTCTGCTAACTATGGAAAACGATTGCTATCAGGAAGTTCGGGTTTAAATGAAGATATGTTTTATCAACCGACCCAAAGTATTAATTATATCGAATGTCACGACAATCATACGCTTTGGGATCGAATGAAACTATCAAATAGTGATGAAGATAGTCTAACCTGGCAAAAACGACAGATATTAGCAACTGCAATGGTCATTTTAGCACAAGGAATTCCATTTATTCATTGTGGGCAAGAATTTTTTAGAAGTAAGCAAGGGGTTGAAAATAGTTATAATTCACCCGATTCAATTAATGCTATTCGATGGGATGAAGCGTATCAGCATGAAAAAAGTATGAATTTAGTTAAAGGGTACATTAAAATTCGTCGGGCACATCGTGCCTTCCGTTTACATAACGCCTATCTTGTAAAAAAACATCTGTCTATTTTTCAACATCATAATTCTGTGATAGAATATAATTTGAGAAATGTGAAGGATTACGGATGTTGGAACGACATTCGGGTATTCTTTAACACTCAAAATTATGAAGTGAATATACCTATCATTACTTCTGATTTTACGTTGATTGCTGATGAAAATCAAAGTGGGATTACTCCCATTAAATTACTAACAGGTGATTTGAAAATGCCGCCTTTAAGTGTGATGATTCTTGTAAAATAATGCAGCTTTTAAAAGGTAAGACATTGAGATGATGATAGGGCTTAAGTCAAAATAGATAGTGAAAAATCCTTAGCACTGCTAAGGATTTTTTATTCAGAAATGGAGTGCAAATCATGACGGATATTGTCCATATTAAAGTAGAGGGAATCGAAGATGAACTTATTTTGAGCGCTATGCAAGTACTGAATCAGACGTTTTATGAAACGTCGTCCATTAATCAATCATCGGCTCCAAATCTAACGTTTAAGTTTTCTGAGCGGATGGAGAATGATCGTCTCCTTGTGCAGGGGGAGTTAAATGGCAAGGTACAATCGCTTGAAAGAAAAGTCGTTTTAAAACAGGAAACTAAGATTCGTAAATATGCGTATCTAGCGGTGTATTTACTTTTATTACAACAACATACAGGAAAAGTTCAATCATGGGGATTGTTAAATGGGATGCGTCCTACGAAGCTTGTTCATGGGATGAAAAAACGAAACTATAGCGATACTGAAATTAAGGAGTATATGCAAGAGGAGTATTTAGTGTCTGATGAGAAGATTGATTTGTTACTAGAAGTGGCTAATCATCAATTAAAGGTTATTCCTGACTTACACACCATCCATGAAGAAGTTAGTATTTATATTGGGATTCCATTTTGCCCAACACGTTGTGCGTATTGTACGTTTGCCGCGTATGCTTATGAACCGTTTAAAAAATGGGTTGAACCGTTTTTAGATGCCTTACTAGAGGAAATTAAAATAGTTGGGTCCTTTGTTAAAGAAAGAGGCATTAAAATTACCTCTATTTACTTCGGTGGGGGAACAGCCACCACCTTAACGAAGGAACAGTTCGAAATGTTACTCCTCACGGTTTATCAAAATTTAGCTAGTGCAGCAGAGGTGCGCGAAATTACGGTGGAAGCGGGACGGCCAGATACGATTACACCAGAGAAGTTAGCGTTATTAAAGCAGTATGGAATTCACCGAATTAGCATTAATCCGCAATCATTTCATCAGCGAACGTTAGATGAAATTGGCCGTCATCATACGGTTGAGGATGTCATTGAAAAATATGAGATGGCAAAGCAATATGGGTTTGATAATGTGAACATGGACCTTATTGTGGGACTTCCAAACGAAGGATGTGAAGAGCTTGCCTATAGTTTAAGGGAAATAGAGCGGTTACAACCTGAATCGTTAACGGTTCATATGCTTGCCTTTAAACGACGTTCGAAAATAACGAAAAATCGTGGACTTTATACGACTGCTTCAAAAGAAGAGTTACAACGCATGGGTCAAATGACGTATGATTTTGCGAAAGAAAATCACTATATTCCGTATTATTTATACCGACAAAAAAATATTTCAGGTAACATGGAGAATATCGGATATTCTAAGGTTGGACAAGAGAGTATTTATAATATTTTAATTATGGAAGAAGCACAAAATATTTTAGGATTAGGTGTTGGTGCATCAAGTAAATATTTAATTGGGACTTCTGTTCATAATCCAAAAGATTTAAAAACATATATTGATTCTTATCAAACGTATGCCGATAAGAAGATTGAGACACTCATTGAAAGTTTGGAGATAGGTGATACACATGCAAATTAAAGATTTAAAAGCAAAAGAGGATACAACATTAACTGTTATGATTAAGTCTGTTCAGTCGCTAAGAACGGCTGCACAAAAACCGTATTTAAAATTTGAATTTGTAGATAAGAGTGGTTCGATTTTTGCGAATAAGTGGAGTGTGAAACCGAGTGAGTTAGAAGCTTTTTCGGCAGGACAAATTGTGACGGTCAAAGGATTGGTTCAACTTTATAATGCTCAAAAGCAGTGGAATATTGAATCCATTTCTGTGGTAGAGGGGGATGTCGATCCCGCTGATTACGTCGAATCTTCTTCAATGACAGTTGAGTCATTAAAGGAATATATGGGGCAGTTTATGGGGCAAATGCAAGAGGGATATTATAAGGAGATTCTTCAATACTTCTTAGAAAAATATGAACAAGAATTTTATGTGCATCCGGCAGCCAGCCGAATGCATCATGCCTTTCGCTCAGGACTAGCTCAACATGTTTTTGAAATGTTGAAAATGGGAGAAGCTTATTGTGAGCTTTATCCGATTGTAAATCGTGACTTGCTCTATGCTGGAATTATTTTGCATGACCTTGGAAAATTATTTGAGATGAGCTATGAAAAGTGTGTTAAGACGGAGTATACGCTTGAGGGGTTAATGGTTGGACATATTAATATGATGGTTTCAATGATTGACGAAGCTTCTCGTGAGTTAGGCTATCAAGGGGAAGAGGTATTGTTTTTAAAGCATATGGTTATTGCTCATCACGGGAAATTAGAATGGGGTTCACCTAAGGAACCTATGATTATTGAAGCTGAATTACTACATTATTTAGATGTTGTCTCTGCTAAGATGACGGCAGCGACGATGGCGCTTCAGCACTGTGCCGCTGGAGAAATGAGTGATCGTATTCCGATGTTAGATAACCGAAGATTTTATCACCATAAATAAAAAAATGACTGGTCGTTTTAGACCAGTCATTTTTTTATTATTCAGCTGTATCTCCTGTTTCTTGATTGTTTTCCTCAGCAGGTTGATTTTCATTTGATTGTGTTTGACGGGCAGCCTCTTCATCGGCAGCTTGTTTTTCGATGTTCGCTACAATTGTTTCATAACGTTTTTGTAATGTCTCATCGGTAAATTTAAAGTTAGCCTCTGAGCGGAATTTAATTAATAATGTCTCTAAACGTAATTGAGTATATTGTTGTTGGCGTGCTAATGACTCAAGTTCTTCTTTCGCATCTTCGAAAGATTTTACTTCAGTTTTTTCTTCAGCTTCTTTATCTGTTGATTCTGATTTTTCAGCTTTATCGGCTTGTGCTTTTTCACCGTATTTTTCATCATATAATTGTTGAAGCATTTCATCTGTAATCGGGTAAGCCTCGGCTAAGGCTGCATCTTGCAATTGAGCGAGTTTGAAATATTCATAAATTTCATCGTCGTTATTTAATCCGTTTTGCGCCATTGCTGTATAATAATTTGTTCCGTAAGCAACTTTAAATTGATCAATTAATTCTTTAATGGCTTTTTTGTCAACTGGATATTTCTTTTCTAATAATTTACCGTCAATTAATGAAATTCCATCAGATAATCCGTAAGCTGGAACTAATTCATTGTATAATTGCTCAACCGTATATTCATGGTCTTTAATTTTAGCAACGACTGAATTACTAGTTTCATTTGATTTTTTATATGTTTTTGAATAATCAGTATATTGCTCTTCTAAGAAGTCGTTCATTAAGACAAATCCTGCTTCTTCACGTTTTTCCGCAAGGGCAGCAACGAACGCTTCATCTGATAATTTTTTCTCACGAAGTTTTTCAGTTAATTCCTCTTTTACTTCTTCAAATGGTTTTTTCTCACCTTCAGAGTATTTATAAATGACGTGATATCCAAATTGTGTTTTAACTGGCTCTGTTGTATACGTTCCATATTCTTTTGCTAACTCTTGGAAAGTAGCTTCTTTATCTTCTGCTTCATCTAATTTTTTAATAATTTCTTTTGCTGTCTTTTCATCAGCCACTAAAATATGGCGAGCTCCAATTTCGTAAGCTCTCTCATATGCTTTTTCAAGTTCTTCATCCGTTACGACTGAAATTTCATCCGCTACTTTTTGGCGATATAAATTTAATTCGATATATTGGCGAAGTTCCGCTTCATCCTTAAATCCTTGAGCAGTTAAAAATTCCTCAAAATTAGCATTTTTTTCTTTATATTGAGCGATGATTTTATCGACTTCCGCTTCATCAATTTCATATTGTTGAGATAAAACATCGAAATCAACTAAGTCTAATAGTGCACCTAATCCCGCTTTGGTTACCATTTTATCAAATACTTGTTGTTTTGTAATATCACCGACATCAGAGGTAATAAATTTTTCATTTCCATTTGGGACACTCATCCCAATTTCGTTTTTATTTGAACAGGCACCGAGAAATAATGTTGTAACAACGGCCGCTGTTGCTAGGAAGTACTTTTTCATTGTGTTCACATCCTCTATTTTGTTTAATTTAACGTTTTTAATCATATCATTTTTCAAATTTTGGAACAATATTTTTTTGGTAGGTTTTTGTGGAATTTGAGTAAAAACATAAACCAAATTGCGAAAAATTCATAGGATATATTAGCTCAGGAAACTGAGTGGAAAGGTTGGAAAGGAGTTGAGATTATGTTCGGAAATGGTTGTGCATTTATCTTAGTTTTATTTATCTTATTAGTTATTATTGGATGCGGATGTGGATGCGGATTCGGTATGTGCTAATCGAAGTAAAATGAGATCCAAGTAATCTTAAGCTCAATTGGGAGCCTATATCTAAATTATGATTAAATTTTAAGGAGAGATTTATTATGTGTGGAAATAACTGTGCATTTATTTTAGTTTTATTTATTTTATTAGTGATCATCAGCTGCTGCTGTGGTAGAATGGTTTGCTAATTAGTAAATAATTTATAGTGATAAAAAGTGAATGGTATCCGCTATTATGTGGGGAAAAGGACCGTAAGGTCCTTTTTATTATGCAAAAATAAGCCTAGGATAGTTTAGAATAGCTATTTCCTTATTATAAGGATAAGAGATAGAGAAGGGATCTTTAATCTCATTCACATGGGTTTGTTAGAAAGTCTTTTTAAATGTCTAAATTGTACTCAAGAGACATATAGTTTATTAGGTGTCAAAAAGAGATTAAATCAGAGGCGATTTATTTGATTTAAGTTTTTTTCAAGTAGATAAACACCGACTTTTTGGTCATCTCTTTGATTCTTAATTATTAAGGAGGAGGTCTCATGAGACAATCAAGTTTAACGCCAGAAAATTATGAAAAGTTGTCACTTTTTATCGAGGCGCATTCGAAAGAGACGGATGGCTTAATGCCGATTTTACATGAAGCACAAAATATTTTTGGGTATATTCCACTTGAGGTTCAAAAATTTATCTCAAGTCGGACGGGAATCTCGGTAGCTAGAATTCATGGAGTCGTTACGTTCTATTCCCAATTTTCAACAACTCCTAAAGGTGAGCATGTGGTCGGGGTTTGCTTAGGAACGGCTTGTTATGTCAAAGGTTCGCAGGCGATTTTAGATAAAATAAAGGCAGAGCTTGGAATTGAACCTGACCAGACAACGGCTGATGGAAAATTTTCATTAGTAGCCACACGTTGTATTGGGGCCTGTGGGTTAGCCCCTGTTATGACGGTAGATGATGAGGTTTATGGAAAGGTGACATTGAAACAAATTGATGACATCTTTAAAAAGTATAACGATGAATGAATCTATCCCATTTTTGTAAGGGGCGAATGAAGCGACAGGGTCGGTTTGAGCCTACCCTCGATGCTTAGAAAATTTGCTTAAATGGGTAAGAATAAAAGGAATGATAGCTGTGAATAGGAGTCCAACTTTTAAATGTTTCCCTATTTATGCGTTAAGTCCCGGGATAGACGATCAACTTCAACAGGTTCATGACCTATATGTAGGTGATTTATTGAGTCACGTGTTAAAGCAGGCTAAACCTCATCAAGTATGGTTAACGGTTCAGAGTCATCCAACGATTGTTGCGGTTGCAAGTTTAAAAAATTTAAGGGCAATTATTGTGGTAGACGGAGTGGAGGTACCGGCAGAAACGATAGAGGCTGCTAGTCAAAATGGAGTTCATTTATTTTCTTCTCCCTTGAGCGCTGTCGAACTTATCAAGTTATTTACATTGAGGGATAGCCAGAGGTATTGAAATGAGATAGTGCGTCTGGTGATTGAGGACAACGATGATGTGGGGGAGGAAAAGAGATGCGGGACTTATCAATGTCTATTTTAGACCTGGCAATGAATTCAATTCGGGCGCATGCAACGGTGATTGAAATTAAGGTCGCGGAAACATTAGAGTGGAACGAACTTGAACTTGAAATTAAGGATAATGGGGTTGGAATGTCGTCACAGGTGTGCAAGGAAGCAACTTATCCTTTTTTTACAACGAAGAGTAATCATAGAGTAGGATTAGGGATTCCGTTACTGATTGAGCGGGCTAAACAGTGTGAAGGAAATGTTCTTATTCAGTCTAGGGAAGGAATTGGAACGAGTGTACGCGCTAAAATGAAGCTCAATCATCTGGATCGTCCACCCTTTGGAAATATCCATCAGACGTTGTATACCATTATTCAGATAGCCCCCACGGTTAATCTGATTTATATGCATCAAAAGGGATCATTGAATTATCAATTTGAGACGCTAAGCGTCAGAGAAGTTGTGGGTGAGGAATTAATGAATCATCCGAATACAATAGCGTGGGTGAAGCGGGAAATTGAGACAAATGATTTTTCATTTACATCCTATTGAGATGAGGGGAGTGATTGGTTGTGAAAACATTAGAGGAGTTGGAGCAAATTCGTAAGCGCACATTAGATGATTTGCATTTAAGACGTCTTGATCAGGCACCGGTCAAAGTAGTGGTTGGTATGGGGACATGTGGTATTGCCTCAGGTGCGAGAGAAGTTTTAAAAGCGTTTGTACACGAGGTGAATCAACAGGGCTTAATGAATGTAATGATCACTCAATCGGGGGAATTTGAAGTGTGCGGAAATGAACCGGTCGTGGAGATTTTTGATCATTTAGGGAAAACAACGTATCTTCAGATGAATGGGGAGAAAGCAAAACACGTTGTCCTAGAACATTTAATGAACGGAAAGGTCGTATCTGAGTTTACGGAAGATAGCACTTCTATTTAGATGTTTTTTGTAAATAAGAGGGGGGAACTTCATGTCAGAATATCGTGCGCATGTTTTGATTTGTGGAGGAACGGGTTGTACGTCTTCACGATCAAAAGAGATTAAACAAGCATTAGAGGAAAAATTAGAAGAGCTCGGACTTGACGAGGAAGTCAAAGTGACGATGACGGGGTGCTTTGGCTTATGTGAAGCGGGACCGATTATGATTGTCTATCCAGAAGGTGTTTTTTATTCTAAGGTAAAGGTAAGCGATGTAGATAAGATTGCAACGGAGCACTTATTAAAAGGACGAATTGTTAAAGAGTTACTTTATAAGGAAGCATTAGTTGATGGTGAGGTTAAATCCGTCAATGAAGTCGAGTTTTATGCAAAACAAACCCGATTAGCTTTAAGAAATTGTGGGAAAATTAACCCTGAAAATATTGATGAGTACATTGCTTACGATGGATATAAGGCATTAGCCAAGGCATTAACTGAAATGACACCTGAGGAAATTATTGATCAAATTAAAACATCAGGTTTACGCGGTCGTGGGGGTGGAGGATTTCCAACCGGATTGAAGTGGGAGTTTACCTATAAGGCAAAAGGAGATCAAAAATATGTGGCTTGTAATGCCGATGAAGGTGACCCAGGAGCCTTTATGGATCGCTCTATTTTAGAGGGAGATCCGCATGCCGTTTTGGAGGCTATGGCTATTGCAGGATATGCCGTAGGTGCTAATACGGGGTATATTTATGTTAGAGCAGAGTACCCTATTGCGGTTAAACGATTGCAGATTGCCATTGAACAAGCCCATGAATACGGAATGCTAGGGGAAAATATTTTTAATACAGGTTTTAATTTTGATATTGAATTACGTTTAGGTGCAGGGGCATTTGTTTGTGGTGAAGAAACAGCTCTTATCGAATCGATTGAAGGAAAGCGGGGAATGCCGCGTCCACGTCCACCTTTTCCAGCGGTTAAAGGGGTATGGGGAAAACCAACATTATTGAATAATGTTGAGACGTATGCGAATGTGTCGCAAATTATTTTAAATGGGGGCGAATGGTTTTCAAGTATTGGAACTGAACGCTCGAAGGGAACAAAAGTATTTGCATTAGGTGGAAAAATTAATAATACGGGACTTGTTGAGATTCCAATGGGAACGACTCTTCGCGAGGTTGTTTACGATATTGGGGGTGGAATTCCGAACGGGAAAAAGTTTAAAGCTGCCCAAACAGGAGGACCATCGGGAGGATGTTTAACTGAGGAATATTTAGATACGGCCATCGATTTTGATAATTTAGTTTCACTGGGTTCAATGATGGGATCTGGGGGATTAATCGTTATGGATGAAGATAACTGCATGGTTGATATCGCCCATTTTTATTTAGATTTTACATGCGATGAATCGTGCGGTAAGTGTACGCCTTGCCGTGAAGGAACGAAACGTATGAAAGAAATTCTAAAAAAAATCACGGAGGGAAAAGGTGAACTTAAAGATTTGGATGAGCTCGAACACTTAGCAAAATATATTAAGGAAAATTCGCTATGTGGTTTAGGTCAATCTGCTCCGAATCCTGTATTGTCAACATTACGCCATTTTAAAGAGGAATATTTAGCGCACGTTGTTGATAAACGTTGTCCGGCAGGAGTTTGTTCAAATTTATTAGAGTATTATATCACTGAGAAATGCATCGGTTGTGGTTCATGTGCGAGATCTTGTCCAGTGCACTGCATTCAACCTATTGGGGAAGTTGTGAATGCTAAAACAGGACGTCGTCGCCATGTGATTGACCCAGAGGCGTGTATTAAATGTGGTTCTTGTATGGCCCACTGTCCGACTAAAATTAGTGCAATTATTAAACGATAGGGGGAGGAAAGATGGGAGTCGTTCATATTACTTTAAATGGAATGCCGTATACGGTTCCTGATACGTATACGATTTTAGAGGCTGCACGCGAGGCAGGGATTAAAATCCCAACCCTTTGTTTTTTGAAAGATTTAAATGAAACAGGTGCTTGTCGAGTGTGCGTTGTTGAAGTGAAAGGCGCTCGTTCGCTCGTAACGGCATGTAATATGAAAGTGAGCGAGGGAATGGAAATTAAAACACATTCAAAACGTGTGTTAGACGCCAGAAAAATGACCGTCGAACTTTTACTTGCTAATCACCGTGTCGAATGTACGACATGTGAACGTAATCATGACTGTGAGTTGAAACAATTGTCTAATGATTTAAATTGTGATACCCATCGGTTTAGTGGAGAATGCCGAGTTCCATTTTATCGGGATGATTCATATTCCATTGTGAGAGATACATCGAAATGTATTTTATGCGGTCGTTGTGTTGCCGCCTGTCGTGAAAAAGCAGGGACAGAAGTGTTAGCCTTTAACCAACGAGGCTTTCAAACGTACATTGGACCAGCCTTTGAGATGAGTATGGATCAAGCAGGGTGTATTCATTGTGGACAATGTATTAATGTTTGTCCAACAGCAGCTCTGTCAGAACATTCAACAATTGATGAGGTCATTCAAGCGATTGATGATCCAGATAAAGTGGTTGTCTTTCAAGTGGCACCTGCCGTCCGTGCTGCTTTAGGTGAAGAGTTTGGCTTACCAATTGGAACTCACGTTGGGGGAAAAATTGCGGCAGCCCTTCGTCGAATTGGCGGCCCAACAGCGAAAGTTTTTGATACTAACTTTAGTGCAGATTTAACCATAATGGAAGAGGCCTATGAATTATTAGATCGTGTTAAAAATAACGGTGTCTTACCCATGATTACTTCATGTTCACCGGGATGGATTCGATTAGCTGAGCAATATCGACCTGAAATTTTACCGCATCTTTCTTCATGCAAGTCACCCCAACAAATGTTTGGTGCGATTTTAAAATCTTATTGGGCGGAAAAAAATCAAGTAGACCCAGCTAACATCTATTGTGTTTCGGTAATGCCATGCATTGCTAAAAAAGGAGAGTTAGAACGAGAAGAGATGAAGACAAACGGCTTGCAGGATGTAGATGCTTCTATCACAACACGTGAACTTGCACGAATGATTCGAATGTACGGTCTTGACTTTGTTCATTTACCTGATGAGGCTTTTGATCAACCTTTAAGTGAATACAGCGGGGCTGGAACCATTTTTGGGGTAACCGGAGGTGTGATGGAGGCCGCCTTAAGAACAGCGGCAGATGTCTTATCTGGACAAAGCCTAGAAGAAATTACTTATCATTCAGTGCGTGGGGTTGATGATTTAAAAGAGGCAACTTTAACGGTGGGGGATTTAACATTGAATGTTGCGGTCGTTCATGGTGGAAAGCATGCCTTAGAACTGGTGGATCAAATTTTAAAAGGTCAAAAACAGTATCACTTTGTAGAAATTATGGGATGTAGTGGTGGATGTGTAGCTGGTGGTGGTCAACCCCATGTACCAGCGTCGCTTTACAATGCAGGAGTCGATGTGAGAAGTAAACGGGCTCAGGCACTTTATAGTGATGATGAGCGACAACATATCCGAAAATCTCATGAAAATCCAGTTATTTCAGCTTTATATCAGGAATATTTAGGCGAACCTAATAGCCATAAGGCACATGAACTCTTACATACAACGTATGTCAAGAGAGATATTTATTCTCAAGACTAGGGAGAGGTTAAAAGAGGGGATTCTACTGAAAGTGAAGGCCGTTATCTTTTCATGAATGGGACCTAGCGTTTGAGTAGGATCCATCGTGTTATAAAAAATCCATTTATGAGCAATAATCTTGGGGTGTGACCGAGTGAAACTTACGAGGGCTCATGGTAAAACTAATGAGTCCTGTAAGTTTTTTTACGAGGTAAAAAAATAATCGTTATAATGTTTTTTAAAAATAAAAGCAAATAACTTTGATAGTTGATAAATGTTAGGTATACTAAGAAAGTAAAGATGAAAAAACGTTCCTTTTATCGAATTAAATCGTTATTTAAGCGAAGGGTAAGAATGGGTTCGATAAGGGGAAAATAAAGGTTTACACCATTAATTGATTATGATGTTAAAAAATGTTAGAATCATAATGGAAGCATTTTACTATCATTGTTTTGAAGAGTTAAGTATAGTATAATGGACATATTTCTAGTTATGAATGAGGGAGGTTAAGTTTTATGTCTAAAGTGTTCCAATCAATGGACGGATGCCAAGCAGCGGCTTATGTTTCGTATGCATTTACAGAGGTCGCAGGAATTTATCCAATTACGCCGTCAACACCTATGGCGGAGTATACAGATTTATGGGCATCACAAGGTAAGAAAAATTTATTTGGAGCTCCAGTGAAATTAGTGGAGATGCAATCAGAAGCGGGGGCAGCTGGAACAGTCCATGGATCGTTACAAGCAGGTGCATTAACAACGACTTATACAGCATCACAAGGGTTATTATTAAAAGTTCCAAACATGTATAAAATTGCGGGTGAATTATTACCTGGAGTTATTCACGTATCGGCTCGTGCGATCGCGGCTCAATCATTATCAATCTTTGGGGATCATCAAGATATTTATGCTGCTCGTCAAACAGGATTTGCTATGTTATCGACAAGTTCTGTTCAAGAGGTGATGGACCTAGGAGGAATTGCTCACTTAGCAGCGATTAAATCAAGTGTTCCATTCTTACATTTCTTTGATGGATTCCGTACATCACATGAAATTCAAAAAATCGAAGTGATGGACTATGCAGAGTTAGGAAAATTATTAGATTATGATAAAGTACGTGAATTCCGCGCTCGTGCGATTAACCCAAATCACCCAGTGACAAAAGGTTCAGCACAAAATGACGATGTTTACTTCCAAACACGCGAAGTTCAAAATAAATATTACGATGCAGTACCAGCCATCGTTGCAGATTATATGGAGAAAATTAGCGAAATTACAGGTCGCGAGTATAAACCATTTATGTATTATGGGGCAGAAGATGCGACTGAAATTATCGTAGCCATGGGATCAATCACAGAAACGATTAAAGAAACAGTTGATTATTTAATTAAAAATGAAGGACGCAAAGTCGGGGTTATTACCGTTCATTTATACCGTCCATTTAGTTCAGAATACTTTTTCAATGTATTACCAAAAACGGTAGAACGTATTGCGGTTTTAGACCGTACGAAAGAACCAGGGGCAACAAGTGAGCCATTATGTTTAGATATCCGTTCAATTTTCCATGGCCGTGAAAATGCTCCAAAAATTGTAGGAGGTCGTTTCGGATTATCTTCTAAAGATACAACACCTTCACATATTGTTGCAATCTATGATAATCTATCAGGTGAAATGAAAGATGACTTCACGGTAGGTATTATTGATGATGTGACGTTTAAATCATTACCAGTTAAAGAAGAAATCATGGTTTTAAATGATGATGTAACCGAAGCGTTATTCTTTGGATTAGGATCAGATGGAACAATTGGTGCTAATAAAAATACAATTAAAATCATTGGAGAAAATACGGATTTATATGCGCAAGCATATTTCGCCTATGATTCTAAGAAATCAGGTGGATTAACACGCTCTAACTTACGTTTTGGAAAAGATGTTATCCGTGCGCCTTATTTAGTTTCTACACCAAGCTTCGTTTCATGTTCAATGGATACATACATTGGAAAATATGATATGATTAGCGGATTACGCCAAGGTGGAACGTTCTTATTAAATACGGTTCATTCAGCAGAAGAGATTGTAGAACATATGCCAAATAGCTTTAAAAAGTTATTAGCACAAAAAGAGGCGAAATTCTATATTATTGATGCCGTGACATTAGCTAAAGAAATTGGATTAGGACGTCGTACAAATACGATTATGCAATCTGCTTTCTTTAAATTAAATGAACAAATTATGCCTTACGCTCGTGCGCAAGAATTAATGAAAAAGTATGTAGAAAAATTATATTCACGTAAAGGTGAGGCTATTATTGCGATGAACTTTGCTGCGATTGATAAAGGGGCAGAGGGATTAGTAGAAGTTACAGTTGATCCTGCATGGGTGAACTTAGCCGACGAAGAGGTAAAAGTTTCTGAAGGACGCCCTCATTTCGTAGAAACAATTGCTGATGTGATTAACCATAGTAAAGGAGATACTTTACCTGTTTCAGCATTTGTTGATTATGCGGATGGAACAATGCCAAATGGAACAGCGGCCTATGAAAAACGTGGAATTGCAAACTTTGTTCCAAAATGGATTGAGGAAAACTGTATCCAATGTAACCAATGTGCTTACGTATGTCCTCATGCGGTTATTCGTCCATTCTTAGTGACTGAGGCTGAAAAGGCGCAAGCGCCAGAAGGAACACGTACATTAAAAGCAATTGGTAAAGGATTAGATGGTTTAGAGTACTGTATTCAAGTTTCAACATTAGACTGTACAGGATGTGAAGTATGTGCCCACATCTGTCCAGGTAAAAAAGGAAATAAAGCATTAGTTATGGTTCCAATTGGTGAAGAGTTAGAAGCAGGGCAAGCTGCTCGTGCGGATTACTTCTTCAACGAAGTGTCTTATAAAGATGATTTATTACCGAAAACAACGGTTAAAGGTTCTCAATTTGCTCAACCATTATTCGAATTCTCAGGAGCATGTGCAGGATGTGGAGAAACGCCATACATTAGTTTATTAACGCGTTTATTTGGTGATCGTATGACTATCGCCAATGCAACAGGATGTTCATCAATCTACGGTGCATCATTCCCTGCAACACCTTATACAACAAACGCTGAAGGGAAAGGTCCTGCATGGGCGAACTCATTATTCGAAGATAATGCAGAGTTTGGATTCGGTATGCACATTGCAGCAGAAACATTACGTAACCGTATCGGATTATTAATGGAAGAAAATATCGAAAAAGTTGATGCTGAATTAGCGGGATTATTTACGAAATGGTTAGATAACCGTAATAGTGGAGAAGTAACAAAAGCATTAGCTCCTCAATTAGAGGTTGCAATTGCAAACTCTTCGAATCAAGAGGTTCAAGAAATTTTAGATTTAAAAGATTACTTAGTTAAACAATCGAACTGGATTATTGGTGGAGATGGATGGGCTTATGACATCGGTTATGGTGGATTAGACCACGTTATCGCTAATAATGAAGATGTTAATATTTTAGTTTTAGATACAGAGGTTTACTCGAATACAGGTGGTCAGTCATCTAAGTCATCGCGTGCCGCTTCAATCGCTAAATTTACAGCGTCAGGTAAAGGTGGTAAGAAAAAAGACTTAGCTGCCATTGCGATGTCATATGGACACGTTTATGTTGCCCAAGTTTCTCACGGTGCAAATCAAGCACAGGTAATCAAAGCAATGATGGAAGCTGAAAAACATCAAGGTCCATCAATTGTTATCGCTTATTCACCATGTATCGCACACGGGATTAAAGGCGGTTTAGCAAACTCAATGAGCCAAGCAAAATTAGCTACTGAATGTGGCTATTGGCCAACATATCGTTTCAATCCTGAGTTATTAGAGGCTGGGAAAAATCCATTACAATTGGATTCAAAAGCTCCAAATTGGGATAAATACCGTGACTTCTTAATGAGTGAAGCTCGTTATGCTCAGGTGACAAAAATTAATCCAGATCATGCAGAGGAGTTGTTAGAGGCTAATCGTAAAGATGCACAACGTCGATTCCGCCAATTACAACGTATGGCTGCTTTAGACTTCTCAGATGAGGTTGAAGTAGAAGAAACAGTAACTGAAGAATAATTTCATACACACGTACTCACACATCAAAAATGTCTAACGTAGGGGAACCCCTCGCGTTAGACATTTTTTTATTGGTTAAATTAACGGATTTAGTCAGGCTAGTGGGGTTTTCTCTCCATTCATTAAAAGACAAAAAAGAACATCTAAGGGTCATAAAAGAAATAAAAATGTCGAGAAAACGTTTTCTTGATAGGTGATGTGTAACGGGTTACGATAAAACAGAATAATTATGAGGTATGTGACAAAAGACGATAAAAATACCGAATCTAGCGTGATAATATTAGGTGGTTCGAAGGTGCTAAGTAGTGCTGAATAAAAATTAATGGCCAGCTTAAACGATAGAAATGGGGGAATTTTTAATGAAGACTTTAGCTATGATTTTAGCAGGAGGGCGTGGGTCACGCTTAGACATTTTATCACTTGGGAGAGCAAAACCAAGCGTTCCATTCGCAGGAAAATTTAGAATTATCGATTTCGTATTGAGTAACTGTTCAAATTCAGAAATCTATGATATTGGGATTTTAACTCAATACTTACCTTTATCATTAAACGAGCATATTGGGGTAGGTCAAGCTTGGGATTTTGACCGTAAAAATACAGGAGTTACATTATTACAACCATGTGAAGGGCATTCATCAGATCAATGGTATACAGGAACGGCGGATGCAATTTTACAAAACATTAGTTATATTAAACGTAAAAATCCGGATAATGTTTTAATTTTATCAGGAGATCATATTTATAAAATGGATTATCGTCCATTAATTGAACAACACATTAATAACAATGCAGATGTAACCGTTTGTGCACAAGAAGTAGATTGGGCGGAAGCTTCACGTTTTGGAATTTTAACAGATGATGAGAACGGACGTATTGTAGAATTCGCTGAAAAACCAGCAGAACCTAAAAGTAATTTAGCTTCTATGGGAATTTATGTGTTTAAAACAGATGTATTAATCAATACATTACAACATCTTAAAAAAGAGGGATTAGATTTTGGTAGCGATGTTATCCCACATTTAATTGAGCATGGACACGTCTATTCTTACCGCTTCCGTGATTATTGGAAAGATGTTGGAACTTATGAATCATATTTAGAGGCTAACTTAGAATTAACAACAACTGTTGATCAAATTCAATTAGACATGTATGATCCAAATTGGATTATTCATACAAAGAGCGAGGAAAAACCAACAGCTAAATTTGGTTCAAAAGCTCAAGTTTGCCAAAGTTTAATTTCAAATGGATCAATCGTCGCTGGATCAGTTACAAAGTGCGTGGTAAGTCCAGGTGTTCATATTCATCCAAATGCAATTGTTCGTAATAGTATTATTATGAATGACACAATTATTGAAGAAGGATGTGTCATTGACGGAGCAATCATTGATAAAGAATGCGTCATCGGTAAAGGAAGTATTATTGGACGCGGAGCAGTATCATGTGCAAATGAAGATAAACCAAAAGTATTATCTAGTGGTTTAAATGTTATTGGTAAAGGGGTACGTCTACCTGAGGGAACAATTGTTGAAAGAAACGTTCGTATCTTCCCACATGTTTCAGAAGAAGACTTCAATGATAAAATCATCACTTGTGGTCGTACAATCTATCCTGCTAAGGAGGCCTAAGCCGGTGAAAGTTGCATTTGTCTCGTCAGAAGTTTATCCATTTATTAAAACGGGGGGGCTAGCCGATGTGGCATACGCCCTTCCAAAAGCATTAGCCAAACAAGGTCATGATGTTTGTGTGATTTTGCCGGGCTATAAACAAATCCCAGAAGGGTTATTAAAAGGGGCCTATTGGGTGACGAATGTTGAAGTCATGGGGAAAATGTTCTGGATTAACTGTGTTGAATTAGAGGGAATCAAATATTATTTAATGTTTGAACCTTTATTTTCAAATCGTGATTCTATCTATGATTGTCCGGACCGTGATTACCAATTTGCAATGTTCTGTGAGGTTACGTTAAGGTTATTGAAAAATATTAACTTCCAGCCAGATATTATTCATACAAATGATTGGCAAACAGGATTGATTCCATTCTTTATGAATCAACGCTATTATGCGGATCCATTTTACTATAATACCAAAACGGTCTATACCATTCATAACTTACGATTCCAAGGTCAATTTTCATCGCATGCTGTTCGCCATCTAGGCTATCGTTTTGATGATATTCAAATTAACTACATGCAGTTAGGAATCCAGTATGCGAATAAGGTAACAACGGTTAGCGAAACGTATGCGAAAGAAATTCTAACTGATTTTTATGGAGAGAATCTAAATCATATTTTAAAAATGCGTCAAGCGGATTTAACAGGAATTGTTAATGGAATTGATGTGGATTTATTTAATCCAGAAACGGATCCGGCATTAGTTTCTCCATATACCGTTGAAACGCTTGAATTAAAGGCTAAAAATAAAGAAGAGTTACAACAGCGCTTTAATTTAGAAGTAAATCCTGATATTCCATTAATCGGTATTATCACTCGATTAGACTCACAAAAAGGGCTTGATTTAATCACACACATTTTAGAAGAGCACTTAATTTATGATCGCGTACAGTTTTTCTTACTTGGATCAGGGGAAGCGAAATACGAACAATATTTCCAATGGATTCGCGATAAATACCCAAATCAAGTTGGAATCTATTTAGGATATAACGGAGAGCTTGCTAATTTAGTTTATGGAGCAAGCGATATGTTCTTAATGCCGTCATTATATGAGCCATGTGGATTATCACAATTAATTTCACTCCGTTACGGAACGGTTCCGATTGTACGTGAAACGGGAGGATTAAACGATACGGTTCATTCGTACAACGAAGAAACAATCGAAGGAAACGGATTTAGTTTTACAAATTACAATGCACACGATATGCTACACACACTTCGCCGCGCGGTAAATTATTATCGTCAAGATAAAGATGTTTGGCGCCAATTGATGGTTGCAGGGATGACAGGAGATTATTCTTGGGAAAATTCGGCCCAACGCTATGTTGAATTATATCAATCAATGATGGATCAACCATTAGAAAGCATAAAAGCAAGCTAACTTGCTTTTATGCTTTTTTTTCTCATATAACCGAGAAATAACCATCGGTTTCAGATAACGATTAATTATCAGCGATGATAAACTGCCACGTAGAATGGTTCTAATTTTTGATAAGGTGAGAATTTAATGTATGAGGAGGATTCTCGTTTGTCATTAGGATGGTTGTTATTGTTATCCTGTTGAAGGAATGACGCAACGTCAATGGAAGGCCATTTTTGAAAAAGTTAAATTTATGAAAGGCAGTGGGTTATGGGAACAATCTTTTTCTTTGCTTAGAAGGTGTGCGGGGAAGTAGAGTTTTTTTGAGATTAAAAGAGGGGGGATGTTTAAGGACCCTCTCTTTGTCTTATAATAGGAAATAACGGGAGACATAGAGCGCGTATTTTGAAAATGTTCGTCATTTTTAATATAGAATATGATAAAATAGCATATATATTTAAATGTCGAATGACTAGGTGAAAAGGTGATAATATGTCAGTGGATAAAAGTAAAATTGAAACAGCGGTTAAGATGATTTTAGAAGCAGTTGGAGAGGATCCAAATCGACCAGGAATCATTGACACACCAGCGCGTGTCGCACGTATGTATGAAGAAGTTTTCTCAGGGTTACATGAGGATCCGAAAAAACATTTAGAGGTTTATTTTAGTGAGGAATATGATCAATATGTCGTTGTTCAAGATATCGTTTTCCATTCGATGTGTGAGCATCATTTACTGCCATTTTTCGGACGAGTTCATGTGGCTTATTATCCGGAAAATAATGAGGTTGTTGGATTAAGTAAAATTGCACGTGTAACAGACGTCATTTCAAGAAGACCTCAACTTCAAGAACGTATGGGAAAACAGATAGGAGATACAATTGCGAATTCGATTCAATCTAAAGGGGTCATGGTAGTCATCGAGGCTGAACATATGTGCATGGTGATGCGCGGCATTAAGAAACCTGGTGCAATCACGAAAACTATTTATAGCACTGGAATTTTTAAAGAAGATTTAGCGATGAGACAGGAAGTGTTAAATTTAATAAAAGGATAAGGAGGAATAGGATGCGTTATTTATGTAGCGGTGAATCACATGGTCCACAGTTAACGGCTATTATTGAAGGGGTTCCTGCGGGGCTTTTGTTAACTGAAGAGATGATTAACAAAGATCTTAAACTCCGTCAACAAGGCTATGGACGTGGCGATCGAATGAAGATAGAAAGTGACCAAGTGCAGATTACAAGTGGGGTACGCCATGGGATGACACTTGGATCGCCTATTACACTCGTTATAAAGAATAAGGATAATAAAAATTGGTCAGAGGTCATGGCTATTGAGCCAATTCCTTCATTAGAATACGACATTAAAAAGGTTCCACGACCTGGACATGCGGATTTAGTAGGGGCGATGAAATACGGACACCGTGATTTAAGAAATGTATTAGAGCGTTCCTCAGCCCGTGAGACGGCCATTCGCGTTGCCGTTGGTGCTGTTGCTAAACAAATTTTAGCGGCGCTAGGAATTGAGGTTCTTTCGCACGTTTTACAAATTGGAAAGGTTTCAATCGGGGAAACGCATTTATCCTTTGACGAAATTAAAGAGGCTATTCAAGACTCGCCTGTTCGATGTGTGGACCCGATTGTTTCTGCTAAGATGTGTGCACATATCGATGATGCGAAAAAACAAGGGGATTCAGTAGGAGGAATCGTTCAGGTTCTCGCTAAAAATGTGCCACCGGCCCTTGGAACCTATGTTCAATTTGATCGTAAGTTAGACGCCAAAATTGCGGCCGCTTTTATCGGGGTTCAGTCGGTAAAAGGGGTGTATTTTGGTGATGCGATGCTTTCAAGTTCTTCTTTTGGAAGTGAGGTTCATGACCAAATTGCCTATGACCAAGGATTTATACGAACGAGTAATCACTACGGTGGCTTCGAGGGTGGAATGACTAATGGAATGCCATTGGTTGTCCATGCGATGATTAAACCTATTCCAACGTTATACCAACCCTTGAATTCGATTCATATAGAAACGAAAAAGGTTGAAAAGAGTATGATTGAGCGATCAGATAGTTGTGTGGTGCCGGCGGCCGGAATTGTCCTAGAATCTGTGCTTGCGATGGAGTTAGCCCGTGAAATTTTAGAGGAGTTTGGATCAAATCAAATGTCAAACTTAGTAGAGGCGATGAATCGTCATCGTCAAGCGATGAGGGATTTTTAATGAAACAATTACAAGTTAAAACGTCATCAAGTGAATATCCCATTTACATTGGGGAAGACTGCCTAAGTGTCCTAGCGCCTTTTTTACAACAGGCAACTCAAACGATTGTTGTGACCGATCAAACAGTCTATGATTTACATTATCAAAAGTTATCACACGTATTGCCGGAAAATACGATAACTTATATTATTACTCCCGGGGAAAGCTCAAAAAGCTTTGATTGTTATCATCAGATTCAGACGTTCCTTATCGAAAGTCAAGTCGATCGTCAAGCCTGTTTACTTGCCTTCGGTGGGGGCGTTGTGGGCGATTTAGCTGGATTTGTTGCCGCGACTTATATGAGAGGGATAGATTTTATTCAAATTCCAACGACATTACTGGCCCATGATAGTGCTATTGGAGGGAAGGTCGCTATTAATCATGAATTAGGAAAAAATTTAATTGGCGCTTTTTATCCCCCAAAAGCCGTGGTTTATGATTTGCGTTTTTTAAGAACACTATCGGAAAAGGAATGGCGATGTGGGTTAGCAGAGATGGTTAAGCATGGATTTATTGCGAATCCCTCTTTACTTCGTCAGTTGCTACAAATTCAATCGTTAGATGCCCTTTTGGACGAGACTTTTGCCCAGTTATTAATTCAAAGCCTCATGGTGAAAATGGAAATTGTTCAAATGGATGAGTTTGAACAGGGATGTCGTGCCTATCTAAATTTTGGTCATACATTTGGACATGCCATTGAATTAGATGAAAAGGAACTTTCCCATGGAGAGGCCGTTGCGATTGGTATCTTATTTTCGCTTTACTTAAGTGAACATATTTTTGGTATTGATTTAGCTATCGGTCAATATTTGACCTATTTAAAACGACTGCATTTCCCACTTCCGTTTAACGTCGATCATGCTAAACGGTATTTAGGGTACATGATGCATGATAAAAAAAATCAACGAAAACAGGTGCGCTTCGTCTTGCTAAATCAACTAGCTAAACCCGAGTTGGTTTCATTTTCGATAGCGGGGCTTGAAACGTTACTTAAACAATTTCTTAGCGAATTCACGACGAAGGAGGAGCGTGTATGTCACTAAAAGGAAGTTTAACGGTAGCTTCAGATAAGTCGATTACTCATCGTGCTATTATATTTAGTAGCCTTTCAAAGGGAACAACCCAGATTTATAACCCACTTCTTGGGGAAGATTGTCTAAGTACACTTGAAATATTTAAAAGCTTTGGCGTTAAATCTCACATTGAGAATAACTGTTTAACGATTACGAGTCCGGGAATCGACTCCTTTGAGATTGAGTCTCCAGTTTTAGATGCTAAAAATTCCGGGACGACAGCGCGCCTATTAATGGGCGTGTTTCCTTATTTGAAAAAACCGGTGACATTAATCGGGGATGACTCTTTATCAAGGCGGCCAATGAGACGGGTAGTGACCCCGCTTTCTCAAATGGGAGCGCGCATTGAATTAAAGGAGGAAGCAACGCTTCCGGCTCATATCTTTCCAAGTCACTTAAGTGGTATCTCGTATGTATTACCTGTTGCTAGCGCACAAGTTAAATCGGCGGTGATGTTAGCGGGGATGTTAGCAAAGGGAAGAACAACGATTAGTGAACCGATTCCCACGAGAGATCACACCGAAAAGATGTTTGAAGATTTTAAAATTCACTATCAAAAGCTCAATCGAGTGATTACGATTGAGGGCCCTCAAATGCCCCAAACACCTGGAGAAGTTTTTGTACCTGGAGATATTTCTTCTGCGGCCTTTTTTATAGTTGCCGCACTGATTGTTCCTGGAAGTGAAATTATCATAAATAATGTGGGAATTAATGAAACGAGATCCGGGATTATTGACGTTATTCAGTCGATGGGAGGAAATTTGACCCTTCTTAACCCACGTTATTTTGGAGGCGAGCCTGTAGCTGATTTAAAGGTAGAGTATACGCCTCGTCTAACGGCAACGGTTATTGAGGGAGAGTTGATTCCACGCTTAATTGATGAAATTCCTATCTTAGCCTTGCTTGCAACTAGAGCGGTTGGAACAACAGTCATTAAGGATGCTGAGGAGTTAAAGGTTAAAGAAACGAATCGTATCGATGTAACTGTTCAGCAATTGTCATCGATAGGAGCTAAGATTAAGGCGACAGAAGACGGAATGATTATTGAGGGAAATCCTATGGAGGATTTTTGCGAGGCTAAGGTATCTAGCCATAAAGATCATCGTATTGCGATGATGCTTTGCGTCGCTTCACTCTTATTAGAAAAACCATTAGTTATTGAAGATGTTGAGTCTATGAATATATCTTATCCGGACTTTTTACAACATTTACAAGCGTTATCAGAAAATTAGAGGTGTTAAAATGGCAATTGAATATTTTATTGAAAAATACGAACAAGGACAATTAACAGAGGATATCATTGAGAAAATGCAACATTTTGCATTTGATGCAACGGACGATGAAATTTTTATTATTGCACAAATTTTTGCTGCTATTTCTCATGTTTCAAAGGCCATTGAACTCGTTGAACCGTTGCTCGCTAAATATCCTAATGAGGTGAACTTAAAAACCTTTTTAGCCGACTTATATTTAGACTTAGCAGAAGATGAAAAAGCGTTAGAGCTTTTATCTGGAAGCGACGAAGAAACAAATGTTAGTGTATTATTATTAGAGGCCGACATGTATATCGCTCAGGGACTATTTGAAGTTGCTGAAGATAAATTAAAAAAGGCGCTTGCCCTAGAACCTAAGAATGATTTAATTCACTTAGCGTATGCTGAATTTTACTATCATATTGGGGCTTTTGAACAAGCGTTAGATTTATACTTAGATTTGATTGAATGTGCCTTAAATGCAGAGGTTAACGTCTATGATCGATTAGCAACATGTTATAGTCATATCGGTGAGTTTGAACAGGCACTTCAACAATTTAACTTATCAGAAAAGTACTTTGGAAAATTAAATACAGATCAATTATTTAACAAAGGGTTTCTTGCGTATCAAGTAGGGGACTATTCATTAGCTAAGCGCACGTTTAATGAGCTCAAAGAACTTGATCCTAGCTATGACACGATTTACCCATTACTCGGTAAGATATATTTAAAGGAAGAAGAGGCGAATCGGGCCCTTGAAGTGATTCAGGAGGGAATTAAACATAATGAGTTTAATGCCGAACTCTACTTTTTAAAAGGAGAAGCGCTTGAACAATTAAAGGATTTAGAAGGAGCGCGTGATGCGTACTATGAAACATTAAATTTAGATCCTGAAGATGTCGAGGCTGCTTTAAGAGGAAATCGTATCTGTTTAGCCCTTCACGACTATGAGGAAGTGGTCCATAATGTTCACCAT
Organism: Turicibacter sp. St.80E1; assembly: GCF_059728495.1. NCBI lineage: Bacteria > Bacillati > Bacillota > Erysipelotrichia > Erysipelotrichales > Turicibacteraceae > Turicibacter > Turicibacter sp. St.80E1. The sequence goes on along the minus strand of NZ_AP039386.1, from coordinate 1,696,935 downwards.
TATGAGGAAAATGGACTATTTGATGATCATTTTGAATGGGATTTAGCTATCGCCTTTTTAGAGTTAGAAGACTATGATCAAGCGGCGGCTTCTTTTGAAAAGGCATGGATGAATTATAAGGACAATCCTGACTTTTTATTCGATTATGCTCAGTTTTTAATTGAGGAAGGGCGCCAAAGCGAGGCAGTAACTCACTTAGAAACTATTTTACGTTTGGATGCCACATTAGCACCAGCACGAGAGTTATTAGAGAATTTGATGTAACAATTGTATAAAACTCAAAAAAGATTTCATGGTCTTTAAAGATTAACTTTTAAATGGTGTATAATAAGTTTAGTGTTAATCGAGTAGAGGTGATTGAACAATGTTCTTATATTATGGAGGTTATTACGGTGGATACGGGATGGGTTCGCATTCATCGTATTGGATTTATTTATTAATTGCTTTATTAGTTCCGATGTTAGCGCAGGCGTATTTATCATCAACATTTAATCAATATTTACGTGTCCGTGCTTCATCTGGGTTAACGGGAGCAGATGTGGCTCGTCGTATTCTAGATCGTAATGGATTAATGGACGTTCATTTAACAGAAGTTGGAGGACGCCTGAGTGATCATTATGATCCTACACGTAAAACCGTTCGCTTATCTCATGATATTTACTACGGAACATCGCTTGCAGCCTTAGCGGTAGCGGCCCATGAATGTGGTCATGCGATTCAGCATGCGAATGCCTACGCTCCTTTGCAATTCCGTTCGGCAATGTTTCCTATTGTGAATTTTGCTAATAAATTTGGATATTTAGCCATTTTATTAGGATTTATTTTCGGTGGATCTCAATTTCTATTATTAGGGATTATCCTCGTTGGGATTACCGTCTTATTTCAGTTGGTTACGTTGCCCGTTGAATTTAATGCTTCGGCACGCGCTTTAAACCAGCTTTCAGAGATGAATATTTTATATAGCGGAGAAGAAAAAGCGGGGGCACGAAAAGTGTTAACGGCAGCAGCATTAACTTATGTTGCAGGAGCAGTGGTGGCCGTTGCGGAGTTATTACGTTTAATTATGATTTTTAATTCACGTCAAAATGACTAAAAAAAGGAGATTAACTTAATAGTCAATCTCCTTTTTTCGTATTCATTCCTGAAAATATAAAAAAAGACATCATTAGGGGGAGGATGTCTTTTTTTAAAGTAGCATATTTTATAGAAACAGAAGAAGAATGGAATTCTTCTTTTGGAATGATTTAATTATATCACATATTTTATTAAAATCAAACATTTTTCACCATTTTTTGATAAAATATGTCGATTTTTATCTTAATTGTAATGGAATGATCTTAAAATTAGGTGAAATGGATAACTTAATCAGATGACTATCTGACTGAATTGATGATGTGTTAACAAATAAACATCTGATGTGATGAAGGCGGGGGACTTAACCGCTGTTAAATGATGATGTTTTAAGAAATAAACGGTCGTATAACAAAATTTGTTTTTAAACCGAACATAGCGCTTTTCATAGGATATAATTTCGATATATTTGGTGTCGTGTTTATCGATGATGGGAATCAACTCTTTTTTAATCATCATTCCTTCAAGAAATTCATTCTCATTTTCTTGTTCTGGTTCAAGTTGCTGAATGTAACAATTAGATCCTTCAATTGATTTAACATTTTGCCGCATCTCGCCAATAAAAGATTCATGGGTTTGGATGAGATCATAAAGAGAAAGATAGTCACAATTGGCCCTTTGAAATAAAAGGGCGGGAGGATCCTCATAATTACCATTGACATTAAACTCTAGCATGCCGTAATGGATCATCCGTCCGAATGTAACCTTTTGATCGATAGCCATTCCATTCTCTAAAATAAGATACTTCTTCATCATAAAGTTAGCGGGCGAATCTTTTATTTCGATTTTTTGAGTGATAAATTCGAAAATACCAATCATGTTGGATTCTAGTAATAACGTTTTACAGTGATCGCATTCTGAGACAGTGAGCATAAAGGAATGCCCCTCAAATTCAGGGGAATCCGATGCCCGCGTCACAAACGGGGTATTTAAAATTTGTTGCATCTAAGGAACCTCCTTATTTATTCTCTTTTAAATGGATTAGAATGATCTATTAATAGCATAATGGGGGTCCTTTTAAAAGAGGGGGCTAGAATAAAAATTAAAAAACAACTGGTTTCAGGGAAGAAAATCCAGTTGTTTAATGAAAGATATTATTTTTTATTAAAGAAGGAGTTTTGGTGGAAGTTTCTCAAACTCAATAAGTGGAGAATCTAGGATGTCAATCAACGAAGTTGTTGTCTCCACTTATAGGGAGTTAATTATTCTGTTCTATCTAGCTGCTTTCCCTACACTTAAGTTATGGACTAATTAATCAATTTTTATTCAGTCCTTCATTAAAATTTATAAAAAAAACGTTCGGGGGGACGAACGTTTTTTTAGGAGAGAGTAATATGAAGTTTTTAGGGGGGGAGTAAGTTTAAAACTTACCCTTATAATATGGACAATAATCAAAAAAATATTCAGACAAATAAAGAAATAAAAAAAATATTCAAAAGGGTTAGAAAATCAAAACTCCTTAAATTGAAAAAGCGTTCATGGGGGGGATGAACGCTTTTTCAAATTTAATAAATTTAGGAAGAGTTATATGTGAAAAATATTTTAGGGAGTGTAAGCTTATCACTTACACTTCTGTTATTGGCAAAATAAGTAAGAAATATTCACGGCTTTAAATCTTTTTATTAAATTATATGTTTGGGATCTTTAGCTAGCTGGGCTGGCGGGTAATTTTTATAACTAAACCTGAGGCGAGGACGGCGTTCACCGCGAAAGAGTTCGACCGTATGCTTAGATAGATAAGTGGCTCTTTAAATAACAATGCTTTGGATGGTGGAACGTTATCTTTTAGGAGGAATAGGGTTAAATCTAAGATAGTTGTGGTAAAATAATAATAATTTAATAATAAAAAAGGAATGATATGATAAATGGAACAAGAAACTACCTTTATCCGAAATCACGGCTCACAAAATGTTTTAAGCGATTTGCTGATGTCGCTTGAAGAGTGCGAGAAATTTTATTTCACGGTGGCCTTTATGACATTTGGTGGGGTGCAATTATTGGTACAGAAGTTAAATGAATTAAAGGAACGTGGAGTTCACGGGAAAATTTTGACCTCTACTTACCAGCAATTTTCAGAACCAAAAGCGATTGAAAAATTACAGAGTTTTAAAAATATTGAAGTCCGATTATATGATGAGCCTATAGAGGGAGGTTTGCATGCCAAAGGTTATCTTTTCATGAGAGGGAATTGGGTGGAGGTATATATTGGATCGTCTAATTTAACACCGAGTGCATTAAGGCAAAATATTGAATGGAACGTTAAATTAATCAAATCTGTTGAGGATGCGATGGTAAAGGAAATATTAGCAGATTACCAAACGCTCTGGGAACGTGCGGGGATTTTAACTGAGGAAAAGCTTGAAAAATATCGACAAAGCTATCAAAAATATCAACTATTTAAAAAAGAAAATGTGATGGAGATAGACCACGTCGCCAAAAGTGAAATTCCTCAACCTAATTCGATGCAACAACTTGCGATGGAACGTCTGCGTCGTTTACGTGAAAAGGGAGAGAGTAAAGCATTAGTTATTGCGGCTACAGGAGCAGGTAAAACGTATATGTCGGCGTTTGATGTGGCGCAAGTGAATCCAAATCGAATGTTATTTCTTGTTCATCGTGAAGATATTTTGTATCGGGCAAAGGAGACGTTTGAATATGTGCTAGGTAAAACGGGTAAGAAAATGGGGATTTATACCTCCAATGTTAAGGAGGTAGAGGCGGATTACTTATTTTCTACTGTCCAAACAATGTCCCGGCATTTTAAAAATTATGCAAGGGATTCTTTTGATTATTTGATTGTTGATGAGGCTCACCATATCGGGGGAGAAACTTATCAGCAGTTGTTAAATTATTTTACGCCAAAGTTTTTATTAGGGATGACGGCAACGCCCGAACGATGTGACGATTTTAATATTTTTGATTGTTTTGATGGGCACGTCGCGTTAGAAGTACGACTTCGTGATGCGCTTGAGCAACGTTTAATTGTACCCTTTCACTATTTTGGGATTCGTGATATCGACGGTGTTGATTTGAGTAATATTAAGGCAGACCAAATTCACGAATTAACTAAACGTTTAAAAGTAAATGAACGTGTTTCTTTTATTTTAGAGCAGATGGATTTATACGGGCATGATGGTCGCTATCGTAAGGGAATTGGTTTTTGCGCAAGTATTGAACATGCTGAGTATATGACGAAGAAATTTAATGAAGCATCAGTTCCGAGTGTCTGTTTAACGGGGAATCATTCTCCGAAAGAGCGCCAGGTGATGATGAATCGCCTAGCTTGCGATGAGGATCCTCTTGAAATGATTTTCACAGTAGATATTTTTAACGAGGGAATCGATATTCCGAGCATTAATACGGTGTTAATGCTTCGCCCAACGCAATCTCCGATTATTTTTATTCAACAGTTGGGAAGGGGACTGCGGAAAAATGAAGATAAAGAATTTTTAACGGTTCTTGATTTTATTGGAAATCATAAAAAGTCCTTTTTAATGGCAATTGCACTTAGTGGAGATCGTTTTTATGATAAGGATAGTTTAAAAGTAGCTGTGGCGACTAACTTTGCGGGACATTTAGGAGATAGTTTTGTCACTTTAGACGCAATTTCTAAAGAGCAAATCCTTAGTCAACTAGAGAACGAAAAATTTAATTCGATGATGTACCTCAAAGAAGCATATGCCGAGTTTAAGCGGATGAAACGCGGGCAGATTCCGTACATGTTATGTGATTATTTAGGGTGTGAGGGAGCCCCCGATCCGTTAGCTTTTGTCAAAAAATCTAAGACATATTTACAGTTTATTTATCAGGTAGAGAAGGATTTATTCTTAGAATCTGTACTAAGTCACGACACCTTTGTAAAGGTTTTAAAGGAGTGGTCATCTCAACTGCCATTAAAGAGACCTTATGAGTTTATTCTCATGAAATATTTGTTAAATCACCGGGAAGTGATGACATTAAACCAGGAACTAGCAACACGGGAAATTTTAAAATATGTGGATTCTGTTTCACCAACAAGTGTCACTCATGCCCTTGAATGCCTCGGACAAACCTATTATGATCTGAGTGATCAGGCTCAATATGTTCAAACATTTGATTGGATAGGTGGGACATTAGTGACCTTACCCGTTTTTAATCAATTACGATCAGTTCCGCATTTTAAAACTTACTTAGATGATGTGTTGACCTATGGTCTTGTTCGTTACCAGGAAGAATTTTCAACCGCTGATTATGGGGACCCTTTTTTAAAGCTGTATGAAACGTATTCTATGCGGGAGGTTGCTAAGGTGGCTAATTATAATAAGAAACATAGTGCCTTTCGTGGGAGCGGCTTGTTGACGTATAAGAATAATTTCTTTTTATTTGTTGAGTTGCATAAAGAAAAAGATATTAAGGAAAGCATTAATTATGATGATCGTCTGACGTCATCTCGGACATTTCAGTGGCAATCTCCAAATAAAACAACCCAGGAGTCTCCGCAAGGACAAAATTTAATTAAAAATGTAGAGCGTCAGATTCACCTGCATTTATTTGTAAGAAAATTTAAAAAACTTGATGGCGATGTTCAGCCGTATATTTATTTAGGAAAAGCCAATACCCTGTCAGCAAGTGGAAATAATCCAATTACTCTTCAACTAGAATTGGAACATGAAATTCCACCACAACTCTATCGCGAACTTAGTTATTAAATGAAATAGAGAGGATGGAGGGCTCATGAAAAATTAACGTTGCTAGCCTCAGTTATTTTGGGTGATTCCAAAAAACGAGGCTAGTGATGGATAAATAAAACGGCTTTTGTAGGTATGTAAAAAAACTAGACGTCCTTCTTATGGAAGGCATCTAGTTTTTTGTAAATTAGTTTGATGATATAAGAAAACAGAGAAAAATCTATTATTTAGGGGGGGGTTAGATTTCTCCTTGGATTGATTTTATTATAGCATATTTTCCACCATTTTCAAGCATCCTTCTACATTTTTTGAGAAAAATAGAGAGAGTTTCCAATGAAAATGATGGAGAGTGTAAGCGATGGGCTAAATGAAAAGACTCTATTCGATTTATTCGAAATAGAGTCTTTTCATTTAATTGTTTAAAAGTCGTTTTACGGCCGGAATATCGGCAGGTGCCCAACGGAGTTTTTCGAGTTGATCGACGTCTACCCACATGAGTTTAGCGTGTTCTTTGGCGATAGGGGTTCCCGAAATTAATTGGCAATCGATCGTTATGAAATGAACAATCAAATTCTCATACTCATGGAAATAGTTGTCTCTTAACTGTAAGGGTTCAATCACGCAATTTAATTCTTCTAAGATTTCACGACGAATGGCTTCATTAAAGGTTTCACCCGGTTCAACTTTACCGCCCGGAAATTCCCAATAGTTTGGGAGTGACATTTGAGGTGAACGAAGGGCGCACAAAATCTGGTTATGTTCATTTTTGATAATGGCAGCGACGACAGGTATAGTTTTTTTCAACGGTTATCAGCTCCTCTTATGCATGATTAGTCAAGGTAAGGCAATCCATTGGCATCGAAGGTAAATCCTTCTCCAAGTGTTTCATAAACATGGCTCACACTCACAAAGGCCTGAGGATCAATGGTATAAATTATTTCTTTGAGTGAATTGAGCTCACGCTTATTAATAATTGTTAAAATAATTGTTTTTTCGGTTTTATTGTAAGAACCCATTCCATGAATAAAAGTAGCTCCTCGAGACATTTTTTGATGGATGGCATCGGCAATATCTTGGTAGGCATCTGAGATAATGAGGACTTTATGTCCCGCTTGAAATCCTTCTTGAAAGCGTTCGATAATTTTTGAGGCGATATAAAGCCCAAGAATGGTATAAATAGCGTTGGTAAATGATAGAAAGATAACTAATGAAATCCCGATGACAATAGCGTCAAAGGTAAACATCGTGCGCGCCATTGGAATCCCTAATTTATCTTTTATAATTTTGGCTATAATATCGACTCCTCCCGTGGTTCCCCCAGCGTTAAAAATAATGCCAAGCCCTGTCCCAATTAGAACCCCCATTCCTATTGAGGCGATAATCATATCGTTGGGTAGTGGGGGAATAATATGCCCTAATGATTCAAATAGGCTTAAGAAGAGAGAGAGCATACATGTTCCATAAATGGTTAACCAAAAACCACGTTTTGTAAATTGACGGTAGCCAATAATGAGCATTGGAATATTTAGTAGAAGATTGCTAACTCCAGTACTAATTCCAAATAAATGATAAAGAATAATTGTAATTCCAGTAAATCCCCCTTCGGCCATTTGATTGACAATGGCGAAATTAACGACTCCTAATGCCATGAGTGCTGTTCCAATCGTAATAAAAAATAGTTGTTTTAAGAGTTTGAATGACATGTGAGCGACCCCTCCTTGAATGAATAATTTAATGATTATTATAGCAAAATTTTCTAAAATATACAATTATCGTGATTTTTAGGTCAAGGAATTTGACAATTTTTTGACGAATAGACGTGATATGGCCCAATAGACCTTAAAGATAAAGGACCTTATGTTGGCTACACAGCCGGGGGTGGTTGCAGAAGTTAAGTTTAAAAAAGAGGGCAAAGTTCGGTGAAATGAACTTCGTTTTTAAGCAGATAAATGTGTGGTCTCGTGTTAGTAAGGGGGGTGTAGTAAGCCCATCTAGTGTTGAATAATCCTTTGGTTTACGGCGAGGTTGTGTATTGAGTGGCAAATAGGAGGTGCGCTTTATTTTAGTCAGCTTATCCTTTGGATGTGGCACAACGGTTTATACGGGAATTAATATTTTTTCTTAACAACGGATGAAGTTATCACACTTTTTATGATTTGCAATACAATAAAATAGGCAAATAAAGGAGTGATAAGATGAAAAGAGTTGTTGTCGGTGGATTAGAGGGAAGAATGGGAAGTTTTCTCGTTGAGGCATTGAAAGTTGAGGAAGATATTACGTTAGTTGCCGGTGTGAGTGAAGTGGAGTGTCTAGAAGGGGAAACCCCTATTTATAACGATATAGATAAGGTCCTTGCAGAGGTGGATTTTGATGTTTATATTGATTTTACGGTTTATACCTTTGCAAAGGAAGCGGCAGAAAAGATGTTAAAGGCTGGAAAATCTATTGTTATCGGAACGACGGGCTTTAACAAAGAAGATGTAGATTATTTGAAAGAAGTGGCGAAGGAGTATGGTGGAAGGGGGGTTATTGCGCCTAACTTTTCTGTCGGTGCGATTTTAATTAATAAATTTACGGAGATTTGTTCGCATTACTTTGATAACTTTGAGATTGTGGAGTATCACCATGTGAATAAGAAGGATCAGCCTTCAGGAACGGCAACCTACATTGCAAATACCCTTGATTGTGCATTAAAACGTAAATTAGCTTCTACGCATGTTCATAGTGTACGTATGCCTGGTGTCTTGGCAAAACATCAAGTTTTGGTAAGTGATGAATATCAAACGCTTGAGTTGATTCATCAGTCGAATAGTCGTCATTCATTTGAAAAGGGAATTATTTTAGCTATTCGTAAAGTTGGTGAATTGGACGAACTTGTTTATGGATTACAACATTTATTAGATTAAACCTTCCGAGCGAAGGTTTTTTTATGATAAAAAGTTGATTATAAGCTTTAATCTTCAGTATAATAAGAAGAGTATAAATTTGAGATGGAGTGTGTGTCATGGACTTGTTAGCAGCTGGTACGAGTGTTTTAGAAACGTTGAATGGGGCGGGATATGAGGCCTATTTTGTTGGAGGAATGGTTCGGGATCGGTTAATCGGACGTCCAATCTACGATGTTGATATTACGACCTCTGCCACGCCTGATACGGTCATGTCATTATTTGATAAAACAATAGCAACTGGTTTGCAACATGGGACAGTCACAGTGATGATCGGGAAGATCCCCGTTGAGGTCACAACGTTCCGAGTGGAAAGCCACTATATTGATTATCGCCGTCCGAAGGAAGTGCGTTTTACTCGCTCATTAGATGAGGATTTGAGACGTCGCGACTTCACGATTAATGCCATTGCGATGGACCGAGAAGGTCAGCTCCTAGATCCCATTGGAGGGCGAGAGGATCTTGAAAAATCGTTAATTGTCTGCGTAGGGAAACCAACTGAGCGGTTTCAAGAGGACCCTTTAAGAATTTTACGTGGAATACGCTTTGTTTCTAAGCTTGGTTTTTCATTAGAAGCTGAAACATTAGCTGCAATGATTGAAACGAAAGAATTATTACAACAGATTTCCATGGAAAGAGTTAAAAAGGAACTAGAAGGCATGGTGAAAGGGGACTTTTTTCAAAAGGCGATGAATGATGCCTATGAAATGGATTTAATGTCAGTCATCCCGTTTTTTAATGGCTTAAATAAATATCGACAACGTTGCTATGAAGCAATCACACATCCTATTATATTGTTTGCATTGGCTGGATTAACATGCGATAATTTAGCTGAATATTTAGCGGCCTGGCCTTTTTCACGGGTAGAACGCAAATGTATTGAGGTATTATGTCATGCCCTGAATCAGGAGGTAGACCCTACTTATTTTACTTATTTATATGGGGAAGAGTGGGCAAGGTTTTACCATCAAATGAAATTATTTATCCATCAGGAAAACGTTCCGTATCAGGTGGTTGATTTACCGATTAGTGATCGCCGCGAATTGTTGATTAGTGGAAAGGTGATTGCTGAGGTGATTCAGCGTCCGAAGGGACCGTGGATTCAGGAACTATTAAGGAAAATAGAGTATTTAGTTGTAATGAATCAATTGAAAAATGAGAAAGAAACGTTAATTCAGTATATAAAGAATGAGATGGAGGAAGCTGATGATGAATAAAAAAAATAAGTGGTTAAAAAGAGCTGTCCTTTTAATTGTTGTTTTGCTTGCGATAGGTGTGATTTCGTTTGCTTCGTATGTTTTACAATATGATAAACAGTTACTGACCTATCAGGAGTCCTTATCTAAGCTACCGGAAGTTAAAAAGGTATTAGAAATATCGCAATATAACGGCGAAGAGCAGTATTATGTCGCGAAGGTTCAGTTGACATCAGGTAAGGATTATTATTATTTTATTAAAGATAATACCGTTAAGTTAAGCTGTGAGACGAAGGATTTAATGACGAAAAAGCAAGTAGAGGAAAAAGTAGCGAATGTTATCGATCAGGGTGTGATTAAACATTACTATTTAGGTGTTTATGGTGAGACACCGATTTATGAAGTTCTTGTGACGAATGATAAAGGTGATTTTTATGTCATTTTAGATGCGAAAACATCAGAGGTATTATTACAATTTAAGGCGAAATAGGAGCGGTTGTGGTGTACGGATTATGGAAAGATAATTTACTTGATTTTAATACGTTATTATTAACAACTTATAAAGAATTAGGATTGAACGAGCAGGAGTATGTGTTGTTAGTGTTGCTCGCTCGCTTACTAAAAACAAATCCTTCGGGCTGGACGTTTAGTGATATTTCAACACATATGACGATTGATGAGGCAAATTGCTCGGTGTTATTTATTAATCTTGTTGAAAGACAGTATATTACAGTGAGTAGTAAAATGGATGAGCGAGGGAAGCGGTTTGAGGAATACTCGATTGCCCCTCTGTTTGAAAAGATAGAGACGTTATTAAGACAACAAAAGACGCAAGCTACATCTACCCAACGTGAAGAAATTTTTAGTATGATTGAACAGGAGTTTGGGATTTTAAGCCCGTTAGACATTGAAACCATTCATCTTTGGATGACAGAGGATAATTTTGACCCGGAGTTAATTAAGCTAGCTATTCGGGAAATGAATTCTTATCAAATTAAATCAATCCGTTATATTGATAAAATTTTGCTGGATTGGAAGAAAAAAAATATTAAAACAGTAGAAGAGGCTAAACGACAATTAATCGCCTTTCGTCAACGTAAGCAATCATCGATGACGACAGAAACTCAAACGGTTTCTGTTGATCCCAATTTTTATTATGATTGGATGAACGAGTAAAGCTAAAGGAGTACATTATGGTATCGAAGAAAAAAGCAGCAGAAATGATAGATGTGATGGAAGAATTATTTCCAGATGCCCATTGTGAGTTGAATTTTACGAATGAATTTGAATTGGTCCTTGCTGTGTTACTATCAGCTCAAACGACGGATAAAAGTGTAAATAAACTAACGGCGCAATTATTTCAAAAATATAAGACACCTGAAGATTATTTAGAGGTGACGCTTGAAGAGCTTGAACAGGATTTAAGGACGATTGGGCTTTATCGAAGTAAAGCAAAAAATATTCAGGCGTTATGTCGTTTGTTAATTGAGGAATATCAAGGCGTTGTCCCGCATATATTTGAAGAGTTGGTAAAGTTACCGGGTGTGGGGAGAAAGACGGCTAATGTTGTACTATCTGTTGGTTTTAATGTTCCACGAATAGCGGTGGATACACATGTGGAACGGGTATCAAAGCGATTGGGATTCGCCAAAGCGGATGATACGGTATTAGAGGTGGAACATAAATTGATGAAGTTAATTAAAGAGGATCGTTGGTCTAAGTCACACCATTTAATGATCTTCTTTGGCAGATATCATTGTACGGCCAAAAATCCTAAATGTGAAACCTGCCCACTCTTTACAAATTGTAAGGAAGGGAAGAAATTAATAAAGAAGGCAAAATAAAAAGGACTCCATGAATGTAGTGAACCCCAAAAGTTGAACTTAATATTATGCAGCTAATTGGCTGGTACGAATTCGGTATTTGACTGGACTCATACCAGCCAATTTTCTTTTAATTCGTTTATGATTATAGTAGTAGATATAGTTTTCAATGGCTTCTTTTAACTCCTCATAGGTTTTAAATGTCTTTCCATAGTACATTTCTTGTTTAAGGATTCCAAAGAAGTTTTCCATCGGTGAATTATCTAGACAATTTCCTTTTCGTGACATACTTTGAAAAATTTTATGTGTTTTTAATGCTTTAACCCATTTTTGATGTTGATACTGCCAACCTTGATCGGAATGAAGGGTTATTCTATATTTTGCTTGTTTGAGAATAGGTAGGACCTGATTCAGAGATTCCATGACAAAATTCAAGTCAGGTTTATGGCTCATTGAATAGGACAAAATTTCACCGGTTGCCATGTCCATGATTGGGCTTAAATATAATTTCTTTCCTTCCTGCGTTTTAAACTCAGTCACATCTGTTGTCAATTTCTGATACGGATAAGGGGTATTAAATCGGCGGTTAATTCGATTCTTAGCCACTGTTCCAACAGTTCCTTTATACGAACGATATTTACGTGATTTATGACTAAACTTAACGCAAATAATTCCACGCTTTTTCATCAGACGATAGACTTTCTTATGGTTAACCCGATGACCTCGATGATGAAGCTCATCTGTGATTCGACGATAACCATAATTCTCATCATTTTCTTTAAAAATGCTTAAAATAAGATTTTCAAGTTCTTGATCTGGATTCTCTTGCGCCATCTTTTTAACCCAATAATGATAGGTTGATTTAGGAAATTTTGTGACCTTTAAAATATCACTTAATTTAAAATTAGCCGTTAATTCTTGGATGATTCTTGTCTCGATTTGATTCTTTGGTTCCATGGCGTAATCCCATGGGCGTGACACTTTTTTAAGTATTCATTCTCAATTCTGAGTAATTTAATTTCTTCTTCTAATTGTTGTTCACGTGTTAAAGTTTTCGGTTGTTTAGATGCTTTTAATTTTGGCATAGGGCTTTGAGACCCTCCTTTCGGTTTAAGTAATGCCTCTACACCGCCTTTTAGAAACGTTGCATTCCAATTCGCAATCGTTCCTATATCTGATATTCCAAAATGAATAGCAGTTTGGCTATATGAAGCACCTGTTGTCTTGATATAGTTTAATACATTTAATTTAAATTCTCCAGTATATACTTGTTTTTCTTTTGGTTGTAATCCGTTTTTTCCTTCTTGTTTATACTGTCTAACCCATGTTTCAATTTGTGATTGACTTGGAATCTGATATTTCTTAGCAAGCGATCGATAACCTAAAGTCCCTTGTAAATATTCATTAACAATCCTTAATTTGAATTCTGGACTATATTTAGCCATAGAAAAAACACCCCTAACGTTAGATTTTTTAGTCTAACATTTGGGGTGCACATCAGAAAGGAATCCTTTTTATTTTATTTAATTAGTCTGTTGAGTCATCATTTTCAGGAAATCCTAGAATGCCTGAGTTCTCATCATCTGGAAGGTCATCAGGTGACTGATCGGGTGATTGGTCAGGTCCAGTACTTGGTGGCGGCGTTGTTGAATCATTGCCTTTAGGTCCTTTTGAAATAGTAATGGTTAAGGTTGAACCTGGGGAAATAGCCGATCCAATTCCAGGATTTGAACCAATATAAGCTCCTTTTGGTAATGTTGCATGGAATTCTTCTTTAATTGAGACATTGACTGAATTTAATGAAGCCCACGCTTGATACTGACTAATGAAATCAGACTCATTTTTAAAGTTTGGTACAACTAATTGAGCCGACGCGATGACAACACTTAATGTTTCACCTGGGAAAATTGTACCTGTTGCCGGAGAGGTTGAAAGAACAAGACCGGCATCTACTTCATTTGATGCTGTTTCCGAGTAAGAAACATTAACTCCATTTGTTGATGCCCATTCTTCAACTTGTTGTTTTGTCCAACCTTTCATATTAGGGATGGTCACAGGTTTTGAGCAATTTTCACAGTTGATTGTAATAGAATTAGAGTTTTCACTTGTTAGGGCACCTGAATTTTCGTAACGTGCACGAATGTAGAAATCCTTGTAGCGTGCCATATCACCAATTGAAACATTATCAATTGTTAAGGCATTACTTGTGGTTGAACCTAGTAAGACTTCACTACCAGCGTAATCTCGTGCATAAACATCATAAACTGTTGCTCCGATAATCTGAATTTGTTTTAGCATCATGCGCAGTTCAGATTCGGTTGGATTTAATTTAGGCATCTGACTAATATTCGTTGCCTTTGTTGCTAAACTTGCGGCGTTAGCAATCTGAGAAGTGATTTCAGAGGTTGAAAGTGTATATCCTTTGATATGGTCCCATGAAAACTGAAGAGCTGAACCTGTATAAGAACCTGCAAAGTTTTTAGGGGTACTTAATTGTTGGAAACGAGTAGATGTTCCCTTAGGTCCATGTCCTTTAATAAATAACTCAGATGAAATATATTGACTTGGTGTAAATTTCGATGGCGATTGTACTTCACCGTCTTTATCACCACTTTCTTGCTCGATTGAATGGGATTGAATGCTGCTTGGACGCTTAGGTTCCTCATATCCTGCAGGATTTAAGTACTTCATCAATGTGTTGAAGACATACCATGGTTTAGATTGTGAGGATTGTGTAATGTATCCGTCTTTATTTTCATTAAATCCTGTCCAAATAGCGGCAGTATAGTAATTAGAATAACCAACAAACCATGAATCGCGAATGGCATTGTCAGGATATCCATATTTTGAACGTTCAGATGGATCAAGGTTTGTTGTTCCTGTTTTTCCAGATAAGTACATGCTACCGACATTAGCTGTTGTTCCTGTTCCCTCAGTCATAACGGTATGTAGCATATCTGTTAGTAAATAGGCTGTTTCCTCACTGATTGCACGATGAGATTCTTGGTCTGCCTTAATGACAGTTCCATCATTTGTAATAATTTTTTCAACTGTAATCGGCTCGTTATAGATTCCACCATTTCCAAATGTTGCATAGGCCGCTGCCATTTGAAGAGGCGAGTATCCTGTTGAAGCTCCACCGATGGCCATTGATTCATATAATGTTTCTTCATCGTTAAACTCAAATCCTAAGTTTTCAGCAAAGGCTTGAACATCTTTTGCTCCTACAGCATTAAAGGCTTTTACGGCAGGAACGTTTAATGATTTGTTAAGGGCATAACGGATTGTCATACGCCCTTGATATTCATGGTTATAGTTATGGACAATACGTCCACTTCCATCTTGATAGGTATATAATTCATCATCAAGTGTTGTCCCAGATCCCCATTTTAAATATTCGATCGCCGGTCCATATGCGAAGATGGGTTTAGCGGTTGAACCCGGTTGACGTTTTAATTGTGTCGCAAAGTTAACTCCACGCTCTACGCCTTCTTCATTAACGCCACCACCAATCGCACGAACTTGTCCGGTTTGGGTATCCATAAAAACAATTCCTGATTGAACATCTGTTGACTTAGCTAATCCAGTTGCCGACCAATCAACATACTTGTTAGAGTTTTGGATATCGTAAACAAGTGATTGCGCCTCAGGGTCTAAAGTCGTGTAGATTTGAAGACCAGAGTAAGGGTCTAAATCATATTTGTTTTCGATTTCATTTAAGACGGCATCAATGAATGACTGATACTTCGTATTATCGAATTCATCTGATTTATGATAAACGAGCATATCAGTAATCGGTTCAGCAGCAGCGAGATTTGCTAAGTCTTTTGTGATATAACCGTGCTTAACCATTAATTTTAAAACGATATCGCGACGTTTTTCTGCCGAATCGGCATAGCGGTCAGGACGGTAATTTTCAGGTGCCTGTACAAGCCCTGCCAATGTTGCGGCTTGAGAAAGGGTTAAATCATTTGCTGTTGTCCCAAAATAGTATTCTGCCGCTTTTTGAATCCCATTGATTCCACCCCCGAAAGGTGAATAATTTAAATAGGCTTCAATGATTTGTTCTTTTGTTAGTTGTTTTTCAATTTTAATAGCTAGGTATAATTCTTTGATTTTACGATCAATACTTTTTTCACTTGTTAAGTGTGTTTGCTTAATTAGCTGTTGTGTTAATGTACTTGCACCTTGATCAAAATCACCCGATTGAAGGTTTCCGATGAGGGCGACTAGGAAACGTTGCCAATCGGCACCTGAATGCTCATAGAATTTTGAATCCTCTGTTGCAATAATTGCATCAATTAACACAGGAGAGATATCTTGGTAGGAAACCCATTCACGCTTTTGGATTCCGAGCTCATCGATAATATTTCCGTCCTTATCATAAATGATTGTTGATTCTGTTGCATAAATTTTTGATACATCGAGTTCAGGAGCTGTCTCAATTGTTTTTATGAGAATAAAACTCCCGATCATCATGGCAGCAATTCCCCCTAGCAGCCCCACTAATATAAAGGATTTAAATATAGTCCCAATTGCTTGGAGCAGGGTGAAGGAAAATTTACCTTTGTTTTTCTTCATCTAAGTCACCACCTTATAGTATTATAAGAAAAGTTCTTCAACTACTTTTAAGTAATCAATTCGTGGAAAAGCTCCTTCAGGAATCATCGTTCCATATTGCGCAAATTCTTTCCGAGAAATAGAACGTCTACTACCTAATTTATATTCTTGCCAAAACGTTGCAAGGTTTTCACACGGTAGTAGATAAATTTCATTAAATTTTGCAAATTTTACGAGTAAAAAAGTTATCCCCCCATTTTTATTGACGGCCATCATATGATTTACTTGATGCTCGTGTAAATTCTGTAAAGGAAAGAGAGTAGCGTTTAAAGTTTCCTTGGCTTCAAAATCAATGTATTTCCCTTTAAAGACTCCATTGAAGTCTGTTGTAGAGGGCGTTCTAAAGTATGCCTCTGTAATGACAGCTGCTGCACGTTTAGGGTAATGAACTTTAACAATTTGAACAGGAGTCGGCTTTTTATGAATAACCGCCTTATTGGCTGCCAAATAATGTTCATTTGATTTTGTTAAATCATCTTCAAAAGACATTCCGCGCTTTCCAAATGAAATTGTTTTTTCGCTCGTACTCTTAAGTGTTGGTTTCTTTTTATGAGGATAATTTACCACAGAATTATACACCTCCTAACTCTATATCTTATCAAATAATAGGTAAAAAAGCTAATCTTTAATCAGATTTCATGTTTAATTCATACAATTTATAGACGTATTGTATTATTTTTACATTTGACAATTTCGTCTGTTTTTGACATAATGAATGTTATATAGCAATTGGGTAATTGCGCTGTCCTTTTGGATGGTGAGGAAAGTCCATGCTCGCACAATCTGAGATGATTGTAGTGTTCGTGCCTAACGAAACAATAAGTTAGGGCAGTTAATCATTAACTGACGGCTGGGAACGTACCTAAGTCTTTAGATAGGGTATTATTACCTTTAAAAGTGCCACAGTGACGATGTCGTTTGGAAACAAACGAAGTGGAACGGGTAAACCCCACGAGCGAGAAACCCAAATTTGGTAGGGGCACTCCTAAAGCAGAAATGAATGCATATGGGAGGTAAAGTGAAAACTTTACAGACAGATAATTACCGCCTGAGTACGAGGAGGCATCCGCTTGAGTACAACGGTACAGAACATGGCTTATAGATTGCTATTCATGTAAAAAGCACAACAATTAGTTGTGTTTTTTTTATTAATAAAATAGAGGGTTTATGTATGAATCGATGAATTTAACTAAACCTATGAAAAGGATTAAAGTTTAAACAGGGTCATCTGATGAACTGTTGGATAGAGAAAATAAACCATTCTTTACAAAAAAATACCTATATTTACTTTTTTATTAAATATAGGTATGCTATTATTAGTTTAGTTTGCTTATAAAAGGATGTTTGTGGGAGGTGCCAAGATGGATTTTTCAAATAAAGAAAGCAATCAACAATTAGCTGATTATTTGCGAGAACAACGACAAAATCAAAACCTTGACCTAGAAGAAGTATCTGCTAAAATTGGTGTTCCAATTCAGCATTTAAAAAGTATTGAGCAAGGTGATTTTGAACGATTTGATTCGTTTTATTTGAAAATGTATATTAAAAAGTATGCAACATATTTATCGTTGAATGTTGGGGAGTTGTATCAACAATTTTACGGAAATCAAATTCAAAAAGAGGTTGAGGTAAAAATTCATAAGCAACAGGTTGAAAGAAGAAATCAAAACCTAGGACGGATTGCGGGGGTTATTTGCGGTATTTTAGTCATCGGGCTAGGCATTTTTTATGTCGTTGATATGGTTAAAAGTGCAGAGCCGAAAGAGGATAAAAATATTGTAATTAATAATCCAAATTCTTCAACGTTACTTGAGGCTGAGAAGAAGGAAGATAAAGATCTCAGTGAAGAGAAACCATCAAAACAGGATGAAGCTCCTAAGGCTGAGGAACCTGTTGTGAATGAAACGGTGGATATAAAATTAATTTCTCAACAAAATAAAGAACTTGTTTTTGATGTGACAACCAAAAAAACTGAGGTAGATTTAAAGTTAGAATTTACCGCATCTTGTTGGTTGAGTATGACGCTAGGAACGCAGAATCTAATTCCAGGGGAAACGTATCAAGCGGGTGGAGTATTTGAGCATAAAGTAACGAATGATCAGTTTGGAACGTTAGAACTGAATGTCGGGGATGCAACAGCAGTTCGTGTTTTAGTTGATAATCAACCGCTTGAATTTCAACCATCAAGTCCGCATCAATATATAAAAATTAATCTGAAAACTGAGTAGGTGTGAGTATGAACTTAGCAAATAAGTTAACATTGTTACGTATTATTTTAATTCCATTTTTTATTGTGTGTTTCTATATTCCAAGTTTAATTGTCAACACAGTAGCTGTTAATAATTATTTAATTCCCTATGCGAACCTTTTAGGGTTAATTATCTTTTTATTAGCTGCAATTACTGATTTTATTGACGGTTATGTGGCGCGAAAATATAATATGATTACTGATTTTGGAAAATTTATGGACCCGTTAGCGGATAAACTATTAGTAACAGCAGCTCTTTTAGTTTTACTAGAAAATGGTTTGATTTCAGGATGGGTTGTCTTTGTTATTTTAGCTCGTGAGTTTATTGTAACAGGATTTAGAACCATTGCAGCTTCAAAAGGTGTTGTTATTGCAGCGGGATGGCTAGGGAAGATTAAAACGGTTGTTCAATTTATGATGATTTCCACTTTATTGTTATTAAATTATCCATTTGAGATTTTCAACTGGCCGGTGGATCGAATTTTCATTGCATTAGCTGTTGTCTTAACAGTTGCCTCAGGTGTTGAATATATCTACAAAAATTTACATATTTTCGATGAAGCGAAGTAAGATAGAACAAAAAAGCGAACAAGTTTTCGCTTTTTTGTTGCTTTTAGAGAAAAATTAGTTTATTATTAAAATAAATTAAAGGAATTTAGACCTAAAATGGGTATGTTAAAAGTAGATAGAAAAAATAAAACAGGATCTAGGAGGATATAGTTGATGAGTAATAATCGTGAAGCTGCGCTTATGCAAGCGTTGAAAAGTATTGAAAAGCAATACGGTAAAGGATCTGTCATGAAGTTAGGAGAAAAAACGGATACTCGAATAGAGGTTATTTCGTCGGGATCTTTAGCGTTAGACTCGGCCTTAGGTGTTGGTGGTTATCCTCGTGGACGTGTCATTGAAATTTATGGTCCAGAGAGTTCTGGTAAAACAACTTTTGCATTACATGCGATTGCAGAAGTACAAAAATCAGGTGGAACGGCAGCTTTTATTGATGCAGAGCATGCCCTTGATCCAGCTTATGCGGCAAAATTAGGTGTAGATACAGACGAGTTACTTGTTTCCCAACCAGATACTGGGGAACAGGCGTTAGAAATTGCCGAGGCTTTAGTTCGAAGTGGAGCTATTGATATTTTAGTTGTCGATTCAGTAGCGGCATTAGTTCCACGTGCGGAAATTGAAGGGGAGATGGGTGATTCGCATGTTGGATTACAGGCTCGCCTTATGTCACAGGCTTTACGTAAATTATCTGGAGCAATTAATACGACAAAGACAATTGCAATCTTTATTAACCAAATTCGTGAGAAAGTTGGAATTATGTTTGGTAACCCAGAAGTTACACCAGGTGGAAGAGCGTTAAAGTTCTATTCAACAATTAGACTTGAGGTGCGACGCGGTGAGGCGATTAAGCTTGGAACAGATATCGTCGGAAATGTTGCTAAGATTAAAGTTGTAAAAAATAAGGTAGCTCCTCCATTTAAAACAGTTGAGGTTGATGTGATGTACGGTGAAGGGGTATCTAAACAAGGTGAGATTCTCGATTTAGCGGTTGATTATAATATCATTGAAAAAAGCGGTTCTTGGTATTCTTATCGAGGAGAAAAGATGGGACAAGGACGTGAAAATGCTAAATTATTCCTTAAAGAAAATCCATTCATTATGGAAGAAATTGCAGACCTTATTCGAGCAGAATTGAATATTCCTACATCAGGACATGAGGAAATCATGATTGAGGAATAATAAAAAAGAGATAAATGAGTTGGGTAGACTCGTTTATCTCTTTTTCTATTGAAATTTACAGGGATTTATTGGCTCTTTGTCAAATCGTGTGGGTGAATAAAATCTATACATGTAATCAAGAGGAATTAGGCCATTCTTTAGACGGCTTGGTTCCTCTTCTTTTTTTGTTCAAAAGTGTATTTATGAATAATCAAAATTCTTGCTTTGAAATGGTAGAAACTACGGTATCCGAAGGCAATACGTTTAATGACTTTAATGTTATTGTTAATTCCTTCGAGTACTCCATTGGTATAAGGAGTTTCGATAGTATTTTTGACATAATCTTGATAATGAGTGAGTGTTTTTAAAGCTGTTTTCATTTCGTGTGAAAGCAGGTCAGAGGGGTGTTGAATGGCATGATGAAATATTTCAAGGTTACGAAGTTTAATAGCCTGTTGGACAGTTTGGTAGAAATCATAAGTCTCCTTTAGTTCAGGGTCTAGGGCTAATAAAAAGTCAATAATTTCTTGTTGAGAGATCATCTTTTTGAAGCAGTTGGAATAGAAGTAATGAGTGGCATTAAGATCTTCTTGGGCTTTTAAGAGAAGTCGCCAATAATGTTTGAATTTATTATAAAACTCTTTATTTTGATTCATGAAACGAATGCGTGTTTTATTAAGAGCACGAGAGACTAGTTGAACGATATGAAATTTATCTAAAACAATCTTAGCCTTAGGGAATACCTCTTTAATGAGTGTCATATAAGGGGCGTACATGTCAATGACGACGTGGGTTACACCTTCACGAGCTGCTTTAGAAAATCGCATAAAGTAAGTCCTTAGTGTACTTAAGCGACGGTCTTCAACGATATCAATTAGCTTTCCATTGGACGCATCACAAAAAATGAAGGACATTGCTCCGTTCCCTACCAATGGAGGATACATGCTTCGCATGGCAGGTGACCCTCGGCCGATTTAACCGACTTAAACTCGTCAAAACAAAGAACTTTTGGGAGAGAATTAAAGGGAAGCGGCTGTTCTTCATAGGAAGAATGAATGACGCGGTTAACGGTTGAATGAGAAACGTTAAGCTCACGTGCAATATCTGTTTCGGATTTCTTATGACTAGCTTCTAAAAAGATGGCTTGTTTTACGGGAGTGGAAATAAAACAATTAGGGTTAACAAGAGATGTTTCTAGGGTAAATGTTCGGACACAATGACGGCATTTATAACGTTGTTTTTTTAAGTCTAGATAAGCATCAAATCCGGAAATTTTGACTAGCTTAATACGTGAAGTTTTGAAGCCGTGTTTAATGATATTTGAGTCAAAAGAATGACCACAGTGGTAGCAATGAGTCGGTTGAAAAGAAAGAGTTCCCAAAATAAGTTTAGAACGAACATTCTTAATCTGAGTTTCGTGGATACAATTTTTTGAAAAAGTAATATTTTTATCTTTTAAATCAAGTAAAGTTGAGATACAATTAGTGTGAGACATAAACCCAATCCTTTCGTGTTGTTTTAGCCGATTACATTGTATAGGATTTTGGGGACTATGTCTCTTTTTTTGTCTTAATATTTATGGCAATCAAAAAGGTGTGAGTAATCCCACCCACACCAAATATTATAGAACCTTTATTTTTTCTTGAACAACTCCTTCACCAATTTTTGGTGTTAGTTTTGGTTAGATTGGGGTGGAATTCTTGACATGTTATTACAATAATATTAAAATAAAGAATGTAGTATTATATCATAATGCTAATTATCTTAAAACTATAGAGCCGTTAAATAGATCTATGGCGGATAATCGTATATCAAATAATTGGAGGTGGACTTATGTCACAAATTATCATCTCCATTTTGCTAGTAGGGATAGGGTTAGTTATTGGGTATTTTATGAGAAAAAAGGTGTATGAGGCTGAGTTAGAGAGAGCACAACAAACAGCTGCACATATTATCTCAAAATCTGAAAAAGAAGCGGAATCAAAGAAAAAAGAGGCACTTTTAGAAACAAAAGAAGAGGTCCAACGACTTAAAGTTGGTGCAGAACGTGACATTAAGGAGAAGAAGACGGAACTTGTACGCTTAGAGGAACGTTTAGTCCAGAGAGAGGAAACTATTGATCGCCGTATTTTGAATTTAGAGAAGCGTGAAATGGCACTTGAAAAGAAAGATGAAGCCATCGCTGAAAAACAACTCGAACTAAAAGAACTAGAAAGCAAAGTGGAAGAAACTTTAGAAGGGCAACGACAAAAGTTAATTGAAATCTCGGGATTAACCATGGATGAAGCCCGTGACATTATTTTTAAACAAGTTGAGGATGAGATGTCTCACGAGGTTGCGAAGTATATTAAAGAAGAGGAAGAGAAGGCGCGATTAGAAGCCGATAAAAAGGCGAAGGAATTAATTGTATTAGCCATTCAGAAATATGCTTCGGAACAGACAAGTGATTATAGTGTAAATGTTGTTAATTTACCTAGTGATGAAATGAAGGGACGTATTATTGGACGTGAGGGACGCAATATTCGTACGATTGAATCGTTAACAGGTGTGGATTTAATTATAGACGATACGCCAGAAGCGGTCGTTTTATCATGCTTTGATCCAATCCGACGTGAAATTGCTCGTATTACACTTGAGACCTTAGTTCAAGATGGGCGAATTCATCCAGCTCGAATTGAGGAAATCGTTGAAAAGACTCGTCGTGAAGTTGACTTGCGCATTCGCGAATATGGAGAAAATGCTGTATTTGAAGTTGGAATTGGTAAAGTTCATCCAGACTTGATGAAAATTTTAGGTCGACTTAATTACCGTACAAGTTATGGGCAAAATGTATTAAAGCACTCAATGGAGGTTGCATTTTTAGCTGGAATAATTGCTGCGGAGTTAGGGGAAGATGTTAAGTTAGCTAAACGAGCAGGATTATTGCACGATATTGGAAAAGCTGTTGACCATGAAGTTGAAGGTAGTCACGTTGAGATTGGAATAGAGTTAGCGACGCGTTATCGCGAACATCCAGTTGTCATCGATGGAATTGCATCGCATCATGGGGATCGTGAACCTCAAAGTTTAATTGCTGTCATTGTGGCAGCAGCCGATACATTATCTGCTGCTAGACCTGGAGCAAGAAGTGAATCATTAGAAAATTATGTGAAACGTTTGGAACAACTTGAAAACATTGCATGCCGTTTCGAAGGTGTTGAGAAGGCGTTTGCTATTCAAGCAGGACGTGAAGTTCGTGTCGCTGTTATTCCAGAACAATTAGATGATGTTCAAGCTCACCAAGTAGCTCGTGATATTCGTCAAACGATTGAAAATGAATTAGAATACCCTGGAAATATTAAAATAACAGTAATTCGTGAAACACGTGCTGTTGAAACCGCAAGATAACGAATAGGTATTAAATGGTGTAAGAGCTATTAATGGGGATTCATTAATAGCTCTTTACTATGTGTAAGGAAAGAATCATTTACGGTGTGTGTCTTAATCCTCGTTAGGCACACCCTAGTTAAAGAGATGTACCGATATTGGGATTTTTACTAGATGAACAGGGGACGCGGTGAACTTTAGATGATGTGGTGTCTTTTACGACCTCATGACGATGGGTTAAGATAGGGCTTTAAAATGTGGAAAGTAGCACGGGCTATTTAGAGAAATAAAAGAGTTTAACGAGTGATAGATCATTAACAACGAGTGAATTGACGACTAGAAAGGCGGATAACATGAAAATTTTATTTATTGGAGATATTTATGGATCGTTGGGACGAGAAATGATTAAGGAGAAACTACCTAAAATTAAGGAGAAATACAAACCTCATTTTATTATTGCTAATGGTGAGAATATTTGTCATGGAAAAGGGATTAATGAAAAGTACTATAAATTCTTACTTGAACAAGGGGTTAATGTTATTACGCTTGGAAATCATACATGGGATAATCGTTCGGTCTTTGATTTTATTGACGATACAGATAAATTGATTCGTCCGGCTAATTTTCCAGATTCTAACCCGGGTAAGGGGTTAACTTTTGTTAAGTTTAATGCCTACGAGGTAGCGGTAATTTCTATTCAGGGGCGTACTTTTATGCCGATGAGTAATTGTCCATTTGAAAAGGTAGATAAGTTGATTGAAGAGGCTAAAAAGCGCACGAATATTATATTTGTTGATTTTCATGCAGAGGCAACAAGTGAAAAGGTAGCGATGGGGTATTTTTTAGATGGACGTGCTAGTGCCGTTGTCGGGACGCATACCCATGTGCCAACGGCAGATGAGCGAGTTTTAGCTAAAGGAACGGCCTATATTACGGACGTTGGAATGACTGGACCTTTAGACGGAGTAATTGGGGTTGAACGTGAAAATGTTATTAATAAGTTTATAACAGGGCTTCCTATTCGTTTCAATGCTCTTGAACAAGGAGCGGCACAACTAAATGCTGTCTTAGTAGATATTAACGAAAAGACTGGGAAAGCTACTGCAATTGAGCGTATCAATTTGAAAAAAGAATCTGCTTTTTAAAAAGTAGTCATTTAATTACTTTAAAGTAGTCATTTAATTGTTTTTGCGTGCATAGAATGTCTGTGTAAAACAAAAACAGAGGGGGACTACTATGGAAGTATTAAAAGTATCATCAAAATCAAATCCAAATTCAGTTGCGGGAGCATTAGCTAATGCATTTCGTGAGAGAGGGCTTGTTGAAATTCAAGCAATTGGGGCAGGAGCATTAAATCAAGCAGTGAAGGCTATTGCTATCGCTCGAGGATATGTAGCTCCAACAGGTAAAGATTTAATTTGTATTCCAGCGTTTACGGATATCTTAATTGATGGAGAAGAACGCACGGCGATTAAATTAATTGTGGAATCACGCCAGTAGCGAAAAAGCTAGTACCTTATGAGGTGCTAGCTTTTTTTTATGTGTCAAAACGGGTGGTTTACATTAGTTGATTATTTGATAGGATGTAATGTATAATAGACAAAGTGACTCAGGTTTTGTCACATAGCGAATGAAGTTGATGAATAAATCTTTAAATATAGGTGATAAAAATGAACGAACAACAAAAGGAATTATCGTTACAAGCAAATACGCAAAAAGGGGAAAAGGACTATAGCCGTTATTTTCAACGTCCAAGCATTAAAGATGCTCGTAAGCGTAGTCGTGAACAGGCACATGTCCACCGTGATTTTGCCATTGAAGAATCAATTAAAAACATTGGACAAGGGAAAAAGTATTTAATTCAAACTTATGGATGTCAGATGAACGAACATGATTCTGAGGCTATTATTGGAATTGCAGAGGAGTTAGGATATACAAAGGCTAACTCTCATGAAGAGGCGGATTTAATTATTTTAAATACGTGTGCCATCCGTGAAAATGCTGAGAACCGTGTTTTTGGTGAGTTAGGGCGTTTAAAACCATTAAAACGAACAAATCCGGATTTAATATTAGGAGTTTGCGGATGTATGTCGCAAGAAGAAAAAGTCGTGAACCAAATCATGGAGAAACATCAACATGTCGATCTTGTTTTTGGAACACACAATATCTACCGCTTACCAGAATATATCCATAATGCCTTAATGGGGAAAGAGCGTGTCATTGAAGTGTGGTCTCAAGAAGGGGAAATCATTGAGAATATGCCACGTACTCGTCAAGGGCATACTAAGGCATGGGTAAATATTATGTATGGTTGCGATGAGTTCTGTACATACTGTATCGTTCCTTACACACGCGGTAAAGAACGAAGCCGCTTACCAGAGGATATCATTGCTGAGATTAAGCACTTAGCGGAAGAAGGATATCAAGAAGTAACCTTACTTGGACAAAATGTTAATGCCTATGGGAAAGACTTTAAAGACCATGAATACACATTTGGTGATTTATTAAATGACTTACATGAAATTGACATTCCACGTATTCGTTTTACGACATCTCATCCACGTGATTTTGATGAAAAGACGATTAATGCATTAGCAAAACGTGGAAACTTAATGGAACACATTCATTTACCTGTTCAGTCAGGAAATAATGAAGTGTTAAAACGTATGAACCGTAAATATACACGTGAGATGTACTTACAATTAGTACGCGACTTAAAAGCAGCTATTCCAGGGGTATCAATTACAACGGATATTATTGTTGGGTTCCCTGGGGAAACAGAAGAACAATTCCAAGAGACTTTATCATTAGTTGAAGAAGTAGGTTATGAAGGGGCCTTTACATTTATTTTCTCACCACGTGAAGGAACACCTGCTGCGAAAATGGAGGATAATGTTTCTGAAGCTGAGAAAAAGGATCGTTTAAACCGTTTAAATGAGGCTATTAACCGAGGATTCCGTGCAGGAAATAAACGATTCGAAGGTCAAATTGTAGAAGTTTTAGTTGAGGGAACAAGCAAAAACGATGATACAATGTTAGCAGGTTACACTCGTCATAATAAACTCGTTAACTTCAAAGGTGATGAGAAAAAGATTGGTCAAGTTGTTAAGGTTAAAATTACAGAGGCTAAAACATGGCACTTAACTGGGGAAATGGTATCGGATGATAGTATTAACTAATTTACCGTCTTTTGAGCGCTTGAGTGAAAAATTAGCGAATGATCCTGTGATTGAGCGATATGTTATGCTAACTAAAAAAGTTCATCAAAATAAAAAACTACTCGCCATGTATGACGAGTATATAAAGAAACAAAAGGAAGTTATAAAGTTTGACCATTATGGAAAATCTAATGCCAAATCTCAAAAAGAGAATGAGTTAAAAGCGTTAGAGGAGGAACTTTATAACCATCCTCTCTTTAATGAATATATTCAAATCCAAATTGAGTTAAATGAACTCTTTTCGACGATGGCTCATATAATACAGTATAAGGTTAATAAACATCTTAGTGAATAGCTAAGATGTTTTTAATTTTAGGATGAATGAGGATAGGAAGTAAGACAAATACACTTTTCCTACGAAAAAGAAAACCTTATAAAATGATTTAATTAAGTATCAAATAGGTGAAGAGCTGAATATAGTATCAGTGAGGAGGTATTCAGGATGAATGATATTCGTGAAATTGTAACAAAAGCCGTGATTGGTAAAGGGAAAAAAAGATTTAAAATCACATCACCTCTTAATGATTTAAGAAGTCCTGCAGATAGTATTTTAGGGTGCTGGATCATTAATCATAAATTTGGAGCTAGAAAATGTGATAATGCTGTTGATGTAAAAGGTATGTATGATATTAACGTATGGTACTCATTTGCGGATAATACGCAAACAGAAGTGGCGCGTCAAACTATTGAATATGATGACCAAGTTAATGTTCATCGTACAATTCGTGATTGTTTATATGAAGGTGATGAAGTCATTGCTAGAACGATTCAACAACCAACTTGTGTGGATGCAAGAATTGAAGATGGTGAAATTGTGGTTGAAGTTGAGTTCGAAATTGTGGTTGAAGTCATCGGGGAAACAAAAATGCGCGTTTCAATCTTAGGACCTGTTGAAAACGATGTTGATACAGATGATGAAGATGATGAAATCGATCAACAAATTAACCCGAACTTTTTGAAAAGTTCACCTTTTAGAGGAGAATAAGGCAGGAATGCCTTATTCTTTTTTTTTTATTTTGAGGAGTTTAGGACAATGATGATTAAAAAAACGTAAAAATGTCCATATATAAGTCTAGATAGGTTTTTTATAGAAAAAACTTGAGCTCAATGAGTAAGGTCCTGTATAGCTTGTCGATTAGATATCAGGTAAGTTTCCTAAAAGGGGAACGGAATGACA
Organism: Turicibacter sp. St.80E1; assembly: GCF_059728495.1. Taxonomy (NCBI): domain Bacteria; kingdom Bacillati; phylum Bacillota; class Erysipelotrichia; order Erysipelotrichales; family Turicibacteraceae; genus Turicibacter; species Turicibacter sp. St.80E1. The sequence continues at coordinate 1,668,819 of NZ_AP039386.1, read as the reverse complement.
GTGATATTTATAGAGGTAGATAAATAGGTATACCGTTTTAGGGCTCGTTTGATAGGGGGAATCGTAAGTTTTTTTTAGTATAAATCGTGTTGATGAGTTTTCTCTGCCTTTTAACCCGTAATGGATGGCGATAAGCAAAATGAATAATTCTTAAAGCTATCGTTTCGACAATTTATGCTATAATATAAGAATGTGTAAAAGAAGAAGGAGTTTTTAGCATGCGCAATAAGAATGAATATACACCGATGATGCAACAATATTTAACGATAAAGGAAAACTATCAAGACGCCTTTGTTTTTTTTAGATTAGGAGATTTTTATGAATTATTTTTTGAGGATGCCCAACTTGCTTCTAAAGAACTAGAAATTGCGTTAACTGGGCGAGAAGCGGGAACGGCGGAGCGCGTCCCTATGTGTGGAGTACCTCATCATTCCGCCGATACTTATATGAACCGCCTCATTGAACGAGGGTATAAGGTTGCCGTTTGTGAACAGGTGGAGGATCCTACGAGTGCGAAGGGTGTTGTTCGTCGAGAGGTCGTTCGATTATTAACCCCTGGAACGGTGATGAATCAAACAGCTTTAAATGAGAAAGAGAATAACTTTATCCTCTCAGTTTTTTCATGTCCAGATGCCTATACGGTGGCATATTGTGATTTATCAACGGGAGAAAATTATGCCATGCGTCTGCCAAAGGAAGACCAGTTATTAGTAGGAGAATTGATTAGTTTAGGGTGTAAAGAAATTGTTGTAGGAGCCGATGTTAATATTCAAATGTTTGATAATTTAAGGGCCCTTAAACACCTTGTTCTATCTATGGAAGAATCGTGTGAAATTCCTATTGAATATCAACTTTTGGCACAGGAAATTAAAGACGAAGGATTAAGAAATGCCTTTGGGCGTTTAATTAATTATTTAACACGGACGCAAAAAGGCGCACTTGGACACTTGCAGCCGATTAGTTTAACAAAAAATGATAGCTATTTAAGCATTGATTATAATTCGCGACGAAATTTAGAGTTGACTGAAACGATTCGTTCGAAAGCACGACAAGGTTCATTACTTTGGTTATTGGATAAAACGAAAACGGCAATGGGGAGCCGACTATTGAAACAATGGATTGAACGTCCGTCTATCGATAAGGGCGTGATCGAAGAACGACTCGATGTGGTTGAAGCTTTTATGAATGATTTTATGTTAAAGGAGGAGCTAAAACAACACCTGGATGAAGTCTACGATTTAGAGCGTGTGTCAGGACGTATTGGTTTTGGAAATGCGAATGCACGAGACCTACTTCAGTTAAATTCATCGCTTTTACAAATTCCAATGATTAAAACGTTATTATCCACATTGCCGATGCCAACGATTCAACAACAATTGGATAAGCTAGAAGATTGTACAGATATAACGTCTGTACTATCGAAGGCGTTGGTCGATAATCCGCCGCTTAGTATTAAAGAAGGTGGGATTATTAAGGAAGGTTATAATGAAACGTTGGATGAATATCGATATATCGTCTCTCACGGAAAAGAATGGATCTTAGCGTTAGAGGCAGCTGAACGTGAGAAAACCGGAATTCGTTCGTTAAAAATCAAGTATAATAAAGTATTTGGTTATTATATTGAAATTAGCAAAGCCAATCTTCATTTAATTCCAGACGATGCTGGATATGAGCGTAAGCAGACGCTTGTGAATGCTGAACGTTTTATTACAAAGGAGTTAAAAGAAAAAGAAAATTTAATTTTAAATGCCGAAGAAAAATCAATCCAGTTAGAATATGAACTGTTTTTAGAATTACGTCAACTCATTAAAAATGATATTCCTAAGATTCAACAGATTGCAAAAATCATGGCATATTTTGATGTTTTACAAGCTTTTGCAACGATTAGTGAAGAAAGTCGATATGTTCGCCCTCAGTTGAATGAAAACCATACTATTGAGGTTAGAGACGGGCGCCATCCTGTGGTTGAACGTGTACTAAAGGATGCGCAATACGTTGAAAATGATTGCATCATGCCCGATGATTTATCTGTGTTATTAATCACGGGACCGAATATGTCGGGGAAATCGACGTATATGCGTCAGATGGCTTTGATTTCTGTTATGGCACAAATGGGGTGCTTTGTTCCGGCCAGCTATGCGAACCTTCCTATTTTTGATCAGATTTTCACTCGCATTGGGGCAGCCGATGACCTAGTTTCGGGACATAGTACGTTTATGGTAGAGATGATGGAAACGAATTATGCGATTGAACACGCGACAAAGAATAGTTTGATTTTATTAGATGAAATTGGACGTGGGACGGCAACCTTTGATGGGATGGCGTTAGCACAGTCAATTATTGAATATGTCCACGATGAAATTGGTGCGAAGACATTATTTTCGACGCATTATCATGAATTAACACAGCTTGAAAAGAAGTGTGCGCATCTAGAAAATCGTCATGTACGTGCTAAGGAGCATGAGGGACAATTAATTTTTATGCATAAGGTGATGGAAGGACCTTCAGATAAAAGTTACGGGATTCATGTGGCGGAAATCGCGAAGTTACCTAAACCACTCATTACGAGAGCGAAAGAGTTATTACACGCCTTAGAACAAGATAAACTATCGATTCATTCTTCGTCTAACATGCAAGATGTTGAGGAAGAAAAATGGAAGATTCAGGATCAAACTGTCAATGGAGATGACGAGGTGAAAGAAGAAGAGTCCGTCGTGAATGACGTGATGCCGAAGGTTGTGGTCCCAAATATTGAACCGGGACAACTTTCTTTATTTGAAAAGGTACAGAGACCGAAAAAAGAGGTTCCTCAAGAAATTTCAATCCCACAACCGCATCCTTATGAAGAGATTATTAAGGAGTTAGAGGCCATCGATTTATATCAATTAACACCGATGCAGGCAATGAATGTCATGTATGAATTAAAAGTGAAAATGAATCAACGAAAGTAGGTAGGTTATGGGGAAAATACAACGAATGAGCGATCAATTAGCTAATATGATTGCAGCGGGAGAAGTTATTGAACGTCCCGCTTCAGTTGTTAAAGAGTTACTCGAAAATGCGATTGATGCTCAGAGTACAAGTATTGAGGTTCATTTACAAGATTCAGGAATACGACAAATTAAGGTTATTGATAATGGTGAGGGAATGAATGAGGAAGATGCCCACCTTGCGTTTGAACGCCATGCGACAAGTAAAATTAAAACGCAATATGATATTTTTAGGATTCAAACTCTCGGCTTTCGAGGGGAAGCCTTACCGTCGATTGCCTCAGTTTCCGATGTTCATGTCAAGACGTCCGATGGGGTGCAAAGTGGCTTACATTTAAATATTAAAGGCGGGAACGTGATCACCTCTAAACCGGGGGTGATGCGTAAGGGAACAGAGATGGAGGTTAACCATTTATTTTTTAATACGCCAGCCCGGCTGAAGCATATTAAATCTTTAAATACGGAGCTGAGCCATATCACCGATTATATGAATAAAATTGCGTTATCTCATCCGAATATTGCATTTAAGTTATTTAATAATCAACGATTGTTATTTCAAACAAATGGACAAAACAATCTGCAAAGCGTGATTGCTAGTGTTTATGGATTTGATATTGCAAAGAAAATGATACCGATTAAAGCTAAAAATGATACGTATGAGATTGAAGGCTTTATTAGTGACCCTATTATTAATCGGGCCTCAAGAAATTACATCACGCTTATTGTGAATGGGCGTGCCATCCGTCATTATCCTATCACGCGTTCCATTTTGGAGGCGTACCATACGTTATTACCTAAAGATAAGTATCCGATTGTTGTCCTCCATTTAACTTTTGATCCAATGCTCGTGGATGTGAATGTCCATCCAGCAAAACTAGAGGTGCGATTTTCACAGGAGGAGTCGTTAAAGTCATTTATTTATACAGAGATTAAAAATGTGTTGCAACAAGTAGAATACATTCCGAATCCATTTGTTAAAGCGATGACAGTTGAACCAGAACCACGATTGATTCAACCGAAACTAGAGGAGTCTGTTCGAGAAGGAGAGCCTTCTTCGCCTATCACCGTCCCAAAATCAAAGACGTCTTCTTATCAAACATCGACGCCATCTGTATCGTATGTTAATAAGAGTGTGATTCGGGATGAGGAGAATGAAAGCAGTGGAGAACCCTTACCAAAATCCGGACACTCATATACTCCGAAGATGGTTGAGGCCAAAGGCGCGCTACCTTCACATCAGGGAAGGATAGAGGAAGAATCAAGGTCGAAGGAGGCGCTTCAAGTTTCTGTTCCAACGAAAACACGTGACCGAAAACTTGAGCTTTATTATATTGGGCAATTGCATGGAACCTATTTATTAGCTCAAAATGAAGAGGGATTGTTTATTGTGGACCAACATGCCGCAATGGAGCGTGTTCAGTATGAAAAAAACTATCAACTTCTCCAAGATGTTAATGGGGATTGTATAGAACTTCTTATTCCAATCGTTTTAAAATATTCATCAGATGAGTTACTGTTGCTAAAGGATCATCTATCTTCTCTTTTAAAGTTTGGATTTGAAATTGAAGAGTTTGGCGGCCAATCGTTAGTTGTCCGGACGGTTCCAGTTTGGGCACAACAACTAGATGTTAAATTAATTGCTGAAACGATTCTTCATCAGGTGATGTTAGATCGTCGAGTTGATATTGGAAAATTACGCGAATCGGTGGCGGTGATGATGAGTTGTAAGGGATCGATTAAAGCCAATCAATATATTAATGAGCATGAGATTAAGGAGCTGCTTCAAAGTCTTTGTTACTGCGAACAGCCTTATACGTGTCCGCATGGTCGTCCGATTATAGTAAAAATGACAAAATATGAAATTGAAAAAATGTTTAAACGGGTAATGTAGGTGAAAAAATGGATGTATTATGTATTGTAGGTCCAACGGCGGTTGGTAAAACGAAGATGAGTATTGAGCTTGCTAAACGCCTAAATGGTGAAATAATTAGTGGCGATTCGATGCAAATTTATCGAACAATGGACATTGGAACGGCAAAGATTTCAGTAAAAGAACGAGAAGGAATCGTTCATCATTTGATTGATGAAAAGGAACCGGAGGAGTCTTATTCAGTCGCTGATTTTCAACGGACGGTTCGGGCTAAAATTGCAGAGATTAAATCACGAGGAAAGTTACCTATTATTGTAGGTGGTACGGGACTTTATATAAAAAGTGTATTGTACGATTATGAATTTGTGCAGGATGCTGATTCTAAGGATTCAGACCCGTCAAAATATGCGCACTTAACGAATGATGAGTTACATGCGATGTTAAAAAAGGTAGATGAAGAAGGGGCCAAGGCCATTCATCCGAATAATCGTAAGCGAGTGATTCGAGCGCTTGAAATTTATACGACATCAGGAATGAAAAAGTCAGAAATGATTGAACAACAAGAACACCGACTCATTTATGATGCTTGTGTGATTGGATTAACGGATGATCGGCAAGTTTTATATGAGAGAATTAATAAACGGGTGGATCAGATGTATGAAGAAGGATTAGTTGAAGAAGTGCGTTCGCTCTTTGATCGAGGAATTCCTGAAACCACTCAATCGATTCGAGCGATTGGTTACAAGGAGCTATATGACTATTTTAAAGGGAACCTGTCCCTTGATGAGAGCAAGGAACTAATTAAAAGGAATTCTCGTCGCTATGCGAAACGTCAATATACATGGTTTAATAATCAAATGGAAGTTGTTTGGTTTCAAGTTAATGTAGCAGCATTCGAAAAAACGGTCGATGAGGTTTTAGATTATTTGAAAACGAGATAAAAAAAACTGTTCACGTCGTGTGAACAGTTTTTTTACATTGTTCTAAATAGGCCAATGACTTTACCGAGAATCGTAACATGGGTTGAAAAAATAGGTTCTAGTAAGTCATTTTCAGGTTGGAGTCGTACATATTCAGCTTCTCTAAAGAAACGTTTAACAGTGACTTCATGCCCCTCATCTAGCATCGCCACAATAATGTCACCATTATGAGCATCGCTTTGTTGTTTAACGATAATTTGGTCACCATCATAAATTCCCGCGTTAATCATGGAATCCCCGGATACGTTTAACATAAACACTTTTTGATGGGGTGGGACTAAATGGGTGGGAAGGGGAAAGAAATCATCAGGATTTTCGATGGCTTCAATCGGAGAGCCTGCCGTCACTTTTCCAATCAGCGGGATATTGATGACCGATTTTAGTTCCTGTTGGGGAGGGGAAACCTTAGATGATTCGTTTGTTGTTTCAGGCGATAAAATCATAATTCCACGTGTGGTAGATTTATCTTTCCGTATGAACCCCTTCTTTTCTAACTGATTAAGTTGATTGTGAACCGATGCTGTTGAAGATAGGCCAACGGCTAAACCAATTTCACGGACACTAGGCGGATATCCCCGTTTATCGACCTCTTGTTTGATAAAGTCTAGAATGGCTTGTTGCCTTTTTGTAATAGGTTTCATAATAGCTCTCCTCCTTCCAAATCATAGCCTTATTATATCAGTATTTTGATAACTTATCAAACGTTCGTTCTTTTTTTTGCAGTGAATTGTTAGTGTAAAATATGGAAATTGTTCAAAGAGGAAGGAGGAGAGAACCTAAAAGATTAATGAGGTTTTTAGACATTATGAGTTATCAATTGATAATAAATTTGGTATATTAATGATGGGAAGACTAATCGAGGTGATATATTATGTTAACAACAGAAAAAATGAACCGTTTAAACGAGTTAGCTAAAAAGAAAAAGGCTGGAGCACTTACTGAAGAAGAGGTGAAGGAGCAACAGGCTCTTCGTGAAGAATATTTAACAACCTTTAGAGAAAGTATGAAAAATACGATTGAAAATGTACGCGTCATTGATCCAAATGGTGAGGATGTCACCCCAGAGAAGTTAAAACAAATTCAGGCAAAACGTCAGAATGAGGAGATCCATTAAACGAGAAAGACCCTTTAATAGAAGAGGGTCTTTTTTCTTTTAATAATGAGTCAGATTAACCTAATATTTCATTTTTTTTCTTTCCCTGGAATAAAATAAAGGAAATGAAGCAACATATTAAAAATGAGAGTAGTATCGTTTTTGAGTTTGTTCTTTTTTGTAGGATGTAAGGAAAAAATATCTTTTTTTCTAATATATTGTAAAATATTTGACAATAGGGTAAGATATAGATGGTATAAAAGGAGGTCACTGATATGGAAAATAACATCTCATTACAATCAATTAATGCGATTCGTACGTTAGGAATCGACGCTATTAATAAGGCAAAATCGGGTCACCCGGGTGTTGTGTTAGGGGCAGCACCAATGGCGTATACTCTATTTACAAAGCATATGAATATTAACCCAACGAATAGTCATTGGTTTAATCGTGACCGCTTCGTCTTAGCAGCGGGACACGGGTCTATGTTACTTTACTCGCTTTTACATTTATCAGGTTATCAAGTAAGCATGGAGGATATTAAACAATTTCGTCAGTGGGACTCTAAAACACCGGGTCATCCAGAGTTTGGACATACGGATGGAGTCGATGCAACAAGCGGACCTTTAGGTCAAGGGATTCCGATGGCAATCGGGATGGCTTTAGCTGAAAAATATTTAGCGGCGCGCTACAATAAAGAGGGATACCCACTGATTGACCATTATAACTTTGTTATTTGTGGTGATGGTGATTTAATGGAGGGGGTAACAAGTGAGGCCTCTTCATTAGCAGGACATTTAGGATTAGGAAAAGTTATTGTTTTATATGATTCAAATGACATTTGTTTAGATGGTGACTTAACACAAAGTTTTACTGAGGACGTTTTAAAACGTTATGAGTCATATGGATGGCATGTTCAACGCGTGGAAGATGGAACGGATATTCAGGCGATTGATCAAGCCATCGAATGTGCAAAAAAAGAAGTAAATAAACCATCGATTATTGAGATTAAAACAGTGATTGGGTATGGTTCAAAGTTACAAGGAACAAATGCAGTTCACGGGGCTCCACTTGGTGAAGAAGATGGAGCGTATGCGAAGGAACAGTACGGTTGGAATCATGAACCTTTCGCCATCCCACAAGAGGTGTACGATCATTTTGAACAGAGCGTAAAAGTACGTGGGCAAGAATCAAATCAGGCATGGGATAAGTTATTTTCTGATTACTCAAAACAATATCCAGAATTAGCAAAAGAATTGGAAAAAGCAATCAATAATGAATTAGTTGTTGATTTAGAAACGGTGATGCCAACTTATGAGGTAGGACATTCTCAAGCGACTCGTGATACGAACCATGAGGCAATTAATGCTATTTCAGAAGTGATTCCTTATTTCTTAGGTGGGTCAGCTGACCTATCTCATTCAAATAAAACGAATATTAAAAACGGTGGAGATTTCTCAAAAGTTACACCATCTGGTCGAAATATTTATTTTGGTGTTCGTGAATTTGCAATGGCATCTATTTTAAACGGGATGATGTTACACGGTGGTGTTCGTGTATTTGGAGGAACTTTCTTTGTCTTCTGTGACTATTTAAAACCTGCTATGCGTATGGCAGCCTTAATGGGACTACCTGTCACTTATGTTTTAACGCATGATTCGATTGCTGTAGGGGAAGATGGACCAACACATGAACCAATTGAACAATTAGCTATGTTACGTACAATTCCTAATTTTTCTGTTATTCGTCCAGCGGACGCAAATGAAACAGCTGCAGCATGGCGCTTAGCGATGGAGTCTAAATCTACACCGACAGCATTAATTTTAACGCGTCAAAACTTAACAACTATGGCTAATACAACATACGAAGGTGTGAGCAAAGGGGCATATGTTGTAAGTGAAGCCCAAAAAGAAATGGATGGAATCTTAATTGCTACAGGATCAGAAGTTAACTTAGCTGTTGCCGCACAGACTGCTTTAGCAGCCGAGGGGATTCATGTTCGTGTCGTAAGTATGCCATCAATGGATTTATTTGAAAAGCAACCAAAAGAATATCGCGAATTAATTCTTCCAAAATCAGTGACTAAACGTTTAGCGATTGAAATGGGAGCGACATATGGATGGCATAAGTATGTTGGATTTGAAGGTGACGTCCTTGGAATTGATCGATTTGGGGCATCTGCACCAGCAAACAAAGTCATCGAGGCTTATGGATTTACTGTTGAGAATGTTGTTTCTTTATATAAAGCACTATAAGAGTTTTTTAAGATTGTTTTCTTTTAAGAAAACAATCTTTTTTTGTGTCTAGCTAATTGAGAGGTAAATATTTTTGAAAACGCTGTCTAATATTAGCGGTAGATAGTGATTTGGCCGAGATTTACTTGACATCTTAGCTATAATTTAGTATAAATTGAATATGATAGTGGTCTATTGAATTGTAAAATGTTTGGAGGAAATAGATATGTTTACGAGTTGGGTATTCTGGTTATGGATTGTAATTGCGTTATTAGTAGGAGCCGCTGTTGGTTTTGTTGTTGCACAACGTCAATTAAAAAAATATTTACAAAAAAATCCACCGATTAACGAAGAAGTTGTTCGTACAATGATGATGCAAATGGGTCGCACGCCTTCTCAAAAGCAAATTAATCAAGTGATGAAACAAATTAATCAAAACATGAAATAAATAAAAAGCATTAAATGAATGACTCATTTAATGCTTTTTTTTATTGAAAGGATGTCAGTTGAAAAGAAAGTTTGGGTTACTTCTTATAATTTAGAGAGTGACGTCATATATTCAAGTACAATCTAGGATAGGTAGACTGTTTTCTATAAGAAGGAAACTTTATTCTCAGTTCCATTTAAGATTCGTTTATAATTAGGAATGTGTTTAATAATGATAAAGACGGCAAAGATAGTTAACATGATTCGTGCGGTTAAATCATAATTACCAAGCCAAACAATAAACACAGCTGCGATTGAGATAATTGTTGATGAAAGGGAAACCATTTTCCAAATTTTCAGTGTAATAACAAAGATGATAAATAAGGTGATAAAGAGAAGGGGCGAGTAAAATAAAATAATCCCTGCACTTGTTGCGACCGCTTTTCCACCCTTGAAGTTAGCGAAGATGGGATAAATGTGACCAATTAGGGCAAAAACGGCGATGATTAAAGGAGAAATCGTTGCACCCGCATATTTGGCAATTAAGAAGGCAAGTCCCCCTTTTAGAATATCTAAGATAAAAACAATAGCCCCGCCTTTTTTTCCTAAGACTCGGAACGCATTTGTACTTCCTAAGTTTCCAGACCCGTAATTACGGATATCTTTGTTGTAAAAGGTTTTCCCAATCACAAGCGCTGAGGGGAAAGAACCTAATAAATAAGCGATGATCATTAATATTAAATTTCTCATTTAAATCCTCCTTTTTGTAGGAATATTATAACATATAGACCGATAATAGTAGGCCGTTTTGCAAAAAAAATATAAAAAACCTCTTTTTCGACATATTTCACACTGTTATTCGTATTCTAATTAATGTATAATACTTTTATTTTGTATAGAAATAAAAATGGGGGTTAAATAAAGTTGTGCAAATAAGCCCTTTTATTTAAAGACAAAATCTTTTAAAATGAGATAATGGAAAGAGAAAGGAGTGTCATCATGTCGACGCACTTAAATTATAACGAAGATTCGATACAGGTACTCGAGGGACTTGAGGCTGTACGAAAAAGACCAGGGATGTACATCGGGTCTACAGATGGCCGTGGATTACATCATCTCGTTTATGAAATTGTTGATAACGCCATTGATGAGGTTTTAGCCGGGTATGGAAATTATATAAAAGTAACGATTCATGAAAATAACAGTATTAGCGTTCAAGATTGTGGCCGTGGGGTTCCAACAGGAATGCATAAATCGGGGAAACCAACACCGGAGGTTATTTATACTGTCTTGCATGCTGGTGGAAAGTTTGGTGCAGGTGGCTATAAGACATCTGGTGGATTACATGGTGTTGGTGCCAGTGTTGTCAATGCATTGTCAGAATGGTTAGAAGTTGTTATTAAAAGGGACGGATCAATTTTCCGTCAACGTTTTGAAAATGGTGGACATCCAGTTACAGGATTAGAGGTTATTGGTAAAACAAAAGAGACGGGAACACTTGTAACGTTTAAACCCGACCCAGAAATTTTTTCAACGACGGTTTATTCTTATGATGTGCTAGCGGAGCGATTACGTGAATCAGCCTTTTTGCTAAAGGGATTAAAGATTGAATTAGTAGATTTACGAAACGATAAAGAAGAGATTTTTCATTATGAGGATGGAATTAAGTCTTTTGTTAGCTTCTTAAATGAAGGAAAAGATACGTTACATGAAGTAGTTTACTTTGAAGGGGAGAGTCAGGATATTGAAGTGGATTTTGCATTTCAGTACTCTGGTAGCTACTCTGAAAATATTTTATCGTTTGTTAATAACGTTCGTACAAAAGATGGGGGAACCCATGAAACAGGTGCAAAGGCCGTTCTTACACGTATTTTTAATGACTATGCTCGAAGAAATGGCCTTTTAAAAGAGAAGGACAAAAATTTAGAGGGTGCCGATATTCGAGAAGGCTTAGCCGCTATCATTTCTGTAAGAATTCCTGAACGTCTCTTACAATTTGAGGGGCAAACAAAGGCGAAACTTGGAACGCCTGAAGCTCGATCAGCGGTAGATAACGTTATTTCGGAAAAGTTAACCTTTTTCTTTAATGAAAATGGGGCAGTAGCCACGCAGCTTATTAAGAAAGCCGTGAAAGCGGCGCAGGTTCGTGAAGCGGCACGTAAGGCACGTGAGGATGCGCGTAGTGGAAAAACGAAGAAGAAAAAGGAAACAAATTTATCTGGAAAGTTAACACCGGCTCAGACAAAAAATCCGCAAAAGAATGAATTATTTTTAGTGGAGGGGGACTCAGCAGGTGGGTCTGCAAAACTCGGTCGTAATCGTGCTTTTCAAGCTATTCTTCCGCTTCGTGGAAAGGTGATTAATACAGAAAAGGCGAAAATGGAAGATATTTTTAAAAACGAAGAGATAAATACGATGATTTATACGATTGGTGCCGGTGTTGGGGCTAATTTTGAGTTGAGTGATGTTAATTATGATAAAATTATCATTATGACCGATGCCGATACGGATGGGGCTCATATTCAAGTTTTATTATTAACGTTTTTCTTCCGCTATATGAAAGAGTTAGTAGAAGCTGGAAAGGTTTATATTGCCTTACCACCTCTTTACAAGGTATCAAAAGGTCAAGGGAAAAAACAGGTGATTGAATATGCTTGGACGGATGAAGAATTAAGTGAAGTGATTGCTAAAGTTGGAAAAGGTTATACCCTTCAACGCTATAAAGGTCTCGGTGAAATGAATGCGGATCAGTTATGGGATACAACGATGAATCCAGAAACAAGAACGTTGATTCAAGTAACAATTGATGATGCCGCCGATGCCGATCACCGCGTCACAACGCTCATGGGTGATAAAGTTGAACCACGACGTGAATGGATTGAACAAAATGTGGACTTTACCATGGAAGATGATTATGACATAGAGAGGGTGTAATTTATGAATAAATCGACTCAAGAGCGTGTCCAACCGATGCGCTTAGAGGATATTATGGGCGACCGTTTTGGCCGCTACTCGAAATATATTATTCAAGATCGGGCATTACCTGATGTAAGGGATGGGTTGAAGCCCGTTCAGCGACGAATTTTATATGCAATGTATAAAGATGGAAATACTTTTGAAAAGCCGTTTCGTAAATCAGCGAAAACGGTAGGTAATGTTATCGGTAACTATCATCCTCACGGGGATTCATCTGTGTATGATGCGATGGTTCGTCTTTCACAAGATTGGAAGTTACGTGAACCACTTGTGCAAATGCACGGAAACAACGGGAGTATTGATGGCGATCCGGCTGCGGCGATGCGTTATACAGAAGCACGTTTATCGTCTATTTCTGGTTTATTATTAAGAGATATTGATAAAAACTTAGTCGATTTTATCCCTAACTTTGATGACTCGATGACAGAGCCTACGGTATTACCTGCCTTTTTTCCTAATTTATTAGTGAATGGTGCGACGGGAATTTCAGCGGGGTATGCGACGGATATTCCTCCCCACAACTTAGGTGAAATTATTAATGCAGTTATTTACCGAATGAATCATAAGCAATGTACGCTTGATGATATTTTAACGTTTGTTCAAGGCCCAGATTTTCCAACAGGGGCTATTATTCAAGGAGAACAGGAGATTAAAAAGGCGTATACTACTGGAAAAGGTAGAATTGTTATTCGTTCAAAAACCGAAATTGAACCGATTCGTGGGGGACGGGAACAAATTGTTGTGACTGAAATTCCTTATGAAGTGAACAAAGCTAATTTAGTTAAAAAAATAGATGATTTACGAATCGATAAAAAAGTTGAAGGGATCATGGAGGTTCGAGATGAAACGGACCGCAATGGGTTACGTGTGGTTATCGAACTTAAAAAAGATGTGAAATCTGATTTAGTATTGAACTATCTCTTTAAAAATACGGATTTGCAGATTTCTTATAATATTAACATGGTAGCTATTCATAATAAACGTCCGGTGTTGATGGGCTTAATGGAGTTAATTGACGCTTATATTCAACACCAAAAAGAAGTTGTGACGAATCGCTCGAACTTTGATCTTAAGCGTGCACGAGAACGTCAGCATATTGTCGAAGGGTTAATTAAAATGGTTTCGGTTTTAGATGAGGTCGTTCATCTTATTCGTCAATCAAAGGATAAGGCAGATGCAAAACAAAATTTAATTAAAGCTTTTGAATTTAGTGAGCGCCAGGCAGAGGCCATTGTGATGTTACAGTTATACCGTTTAACCAATACGGATGTGACGGCTCTTCAACAAGAAAATAGCGAATTGACTCAGCGAATTGAAGAGTTAACAGCTATTTTAAGTAGTGAAACGAGGTTATTACACGTCATTCAAGAAGAATTGGCACAAGTGAAGAAACAATTCGAGACGCCACGTCGAAGTGTCATTGAAAAGCATATCCAAGAAATTAAAATTGATGAAACAGATATGGTCGTTAAAGAAGACGTGATGGTTGCCATTACAAAAGATGGATACGTGAAGCGAACAACATTGCGTTCTTATAATGCAACGAAATCAGATGTGCAAGCCATGAAAGAGGGAGACGCACTGGTGGCTAAATTGCAACTGGATACCTTGCAGACTATTTTGATGTTTACTAACAGGGGAAGCTTTATCTATTTACCAGTCTTTAAGTTACCTGAATTTAAATGGAAGGATCTTGGGCAACATGTTTCTAACCTTGTGACGATGGATTCAGAAGAGAAGATTATTGCTGTTTACCCAGTGACGAATTTTAAAACAGAGGAATATTTCTTCTTTACAACGGCGAGTGGGATGATTAAGAAAACACGTTTAAGTGATTTTGAGGTCTCACGTTATCACCGTGCGATGGTTGCCATGTCAGTTAAAGAAGAGGACGAACTTGTTTCTGTTATTCGTGCTTCATTTATGAATGATGTGATTATGGTCACTAAGAAGGGATATTTATTGAAGTTTAGTGATACAGAGATTACACCGACGGGGCTTAAAGCGATGGGGGTAAAAGGAATTCAATTAGGAAATGATGACCAGCTCGTTAAGGTTTTATTGGCTGCAGTTAATGATGAACTCCTATTATTAACTCAAAGAGGAAATATTAAAAAGTTAAAAGTTAAAGATATTGCCTTATCTTCAAGAAATAAAAAAGGATGTTTAGGAATTAAGACATTAAAATCAAATCCGCATTATTTTGTGGATGTTATTAAAGTGATTCCTAACCAGGAAGTGTCTATTTTAACAGTAGACGGTCTGACAAAATTAAATACAGCATTTAAAGCGGTAGATTTAAATTCAGTAGGAACAAATATGGTAGATTCCCTGGCTTTAAAGTTTGTCGTTAGCGAAGTAGAGTAAAAAAACGATTCCTTTTAGGAATCGTTTTTTTATTCTAAACATAGGATGTTAGTGAGATAAATGAAAGGACAGGAGCCTAAAAGTTTTAGTAATTTACTCATATTTGGTGGCTATGTTTCATAAAATCTTATGAGCATACGAACAGTTAATAAGAAAAATGATGGTGATAAAATGGAAATGGTGAATAAGGTTGAATCATTAATCTTTAAGCAGGCGTTAAACTATCCTCTCATTCAACTCATTAAGAATAAAACCGTCATTGTAAATGATCATTGTACGGTGGAGAATTTTACGGAAACGTCTTGTATTTTAAAGACCCCAGAAAATAAGTATATTATTTCGGGAGAAAACTTAAGAATTAAAGAGTATGGTGACTTAGTTATTCGTATTGAAAGTGATCGGATAAAAAAAATAGAAATAGTCGGTGATAGGAATGAATAACAAATGGTTAGGAATATTTATAGCAAAGGTGCAAATTTTAGTTCCTGATATGACGGAAATCAATCAACTCAGGCGACAGAACGTGATGTTGTATGGAGTGAAACGAAAAAAGGAGGGTTATTTAGTAACGATTCGAAAGGATGTTGCGAAGCAATTAGACAGGGATTATCCGATTGTTCGAGAAATCTCTATCTATCCTTCGGTCCTAAAAATTATTGTTCCACTTGTCGTGTTGACTTTTATCTTGATGTCACTGATGGATAAGTACACGATTGGTTATCAAATCCATGGTAACTTAAATAAGCAAGAGACGGAAGAATTAGAAACGTTGCTAGCGCCTCATTTTAAACAGTTTGGGCCATTAGCCTTTTTGCAGGGCGATCTTGAGGCCATTGAGGCAGAATTGAAGGAACATTACAATGAGTATGCCTGGATTAATATTTACCGTAAGGGAACAGATATTGTATTTGAAGTCTATAATACTCCGGTAGAGGAGCGAGAAGACTTGGATACGTATTCGGATACGCTTTATGCTAAACGATCGGGTGTCATTCGGGATTATAAGGTTTCAAGCTGCCGGGTGTTAGTTGAACAAAATCAGCTAGTGAAGGAAGGAGACCCGCTAGTAACTTGTTATGTTGAACAACCTTATACCACAGAAATTATCCCGATTGAGGATACGGCGAAGGGGGAGGTATTTGCTGATACTTGGTACGAAGCCATCGTGACAGCGGAGAAAGTAGATGTCCAAGAAGGATTTACGGCTAATAAGGAAACGAAGTATGTACTTCATGTCGGGGGGATAGACTTAAAACTTCCAAGCAAAAAGGTAAGTTATGAAAAGTATGAAGAAGTAAAGAAATCATATAATCCCTTCTTTTTTCTAAAAAAATCACCCCTTTATTTAGAAAAAATACAATATTATGAAAAAAGTGATATAATGAGAGTAAATACTTCTGAGGAGTTAAAAGAAAATCTTCTGACTATTATTAAAAATAAATACAAACAAGAGACAGATGATGAGTTTATCATTAAAAATTTGGAGATAATATCAGAGGAAGAGACAGAGACACAGTTTATTTTTAAGTGTCATCTGACAGTATACGAAAATATTGCATATTAGAGGAGCTGGATTATGAGTAAAGACCCTATTAAAATACCTGCAGTGTTTGAAACTATTGATGAGACAATCTCAGTGGTGGGACATCATGATAAACATTTAAAAATCTTTGAAGATTATTACAATGTTGAGATTTCCCTACGTGGGGATCAGATATATTTATTTGGAGATGAGAAGAAGGCGGCTATCATTCGAGAAGTGTTAATGGCGCTTGTTGAATTACACCGCAAAGGAAAAGAAATTACAGAACGCGATGTCTTATATGCGATTAAAATGAACGAACAACATCGTCTAGGTGATTTAGAATCATTATTCGATGAGCGGTATAAAATTATTAAAACCGTTCAAGGAAAAATGATTTATGCAAAAACATTTAATCAAAAGGACTATTATCGTAAAATTCAGGACAATGACTTAGTATTTGGAATTGGACCAGCGGGAACAGGGAAAACTTATTTAGCAGTTGTAATCGGGGTTGCACTGCTTAAAAAGAATATCGTCCGCAAAATTATTTTAACGCGTCCAGTCGTTGAAGCGGGGGAAAACCTTGGGTTCTTGCCAGGGGATTTAAAAGAAAAAGTGGATCCTTATTTAAGACCGTTATATGATGCGTTATATGACGTATTAGGATTAGAACAAACCGAAAAAATGATTGAACGCGGCATTATTGAGATTGCCCCGTTAGCCTATATGCGTGGTCGTACGTTAGAAGACGCGTATATCATTTTAGATGAGGCTCAAAATACGACAAAGCAACAGATGAAAATGTTCTTAACGCGTTTAGGTTTTAATTCTAAGATGGTCGTAACGGGGGATGAAACGCAAATCGATTTACCGAAACCCGTTAAATCAGGATTAAAACATGCAAAAGAAATTTTATCAGACGTTAAGGGAATTGAATTTGTTCAATTTGAAACAGTCGATGTAGTGCGTCATACATTAGTTCAAAAAATTATTGAAAGTTATGAGTCTTCAGGTGAATAAAAGGAGTAAAAAAATGGCAGTTGATATCCAGTTTTATAATCAAACAGACGAAGCAGTGGATGTATATGAAAAAATGGTTGAAATCGTTGTAAATGAAACCATTAAGCAGGAAAAATTAGATCAGGAAACGTTAGAATGCAGCTTTATTTTTGTTGATAATGAACAAATCCGAGAGATTAATGCTAATTATCGAAATAAAGATGCCGTGACGGATGTCATTACATTTGCCATTGAAGATGAAATTCCCGGAGAAATTAAAATTCAAGGAGTGCCAATGCCAAGAATGTTAGGTGATGTCTTTATCTCATTACCGAGAACACGCGAACAGGCTGAGCGTTATGGGCATTCCTTTGAGCGGGAATTAAGTTTTCTTGCTGTGCATGGATGCCTTCATCTTCTCGGGTATGATCACTTAGAACCCGAGGAGGAAAAAATCATGTTTGGTAAACAGGAGGAGGTTTTAAATGCGCTCGGAATACAACGCTAAAGAGGAGCATTCCGTTTATGCCGTGTTAAAATCTTTTCGACCTGCCATTCGTGGTATCTTGACAGCATCTGCAATAGGGCGTAATATAAAGGTTCACTATCTAGCAGCAATAGCTGCTATGATGGGTGGCCTTTATTTTGATATTACTAAGATAGAGTTTTTAATTATTTTAGTGGTGATTATGCAAGTTATTTGCCTCGAGATGGTGAATACTGCCATTGAAAAGACGGTTGATTTGGTAACAAGTGAGTATCATCCTTATGCTAAAATTGCGAAAGATGTTGCCGCAGGAGCCGTATTAATCGCGGCCATTTTTTCAGTGATTATTGGAGGAATTATTTTTCTTCCATATTTATTAAAAATGTAGGTGAAAGTATGATAAAAGAAATGTATGCAGATTTAATCGAAGCAGCGAAAGAAGCTTACCAAAATGCTTATGTCCCTTATTCGAAATTTCCAGTAGGGGCTGCCTTAAAATTAACAGATGGAACTATTATTAATGGAGCTAATATTGAAAATGCTTCATTTGGATTAACGAACTGTGCTGAGCGCTCAGCTTTATTTACAGCCTTTACAAAAGGTTATCGTCGAGAAGATATTGAGGCGATTGCTGTTGTAGCGAATACGGATCGTCCTATCTCACCTTGTGGGGCATGCCGTCAAGTGATGAGTGAACTTATGCCGGCTGATGCAACGGTTATCCTATTAAGCAATAAAGACGAGATCAAAAGCTATCGTGTCTTTGAATTACTACCTTATTCATTTACATCGGAGGATCTATAATGACTAATGCAGCATTTAAATCAGGATTTGTTTCAATTATTGGACGCCCAAATGTCGGGAAATCAACATTTTTAAATCGCGTACTAGGGAAAAAAATCGCGATTATGAGCGATAAGCCTCAGACAACTCGAAATAAAATTCAGGGGGTTATTACAGATAGTGATTCCCAAACGATTTTTATCGATACACCGGGAATTCACAAACCGAAACATGAATTAGGGAAATTTATGACCGATTTAGCAATTGGGACCTTAAATGAAGTAGACGCAGTTATGTTTATGGTCAATGCAACTGAAAAATTAGGTCGTGGTGACCAATTTATTTTAGAGCATTTAAAGTCGGTGAAACAGCCGGTATTCCTTGTAATTAATAAAATCGATTTAATTACGAAGGAAGAATTACTCGCCGTTATTGCTACTTACCGTGAATATCATGAATTCGCTGGTATTATTCCGATTTCGGCAATGACAGGGGAAAATATTGACACGCTACTCTCTGTTATTAAGGAAGAATTACCAGAGGGACCACAATTTTATCCGTCCGATCATATTACCGATCATCCCGAACGTTTTATTATTTCAGAATTAATTCGTGAGAAGGTGTTGCATTTAACTCATGAGGAAGTTCCTCATTCTGTAGCGGTTGTGATTGATAAAATTGAGAAGGTAGAAGGTAAAAATGTGATTGATGTGATGGCAACGATTGTCGTAGAACGTCCGTCTCAAAAAGGAATCTTAATCGGTAAAGGTGGAAAAATGCTTAAAGATATTGGGACATTGGCACGAAAAGATATCGTTAAGCTATTAGGAACAAAAATTTACCTTGAATTATGGGTAAAGGTACAAAAAGATTGGCGTAATAAAAAGTTATATTTAAATGATTTTGGTTATAGCGAAAAAGAATATTAATTCGACTGATTAAGACAAAAGTTTAGGTTAATTTTTCATAATTTTTAGATTCTAGGATATACTAAAAAATAGGGACTAAAAATAATAGCGTAGCTAGTAAGAAGGGATTATACATGAATAGTCTAGAATGGGAAATCTTCAAACGTACGGGAAAAATTGATCACTATTTGTTAATGAAAGAATCAGAAGAATTAACAGTAGATAATTTAACGACCGAATTCTCAGACGAGATTGCTGATGTGAAACCTGCTAAAGTTACAGAGGAGGAGTAACGTGGCACTTGATGTAGAAGGAATTGTATTAAAGAGCTTTAATTACGGCGAACATCACAAAATTGTAAAGGTTTTAACAGAAGAAAAAGGAGTTATTGGCGTTTTCGTTCAAAACGCCAATAAAGTTAATACGAAGAAAAGTGCACTCGTTCAACCATTAACGTGTGCACGTTTTAATTTGAACTCCTCACACCAAGCAAACAGTGATCTTTACTTTGCTTATAGTGGGGATGTTATCGAATATTATTTAAATTTAAAATTGAATTATGAACACATGGCTTATTTTTATTGCATGGTTGAAATCATTCTAAAAGGGATGATTGATGAACGCTTTAGCAGATATACATATCACATGTTTAAACAGTTTCTGACAGCGGCTGAGGAAGGATACTCTCCGTATCTATTGAATCTTATTTTTCAATTAAAAATGTTACCCGCTCTTGGAATTGCCCCTGTAATGGATTGCTGTGCGGTTTGTCGAAGCACTGAAGATATTGTGACATTAAGTATCCGTCAAGGAGGACTTGTGTGTAAGAGATGTTATCAACCCGTGGAGCCTATTTTAATTGATGCACCTTTAATTCCAATGGTGCGTGCCCTGTATAAATTAGAGGTGGATGTCTTGCCAGACATCGATCTTGATGAAGATATTTTAAAACCAATTGAGCAATTCCTAGATGCTTACTATGATTCATACGCTGGATTTAAATTACAGACTAAAAAGTTTATAAATGATTTATAAGGAGCCTTAGGCTCTTTTTTTAGGTTCTTTGTCAAATAGTGTTGCTGATTAATTTGTAACCTGTTACAACGAAAATTCAAATCGAAATCCTAGTAGCTATGCTGCTAGGATTTTCGTTTTAGGCTTTGTTAGATTTTGAACCATGAGAATACGAGATTTAAAGTGATAGAAACTACGATATCCAAAGGCAATACGCTTAATGACCTTAATTTTATTATTAATTCCTTCGATGGGACCATTTGTGTAATGAGTTGAGAGTGTATTTTTAATATAGGATTGATAAGTTTTAAAGGTTTGGAAAGCCGTTTGAAACTCAGGAGAAACAAGCGGATGTTCCGTTTCGAGTAAATGATTAAATCGTTTTAAGTTTTTTGTCTGAAGAGCGAAAAGTAACTCTTGATATAAATCATAGGTTGCTTTTAATTCAGGAGATAAATCAAGTAGAAAGTTTAAGATATCAATTTCACGCATGGGTTGTTTAAAGCAGTAAACTGATCGATAAGTGGTGGTATTAAGTAAAGCGTGAGATTTTAAAAATAAGCGCCAATAACGTTTGAATTTACGACCATGCTTTTTGAACTTTTTCATGAATCGGATTCGAGTTTTGTTCAGTGCACGAGAGAGATGTTGAACGAGATGAAATTTATCAATGATAATTTGGGAATGAGGAAAAAGATCCTTAATGAGGCTGATGTAAGGAGCGTACATATCAATCACAATATTTTTTACTCGATGACGTGCTTCCTTTGTGTATCGTTTAAAATAAGCTTGAAGGGAGTTTAAACGACGATCTTCAACGATATCGATGATTTGTTTTGAGTCAGCATCGCAAAAAATAAAAGACATATGCCCCTCAGCAGACTTAACGGATTTAAATTCATCAAAACAGAGATTTTCAGGTAAATAATTAAGGTTTAAGGTTTGAGATTCATAAAAGCTATGGATGATTCGATTGACGGTTGAATGAGAGACCTGATGGCGACGTGCGATATCACATTCAGAAATTTTATTTTGGGCCTCTAAAGCAATGGCGTGTTTCGTATGATAAGAAATGTAACAGTTCTTTTCAACAATTGAAGTACTTAGTGTAAAAGTAGACTGGCAATGCCCACAATAATAACGCTGTTTTTTTAGGTCTAAGTAGGTATCGTGAAGAGAGACTTTTGGAATGACAATTCGAGAGGTTTTAAATCCATGCTTCTTAAATTTTGAATCAAATAGGGTTCCGCATTTTTGACAATGAGTCGGTTGATACGTAAGAATACCTTTAAAGATAAAGCTAGTAATTCCGTTCAACTTCACTTCCTCAAGATAATCTTCTGAAAATGTAATATTTTTATCTTTAATATTTAAAAGTTTTCTAGTAAAATATGAGTGAGACATTAAATCTTATCCTTTCAATATTGTTTTAGTCGATAACATTGTAACAGGATTGAGACTTGAAGTCTCTTTTTTTTATCCTATGAAAAAAGTGCTGCTTAATCAGCAACACTAAATATTATAGAACCTTTTTTTATCGAAAGGACGCCGCTATTGTTTTGTAAGTTTTTATTTAGAAAATGATTCGTGAGTTTATATTTTGTGAGATAGGCCATTCATCGGGTCTTAGGGAGAGAATAGGGGAAGTGGGGCCTATTGCGTAATGTTTTTTATAAATGTGTAGGCATTCGTTGAAAATATTATCTTTTTGCTGTCGTTTTTAGTATTTTTGTATATTGTCAAGCAAGGTTTGATATAATATAATGGTAGTAGTATAATGCAATATTTGTGTGAAGACGAAGAGGAGTACTTTAGATCAGGTTGGAGGATAGCGAGTCTGGGATGGTGAAAGCCAGATTTCAACGACTTTAGGAAGGGACTTCCGAGCACGATTAATAAAGTGGTAAAGTCAGTTGATTTTACAAGTAGGGTGGAACCGCGGGAAAAACTCTCGTCCCTATGCTCAGGGCATAGGTATGGGAGTTTTTATTTTCTCTATGCCTATGGCGCCTGAAGTGTCAGTGAAAAAGGAGCGATAAAATGAGTCAAGTAACAATGGAAAAAATCGTTAGTATGTGTAAAACACAGGGATTTGTCTACCAAGGAAGTGAGATTTACGGTGGTTTAGCTAATACATGGGATTACGGACCATTAGGGGTTGAATTAAAAAATAACGTAAAAAAAGCATGGTGGAAAAAATTCATTCAAGAATCACCATATAATGTAGGATTAGACAGTGCGATTTTAATGAATCCACAAACATGGGTTGCTTCAGGACACGTCGGAGGATTCAGTGATCCGTTAATGGATTGTAAAGCATGTAAAAGTCGTCACCGTGCAGATAAATTAATTGAAGACCATGGGGATGATATCATTGCCGATGGATGGTCAGAAGAACAAATGATGAACTACATTCGCGAACATCAGATTGCTTGTCCAAATTGTGGCGCTCATGATTTTACGGATATTCGCCAATTTGAATTAATGTTTAAGACACATATGGGGGTTGTATCAGACGATAAATCAGTGGTTTATTTACGCCCTGAAACAGCACAAGGAATTTTCGTCAACTTTAAAAATGTTCAACGTACAAGTCGTAAAAAAGTTCCATTTGGAATTGGACAAATCGGAAAATCTTTCCGTAACGAAATTACACCAGGAAACTTTACTTTCCGTACACGCGAGTTTGAACAAATGGAGTTAGAATTCTTCTGTAAACCTGGTGAGGATGGACAATGGTATGAATTTTGGAAACAATACTGCTGGAATTGGTTAGTGAATTTAGGAATGAATCCTGATCATATCCGTCAACGTGAACATTCACAAGAAGAGTTAAGTCACTATAGTAATGGAACGTCAGATATCGAGTATCGTTTCCCATTTGGTTGGGGAGAATTATGGGGTGTTGCTAATCGTACAGATTTTGATTTAAAAGCCCATATGAAAGAATCAGGAGTTAACTTCGAATACCAAGACCCAACAACAAATGAAAAATATGTTCCATATTGTATCGAGCCTTCAGTTGGGGCAGACCGTGTGACACTTGCTTTCTTAATTGATGCCTATCAAGAAGAAACATTAGAAAACGGTGAAACGCGTGAAGTCTTAAAATTCCACCCAGCTTTAGCACCATATAAGGTAGCAGTGTTACCACTTGTTAAAAAATTAAATGAACAAGCTTTAGAAGTTTTCTCAACATTAGCACAACATATGATGGTTGATTACGATGAGGCAGGAACAATTGGTAAACGTTATAGACGTCAAGATGCCATCGGAACGCCATACTGTGTGACATTTGATTATGATTCATTAGAGGATAAAAAGGTAACTGTTCGTCATCGCGATACAATGGAGCAAGAACGTGTTGCTATTGATGAATTAGTTGATTATTTAACAGCAAAAATTCAATTTTAATTGATTACACTTTGCTAGGTGAAGCAAAATACGAGATGGAAGAGGGTGAATGCAATGGGAAGGAATAAAATTCCTCAGGAGTTATTTGATGAAGTCATCGCAAAAAGTGATATTGTTGATGTCATTGGCGATTATGTGCAGTTAAGTAAAGCAGGTAAAAATTATAAGGGGTTATGTCCTTTCCATGGTGAAAATACCCCTTCCTTTGTCGTATCTCCTGATAAAGGAATTTATAAGTGCTTTGGTTGCGGTGAAGGGGGTAATGTTGTTTCCTTTGTTTCCTCAATTGAAGCTGTTTCATACCCTCAAGCAATTTTAAAATTAGCTCAGCGGGCGGGCATTCAAACAGACATTAGCGTGTCATCGGATTCGAGCCAAAAAGAGGCACAGTTTAAAAATGAGTTTGCGATTTTAGAGTTTGCAAAGGGATTTTATCATTACTATTTAAACCATACAAAAGACGGAAAAGAAGCATTATCCTATTTGAAAGAACGAGGGATTGATAGCGAAACGATTGATGCGTTTGGGATTGGATTAGCTCCCTCCTATTCGGATGCTCTGGTGAAAACATTAACGAACAATCAGTACCCGTTAGAATTGGCGGCCCAAGTCGGCCTACTTAATGAACACAACGGTCATTACTACGATCGCTTCAAATCCCGTATCATGTTTCCGATTTCAGATAAGCTCGGACACGTGGTTGGATTTAGTGGACGAGTCTTCTTAGATGGGGATACCCATTTAGGAAAATATGTTAATTCACCAGAATCCAATGTTTTTCAGAAAGGGAAGCTTATTTATCACTTAAATGAAGCGAAACGTTCAATTCGAAGACATAATCGCGTTTTATTATTTGAAGGCTTTTTGGATGTAATCGCCGCCGTTAAAGCCGGGTTTGATGAATCTGTAGCGACGATGGGAACGGCGTTAACTGAAGAACATAGCCGTGAATTACGTCGTTTAACGGATAAAATCATTCTTTGTTTTGATGGAGATAAGGCGGGGCTATCCGCAGCAAGTAAGGCCATTCCTATTTTAATGGCGCAAAATTTTTCAATAAGTGTCGCTGAATTTCCAAATAATATGGACCCGGACGAGTTCATTAAAACTTACGGGAGCGAGGCCTTTTCTAAACTTATTGATCAAGCGATTCCAGCTATTGATTATCAGTATCTCTCAATCAGGCGTCAATTTAATTTAGATTTTGTTAGTCATCGTGAACAATTTAAACGACAAATCTATCACTTTGCCTATACCTTACAAAGCGCAACACTAAAAGAGTTGATTTTAAAAAAATTAGCTCATGATATTTCAATCGGTGAACAGAGTATTCTTCAGGAGTTTAATTATAGCAGTAAAAGTCAAGTGTATAAAAATGTAAATATTAACAACAATAAAAACGAAAACGTACAAATACATTCAAGACAAGTACGAGATACTAAATATGAACGATCTGAAAAAATGTTAATTCACTACATGTTAAAAGAGCGACGTGTCGCTTTGAAGGTGGAAAAAGAGTTAAATGGATATTTAAACGATTCTACGCGTCGAAATATTGTGTTGTATATTCTCGATTATTACACGACGCATGAAACGATGAATTTACAATATTTTTTAAATTGGATTGATGAGGATTTAGTCAAGCCTATTACAGATATTATTTTTGAATGCGAATCATTGCCTCCACTGGGTGATGATGAAGTAATTAACGATTTAATTTCTGTTATTAAAGAATATGTTTATAGAGTACAAATGGAACAGTTGAAAAAACAAATTAGCGAAGCAACATTAGATCACCAAAAATTAGAATTACTAGGTAAAGTGAATCAACTCAAACAACAGTTTGAGAAGTAGAAGGAGTGGTTTTATGTCAAATCCGGTACTTGACGAAAGAAAAATACTAGAAATTAATAACCGGCTTATTAAATTAGGTAAAAAGCGCGGCTATTTAACATATGATGAAATCAATAATGATTTTGCACAAGTTCAATTAGACCCAGAAATGATTAGCTCTTTTTTAGACTTATATGATTCGGAAGGAATTAATATCGTGAAAGCCGAAAAGGTAACGGAACCGAAGGTAGTTAAAGCGAAGCCTGAAGAGGTTGAAGAAACACCAGCGTTGATTTTACCAGAATTTAATACGGATGAGGATGAAGAGGAAAATATTCCTGCCGATTTTAGTGCCGAAGAAGAAGTTGATTTAGAAGAAAAATTTGATGACTTTGAATTTACATCACAATTCAAAATTAATGATCCTGTCCGAATGTATTTAAAAGAAATTGGTCGTGTAGAATTACTATCGAGTCAAGAAGAAATCGGATTTGCTAAAAAGATTGAGTGTGGGGATATCTCGGCAGAAATCATGGAAATTCGCCGACAAAATGAAGAAATTCCATCTGAATTGCTTGAACGTATCGATTCATTAATTAAAAATGCGGGTGAAGCTAATGACGGAAATGAATATTTAATTGGAATTACTGAATTAACGGACGAGCAAGCGCGCCGTGTCATTCTAGAAGGTGAATACGCTAAAAAACGTCTGGTAGAGGCCAATTTACGTTTAGTTGTTAGTATTGCGAAACGTCATGTTGGGCGTGGAATGTTATTTTTAGATTTAATTCAAGAAGGAAATATGGGGCTTATTAAAGCAGTTGAAAAGTTTGACTACCGAAAAGGATTTAAATTTTCAACATATGCCACATGGTGGATTCGTCAGGCGATTACACGTGCGATTGCTGACCAAGCTCGTACCATTCGTATCCCAGTGCATATGGTCGAAACGATTAATAAACTTGTTCGCATTCAACGTCAACTTGTTCAAGAATTAGGGCGTGAACCATTACCAGAAGAAATTTCTGATAAGATGGGAATTTCCCCGGAAAAAGTGCGAGAAATTTTAAAAATTTCTCAAGAACCTGTTTCATTAGAATCTCCAGTCGGTGAAGAGGACGATTCTCACTTAGGTGACTTTATTCCAGATGCGGATGCTTTATCACCATCTGAATTCGCTTCTAATGAGATGTTAAAAAAAGAATTAGACGATGTATTAGAGACGTTAACGGATCGCGAGGAACGCGTCTTACGTTTACGTTTTGGACTTGAGGACGGACGTACTCGAACACTTGAAGAGGTAGGAAAAGAGTTCGGAGTGACACGCGAACGTATTCGCCAAATCGAGGCTAAGGCTTTACGTAAACTACGTCATCCTTCTCGTAGTCGTCGATTAAAAGACTTTATGGAAGAATAGGATTAGAGACTATGAATTGCGAATTATCGTTACGATTACAAACATGTCTGGATGCTCTTCATCCTTTACAATCAATTGCCGATATTGGAACGGACCACGCTTATTTACCTTGTGCCGGACTATTAAGAGGACAATTGAAAAGAGCCATTGCAGCCGATGTTGGGGGAGGTCCACTAGAGGCTGCTAAGGCAACTATTTCAAAATATAACTTAGACGATCTCATTGAGACGCGTTTAGGATCAGGACTGAGTGTTATAAAGCCAGGTGAAGTTGAGGGCGTGGTTATTGCTGGAATGGGAGGAAAGTTGATTACATCGATTTTAGAGGCGGATATCCCGCTGGCTAAATCTTTTAATCGACTCATTCTACAACCTAATTTGGATGCTAATGTATTACGCACCTTTTTAATGAAAAATCAATTTGAGATTGTAGATGAGAAAATTGTTCTTGATGAAAAAAAAATTTATGAGATTATTGTTGTGCAACCGAGTCAAACTCCGGTGGTGTATAACGAATTAGATCTCGAATTTGGTCCTGTTTTAAGACGTCAGTCATCTTGTAAGGTCTTCGAAGAAAGATGGCAAAAGGAATATGATAAAAACAATCAAATTATTAATCAATTACCGGCTCATCATCCAAGAATCGATGCTTTAAATCATCGTCAATCGCTTTTAAAAGAGGTATTAAAAAAATGAGTTTGACTATTAGTGCGGTTATAAAAAAACTTGAAGAATGGTTTCCAAAAAAATTAGCTTATGATAAAGATCCAATCGGACTTCATATTGGAAATGTTAATCGCCCACTGACAACGGCCTTAGTCACACTTGATGTGACATTGGCGGTTGTTGAAGAGGCAATTGAAAAGGGTTCTAATTTAATCATTGCCCATCACCCATTCATTTATCGTCCTTTAGCAACCGTTAACACGAATACGCCAAAAGGAAAAATTGTTGAACTTTGTATTAAACATGATATTTGTGTTTATTGTATGCATACAAATTTTGATATTGCTACTAATGGAATGAATGATTGTTTAGCTCATGCTTTAGGTTTAAAAAATATTAAACCCCTTATTCCAACGAAACGTGAGGAGTATGTAAAACTTATCGTTTATGTGCCTCAGACTCATGTAGAGAAGGTCCGTCAGGCGATGGGGGACCTAGGAGTCGGGCAAATTGGAAACTACTCACATTGTACATTTGTTTCTGAGGGAATAGGTTCTTTTAAACCATTAACAAATAGCAATCCTTTTATAGGTGAGGTGAATCAACTAGAGCATGTGAACGAGTCTAAGATTGAAGGCGTTGTTCAAGCTAGTGAAGTTCAGTCTGTGATTAGTAAAATAAAAGAGGTCCATCCTTATGAGGAAATGGCATACGACGTTTACCCACTGCAAGTGACGATGCCAGGAGCTCAATATGGACTCGGACGTGTTGGAAATATTTCAGAACCACTTGAAGCAGCAGCGTACATCAAACAGGTTAAACAAGCATTAAATATTTCGAATGCTCGATTTGTTGGAAATTTAAATAAAAAAATTAAAACGGTAGCTGTCATCGGTGGGAGCGGAAGTAGCTATTTTGGTCCTGTTAAGGCACGTAAGGTGGATTTATTTATTACAGGAGATGTTGGGTTTCATGATGCTCAGGATGCACAAGATATGGGGTTAAATGTCTTAGACGTCGGACACCATGCGGAATGTATGATGAAGCAACATGTAGCCAATCTGTTAAATGAATGGGTAGCAGGGATAGCGATCGATTCAAAAATTAGTACGGAGCCCTTTCAGTTTGTCTAATGAAATAGGGCCTAATTGATATAAGTTCTTGTACATTTTTGATGAAAAAGATATAATAGAGATTAAGAAAAATAAAAAAACGTTGAAAAAGGCATAGTAAAGAGGAATTGACTATTGAGGGAGAAAGTGTCCTAGACTGCAAACACTTTTATAGGTAAACTCTTGAATTCACCTTTGGAGTGATGCTAATCCCATCCGGTTTAAACCGTTATTGTTACTGAAGTGGCTAAGGATTTTGATCTTAGCAATAAAGGTGGTACCGCGTGTGAAACGTCCTTTTTAGGACGTTTTTTTATTTGAAAAGAATATAGATGGAGGAATAAAAATGCTAGATCGATTAAAAGAATTGCAAGTTCAAGCTTTAGCGGAAGTTGGACAAACAACTGATTTAAAAGAATTAAATAATCTTCGCGTCAAGTATTTAGGGAAAAAGGGACCCATTCAAGAAGTCATGAAAAATATGAAAGACATGGCCCCAGAAGAGCGCAAAAGTGCTGGTCAGGTTTCAAATGAAGTTAAAACGGCTATTTCGCAAGCGATTGAAAGTAAAAAAGTAGAACTTGAAGAGGTAGCAATTGCGATGCAATTGGCGAGTGAAACAATTGATGTGACACTTCCAGGTCGTCGAACACGTATCGGAGTTGTTCATCCATTACAAGCTGTGACAAATGAGGTTGAATCTTTATTTATTTCAATGGGGTATACTGTTGAAGAAGGTCCAGAAGTTGAGTGGGATCATTACAACTTTGAATTACTTAACTTACCTAAAGGGCATCCAGCACGTGACATGCAAGATTCATTTTATATTACAGAGGAGTCGTTATTACGTACGCATACTTCTCCTGTTCAAGCACGTGTATTAGAAGCGGCAAAAGGAAAAGGACCTGTTAAAATTATCTGTCCTGGGAAAGTCTATCGACGTGATGATGATGATGCGACGCATTCACACCAATTTACACAAATCGAGGGATTAGTGATTGATACAGATATTACAATGGCGGACTTAAAGGGGACTTTATTAGAATTAGCGCGCAAGATGTTTGGTGAGGATCGCGAAATTCGTTTACGCCCATCATTCTTCCCATTCACGGAACCATCGGTTGAGGTGGATGTTACATGTTCTAAGTGTTCGGGTCATGGATGTAATATTTGTAAGGGAACAGGATGGATTGAAATCTTAGGTGCTGGAATGGTGCATCCAAATGTGTTAGAAATGTCAGGATTTGATTCTAAGAAATATCAAGGATTTGCCTTCGGAATTGGGGCAGAACGTATTGCGATGTTAAAGTATGGCATTGAAGATATTCGAAATTTCTATATTAATGATTTAAGATTTATCAATCAATTTAAATAAGATAAAAGTGGGAGGCTATTTACATGTTAGTTTCAGTGAATTGGTTAAGCCAGTACGTTGATTTAAGCGATATAAATCCAAAAGAGTTAGCAGAGAAGATTACGCGTACAGGAATAGAGGTTGAATCGGTGAACGTTCTATCAACCGCTACAAATGTGGTGATTGGTTATGTGGAGGAACGTGTGCAACATCCAAATGCGGATAAATTATCGGTTTGTCAAGTCAATGTTGGTGGAGAAGACGGAGTTGTACAAATCGTGTGTGGTGCGAAAAATATCGCAGCTGGACAAAAAATTATTGTCGCTAAACCGGGTGCAGTTTTACCTGGAAATTTCAAAATTAAAAAATCAAAATTACGCGGTGAGGCTTCAAACGGAATGTGTTGTTCATTAAAGGAGTTAGGAATTGAACAAAAGTTAGTTCCACATGCTTATGCGGATGGAATTTTCGTTTGCGCAGATGATGCTCCAATCGGAATGGACGCCTTAGAGTACTTAAAATTCCATGATACGATTATTGAACTAGGACTAACACCTAACCGTATGGATTGCTTATCGATGTATGGGGTGGCTTACGAAGTTGCAGCTATCTTATCACGTGACGTTCATTTTGATGCGGTGAATGTGCAGGAGGTAAAAGAATCGGCAGCTGAATTAATTAAAGTGAGCTCGATGACAAACAAAGCGCCTCGCTATCTAGCTCGCGTCGTAAAAAATGTTGAGATCAAGGAATCTCCACAATGGTTACAGGCCCGCTTAATTGCAGCAGGAATGCGTCCTAAAAATAATGTTGTCGATGTCACAAACTATGTGATGTTAGAGATGGGGCAGCCTTTACACGCTTTTGACTATGATACAATTTCTTCAAAAGAGATTGTGGTAAGAGAGGCCGTATCAGGGGAAACAATGACTACTTTAGATGGGACAGATCGTGAGTTAGTTGCGGGCGACCTCGTGATTACGGATGGAGTTAAACCGATTGCGATTGCAGGAGTGATGGGAGGACTTGAGACAGAAGTAACGGATCAGACAACTAATGTCTTATTAGAGTCTGCTTTATTTGATCGTTTATCTGTTCGCCAAACATCAACACGCCTAGGATTACGTTCAGAATCATCAGCACGCTTTGAAAAAGGAATTGATCCAAATCGTACAGAATTAGCGCTTAATCGTGCTGCTGAATTGTTGGCACAATTGGCGAACGGGGAAGTTTGTCAAGGAATTGTAGCATGTGATGAGTGGGTAATGACGCCAGTTGTCATTGAAATTACAGCTGATAAAATTAACTCTGTTTTAGGAACAACGATGACAACAGATGAAGTGGCCACTATTTGGGAAAGATTAGGTTTTGCTTATACGGTAGATCAAGAGGTGTTTAAAGTTAATGTTCCTTCTCGTCGATTAGATATTACTATTGTTGAGGATTTAATTGAGGAGGCAGGACGTATTTACGGATATGATAATATTCCAATGACGCTTCCGGCGACGGATATGAAGGGCGGATATAGTCCACTTCAATTACTTCGTCATCAAGCGCATCAAACGTTAATGGCATGTGGTCTTACTCAAGTGATTACTTACTCTTTAACAGGAGCTAAGAAGGCGGAACAATGTTTATCATTGCCAAAAACTAAGAAGGAGCTTGTGAAATTGGCGATGCCAATGAGCGAAGAACGCGCTTATTTACGTCAATCGACAATTCCTCAATTGTTAGAAGTTGTTGCCTATAATAATGCACGTACGATTGAGAACGTTGCAATTTATGAAATTGGGAAGGTCTATGCTAAAGAAAATGATCGCTATTTAGAGGAAACAAAGATTTCGGGAGCAATGACGGGTCATTTAGAAACAAATAAGTGGCAATCAAAAGTTGAAAAAGTTGATTTTTATATGGTGAAAGGGTATGTGGATACACTTTTAGAAGAGATGGGTCATTTAAATGTGACTTATGTGCCTGTTGTACCTGAAGAGTATAAAGATTTTCATCCAGGACGTTCGGCAATGGTATACGTTAATGAGGTATTAGTCGGAGTTGTTGGACAAATTCATCCAGAATTACAACGTACGCTTGATTTAAATGAGACGTATGTCTTTGAATTATCATTAGATCTTTTATTTACATTAGATTCATCAAGACAATCGTATAAACCAGTGCCTAAGCATCCGGGAATGACACGCGATATTGCTTTAGTTGTGAACCGAGATGTTTTAGCGGGAGATTTAGTGCAAACGATAAAAAGAGCGGCTAATAAGCTTTTACAAAATGTAGAAGTCTTCGATGTTTACGAAGGTAAAGGTGTTGAAGATGGTAAGAAATCAGTTGCTATTTCATTGTATTATTTAGATAATGAGAAGACTTTAACTGATGAGGACTTACAACCTGTTCATCAAAAAGTATTAAATGCTTTAACAGATGAACATTCAGCTGTTTTACGCGGTTAGTAAAAAAGGGGAGCAAGTAAAACTTGTTCCTTTTTTTACCTTATTTGTGCTAATAAGTTAAAAAAAGTAATTAATCCCTATAATAACATATAAACTATAATCATGAGGTGATAACATGACAAGTGAAAATTTAACACAATTAAGAAATCGAATTGATGAAATTAACGATCAATTGTTAGATTTATTAAATGAGCGAACAGCTTTAGTAGAGGCAATTGGTCGTGAAAAGGACAAGCAAGGATTAAAAAAATATGATCCGATTCGTGAACAGCAAATTATAGAAAAGTTAAGAGAAAAAAATCAGGGACCCTTAACAGATGAGATGCTGATTCACGTATTCAAAGAAATTTTTAAAGTAAGTGTCAAACTTCAAGAAGAGAAAAGTCATAAAAAGGGATTACTCGTTTCGCGTAAAAATAAATTAGAAGATACTGTCATCGATGTTCAAGGGGATATGATTGGTGATGGTGAACCGACCTTTGTTTTCGGTCCATGTAGCGTAGAATCAAAGGAACAAATGGAGCGTGTTGCAAAAAATCTATCTGAAAAAGGATTAAAGTATATTAGAGGTGGGGCATTTAAGCCACGTACATCTCCTTATGATTTCCAAGGGCTTGGTATTGAAGGGTTAAAGATGATGTCGGAAGCAGCTAAAAAATATGGTTTACGTGTGGTGAGTGAAATCATGGATGCAGGTGATTTAGAGGCCGCCTTACCATACGTTGATGTCATCCAAATTGGGGCACGTAATATGCAGAACTTTTCCCTGCTAAAAGCATTAGGGCATATTAACAAACCGGTTTTATTAAAGCGCGGATTAAGTGCAACCATTGAAGAGTTTGTCAATGCTGCGGAATATATTGCGATGCATGGAAATCCAAATGTGATGTTATGCGAACGTGGAATTCGTACATATGAAAAGGCAACACGTAATACATTAGATATTTCAGCAGTGCCTATTTTAAAACGTGAAACGCATTTACCTGTTTTTGTTGATATTACCCACTCAACAGGACGTAAGGATATTTTATTACCGATTGCAAAGGCGGCTTTAGCGGTTGGAGCTGATGGAATTATGGCTGAGGTACATCCAAACCCAATGTTGGCGTTATCGGATGCTAATCAGCAAATGAGTTTAGAAGAATTTGATTTATTTTACAAAAAACTACGCAACTAGAATAAGTTAAACATTTCCTGTCCATACTAAAAATAAGTAGAAAAAGCAAGCGATTTAAAAATGAAAATTTTCATTAAAATGTTGATAAATAAGTACAATTCTTATAAAATGGTAGAGAGAGTTGAATAAACAGACAATATTAGTGCTTACAATGTCGATAATTGTGAGTAATCAAAATAAAAAAGTGCAGGAAATTTTAAAGCAGTAGGAGTGTATGATATGTCTAAAGTAACCATTTATGACGTGGCACGTGTTGCAGATGTTTCATTAGCGACCGTTTCACGCGTGTTAAATAACCCTGAAAAGGTAAAACCAAAAACACGTGAGCGTGTTTTAACAGCAATTAAGGAGTTGGGATATCGTCCTAATGCGATTGCACGAGGATTAGCGAGTCGCCGTTCAACTAATGTTGGACTGATTGTCCCAACATGTTCACGTGCATCAGCATCGGAAATGATCGATGGGGTAGCTGATATTGCGGATAAATATCGCTATTCTGTGTTCTTAAATGTCACACATAATGAAAATGATATTGCGAATAATGCGTGGCAAAATATGATTGCTTCTCAGGTTGATGGTGTTTTAATGATGGCCGATAAATTAACAGATGATGAGGTTGAGCGATTAGCTACGGACACGGTTCCAACTGTATTATTATCAGTTAAAGATTTAGAAGGTCGTTTACCCGCTGTTTTAATTGATTATGAATTAGCTGCTTATGAAGCAACTAAAAAGTTAATTGAAAACGGAAATAAAGATATCGCGTTTATTACTTCAAGTTCACACCATGCGATGAACGATTTAAAAGAACAAGGGTATCGTCGAGCATTAGAGGAAGCGGGATTAGAACCTCGTGTCTTAGGTTTATATACTAAATTTGAAAGTTCATTAAATGCGTTTAAAGAGTTTTTTGATAATAATAAAGCGCCAGAAGCAGCTTTAGCGGTTCGTGATTCGGTAGCTGTCATGTTTATGAATGCGGCCATTGATCATGGAATTAATGTTCCTCAAGATTTAGAAATTATCGGATTCCAAAATACAAAATATGCGATTATGTCACGCCCACAATTAAGTACAATTAACATTCCGACTTATGATATTGGGGCTGTTGCCATGCGCTTATTAACTAAATTGATGAAAGAGGAAGAAATTACGGAAACTCAAATTACGTTACCTCACTCATTTGTTTGGCGTCAAACGACTCGATAATCTTGACAGTATAAGATATAATTTGTTATAATCCAAACGTTAATAATAATGCAATGATAAGACACAAGTAATGATTATTAAAGGGCAGTGACAGAGACTTAGTGATTGGTGAGAACTAAGGCCGTGATAATCACGAATTACATTCTTGGAGCATGTTCGTTAGAACCGGTTTTTACCGTTATCAACTTGAGTGGTTAAATAGACGATATTTAACAAGTAGGGTGGTACCGCGACATTTCGTCCCTTCATGATGTTTTTAAACATCTGAAGGGTTTTTTTTATGGCGCGAAGAAGAGGTTCGAATCTAGCATGCTTTAAGGAAGTGAATGATCTAAAAATGATTAAATGAGGTGAACCTATGAAGAATGAATTTTTAAAAGAATTACAGTGGCGTGGTTTAATTAACGACTGTACAGATTTAGAAGCATTAGATGCATTAATGGAAGAAGGAAATATTAAACTTTATTGTGGATTTGACCCAACGGCAGATAGTTTACATATTGGATCATTACTTCCTATTTTAACGTTAAAGAGATTTCAACGAGCAGGGCATAAGCCACTTCCACTTGTAGGAGGGGCTACAGGATTAATTGGAGACCCAACAGGACGTTCAGCAGAACGCCAAGAAAATAGCCATGAGACGGTTATTAAATGGTCAGAAAGTATTAAACGTCAGTTGTCGCAGTTTCTTGAGTTTGGTGATCAATCAAACGCGGCTGAGTTAGTAAATAACTATGATTGGACATCAAATTTAAGTATGATTGAATTTTTACGTGACTTCGGAAAATACTTTAATATTAATTATATTTTGGCGAAAGATACGGTATGCTCTCGTTTAGATCACGGAATGACATTTACCGAGTTTTCATACACAATTTTACAAGGGATGGATTTTAAACACTTATACGAGACTAAAAAATGTGTTCTTCAAATTGGTGGATCAGATCAATGGGGGAATATTACATCAGGGTTAGAATTAATCCGTAAAACGATGGGCCATGAGGCGAAAGCAGTTGGGTTAACGATGCCATTAGTGACAAAGTCTGATGGAACAAAATTCGGAAAAACTGCTGGTGGAGCGATTTGGCTAGATCGTACGAAAACAACTCCTTATGAAATGTATCAGTTTTTAATTAATACGGCGGATGAAGATGCGATTAAATTCTTAAAATATTTTACTTTCTTATCACAGGAAGAAATTAATGCGATTGAAGAAGCATTTACAGCGGCACCACATGAACGTTTAGCACAAAAGGCATTAGCGAAAGAAGTGGTGACACTTGTTCACGGGTACGAGGCTTATGAGCAAGCTTTAAAAATTACTCAAGCATTATTTAGCGGGAATTTATCAGATCTATCAGCTGAAGAGATTGAAGTTGGGTTTAAAGATGTGCCTTCAGTTGAATTAGCAGAAGATTTAAACTTAGTTGATGCCCTTGTTTTTGCGAAAGCAGCAAGCTCAAAACGTGAATCACGTGAGTTCATTAATAATAACTCAATTTCTATTAACGGTGAAAAGGTGAAGGACTTAGACTATGTAGTTTCTAAAGAACAAGCCATTGGTGGTAAATTTACAGTTATTCGTCGTGGAAAGAAAAAATATTTCTTAATTAAACATGTTTAAAAGGAAAGATAAATTCTTTCCTTTTTTTATTGAATTGAATAAAAAAAAGACTTCGATTGCTCGAAGTCTTTTTTACCGTTAGATTAAAGATTAACGGCTGTAGAACTCTACGATTAAGTTTTCGTGGATATCAGCGAATACTTCAGAACGTTCTGGTAAACGTACGAATGTTCCAGTCATTGTAGCTTCATCGAATGATACGAAGTCTGGACGGTGAACAGTTCCTTCTAAAGCAGCTTTGATAATAGCTAAGTTAGCTGATTTTTCACGAACGCTGATTGTTTGTCCTGGTTTTACTGAGTAAGATGGGATATCAACGCGTTGTCCATCTACTAAGATGTGACCATGGTTAACTAACTGACGTGCTTGACGACGAGTGTTAGCTAATCCTAAACGGTATACTAAGTTATCAAGACGAGATTCTAATAAGTATAAGAAGTTCTCACCATGTTTACCTTGTAATTTACCAGCGCGGTCGTATGTACGACGGAATTGACGCTCAGTCATTCCATATGCATGACGTAATTTTTGTTTTTCTTGTAATTGTAATCCGTATTCAGAGATTTTTTTACGTGCTTGTCCGTGTTGCCCAGGTGCATAAGGGCGTTTTTGTAATTCTTTACCGTTTTCTAAGATTGAGTATCCTAAACGACGAGAAATTTTCCAGCTTGGTCCAGTATAACGAGCCATGCTATGACCTCCTTTTAATTTGTCAGAATTTTGATTTTGCATATCAAAAAAGGAGAAAATTTATCCGATACTATAAGTTAGATTAAAATCCCATATCCTCGCCTTTGCAGCCAAAAGGTTATACGATATGCCATCAATTCCTTTAAAGGGAATATTGAGGTTTAATCTAATCATCACAGTTAGATAAAAAGCTGCCTTTCATCAACGCACTCCAGTATAATATCAAGATTCAATATTATTGTCAACAAAAAATCAAAGTTCTAAACAATTTCTAAAAATTTCATCATAAATTCTATCAATTTGAATGGTTTCGACAATTAGTTGCAGAAAGTGTTGCTATAAATGTGTTTTAATGTCTTCAAGATGGAGATTGTGTTTTCCAAATCCCTCTCGTTTTGGGTATTTCGTGAAAGTTTTCTATCTTCGGGTCTAATATAAGAAGTGAAGAGACCGAGGATGAGTCGACCTATAGGGGTTGGATAGGATAAGAAAAGCAATCATTTTCTTCATTTAGAAAAGAAAAAAATGAGAGGTTAATGATCAGTGTCGTTTCTTAAAAAGTCAGTAGAAAACCGTAGAAAGCATAGGATTTTTTATCAAATTATGATATGATTATTTAACAATAACTCATTTATAAAACATGGTGGGAGGATACTATGATAGATTTTAAATTACTTATTTTGATCCTAATGATTGTTATATTGGCCATTGTATTAATTTATTCAGTCATTATTGTCTCAAAGAAGAAGCAATATTATGCGAAAATTGATGATTTAGATTATATGAAACATGAGATTTCTAATCAGACCGTTCCATTTGAATTAGCTAAGCTTCGCAGTACTAAAAAGAGTGAGCGAATTGTCAAATTGGTTCAACAATGGGAACGTCGTTGGGGAAAATTAGAGTCAGATTTTATTATGGTAACCGAACAAATTATTTATACGGAGGAACTCGTTGCAGATAAAAGCTTCTCAGAAGCCGATGAGCAATTAATGGAGTTACAACAAACGCTTGATGGATTAAAAGAAGAAGTTGAACAATTAATTGAAGAAATTAAAGCGTTAAAGAAATCAGAAGAGCGTAATCGTTCAAATGTCATCGCTTTAAAAGATTCTTTTGAACAACTTAAATTTCGCTATGAAACGGAAGAGGAAAAATACTCTGATTTTAAAGAAGAAATGAAGACCTTATTTAAAGATGTTGAAGTTTTCTTTTTGAAATTTAATGAATGTATGGATGATTGCAACTACGATTTGGCAGATGAAACATTAGAATTAATTAAATCACATATCGAAACAATTACTTATATGTTTGAACGGGCGCCTCTTTACAAGGAAACATTGACAAATGAGTTAAAACCTTTATTAAGAGAAGTATTAAAAAGTTATGAAACGATTATTTCATCTGGAGTTTACCTCAAGCATTTACAGATAAAAGAAACGATTTCTTATTATCATGGTCAGTTAGAAGAGATTCCTCAGTGGATTAAACGTTTTGATTTTGAAAGAATTGAAGCGACGTTATTAGAGATTCATGATAATGCAAAGCAAATGATTGAATTTATGAAAAAAGAGTACGATCTTCAAACGACGATCAAAGAAATGGTCATGAAGATGAAGGTGACCATGCAACAGATTAAGGAGCAAGGAGAAACATTAAACGCTCGTTACGAAAATATAAAGGATAATTATCGTCTTCCAGAGGAGGAAGAGCAACAATTTAATTTACTTTTAAATGAGCTGAAAATTGTAAATAATGAGTTTACTTATTTACTGGGTCGAATAGAGGAAAATCAAACGGCTAATTCAACACTTGTTCGAGAACTCACATCAATGGGGCAACAAGGCATTGAATTAAAAGAGCAATTACGATTATTTGATGGTGAGATTGAAGGACTTTATGCAGGGGAAAAGGAATGTCGTCAAAAAGCGTTAATGTTGTTAAAGACGTTTAATCAGTTAAAAGGGATGTATCATCAAGTTCGTTTTCCAATTGAGAATGAAGAAACAGTAGAGCTAATTAAACGAGCGAATTTTTCTGTTCAATTGCTTTTTGATACGATCGGTCGTCTTCCGATTAATATTGCGGAAATTGATAAACAATTGACGCTTGTTCAGGCATCGATTGATGAGCTTTCAACGCGTGTAGAGACAGAGGTTTTAGAGGCACAACTTGCGGAACGATTAATGATTTATGGTCATCGATATATCGAGCGTGAGGGAATGTACGTCGTGGATTTGACCATTGCAGAGGATCAATTTCGTCAAGGAAATTATGCCACAGTTATAAAAAAAATGTATGAGTTATTAAAAGAGGTTGAGGGAGCATCCTTTGAAATAACATTTAAACAATTTAAACAACAAGTAAAAATGGGATTGGTTTAGGGGGAAAACTATCTATGTCGTTCGTTAACGAGTAGATAGTTTTTCTTTTTATTAGTAAAAGGTCCTTCTCTAAGCATTCACTTGAATTTAAAAGGAAAAAAATAATGATTTCAATGCAATAAGTGAAGTGAATTTTTTACAGATGCATATTATAATAGTAAGAGACCAACCATGCCTTTTTATATCAGGTGAATCGTAATTTTTTTGACATTTTTACGTCGAATTTCATATTTTATAGTGTAAGCAGATCATAAAACAACCATTTTGTATGTCATAAACTCAGAAAATATTGCGATTTGAGATTATATGCGTTATGTGGTATAATGTCGAAACAATAAGGTAGCACGTGAAGAGGTTATTGAATTCGTCTCATTTAAAAAAGAATTCATCCGAGTTAAAAAGTTTAAAATGGTTCTGAGATGTTTATGTCGGAAGGAGAATCAAAATGATTTATTTAGATAATAGTGCAACAACTCCTGTCGATCCAGAAGTATTAAAAGCCTTTGTAAAAGTTAATGAAAATTTTTGGGGAAATCCGAGTTCATTACATGCGTTTGGGGCGAGAGCCGAACAACTTCTTATTCAAGCAGAAAAACAAGTTCTAACGCTTTTAAACGCCAAAAACCATAAGGTTATTTTCAATTCTGGAGCAACAGAAAGTAACAACTTAGCGATTCGTGGGTTTTGTCATGCTTACAAAAAACGTGGGAACCATATTATTACCACTCCTATTGAGCACGCATCAGTTCATGAAACGATTGAGGAATTAGAGCAAGAAGGTTTCCGAGTCACTTATATTGACGTTACGGCAACGAAAGAGGGGATCCTTCAACAAATTCAAGAGGCGATTTGTGAAGATACGATTTTAATTTCATGTATGCATGTCAATAATGAAATGGGAATGATCCTCCCTATTTATGAAATTGGACAATTACTTAAAAAGTATCCAAAAGTTAAGTTTCATGTGGATGCTGTTCAAAGTATTGGGAAAATTCCTGTGGATATAGATAAAATGAATATTGACTTATTATCATTGTCTGCTCATAAGTTTCACGGTGTTAAAGGGTGTGGGGCTTTGATTATGAATCAATATTTAACTCTAGCTCCAGAAATTACAGGTGGGCATCAAATGTATGGCCTTCGTTCAGGAACGATCAACGTTGCTGGAGCTGTTTCTTTAGCCAAAGCATTACGATTAGTGATTGAGCCACTAGATAGTAATTATCGTCATGTTAAAAGTCTTTTTGACTACGCGATACAAGAATTAGAAAAAATAGACGGTGTTGTCATCAATAGTAACCGTGAAGAACAGACCCCATATATCATTAATTTTGCCGCAGTTCCAATTAAAGGGGAAACGTTAGTCCATGCGCTTGAAGAATACGACGTGTATATCTCTGCGAAGTCCGCTTGTTCTTCAAAATCGGCGGCTGCCTCAAGAATTTTGATGGCACTAGGAATTGGTGAAGACATCGCCTTAGAAAGTGTGCGAGTTAGTTTCTCTGATCGTTCTACTAAAGAAGATGTCGATCAGTTAATTAAAGCTTTAAAAGTAGTCATCGCTCAATTAAAATATTAATCATCTTAGCAAAATCATAGTTTTAGACGAGGAAGGAAATGATGAAATGATTTATGATCGTATTTTAGTCCGTTATGGTGAATTATCGATTAAAGGGAAAAATCGTAAGTATTTTAAAAATGCCTTACATAAAATAATTAGACGTAAATTAAGTGATTTGAAGCAATTAAAGTATGAAGTGACTCGTGATCGTTTTTATATTATTTTAAATGGGACAAATCCTGACCTTGTGACGGAGCAACTAGATAAAGTATTCGGATTACAATCATACAGTTTGACGGCACGTTGTGAAAATGATATTGATGCGATTAAAGCATTAGCTTTAGAGATCATTAATGAGCAACCAGCTGTTAAAACAACATTCAAGGTTGAAACTAAACGTTCAGATAAGCAATTTCCGATGCAATCGGGTGAAATTTCACGTGCAGTTGGTGCTCATCTTCTTATTAATACGTCTCATCTAAGTGTTGATGTGCATCATCCTGATATGACTGTTTTTGTAGAGGTTCGTCGCGAAGGAACATTTATTATGGCTGAACATATTAAAGGATTAGGTGGGTTCCCAGTAGGAATTAGCGGGAAAGGTCTTCTCATGATTTCAGGAGGAATTGATAGTCCTGTTGCCGGTTATTTAATGCAAAAACGCGGGGTTGAAGTAGAGGCCATTCACTTTGCTTCTCCACCTTATACATCTATTCGTTCAAAGCAAAAAGTTCTTGATTTAATGGAAAAAAATGCACATTATGCGCCTGAAGGTCGTATTGATGTACATATCGTTCCATTTACGCAATTACAAACCGCGATTTACGAGAACATTCCGAGCAGTTATACGATGACGGTTATGCGCCGTATGATGTATCGTATTGCTGAAGGAATTGCCAAAAAACGTGAAATTTTAGTTTTAGCAAATGGGGAAAGTTTAGGACAGGTAGCGTCTCAAACGTTGGCAAGCATGTATGCAATTAATGCCGTTACTAATATGCCGATTATTCGTCCAGTGGCCACCCTTGATAAAAATGAAATTATTGAAATTGCGAAAAAAATCGATACTTATGATATCTCAATTCGTCCATATGAAGATTGTTGTACGGTCTTTGTTCCTGAACATCCGGCGACAAATCCATCGCTTGAAAAGTGTGTGGAATTTGAACAAAACTTTGATTTTGACTCTCTTGTACAACAATGTATTGATCAAACAGAAATCATTACAGTGAGTGCAGGAGAAATGATTGAACTTGAAGATAATACAGCATGTGCACTGAATGATTTATTTTAAAAGGGCAGACAAATTCATTTAATACGAGTGAGTAGACGGGCAAGTCAGAATCCACGAGGTGAGTGGATTCCGACTTGCCTTTTTTATTTGCCGCTAGACGGTCATAACGAGTTGAACGTTTATGGAAAGGGAGTATCGTCTTAAGAATGACTCGCCTCTTACAGGATGGTGAGACCTACTTAAAAGCGATAAGGTTAGCCATCCATTAAGAGAGGATAATAAGGACCTAAACAGAGGGAGCGAATAAAGGGGGGAAATGAGTCATGAAGTGTCGGACGAAAAACAAGTTGAGCTAGGTTCTTCTAGTGTAAAATGGAAGGAGCGTAGTAATAAGCTAAGTGTCTAATTATTACTAATTTGTGAAAAAAATATAATTAAATCGCGTTTTTGTTAGACAAATAATTCACAATGTAGTATACTTAAGAGGAATCAAAGTGAATCTATTCACAATTTTGAGGAGGAGTCGGAATGACAAATAGAATTACAAATGTTGAGGAATTAATGTCAACTCTTGAAACGATGAGAGCTGCTCAACGTGAGTTTGCAACATTTACACAAGAACAAGTAGACGAATTATTTTACAAGGCGGCAATGGCAATCAATAATTTGCGCATTCCGTTAGCACAAATGGCAGTTGAAGAAACAGGAATGGGGTTAGTTGAGGATAAGATCATTAAGAATCACTATGCATCTGAGTACATCTATAATAAATATCGTGATGTAAAAACGTGTGGAGTGTTATCAGAGGACTTATCATTTGGAATTCAAAAAATTGCTGAACCAGTGGGGGTAATTGGTGCAGTCATCCCGACAACAAATCCAACGTCAACAGCATGTTTTAAATGTTTAATGGCGATTAAAACGCGTAACGCGATTGTTATTTCAGCCCATCCTCGTGCAAAAAATTGTACGAATTATACGGCTCAAGTGATTCGTGAAACAATTGAGGCAGCGGGGGCTCCAAAAGGATTAATCGCATGGATTGATGCGCCAAGTATTGAATTAACAAATACAGTAATGCGCGAAGTGGATCTGATTTTAGCAACAGGTGGTCCAGGAATGGTAAAATCAGCTTACTCTTCAGGAACGCCAGCTATTGGAGTAGGTGCAGGAAATACACCAGTTATTTTCCATAA
Source organism: Turicibacter sp. St.80E1 (assembly GCF_059728495.1). NCBI lineage: Bacteria > Bacillati > Bacillota > Erysipelotrichia > Erysipelotrichales > Turicibacteraceae > Turicibacter > Turicibacter sp. St.80E1. The sequence continues at coordinate 1,624,835 of NZ_AP039386.1, read as the reverse complement.
AACATGTAATGTTCCAATGGCAGTAAACTCTTTACTACTTTCAAAAACGTTTGATTACGGTGTGATTTGTGCATCTGAGCAATCAATTATTGTTGATGAGGCAATTTATGAAGGTGTTAAATCGGAACTTAAAAAACGTAGGGCATTAATTTTAAATGATGAACAATTAGAGGCAGTTCGTCGTACGATTATTATCAATGGGGCATTAAATGCTAAAATTGTAGGACAACCTGCTTATAAAATTGCTGAATTAGCTGGATTTGAAGTTCCAAAGGATACTAAAATCTTAGTTGGTGAAGTAACGGATACCTCTTTAGAAGAACCTTTTGCTCATGAAAAATTGTCTGTTGTTTTAGCAATGTACAAATCTTCAAATCATGAAGAAGCAGTAGAAATGGCCGAAACATTAGTGAACCATAGTGGATTAGGACATACGTCGGCTATTTATGCGGATGAATTACGTGCGAAAGCAGATATTGAAGCAATGATGTTACGTATGCGTACAACAACTGTTTTAATTAATCAACCGACGGCACACGGAGGAATTGGAGATATCTTCAACTTTGCTTTAGCCCCATCATTAACATTAGGTTGTGGATCTTGGGGAAATAACTCAGTATCAGAAAACGTTGGTCCGCAACATTTAATTAATATTAAGACAGTGGCTAAAAGGAGAGAAAATATGCTTTGGTTTAAAGTGCCAGCAAAAGTTTACTATAAATTTGGATGCTTACCAGTAGCATTAGAAGATTTAAAATTTGATGGGAAAAAACGAGCATTCATCGTAACGGATAAAGTATTATTTGATTTAGGATATACGAAACATGTGACAGATGAGTTAGATCGTTATAATATTCAATACACGATGTTTACTGATGTTCACCCAGATCCATTATTATCAGATGCTAAAAAAGGTGCCGAAGCAATGGCTAATTTCCAACCAGATGTAATCATTGCCCTAGGTGGAGGATCTGCGATGGATGCCGCTAAAATTATGTGGGTTTTATATGAACACCCACAAACAGATTTTGCTGATTTAGCGATGCGTTTCATGGATGTTCGCAAACGTATTTATCGTTTCCCTAAAATGGGACAAAAATCTAGCCTTGTATGTATTGCAACATCAGCAGGGACTGGATCAGAGGTTACGCCATTTGCCGTTATTACGGATGATGAAACAGGAATTAAGTATCCATTAGCGGATTATGAATTAACGCCAACGATGGCCATTGTTGACCCAGCTTTAATGTTATCAATGCCAAAAGGGTTATGTGCAGCTTCAGGGATTGATGTTTTAACACATGCTCTTGAATCTTTAGTAGCGACTGTTGCAACGGAATACACAATTCCATTATCACTCGAGTCTGCAAAATTAGTTTTTGAATATCTTCCAGAGTCTTACCATGGAGGAGCTGAGGCGAAGGTGGCAAAAGAAAGAATGGCCAATGCTTCATGTATGGCAGGAATGGCATTTTCTAATGCAATGTTAGGATTATGTCACTCAATGGCACATAAATTAGGAGCAAGATTCCATATTCCTCATGGAATTGCGAATGCCTTACTTATTAATGAAGTCATTAAATATAACGCGACAGATGCACCATTTAAACAAGGAACATTCCCACAATATGAAACACCTCAAGCAATTGAGCGTTATGCAAAAGCAGCAGATTATCTAGGATTAACAGGAAATACGGATGAAGAAAAAGTAGAAGCTTTAATTCGTAAAATTAACGAATTAAAACAAGAAATTAATATTCCGGCAAGCATTTCAGAATGTAATGTATCAGAAGAGGAGTTCTTAGCATCACTTGATAGCTTAGCTGTAGAAGCATTTGATGATCAATGTACAGCAGCAAATCCTCGCTATCCATTAATTCAAGATATCAAACAATTATATTTAAATGCTTTCTATGGAGAAGCAAAATAAGTTTTTTATTTTAAATTTCGCATACTTACTCTGACAAAAAAGGCGGTCTACCTTAGGGTGGATCGCCTTTTTATGTGGGAGAATGAGTCATTACAGAGGGAATTAATCAATGAAAGAAGACGCAAGGTGTGTTTGATTTATAATTTCAATCAATGGTAAACGATAAATGTTGTTTGCGAGTCAGACTTCACTATTTATTTTTAAGAGGGACAACGCGCCTTCAGTTCATTTCATGGCTTGGCGGTATAAAATGATTTTAATTTTAAGAGACATAGATATCCCTTTTTATACATTTTTTTATTAAAAAAAACATAAATCACAAAAAAAAACACAATTAGGGAAATAAAGGTAGTATAATGGAGGTAACAAGTTGATAGGCAAGATGAGAAGAGAGTCAGCATGAATAACTTGTCATTGGACCATGTAAGTCATGTATCAAAACCGGTAAGAATGTCTTAAGAAAATGAAAGTTATAAAATCATTAGATAATATACAATTGTCGATTTAAAACTATCCTTTGAAATTAGTTTCTTAAAGTGTAGTTTTTTATTAATATCTAGGAGAGTTTTTAGGATAACTTCACGGTTCTAATGACAACACCAATGGTTGATATGATAGAGGAGTAGGCAAAGGAGGATTAATTGTGTGGGAGTTGTATCTTAACGAATTGAGGAAAGGGTTTCGTCGGATTGAGGTTAGATTTATTTCGATGCTATTTCTTTTGATTTGTATTTTAGCATTTTTAGTTAATTGCTTGGAGTTTTATGGGACATCCTTTTCGTTTATTCGAAGGGCAAGTCAAATGACGATTATGATTAGTTGTTATAGTAGTTATTTTCTTAGTCTTATTACAATGTTGTTGCCATTATTGGCAGGTTTTTTATATTCAGATAATTTTATTTTAGAAAAAAACAATGGGACATTATCGCTTCTTTTAACGAGGACGTCATTAAAGCGAATTATGGTATCTAAAGTTTTTGCTGTCATGACGCTCCCATTTGTCATTTCTTTTTTTAGTTTAAGCGTTAATATCCTATTAACTTATTTTACTTTTCCAAGTATTGCTGGGGATAGTGACCTTAGTTTTCCAGCATACGATATTGGATTGAATCAATACTCTTCCCTTTACGCTTTTGATTTGCTAAGGTTAAATTCAGAATGGGGATATACGTATTTTTATGTTTTATTAATTAGCCTTTTTGCGAGCGTCCTCGCCGTATTCATTTTTTCCGTGGTTAACTGGGTAGGGAAAAATAGTTATTTAACCATCATTGGTATTTTTATCGGATTTATTATGGGGGGATTAGCATTAGCGCTAACTGGAATGGAACGTTGGAGTTGGCATATTGCGTTTAGACCCTATGCTCTTGGCAGTGCAATTACCCCTTTTCTATGGCTCATTGGTTTAGTTGTGATTGCTATTGGCCTTCTTATTATTTATACTCGGCGAGTGGAGTTGATTGAGTCATGATCTTTGAGAAAAATTTGTTGAAACGCATTTGGTTAGGGGGATTTGGAAGGACCTTATTAATGGTAAGTTTCACGCTCTCGGTTCTTTATTCCTTCCTTGCATTTAGGAGTTATTCGGGGCTATTTTATCAATTTGAAAGATTATACTCTATTCAATCTAACACAGTTATTATAAATTTTTTTATCTGTCCTTTATTTTTAGTTATTTTAATGTGGTTTTGGAATCAATATACAAATATTCAGGTTCTTCTAAGATTTAAAGGTAGTCGAAAAAAATTGATGGGGCAATTAAAGTTAATCATGATAAACGCTTGTCTGTTTGTTACGTTGTTTAACTTGCCGTTTTTTCTTTTAGGAGTGTGGATTTTAGTAGCCGACCAATCGCCAGTAGTCCTCATTTTAATTTTATTCTCGAGTTGCCTACAATTTATTGGTTTTAATCTATTAGGAAATTTACAGCTATTAATCCAATTAAAAACAAACCAATCCATTGTTTCATTTTTAATAGGGGTCGTCCTACTCCAAATTCCAGAATTGCTAGGGGATCTTCTTCGCCAACCTAATCTTTCAATCAGTCGGATCATCTATTTAAACAATTGGTTTCTTCCAGGTGGAGATATACAAGATAATTTAGTCGCATTGGTTGTGATGAGTTTCCTTTGGCTGGGTACTTTTATTTTATTACAGCGTATGCATCGGGAGCGAGGACGTCTTCAGAGACAACGTTATTTTCTAAAAAGGGTGGGCTTATTTAATCATAAAAGATTACTTATTCATGCCCTAATTTGTGCTATTGTTTTAACGGTATATTCCTATTTAATTGGGAATCTTCAACAAGAAGGAAGTATGTTTGAAGCAACCTTGTCGATGTTTAATGTCGTAGAATTTGATTTTTTACAAACCATTATTCCGATATTTATCTTTTCCCTGCCGTTTATTTCTTTTATCTCCTTAAATGGAGACAAGATATATCGTGATTATTTTGAGAGGGGAGAGCTTGTTCTCACAAGAATTCAACGTAAAAGGATTTGGTTCGTCAAAATGATGAGTGAATTGCTAAAAGAAAGTACTCTTTTTTGTTCGGGGCTTATCATGATGACCTTGGGGCTCTCTGTCTTTTTGGGTTATCATTTCGAGTTGTATTTATTTGAAGAAGTTGCAATTCTTTTCGGATTACTCGTACTATTTTTTAGTTTGATGACTCTTCTTTCTAATCTTGTATGTTTTTTAACGAAAAGTAGTTTAGGAGGAATCGTTACCATTACGGTGTTTTATGCGTCTTTTCTTATGGTGGCTTATTTGTATGAATGGCATCCATCATTTTTATTTATGATAAAATGGCTTCCTGTCTCGCAAATTGTGATGTCGTGGCATACTGAATTAATGGCGTTAACCCATACAAGTTTTACATTTAGTTTTTCTTTTGTTTATCTGTTAGTGGGTCTTCTTGTTTGTAGTGGAGTATTATATCACGTGTTTAAAAAGACAGAAAATTATTAAATAGTAAAAAAATGAAGTGAACATTTAAATTTTTAATTGGGGTGAAAAAAATGCATAATGTAGTTTTAATGAATGTTTCTAAAACAATAGGTCATGACGATGTTTTAAAAAATATTTCTGCAACATTTGAATCAGGAAAGATTTATGGTATTTTTGGAAGAAATGGGTCGGGTAAAACGATGCTTTTTCGTGCGATTTGTGGATTAATTAAAATAACAACAGGGGAGATCCATTTCAACGATCTCAAACTTCATCGGGATGTTTCGTATGCTCCTAATGTAGGAGTCATTATTGAAACTCCGTCATTTTGGAAAGAGTTTAGTGGATTTGAAAATTTAAAGATGTTAGCATCTATTCAGGGAAAAATAACTGATGTGGAAATCATAGAATCTTTACGAAGAGTTGGGCTTGACCCGCAGGATAAACGACCAGTAAAAAAATACTCTTTGGGAATGAAACAAAGATTAGCGATTGCCCAGGGGATTATGGAAAACCCGGATTTGATTGTTTTTGACGAGCCTACAAATGCCTTAGATGAAGAGGCGGTCCAATTGTTAAGACAAATTCTAATTGAGGAAAAAGAGCGAGGGGCAATTGTCTTAATTGCAAGTCATAATAAAGATGACATCCGATTATTGGCCGATGTTTTTATGAAAATGGAGAGCGGAAGACTTTCAGAGGTGACGACGTATGAGTAAAGGAACAAAATTATTCATTTTTACCATCATCTTACTCATTGGTGGAGCTTTTATTTTTGGGCAAGTGACAAGAAAATCTTTCGATTTGAATAATAAAATTGCAAATTTTGAGGAATTTCAACACTTTCAAGCAGAATCCTTTTCTTATCGGCCGATGAATTATTTTAATGATGATATTCAAACAGTAGAGGAGTTGGAGAAAGCATCGGATTTAATCGTGACAGTTTCTGAGGTTCGAGAAAGGGAATTAGTCAAACAGGCAACGAAAACGACTCTAGTTATCGATAAAGTATTAAAGGGGGAGGTTAATTCAGGGGATGAAATTATCCTTTACGAACCGGCGTATTTCATCAAATGGATGGATGATCATCAAAATGGCTACTTTGACTCATCGGGTTATCAATTGATTCAAGATGGGAATAAATACATCTTGTTTTTGAGCCATTTACAAGCTCCACAGGGTTATAAGTGGTCAGAGGAAGAGAAACGATCATTCTTACCAACTTCGCAATTATACGCTAAATATCCGTTAACTATAAATACAGAGGTCGAATCTCAGTTAATGGATGAGGGTCAATTGTTAGAGACGTGGGGGCAAACCCGGGATTACGAACTTTTAATAAACGATAAGCAAATACTTAACCACTATATTAGCTTAAAAAATCAGATTCTTACTAAATATTTAAAAAAGTAAGGGGCGTCCTAATAATAGGATAAACCTCCTTTTTTAAATATAAAAAAAGGTAATCTGTACCCTTTGTCAAGGACAAAGAAAAAAACCTAAGCAACTTGAAGCTGATTTCTGTATCCTACAGGAGTCAGCTTTTTTAAATTCCATTGATATCTAAAGCTGTTATGATAATCTATATATTCTTCAATTTCAATGAGTAAATCATCAAATGTCAGTTGATTGGTTATATCTGCTTCATCTTTTAGATGCCCAAAAAATGATTCTTGTGGAGCGTTATCCCAACAATTCCCCTTCCTAGACATTGATTGTTGAATTCCTAATTCCTTTAATTGATTCGAAAATTGCGGACTCGTATAATGCACGCCCTGATCGGAGTGAATAATCGTTTCCTTCGTTAATTGGACAGTCGGATTTTCTTGAAGTTGGTTCAGTGTTTGGAGAACAAAATCTATCTTTAAATGCTCACTTAATTGAAAAGCTAAAACTTCATTTGTTGCACTATCTAAGATGGTCGAGAGATAGGCAGTCTGACCCTTTCCATATTTTAAATAAGTGATATCGGTTAATAGAACTTTATAAGGTTCTAATGGCCTAAATTGACGATTAACAAGATTTGGACAGACACGATGTGCTTGTGTCGCTTTAGCGAGTTTACGATAGGGATTGCTTCGACGAACTTGACTCAATAGTCCATACTTTTTCATGATTCGATGAATAGATTTTAGGTTAAAGATAATGTTGAATTCCCCTTTAAGAACCATCGCTACTTGGCGAATTCCCTTGTTTTTTCGTCCCTTAAAACAAATGGCCTTTTGAATAACTTCTAAACGATGTTGTTCCTCCTTTAATCGCTTTAAACGAGCTTCTTCAGCACATAACGAAAAATAACGATAATAACCTGATCTTGAAACACCAAGACTATCGCATAAATGAGAAATTAAAGATTTAAATTTAGTTGATGTCTGATTCACTACTTGATGAATCATTTGAAACTTTACTTCTTTAGAGACTATTCGAGCATTTTTCTCATGAGTCTCAACTTTTTTAATAATTCGTTCTCAATCTTTAAAACTTCTAATTTAGCCTGCGTGCGTAATAATTGTTCTTCTAGCGTTAACTCTCGTTTTAGGGACCTTCCAGAATTCTTAGTACGACTATCATCCAATCCTAATGGGCCCTGGGTTTTAAAGGCTTGTTTCCAACGTTTAGCTGCAGAATTCACACGCTGCATGCCAAGCACCGTAACATTAAATCCATAGTATTCGAATATCTCTCGCGGAAACTTTCCTTTCTCGCTCATCATAATAAAGTTCTCCTTAAATTCTTTCGTATAAGTAATCCCTTTTTCAGATACTGACTTAACATATTCGTTTTGTTTGAGTTGTTCAATCTCTTGTGGTGTAAATAACTTCTTGCTCATTTAAAATCCTCCTAAAATCTAATAGTTAATATTATAACAAAAAGGCCCTAGAAGGTAGACTTTTTTTATTTGTCTACTCTCTAGGGTACATTTTATCATGATAGATCGTCTTTTTCTGATAAGGAGCCCTCTCCTAAGAAACAAAAAAAGTAGCACAGCATGCTGTGCTACTTTTACTATGGTAGATTCGGATAGATTTAAAGTTAAACCAGTCCAACGGGAACACCTCATTTACTAACAGAAGTTAATAGAAATCGGTTAACTTAAAGCTTAAAGACTCCAATGGGAACACCTCATTTACTAACAGAAGTTAATAGAAATCGGTTAACTTAAAGCTTAAAGACTCCAACGGGAACACCTCATTTACTAACAGAAGTTAATAGAAATCGGTCAACTTAAAGCTTAAAGACTCCAATGGGAACACCTCATTTACTAACAGAAGTTAATAGAAATCGGTTAACTTAAAGCTTAAAGACTCCAACGGGAACACCTCATTTACTAACAGAAGTTAATAGAAATCGGTTAACTTAAAGCTTAAAGACTCCAACGGAAACACCTCATTTACTAACGGAAGTTAATAGAAATCGGTTAACTTAAAGCTCAAAGACTCCAATGGGAACACCTCATTTATAAATATAAAGTGTAGTTGTTTGGAAAGAATCTACATAGTAGGCGGATTAGTTGTCATAGTTATCCCTCACATTTTTATTAGGATGAAAGTCATCATTTTTTATAGACTAGAAGAAGGAGAAGTCCTTTCTTCTAGTCGGGGGAGGGGATTCTTTATGAGTGAGAAGACCCTCATTAACTTCATCTACTGATACATGTATAAGGATAAGGTTCTTTTATTATTCTTGGCTTTGAGCCCCTAATTGTTGTTGGGCTTGTTTAACTAAACGTTTAGTAATTTCTCCACCAACAGAACCGTTTTGGCGAGCTGTTGCATCGGCACCTAATTGAACACCTTGTTCACTCGCAATCTCATATTTCATTTGATCGATTGCATTTTTTGCTCCAGGCACTACTAATTTATTTTTTGATTGACTAGCCATTTGAATGACCTCCTTATAAAGTAGCGAGTGCCGATTATTTTATGACAGATGTCTTTGAACTGGCACCCTGCTACCCGTATTTAAATAAATCGTATGAATAACTAAACTAGATTACTCTTGAGAGTTACCGCTTAATTGTTGTTGAGCTTGTTTAACTAAGCGTTTTGTAATTTCTCCACCGACAGAACCATTTTGGCGTGAAGAAGTATCAGGGCCTAAATTTACACCGAATTCTTTAGCAATCTCAGCTTTCATTTGATCAATTGCATTTTGAGCACCAGGAACCACTAATTTATTACGTGTTGACATATAAATAACCTCCTGACATACCATTAAGGGAAAATGTAATTTTTAAACGCTGTTACAACTCTAAATCGGAAAAATGGAATTATTTAGTTAAACTTTGTTTAGCCTTTGCAATTAAACGTTTAGTAATTTCGCCACCAACTGCACCATTTTCTTTAGCTGTTGCATGACGGCCAAAGTTTACACCAAGTTCTTTAGCAATTTCGGCTTTCATTTGATCAATTGCATTTTGAGCACCAGGAACCACTAATTTATTACGTGTTGCCATGATGATAACCTCCTAACCTAACATTTTGTATAAAACTTAAGAAATAGAGGATAAATACTACTTAATCAGAGCCATTTTTTACTTAAAGAATGACGTTAAATTCTATTCTTGGCTGAATTGTTGTTGTGCTTGTTTAACGAGACGTTTAGTGATTTCACCACCAACTGAACCGTTTTGACGAGCAGTTGCATCAGCTCCAAGTTGAACACCGAATTCGTTTGCAATTTCGGCTTTCATTTGGTTGACGGCATCTTTTGCACCAGGAACCACTAATTTATTTTTGCTTGATTGGTTTGCCATGTTTATCACCTCCTGACAATCATAATTTGTGCACTATCGACAAAAAGATACACGAAAAAATAATTTTTTTTATTTTTTTATCTCGTTCACTTGAAAAAGATGAAGAAATAGTTCATTTAACTTCACAAGAATGTCTTGATAAATCAGATAAATGTCTAAAATAATCTGGATAAAAGGTTAAAAAGATAGGGACGAATAGTGTAAAATAGTGTATGAAAAAGGAATTCTATAAATAATAGGTGATTAAATGCTAATCGAATCAAGTAATAATTCAAATGTAAAACGATGGATGAAATTAAAACAGAAGAAATATCGTTCCCAATTCAATCAATTTATTGTTGAAGGGGAACATTTAGTTTTAGAGGCCCTAAAAGCAAAAGTGGTAAAGGAGATCATTATAAGGGAACATAGTCAGTTGCCTGATTCAATTCAACCTCACGAGTGTACGGTGTACCAATTAAAAGAGAGTTTATTTATCCAATTGGCATCTACTCAGGCACCTCAATCGGTGATGGCCGTTTGTGAGATGAAACAAAAGCCCGTAACAGAAATGAACCGATTATTACTCCTAGACCGTGTTCAAGATCCAGGAAATTTAGGAACGTTATTAAGAAGTGCGGTTGCCTTCGGTTTTGATGGGGTTATCTTAGGTGAGGGTTGTGTCGATGTTTATAATGAAAAAGTGATTCGATCAACACAGGGTGCCATTTTTACCTTGGCCATAGAATCTCATTCGTTATCGGACTATATTAAAAGACTGATGGAACAAGGAATCCATGTTTTTGGAACAAGCCTTTATCACGGATCTCCGCTTTCAACCATCGAGGAATTTCCACGAATGGCCTTTATGTTAGGAAATGAGGGAAGTGGCGTGCAAACGGAATTATTAGAGTTAACGCATCAAAATATTTTTATTGAAATGAGTGAAAATATTGAATCTTTAAATGTTTCGATTGCGGGAAGTATTATAATGTATCATTTTCGTCAATAATAAGGAGGAAAGACCTTCGTCTTCCTTCCTCGAAAAAGATAATTATTCATCAATGCCTTTACTCATGGATGAAAGTGTGTTACAATAATTTCACATAGTATTTCGAGAAAGAGTGGGGTTTCCCACTCTTTTGTATTATGGTTAAAATGTTTGAAAGAGGTGAAATCCTAATGTCAAATATCGTAGCTCAAACAGAAATGTTGGTTCAACCGATTTGTGAAGCGGCGGGTGTTGAACTTGTGGATGTCGAATATGTAAAAGAAGGGCAGTCGTTTTTTCTTCGCGTGTATGTAGATACACCAGAGGGAATTGATATCGATCAGTGCGCAGACGTTGCTGAGGCATTAAGTCAACAATTAGATCAACAGGATTATATAGAAGGTGAGTATGTATTAGAGGTTTCATCACCGGGTGCTGAGCGTCCGTTAAAGACGCAAGAGGCGGTGAAGGGTGCCCTAGGATCTTATATTAATGTAAGAACATATAAAGCGATTGATGGTCAAAAAGAATTTGAAGGATATTTAACAAATTTTGAAGACGAAATCATGCAATTAGAAATCATGGTTAAAACACGTAAAAAAATAGTTGAAATTCCTTATGACATGGCATCTAAGGTTCGACTTGCAATTAAGTTTTAAGGAGGATATATCAGAATGAATACGAAAGAGTTTTTTGCTGCTCTTGAATTATTAGAAAAAGAAAAAGGTATTTCAAAAGATATTATTATCGAGGCTTTTGAACATGCTTTAATTAGTGCATATAAGAAAAATTTTAATCAAGCGACAAATGTTAAAGTCGAAATTAATGAACACACAGGAACTGTTAAATTATATCAACAAAAAACAGTAACAGAAGACGTCACACGTCCGCAAGAACAAATTAGCCTTTCAGAAGCGATGAGAATTAATCCTCATTACGAAGAAGGAGATATTATCAACTTTGAGGTAACGCCAAAAGATTTTGGACGTATTGCAACGCAAACGGCTAAACAAGTGGTGAAACAACGTATTCGCCAAGCAGAACGCGATAACTTACTTCAAGAGTTTAAAGATCGCGAAGGTGAGATTGTAACTGGGATTGTCGTAAAAGATGATGGAAAACATGTGTTTGTTGACTTAGGAAAAATTGAAGCCTTACTTCCAATGCGTGAAATTATGAATCCAGATGAGATTAAACCTAATTCACGTATTAAAGTTTATATTAGTAAAATCGAATCAAAAAATAAAGGACCTGTTGTTTACGTTTCACGTAAAGATCCTAATTTAATTAAACGTTTATTTGAGTTAGAAGTTCCTGAAATTTATGATGGAACGGTTGAAATTATGTCAGTTGCTCGTGATGCAGGGGACCGTACAAAAATTTGTGTCTTCTCTGAGGACCCAAATGTGGATCCGGTTGGAGCTTGCGTTGGACCATCAGGACAACGTGTTCAAAACATTGTTGACGAGTTAAACGGAGAGAAAATTGATATTATTCACTACTCAAAAGATCCAGAAGTATTAGTTGCTAATGCGTTAAGCCCAGCACAAGTAACAAAGGTTGTTGTAGATGAATCAAGAAAAGCGACAACGGTGTTAGTTCCAGATAATCAATTATCTTTAGCGATTGGAAAACGCGGTCAAAATGCTCGACTTGCTGCCCAATTAACAGGATGGAAAATTGATATTAAACCGGAATCAGAGGCTGCTAATTTAGATATTGAATTATAGGAAAAGGTCACGCAAGGAGGTCATGGAATGAAACAAAGAAAAATCCCGATGCGTAAATGTGTGATTACAGGTGAGAAAAAGCCAAAGAAGGAATTAATTCGTATTGTTCGTGGAACAGATGGTGAGGTATCGGTTGATACGACAGGTAAAAAAAATGGTCGTGGTGTTTACCTTCACTTAACGGAGGAAGTTGTAGCGCTTGCTCGTAAAAAAAATGTTTTAAGCCGTCATTTAGAAGTTGAAGTTCCTGAATCTATTTATGAGGAATTGGCTAAACAGGCTCAAAAACAAGTGAAATAGGTGAAGACGATGAATAATCGGCAATGGTTAAATTTTTTAGGATTAGCATTTAGCGCCGGAGCAGTTATAACAGGTGAACAGTTAGTCGTTGGAGCTATCCAAAGTAAAAAAGTTCATTTCGTTATATTAGCAGAGGATATCGGTGGAAATACGTTTAAAAAAGTAACGGATAAATGCAAGTTTTATGGAATAGAGTGGGTTCAAAAAGGACAGAGCGATGAGCTTGGTCATGCTTTAGGGAAAGACTTCCGTAAAGTCATTGGAATCACGGATCCTAATTTTTCGAAAGCTTTAAAGAATAAGATTCATGCACAGATGCATACATTAAATGAGACGACAAACTAAGAATTTATCAGTGAATTAACGATTAGAAGTTACGAGTTAACGGATAATTTTAAAGATTAAATTCTTAATCAAACATGTCATGTTAGGAGACGATGTTATATTGATGTTAGATAAAAATTTAAAGAATAAAGATCATGTACAAGCAAAGGGCGGAAAAGATTCATCTCATGATGATGATTTATTTAAATACGATGAATATGTAGAAGTAAAACGTCCGAAAATTACGAAAAAGAAAAAATCAAATCAAAAGAAAACAAAAAATGAAAAAAGCGATCGTATTGCAAACGTGCCTGTTAAAGAAGATAAAGATGCGGCTATTGTTTATTACAGTGAGGAGTTAACAGTAGGTGATTTAGCAGAACGTTTAGGAAAATCAACAGGCGAAATTGTTAAGCAATTATTAATGCTTGGAATGATGGCGACAGTTAATCAAACATTAGATCGTGAAACAGTAGAATTATTAGCAGAAGAAGCAGGGTTTGAAGTTAAAGATAAGATTTTTACCGATGTTACAGAGTTTGAGAAAATTGTGATTGAAGATTCAGAAGAAGATTTAGAAAAACGTCCACCGGTTGTTACAATTATGGGACACGTTGACCATGGAAAAACAACATTATTAGATGCTATTCGTAATTCACGCGTTGTTACAGGTGAAGCAGGAGGAATTACTCAGCATATCGGGGCGTACCAAGTTAATCATGGTGGAAATGTTATTACATTCTTAGATACACCAGGCCATGCTGCATTCACATCGATGCGTGCTCGTGGTGCTCAAGTGACAGATATCTGTGTTCTTGTTGTTGCATCTGATGATGGGGTTATGCCACAAACAAAAGAAGCCATCGATCATGCTAAGGCAGCGGGAGTTCCAATTATTGTTGCCATTAATAAAATGGATAAGCCAACGGCAAACCCAGAACGTGTTATGCAAGAATTACTTGAATTCTCATTAGTTCCTGAAGATTGGGGAGGAGATACGATTTATGTTAAGTTATCTGCTTTACAAGGAGAAGGAATTGATGATTTATTAGAAATGATTAACCTTGTGTCTGAAATGAATGAATATAAAGCAAATCCAAAACGTTTAGCAACGGGAACAGTTATCGAAGCGAAATTAGATAAAGGTCGTGGGCCAGTTGCCACTTTATTAGTAGAAAACGGAACATTACGTATTGGAGATGCAATTGTTGTTGGGAATACACACGGACGTGTGCGTGCCATGGTTAATGATTTAAATCAACGTATTGACACAGCGGGACCATCAACACCAATTGAAATTACGGGATTAAATGATGTGCCTCAAGCTGGAGATCGTTTCATGGTCTTCCCAAGTGAAAAAGAGGCTCGCCAAATTGCAGACCAACGTGCGGCAAACGCTCGTGAGTTAGGAAATAAACCTGGTAAGGCCGTTTCATTAGATGAACTTTTCTCACAAATTCAAGAGGGAGAAATGAAAGAATTAAATGTGATCATCAAAGGGGACGTGCAAGGTTCAGTCGAAGCTTTAAGTGGATCACTTCAAAAAATTGATGTTGAAGGGGTTAAAATTAATATTATTCGCGGATCAGTCGGAACGATTACAGAAACAGACGTGACGTTAGCAGCGGCTTCAAATGCGATTATTATTGGATTTAACGTTCGTCCATCGGCAACAACTCGTAATCAAGCAGATGCAGAAGGCGTAGATATCCGTTTACACTCAATTATTTACAAAGTAATTGAAGAAATCGAAGCAGCGATGAAAGGGATGTTAGACCCAATCTTCGAAGAAAAAGTAACTGGACAATTAGAAGTTCGTCAGACATTTAAAGTGTCTAAAGTGGGAACAATCGCCGGATGTTATGTAACAGATGGATCTGTGTCTCGTAATGCAAGTGTTCGTGTTATTCGAGATGGAATTGTTGTCTTCGAAGGACAATTAGGTTCATTAAAACGTTTTAAAGACGAAGTTAAAGAAGTAAATTACGGTTATGAGTGTGGAATCACAATCGAACGTTATAATGATATTAAAGAAGGCGACATTATTGAAGCTTACGTGATGGAAGAAGTTAAGCGCGCATAGTTAAGATAGAATTAGATGAAAAAGGGTGATTGAAGATGTCACAGATTCGAGTACAAAAACTTTCAAAACAAATTGAACGTGATGTAACAGATATCATCATGAATGAAATTAAGGATACTAAAGTAGGATTTGTAACGGTCACAGGGGCAGAGGTAACAAGTGATTTATCATTTTGTAAAATCTATTATTCTGTGTTAGGTGGAGAAAACCGTCGTGAAGCAGCAACGAAGGCCCTAACTCGTGCGAAAGGATTTATTCGTAGCGAATTAGGAAAACGTATGTCTACACGTAAGGTTCCTGATTTAATTTTTGAAATTGATGAATCAATTGCGTACGGAAATAAAATTGATACTATGTTGGCAGATTTACGTCGACAAGGAAAAATGTAAAAAGTGCGAGGACATCTAGATGGTAGATGTCCTCTTTTTTATAGTAGGAACTGACGCATGCCACTTTTCTCACCGAGGTGGTGAAAAAGGTAGAGACACGGTGGCATTTTTACAAAATGTCTCATGAAAATAAAAAAGTTCTATTGTTTTTCTAAAAAAAGAAAAGAGTCCATAAATAACTTCAATTATCGTTTAAATCTAACGTAAACGAATAAAATAATGGAATTATATCAACAATTAGGGAATTACGCTCAGGAATCTCTTGTTTTCGACAGTTAGTGAATGATAAAATAATAGTATAAGTGACACAATAGGCGGTGGGAATTTGTGAAAAAAGCAGGAGTCAGTGTTGGCGTTGTCATGATTTTAATGTTAGTAGGGAGTTTCTTTTTTAAAGGAAATACTAATTTACTTGTTAGCGCCCATGAAACATATGATATTGTACAAGGGGAGTTAGACGGTCATGTGATTCAACAAGACGGAAAAGTGTTGAATTTAGCTCGTCTAGAGCGATTCTATAAACAGATGCGTCGTGGAAATGATGATCATATCATCATGGCTTTATCCCAGGCAGGAAAGTATGAAATTTATGAATTACATTTTTCAAATGGGAAGTTAAAACTCTTTTATGATATGAATGATGATGGTCAGGGACGAAAAGAGTATAAAGTTAAAGTTTACGAATCGATGAAAAAAATTTATAAGAAAGATAAAATTACGTATCTCTTAGTAAATGGTGAAGAAGAACGAGCAATTTTATCATATAATTTAAATGAATAATCCACACTAATCCTAGGAACCTTTCATGAATGGTGAAAGAAAGCTAGGATTTTTTAGTGTGAAGTTAAAGGCAATTGAATAAGTAAAGAGGTGATTAGATTATGAATCAACTATTAAAGGATAAGTTATCTTTACTTCCGATGAATCCAGGATGCTATTTGATGAAGGATGCAAAGGGACAAGTCATCTATGTTGGAAAAGCAAAACGATTAAAAAACCGAGTGAAATCCTATTTTACGGGTTCTCATAATGGAAAGACGGCGCGTTTAGTTCGTGAAATTGTTGATTTTGAATATATTATTACGACGAGTGAACTTGAGGCACTCGTCTTAGAAATTAATCTCATCAAGAAATATGACCCGAAGTATAACATTATGTTAACGGATGATAAACATTATCCTTATATTAAAATTACAAATGAGCAGCATCCACGCCTGGTGATTACGCGTAAAATAAAAAAAGACGGTGGTAAATATTTTGGGCCATACCCTAATGCAACGGCAGCCAATGAAACCTTACGTTTATTAAATAAACTTTACCCTTTGAGAAAATGTCATACGATTCCGAAGAAGGTTTGTTTGTACTATCATATTCATCAATGTTTAGGACCTTGCGAGTATGAAGTGTCATCCGCTGTCTATAAGCCGTATCTCGATGAAATATCACGTGTTTTAAAGGGGGATTATTCAAAGATAAAAGCGGATTTAGTGAAGCGAATGGAAGCGGCAGCTGAAAATTTAGAGTTTGAACGTGCTAAAGAGTATCGGGACTTAATGTATCATATTGAGGCAACGATTGAAAAGCAGAAAATGACACTCAATGACTTTATTGATCGTGATGTTTTCGGCTATGCCGAAGAGGACGGACGGGTGTGTGTGCAGGTCTTTTTTATTCGCCAAGGAAAAGTCATTGAACGAGAGGTTTCTATCTTTGACGGAATTTCTGATGTTCATGAGGCGGTTATGACGTTTATCGGACGTTTTTATCAAGGAAGTAATACGTTAAAGCCAAAGGAGATATTTATTCCGGCAACGCTTGATCAGGAGCTTTTAAGCGCGTTATTGGATGTCAAAGTGGTTGTTCCAAAACAGGGTGAAAAAAAAGAACTTGTTGAGTTAGCGATGAAAAATGCTCAAATGGCTTTGAGTGAAAAAATGCAGTTAATTGAAAAGCAGGAGGAGCGGACCTTAAAAGCGGTTGAAAAGTTAGGGGAGTTATTAAATTTACCGACGCCACATCGCATTGAAGCGTTTGATAATTCTCATCACCAAGGAATGGACACAGTTTCTGCAATGGTAGTGTTTACAGATGGTCGTCCAGATAAAAAGGAATATCGTAAATATAAAATTACAACTACATCAGATGGCGATGATTACCAAGCAATGAAAGAGGTTGTTTATCGCCGATATTTTAAGGTGTTAAATGAGGGACTACCGGCACCGGATTTAATTGTGATGGATGGGGGAAAAGGTCAGGTAAGAGTGGCTATGGAGGTTTTAGCGTCGTTAAACTTAGCTATTCCTGTTGTTGGCTTGGTGAAGGATGAGAGGCATCGAACGTCTATTTTACTTGATGGACGTGATATGGAGGAAATTGATTTAAAGAAAAAAGGGCGAGCCAATGTGTTTAACCTATTGACGCGAATTCAGGATGAAGTTCACCGATTTGTATTAAGTTTCCACCATCAAAGTTCAAAGAACCGTCAGCTAACGTCTATTTTGGATGAAATTCCGGGGATTGGACCGAAGAGAAAACGGGTTCTGATTCAAAATTTCGGCTCACTTGAAAAGATGTTAGAGGCGGATGATCAACAATATCAGCAACTGGGATTTTCTAACGAGTTAATTAGCCGAATTAAATTATTTATCAGCGAGGAGTTACAAAAAAAGGATGAGATCTCTCGCTAATTATAGGCACTTATTTAAGTTTTTCTCATAGGATATATTAGATGTGGTGAACAGGTCACCATGTCAATGAGGAAAATGACTACCTCAACAGAATAAGGGGGTAGAAAGCTTGAATAAAGGTCAGTCAATTTTAACGAAACGTGAAAAAGAAATATTTGATTTACTGGTTCATAACTTGACCACTCGCGAGATTGCCGATCAACTATCAATCAGTGAAAAAACCGTTCGAAATCATATTTCGAATGTGATTTTAAAATTAAATGTTAAGGGACGCTCTCAAGCTATTGTTGAGCTTTTAAGACTTGGTGTTATTACACTATAAGGCGATCCCTTAATGTTAGTTTATCCTAAAGAATTAAACCCTGTCTTTTTCCAAGGTCGAGCGAATAGGGAAAAAGAGCAGGATAAGTCCCATAAATAAGATAAATACTTTCATCAGTCATAAAAAAACCGTCCTTCGTCTTATTAGGAAGAGGGAATGCGGATAGATGCTCATGAAAGTATTTTTTTATGTGCGCTAAAAGAAGCGGTAAACAGTGGACGTGAGGTCATTCTTTTGTTCGACTTCCTTCAGACGGGCCCCAGGATCGGTGGGCATTTTTTTGCCGCATGAACGAGAGACAATCAAGACCAATGAGCGCTATCACCTGTTTCTTATTTTTTGGACGTGTTATTTTTTCAGAAGATAGATAGGAAAAAAATGGGTTAGTTATAAGAAAAAAGTAGGCTCTTAGTAGATTAAAGGCAAAAAATGTACTATAATAGTAGTAAACGAGGAGCCGAAAGGTTCAAACTTTAGAAAATGAGGGTCCCACTCCACGCATGAGAGGGGACGACTAGATGGAAGTGATAAGAATGCTCGGACATACCGGTGTTGTTTTGAAAATAAATGGTGAAGAACATAAAATATTTATAAATGAAACGTGGTTTTCGTTTGATCCGAAACTAACGGTATCGCCTTCTTTAATAGGGCAGTCCGTGCAATATAGTTTAGGGGCAAAGAATCGGGTGAATCATTTAGAATTAATGGTACAACCGATGAAGGAATTAAAGGGTAAGATACAGTCGCTAAATTTAGCTATTCCGCGAATCTCTTTACATATCAATGGCAAACTTTTACACTTTTATATTCCTTATAAACATTTTAATACAATTAAATATCAATACAAACCAGGGGACTTTTTACACTTTACGTATAATCCCATGGAATTTAAGTTAAAGAACGCTTCTTACTATGCCTTAACTTCTATTATAACGGATCCTAAGAAAAAGGGTGAAAATACACAAGGAGTGAAGCGGGAATTGCAACGGACGTTAAAGACGTTAGTCGAATCCCCATATTATGCTTTTTTAGATTTAGAATTTTCAATGAGTGGTCCAGAATATCGGGGAATGAAGTTTCAACCGGAAATTATCCAGTTTGGATTGATTGTGGCAGATTCGGATGGAAATTTAGTTGAAAAATTTTCAGCCTATGTGAGACCAACATTATTTCCTCATTTAACGATGAAAGCACAAGAATTTTTGAAGATTACGCCATCAGCCGTTGCGTACGGAATGAGCTATCGCAATTTTTATGACTGCATTAAGGAAGTGATTTTAAAATATAATCCTGTGTTCTTGGTCTGGGGCGTTTCCGATGGATTTATTTTAGAAAATTCTTACCAAATTAATCATGTGAGTCCTTTGTTTGAACCTGAACGCTTGATTGATTTACAACGAATTCATCGTCAATATTATCAAATCGGGCAGGATATTGGACTTTACAATGCGATGCGAAGTTATGAAATGTTTAACGGGGCGCAGATTCATGATGCATTAGTGGACGCTCTTGTCTTACGAAATATTTTTTATAAATTTAAGTCTATTTTATTAACGAAAGAAAACTATCCATTTAAGGAGAATTACTTAATGATGATGACCAATCGGGCACTCCGCTAGCAAGGACGTTGCTTGTTCATCCTGTGTGGTTTTGTCGACTTATGAGATAACCTGTTCAAAAGGTTATCTTTTTTTTATTCCCTCATATAGTAGGTATATATTGAAAAAGAGGTGAAAAAAATGCAAACAAAATGGATCAAACGATTAACGTTACCTGTCCTTGCCATGTTATTTATTTATTATGCGAGTCATTCTTCAGATCCTGCAACGAGTAACTTAGTGAATACGATGAGTGAACAAAAGCAAGAACAAACGATGTATTCATCAGAAGACTATTACGCGGTTTATGCGCTCCATGATTCAAATAATTTAGTGAAAACTTATGTGAAAAAAGGGGAGCAGACAGACCGCATTGAGGAGATTTTTAGTCTTTTAACAACGAATGCCAATCAGTTACCAACGAATACGACATCCCTTGTTTCGCCTGATGCAAAATTAAATGATTATAAATTGAAAAATGGAACATTAACGTTAGATTTATCATCAGAATTTTTAGATTATACCTCTGATGACGAAGCCGATTTATTATCATCAATTGTTTGGACTTATACGGAATTACCGGATGTTGATAAGGTAAAATTTGAAATTGATGGAAAGGCAATGTCTAATTTAAATGGGGCAATGTCAGTTGAGCGTGGTCTTGATCGTTCAATGGGAATTAACTTAGAGATCGATACGATGAGTTTAGATCATACGCAATTAGTGACGCTATATTTTATGACGGATGATAGTAAAGAAGGGTTACTTGTTCCAGTGACGCGTTTAATCTCTGATACCATCGATCCAATCACTTATGCTGTTTCAGCTTTAATTCAAGGGCCAGCTGGTGAAAATTATGTGAGTGTTTTTGATCAAAATACAACGTTATTAGAGGATCCGGTGTTAACAGATGGGCTGCTTTCTTTAAACTTTAGCTCGGATTTATATTATAATAATGATCAAACGGAGGTTTCGTCGACGATGTTAAAGCAATTAGTTATGACGTTAACGGAAGTGGATGAAGTTGAGATGGTTTCTGTTTCGATTGATGGTAATATTAAAGTCATGGATGATACGTCTCGTTCGATTGCGGTTCCAACGGCACGAACAAACGTGGAATCATTTATTGAGGCTCACTAAAAAGGATTATGTTATAATAGAGGATGAACGTTTTAATTTGGCAAGTAAGGTGATAATATGAGAACAAACGAACGTAAAAATAATGAACGTAGAACTGTCGAATTCATTCCTCACTATATAACACATCCAGAAGGAGCTGTCCTTGTTTCTTTTGGAAACACCAAGGTGATTTGTACGGCGACGATTGAAAATAAGTTACCACCATTTATGCGTGGTCAAGGAAAAGGCTGGATTACAGCTGAATATTCGATGTTACCGCGAGCGACGAATACCCGAAATATTCGCGAGTCTGCTCGTGGAAAACAAAGTGGGAGAACGATGGAAATACAACGTCTAATTGGTCGTTCACTTCGCGCAGCTGTTGATCTTGAGGCATTAGGTGAACGCACCATTTGGATTGACTGCGATGTTATCCAAGCAGATGGAGGAACACGAACAGCTTCTATTACGGGGGCAATGGTCGCCTTAAAATTAGCATTTGACCGCTTAGTTGCTGATCAAGTGTTAGAAAAGTCGCCGTTAAAAGAATACGTGGCTGCTATTTCAGTTGGAATTTTAAATGGTGAAGTTATTCTTGATCTTGATTACGATGAGGATTCTGTCGCCGAAGTTGATATGAATGTCATTATGACTGAGGGCGGACAATTTGTAGAGATTCAAGGAACGGGAGAGGAAGCGACATACTCGCATGCCGAGTTACTTAAGATGCTTGACGTTGCTAGTCAAGGAATCCGAGAATTGATTGATTTACAAAAACAGGTGAATTAAGGAGTCGTTAAGATGAAAGAAATAATTATTGCAACGAAAAATGCAGGTAAAGCCAAAGAATTTGAACACATATTTAAACCGTATAACGTCCGTGTGAAATCTCTTCTTGATTTTGAAGAAATGGATGACATCGTTGAAGATGGTAAAACATTTGAAGCTAATGCTTTAATTAAAGCGCGAGCGATTGCCAATCAATTTAATCAGATGGTGCTTGCTGATGACTCGGGGCTTGAAGTCGATGCTCTTGATGGACGTCCTGGCGTGTATAGTGCACGTTATGCCGGTGAGGGACGAAATGATGAGGATAATATTTTAAAAGTCCTTCATGAATTAGAAGGCGTTCCAACAGATGAGCGCGGGGCGCGTTTTGTTTGTGCGTTAGCTATTGTGACCCCTCAAGGTGACGAAGTGGTTGTTCGTGGAACATGCGAAGGTCGCATTTTAACGGAATGTTTAGGAACCGAGGGATTCGGTTATGATCCTATTTTTTATCTCCCTCATTTATCAAAAACAATGGCACAACTTCCAAAAAGCGAAAAGAATGTGCTAAGTCATCGTGCAGATGCTTTTGTGAAGCTTCAACCTTACTTAGAGAAACTATTATAAGGGGGCGCACAGATGAAAATTGTTGTTGTGAGTGATAGTCATGGAAATGATTGGGACCTTTTAGCGATTCGCGAACGTCATTTACAGGAGGCCGATTTATTCATTCACTGTGGGGATAGCGAACTCCTTGATGACGATGCTGCGATGCAAGGCTATTTGAGTGTTTGTGGAAACTGTGACTATCGGTCACAGGCCCCGTTAAAGCGAGTGGAGTCTTTGGCGCATGACGTCACCTTATTTATGACACATGGCCATACGTATGGAGTGAAATACTCCTTACAAAAATTATACTATCAAGCCTTAGAGGTAGGAGCCAACTTGGTTTGTTATGGACATTCGCACTATGTCGGAGCTGAAATGATAGAGGGGATTTTATTTATGAATCCTGGAAGTCTTTCTTTTCCCCGGAATACACGAGAAAAAACGTATGCTATCATTACGGTGTCCAATCGAGCGTTTGAAGTGGCTTATCTAGAAGGGGGCACTGGCGAGACCTTAATTCGTCAAACATTTAAACGTTAAATGAGAAAGGTAGGGGGGACTCGTGACAGAACAAACTTACCAGTATTATTTAAATCAAAAAGCAGTCGGAGCCCATTATTTAGAAATTGGTAATCCGATGAAAGCATTAGAACATTTTATTAATGCGTATCAAACCACCTATGGGTGTGAAGATTTAGATCTCATGTTAGAATTAGCCTTTTTGTATGATGAGGTTGAAAATCCGGAACAAGCAATCGCCATCTTTTCACAAATGATTGAGGTGGATCCTACGTTTCCAACGTCATATTATGGACTAGCGACTATTTATGATGATCATGAAGATTATGAACGAGCGATTTATTATTATCAAAAAACCATTGAACTTGATCCGGAATACGAAACAGCCCACTTTTTCTTAGCTAATATTTATGATGAATTGGGCGACAATCAAAAGGCGATTGCTCACTATGAAAAAACCATTGAAATCGATCCCTCATATTACTACGCGTATATCAATTTAGGATGCATTTATGAGGCGGAAGATAAAAACTTGAAGGCGTATCATTATTTTTACCGTGCGCATCAAGTTAATCCAGCAGACTATACGGCATTATTCAACTTAGGTGTGGCATGCCGTAAACTTGGACAAGTAAAAGAAGCTATCCGTTATTATAGAAAGTCACTGGGTGCGAATCCTCAATATGCGTTTACTTATTTGAATCTTGCGCTGATTTATAAAGAAGTATTTGAGGACTATGAAGAAAGTATCAAGTTGTATACGGAGGGGATTAAATATAATCCGCAAATGTCGGTGCTTTATTATAATCGAGCGTGTTGCTATGCGTTACTCAATGAATTTGAAAAGTCATTAGATGACATCCAGATTGCGACGCAGATTAGTCCAAGTTTACTGGATTATATGAAATCAGACGATGAGTTAGTGCAGGTGAAAAAGTTACCTCGCTATCAGGCGATGTATCAATAAAATTAAATCAATGAAAAGGCGGGTTTTCGTTTAAGAGAGCCCGCCTTTTAAACAACCCAAAACTTATCGTGTTTGTAAAGCTTTACAGACAATAGGGGAGATGGTATGTTAGAATTAACCCCGTTAAATGTAAAAATAAGGGATGATCATTGAATGAGGAAGAGACTAAAGCATTTTAGGACGGTTTATTTCATAGAACTCAGGGGGATAGTCCAATAGTTGGAGAATGCGGATGTGATACCAAATATCGGTGTCACAAAAAGGGGGAGCCGAGGATGATATCATTTATTAAACAGTTTTTAGCCCTTCTTGCGGCGTTTTGTTGTTTTCTTGGTTATATTTTTACTGGCGAAACAGTTTGGATTGTTTTAGGGTTTGCGTTCATTGTACTGGATGGGTATTGCAAGACATCTAAAAATTCTAAGGATGAATAGGTTGCGTTAAAGGAGTAAGGGGAGGCGAGAAACAAGATAAAAAGGTGGGAACATGATTCCCACCTTTTTGAAGAGGATTAAGATTGTACGGGCATATACGTCTTGAGATACTCAACGACTGTTTCCATGAATTGTTGAAAGACCTTATCATCATTTTGAACCCCATGTCCCGAATGAGGAGCTTCAAAATAGGCGTAGTCTACCTGATGCTTTTCTAGAGCGTCGACGAGGTGTCGAACGCCTTGATACGGTTGTACTTTATCATGGGTTCCATATAATAAAACACTTGGAACTGAGTGTTCATTGACCCATTGGTAAGCAGAAATGGGTTTCATGTGCGTGAGATATTCCTGTGATTTTACCATGTCTGAGGTTAATTTAACTCCAGACATGACACCAAATAAACCAGCTGCCGCTGTGTAGGCCTCCTCTGTTTGTTGATCGAGTCCATAAATTCCCCAATCTTCAACGTGGAAACTCGCCGGACCGACCATCTCAAACATCAATTTGACGGGTAACGGTGATTGATCTGCGTCTCGATATGCGTATAACATGGCTAACGTTCCCCCAGCTGATCCCCCGCTAATAGCCATTTCATTTAAGTGATAGCCACGCTTTTGAGCCTCTTCAACAATAAAAGGAATGCTTTGTTTAATTTCAAGTGATTGGCTATAAACGCTCGCCTCGTTTTCTTCTGTCCGAAGGGTGTAATTGATACCGGCTGCCACATAGCCTTTAGAACATAGCCATTGTAAGATTTCTGCATCGTCTGCTTTATCTCCCGAAGTAAATCCTCCCGCATGTAAATAGACAACGAGTCCATAGTTTTCCTTTGTGTTATCGCTTGGGACATATAAATCGAATGTGTTGGCGGGCTGATCCCCATAAGATAAGTCGTGATAAACAGTCCCAATCCAGTCATTCCATTCTACGGAAAATTCCTTTGCCCAGGCCGGCTTATGGGTTATTTTAAATAGGGCCGATCCGATAAATGAGAGGGTAAAGATGAGAAAACAGAGGAAGATAAACATAACTTTTCCCTTCTTTCGTTCGTTTTTTTTCATAAGTTTCCTCCAAATAGCGTTCCCCCGAGCAGGAGATTTAAAACAAATCGAACAGCTAGTCGACCGAGAATAATCCCTGCTATCATTAAAATTCCTAAAATAATGAGACGTTGTTTCGTTAAGACCAAATGACTCCCTCCCTTGACGTTGATCATGAGTTTTGTTATATTTCTAACATCGCCATTATAACGAAGGGTATCGCTTAAAACAAGCAGTTGGCGATGGACTGTTAGAAAGGGAGTTTATTTATAACATGGAGACAACAAGCGAGTTATCAAAGCTATACTTATCCGAAGCTTTGATTCAATTAATGAAAACGAAAGACTTTGCGAAGATTACGAATAAAAATATTACCGATCGGGCGGGTCTTTCTCATATTACGATTTATCGTCACTTTGATACGAAGGAAGAGATTTTAAGTTATTATTTAGCGAGAATGTTTAAACAATGGAAGGAAGATTGGCAAGAGGGGGAAAATATGGCGTATCAATTCTTTACTTTTTTTCAACGCCATCAAGAAATCATTGATTTGTTATACCGTGCGGGAAAACAGTACCTTCTGATTGATCAGCTGTTAGCTAGCTATGATTATGGTCGAGAAGATAGCAATGCGGTGGCTTATTCTAAAGTTACGGTAGCTTACTTTATTTTTGGCTGGTGCGACGAGTGGTATAAACGAGGGATGGTTGAAACACCGGAGGAAATGGCGCAGTTGTGTCAGCTGCATTAAGTGAGGGAGACCTCTGTAAAGACTAGAGTGAAGTGTCACCAGTTAACAGAAAACCATTTAAGTCATCTCAAATGATATCGAGTGATATTTCTATTCTAAATATTGTTTATTTAAAATAGACTGTTATTGAACTATTCATCAGATAGACTCTCCACATGATGGGTTAATTAAGGAGAAGATGAAGATTAATGTTTAATAAAATTTGAATCAAAGGGAAGTGTTTGAATGGGGAATTTAGAAAGAAGGATTTTTACCAAGCATTGGGTGTTTAATACGTTAACAATTTTCTCTATTTTTGTGTACATGGGGCTTCATACATGGATTCATTTAGAAATCATTTACTTATTTGACGCTGTTTTAGAGGGAAATTATAGCCAATTTATGAAGAAAGTTTTGATTTTTTTGGGACTTATCATTTTATTTTGTCTTATTCAGTTTATTTCTCAAACGATGAGGGCAAAAGCGGTTGAGAAAATGAATAGAGTGTTAAGATTTCACATTCATAAAAACTTGTCCTGTCTATCGTCCCAAAGATTTTATAAAGAAGAAGTTGGGACCTATATCTCCTGGTTGACTAATGATATTAAACAAATTGAAGAGTCGAGTTTTAAAAAAATATTTGAATTATTTAGCTATATGGCAACGGCTATTTTTAATTGTATTGCTTTATACTCTATTCATTATGGGTTATTATTAACAGCTATTATTTCAGCATTGATTTTATGTGTTTCTCCGCTTATCTTTAAAAAAAAGATGCAACAAAATGCTTTAAATCTTTCAGAGAGTCAGGAACAATTTACAGCTCAAATTAAAGATATAATGTGTGGCTTTGGGGTGATGAAAAATTACAATTTAATGCCCCTCTTTTTTGATAAACTCCAAAGGTCTGGGCATTTTGTGGAGCATGAAAAGTTTAAATGTACATATAAAAATCAAAAATATCTAGTCGTGCTTATGTTTATTAACTTTTTAACTCAAATGGCCTGTGTGATTGTTGGGGCAGCATTAGCATTATTTAATTTGATTTCCGCCGCCGTTATTATGTCTTTAGGTACGTTTGCAGGCTCATTTTGTAATGCAGTTAGCGGATTCGTGACGACTTTAATGAGTTTAGGGGCAGGTCGCGCGGTTATTGCGAAGTTTGATGTCGAGGAAGAACCACTGACAGGATGTCCGTTAGAACAATTTGAGGACGCAATCAAACTCGAAAATCTCGCTTACGATTACGATGGCACAGAAATTTTTTCAGATGTGAATCTTTCATTTGAAAAAGGTAAAAAATATGCGATTGTTGGACCGAGTGGATGCGGGAAATCAACGATTCTTAAAATTATCATGAGAGATTTAGAGGATTTTTCAGGAAACGTCACCATTGATGGGAAAGATATTAAGGCCTATCATCCGAACTCCATTTATGATCACGTGGCGTATATTAGTCAAGAGACGTACCTTTTTGACGCGACAATCAAAGATAACATCACCTTGTTTAAGGGCGATTGTGATGAGGCGCGCTTAGCCAACGTATTAGAAGATAGCGCCCTTGGTCACGAAGAAATTATTTTAGAACGAATGAACGAAACCGTCGGGGAAGGTGGAAAAAATCTTTCAGGGGGACAACGGCAACGAATTGCCATTGCTAGAGCCTTATTTAATCAAAAATCAGTGATTATTATGGATGAGGGGACGTCGGCGCTAGATGTTGAGAACGCCAAACTGATTGAAGAAAAACTGTTAACGAATAAAAACTTGACCGTTATTTTAGTCACACATCATATGAATGACGACTTAAAAGACCTCTTTGATGAGGTTTATGAAATGGGGGCCACGGCCTAAAAGTAAAAAGCGATAAGGGTGCTGTCTTATCGCTTTTTTGTATGACTCAACGAAAAAAGCTCATAATAGATGTGGATAACTTTTGTTGGAATTTTTTCTTTTTTTAGGGGAAAACTTTCGGTACAATAAAGGAAGTTTAATCGAGGAGGATGCTATGAAACAACTTTTAGTGATTGAAGATGATTTAACATTAGCGAAAGAAATCAAGCGAAGTTTAGAAGGATGGGGGTTCGATGTTCAAATGGTAACCGACTTTGAAAAAATAATGGAAACTTTTCAATTGGTTCAACCCGTACTCGTTTTGTTGGATATTAACCTTCCTGTTGAGGATGGTTTTTATTGGTGCCGTCAAATCAGAAAGCAGTCAACGGTTCCCATTATATTTCTTTCCTCAAGGGATTCAAATTTAGATATCATTTTAGCGATTCAACAAGGTGGGGATGATTATTTAACGAAGCCTTTTTCTAGTGATATTTTAGTGACTAAAATTAATGCACTTTTGCGCAGAACGTATGACTATGTCGCCGGACAATCCGTCCTGTACATCGATCAACTCATGTTTGATAAAGAGAGTGGAAAGATTCGCTCGGGCGATCAAGAGGGAGAACTGACAAAAAATGAAATTAAAATTTTAAGTACGCTTCTGAAGCATCGAGGAAAAATTGTTAGTCGGGAGCAATTAATGATGAGTCTTTGGAATAGCGATGAATTCATTAGTGACAATACGTTAACCGTCAATGTGAATCGGCTGAGACATTCATTAAAGGATATTGGGATGAATGATTTTATTCAGACGAAGAAAGGGATCGGGTACATTATCCCATGACAATTCTAGATTATATTAAAGGTAGACGTATTTTATTGAGTGGCTATGGATTAGGAATCATTATTTTGACGTTATACTTAGAAGCACTCCCAATCTTTCGACGAAGTCAAGGGGACATTGTTTACTTGGATTTGTTATTGATTAGCTTATTGCTCTTTGTTACCGTTATTGATTATTGTCTCTTTAAACGAAAATATCAACCATTAGTCACCGCCGTTCAGAAAGAATCCCCCCTTTTATTAGAGGATATACCTTTAGAAGAGCCGGATTTAAGGATGATTTATGAGGTGCTTGAATTACAGAAGGGAGTCGATGAACAAAAGCGTGTCGAATTAGAGCGGGCCTTGATGGACATGGAGGAGTATTTGACGCAATGGGTGCATGAGATTAAGCTACCGTTAGCCACACTTCAGATGATGTTGGAGCGGGAAGAAGACTATGAACTCCAATTGGCGATGCGTCAAGAATGGGAGCAGATAAATGTGTTGGTGAACGGTGTTTTATTTGGGAGCCGAACGACTTGTTTACGAGAAGATTTAGTGATTCGAGAAGAGAATTTGAAAAAAATGATTCAGCAGTCTATTAAACATAACGCCTTTTTTTTAATTAAGTATCGATTTGAGGTGCAGTTAGAATTTGAGTCAGTCACGGTGTGGACGGATCGAAAATGGTTAGTCTACGTGCTTGATCAACTCCTTTTAAACGCGATTAAATATCGGTCCAAGACGCCGATGTTAACGTTTAGTGTGGTGACTGAACCGGGAGTCGTCCATTTAACGGTACACGATAATGGATGTGGGATTAAGGAAGAGGAGATTCCACGAATTTTTAACAAAGGTTTTACGGGAAGTAATGGACGGAAGGAAACGTATAAATCGACAGGAATGGGGCTATACTTTTCAAAACGAATATTAGATCGCTTAGGGCATCCAATCGTTGTTCAATCAGAAGTGTCAAAGTCAACGGATATGACGATTTCGTTTTACCAGTTATCCGATTACGCGAATCTTACAAAAGTGTCACATTAACGGATGAAATGTCACCTTAAGCGAAGGATTCTCACGAAGTGAATCGTTATAATAGAGGTATCAACGAAGGAGGGATGTATCATGACGTCAGTTTTACAAGTCATCGGAGTTCAAAAAGATTATGGTAGAAAAGGATTTCGGACGAAAGTCTTAAAAGGGATTGATTTAACGGTAGAAAAGGGTGATTTCATTTCTATTATGGGCCCATCAGGAGCCGGAAAAACGACACTTTTAAATTTAATGTCAACACTTGATGTGGCGACGAGTGGGCAGATTATTTTGGATGGGACCGATTTATCAACGGTGAATCATAAAAAATTATCAACGATTCGTCGAGAAAAAATCGGGTTTATTTTTCAAGATTAT
Source organism: Turicibacter sp. St.80E1 (assembly GCF_059728495.1). Classification (NCBI taxonomy): domain Bacteria; kingdom Bacillati; phylum Bacillota; class Erysipelotrichia; order Erysipelotrichales; family Turicibacteraceae; genus Turicibacter; species Turicibacter sp. St.80E1. Next base: position 1,594,534 of record NZ_AP039386.1, on the reverse strand, counting down.
AGTTTGCTTGATAACATGAGTATTCGTGATAATATCGCGCTTCCGCTTGCGCTTGGGCGTAAGAAGACACAGGCTATATTAGATAAGGTGGAGGAAATGGCCCAACTATTTGGAATAACGCATCAGTTAGATAAATATCCTTATGAATTATCAGGGGGACAAAAACAACGAGCGGCTGCGGCCCGGGCCTTAATTACGAATCCAAGTGTTATTTTTGCTGATGAACCAACAGGGGCACTAGACTCTCGTTCATCGACTGATTTATTAGAATGCTTAAAGCGATTAAACGAAACAACAGGAGCAACGATTGTGATGGTTACGCATGATCCGTTTAGTGCGAGCTACTCCAAACGTGTGTACATGTTAAGCGACGGAAAGGTGAAATGCCAACTCGATAAAGGGGAAAGCCGAAAAGTCTTTTACAATCAAATACTCGATTTACTCGCCGTGATGGGAGGCGATATTGAATGAGTTTATTTGAATTAGCTTTTAACAATTGTAAAAGTAATATTAAATCTTATTTAATGCTCTTTATCTCAATGGTATTTTCTGTCATCGTGTTATGCAATATGCAAATTCTATGTCACGGTGAAACGATGAATGCGCTGCGGGAGATGAATCCGTATATTATGGATGCCATTTTTCAAATTATGGTTGTCCTACTGACGTTATTTATTCTCTTTTTTACCTGGTATGCCTCAAACACGTTTTTGCGCAAACGAAAAAAGGAAATCGGAATTTACTTGTTTATGGGGGTCGATATTCGCACCATTAGTCGCCTTTATTTACTCGAAAACCTGTTTCTTGGGATATTTGCGTGTGTGTTAGGTGAAGGGATTGGGGCCCTTTTTTCAAAATTTTTTCAAGTTCTGGTGATTAGATTAGCAGGCTTTGACTTAGATCTCGTGTATGATGTCAGACCCGAGGCGTTGATTCAAACCTTTATTATTTTTATGGTTATTTTTCTTTTAATTAGTATCAAAGGAATGATTTCAATCCAAAGAAGTCAGGTGATTGAATTATTAACGGCGAACAAACAGGAAGAAAAAACACCTAAAATTGGACTGATTTATTATGTTGAAGCGATCGTGGCGATTCTTATTTTGTCTTATGGCTATTATTTATCGACGCTGGCTGGGACGAATGCACGTTATATTTTACCGACCGTGCTGTTAGTTTTAATCGGAACCTATGGCGTTTATCAAGGGCTCTTTCCGATCATCTTTAAGGGTCTCAGTCAAAATAAGCATTTTTTGTACCGAGGTGAAACGATTCTTACGATTAATAATTTAGTTTACCGATTGCGAAGTAATTACCGTTTTTACACGATGGTTTCTATTACGATTGCGGTGACCATTTGTGTACTTGGCGGTGCATTCACGATGAAGGCTGTATATAACGAACAACAGTCACAAGCATTTGTATATCCTGTTGCCGCAATCACTGAGGAAGAAGTAGAGGTTCCTGATGAGTGGTTGAAGCATGAAGTGAAATTATTAGGTTTAGAAGGAATCGGGAATGGGTTCATGTCTTCTAATCAGGTGCTTTTGATGAAGCAAAGTGATTTCATTCAATTAGTAACGGAAAATGGTTATAAAAACCAGTTGTCTTCTTTACCGCATAAGTTAGCGGATCATCAGATAATTCAAATTGAGCGCCCAGGAACGCTTATGTCAATTGCCACACCGGTGAGTGAGTATGAAATTGAGAATCAGGTGTATGAGGTGGTGGTTAATAGCCGAGTTGTGACGCTTGGGGGAGGAATCAATTGTCAAATTCAAGTGGTGAGTGATGCGACGTATGAGTCACTGAGCCCGTCAGCGACGCCGCTTTATTTTTATGGTATGAGGGCTGAAACGGAGGAGGAAGCGAACCAACGCGCGATGGCTTTGTCAACGTTAGTAGGGACACAAGAGGCTAGTATTTTTAATGGCTATTCGTATTTAGCTTCTGTTTCTTGGGTGAAATTAGTGTATGCGATTGGTGCGTTTCTCTTTTTTGTGGTGATGATGGCCACGGGAAGTATTATTTATATGAAACTCTATCATGATGGATCGGAGGATAAGGAAAAGTACCAGGTTTTATTGAAAATTGGGGTACGGCCGTCAGAGTTAGGGCAAGCGATTGTGCGTGAAGTTGTCCTCTTTTATTTGATTCCATTAGGGGTCGGTGTTTTACATAGTTATTTTGCAATTTCCGCTTTAGGGGATTTAATGACCGCAGACTTAACGCCAACTTTCTTTATTGCCGTAATCGTTTGTCTTGTTATTTTTACCTTATTATGCATCTGCTCAATCCAAACGTTTAAACGCCTCATTGGCATTAAACGTTCCTCCCTTTAACGGATGATAAATCTTTGATCACTTAACTAAGGTAGCCAACGGGCTACCTTTTTCTTTTTAATCCGATAAAAAAAGCTCTCATCTCTCTCAACAAAGGAGAGAGGATGAAAGCTTCTTATAAATGAATGAATCGTTAGATGTTTTTTTTATCGGATATTTTATCTTGTTAACTAATCTGTTGGTCACTAAAAACTTTATCCAATTTTTCGTCTTCTTTGAGAAACGAGTTGGGTAAGAATCATAAATAGAACGCTAAATCCGAAGATGATGACCATGTTAATCAGAATGGGTTTGAGGGTATCAAGGTGAAAGGCTTCTACAGTTTTCAGTAATTCATTCGTTTTGATGTAATAAAACGTAGGAATCGCATGGGCAATCGTGAGGACGGAATCGGGTAACCACTCCATCGGAACGAAGGCGCCGCATAAAAAACTAGAACCGAGTGCAATCACATTGACAATCCCGCTAATGGCATTTGGACTGCGAACGAGGGTTCCAATCAAAAAGGCGAGACTTGTCGCACATAGAGTTAACATGAAAGCATTGATGATATAAATCAGACCATGAGGACTCCACATGATGTCGCCGACCAAAAGGAAGCTAATAGCGACATAAATAAGCCAGATGAGCAGGGCATATAAACCATTCGAAAGAAGCAAAATTCGATTATGTTTATTTTCTCCAATTGGGCTAATCAGGCGTCGCTTTTTAACAGTCGGTTGATTAAAATGATTAAGAAGTAAGCTAACGATAAAAATGAGACAGGCAAGAATACTATAACTTGCAAAGTTATAATAAGAAGTAGCTTTCGTTAACTGATCGACATCAAGCAAAGAGACCATGTTGACTTTCACTGTTTGGGCAAGTGTTTCGTCAACGAAGGTTGTTAATTCGTGGGCATCCATCCCCATTTTCTGATAGATTGAGGCCTTGTTTAGATAGCGAGACAAAATCATCTCTGCTAAAGAAGCCTGGTAGTCCCCCGTACTCTTCACCGTTAGTTCAGGAGCACTCCCCGCCATAAAGTTTTCACTATAGTCATCAGGAATATCAATCACATAGTTGGCCTCTCGATAAAAGAGCGCATCATTGATCTGTTCTTCTTCAGAAGACGTTGCCACCTTTAAGTGACTTGCCGTTTTTAAATAGTCGATAAGATGACGACTGATGGTCCCTTGTTCATCCTGATTAATGACGATGATATTAGGCTTGCTAGCGACGAAGTCCAAGTTTTTTTCATTCGTTTTCATATTCGCCGCCGCGAATCCGATTAATATGACGGTATAAAGAATCACCAGTGGAAGGTTTCTTTTTAAAAGTTTCCAATACGTTTTAAATACGGTCATACGTTTGCCCCCTTAAACTGAAGATTGAGATTCCGATGAGAACAACAGAAACCATTAATAAATGGAAGATGTTAGCCCAATAACGATCAAATGTTTCGTAATAATATAATGAATAAAGCCCATCTGTAATCATACTGGCAGGGTTCAGTTGATTTAAGAGTGGGAGATGCGTATCAATCACATACTTCATCGTAATTCCCATCATTCCGGAAAGGAAACAGCCAAGCATGGTGAGCGAGATCAAGATGCCGATTTTTATATTTTCATTGACTTTAAATAAAACGCCGACGGCCATCCCCAGTGTAAGACCACAAAAACTTCCGATGATGGCGAGCAATACAATTAAAGGAAGGTGCTCCCCATAATCGACCTTTAAAATAAAGACCGTATAGGCAAATAATAGGGCAAGTCCGAGAAGTTGAACGAAATAACTAGCAAGTAAATGGCTAAAAATAAGACGCCATTTTTTCACCGGTGAGATGGATGTCCGCTTTCCTTGAGGGGACATGTTAGCTAAAATCCGATTGATAGAAATCATACTTAAGGTTCCCCCATAAAGACAAGTCATTGCCACCAACGTATAAAATTCAACTTGAGTGTAGCTTAAATGCTCACTAGAGCGATCAACAACCCTGACGTTGTTTTCATTGACCAAGTTGATGACGTCTTGGTAAATTTCTTCCGGATTGGGCGCTATTTCAGGGGCTTCACTTATTTTCTTTTCAATAAGATGAGAAATGAGTTGACTGCGTTGATTCATTTCTTCGGTGACAAACTGGAAGATGGTTTCGTCAATTCCATTGGTGTTAAATGTCAATTGGGGTTCTTGTTCTTTCAGTTGTAAATAACCCACGATGGCGTTATCTTCTAATAATTTTTTTGCTTCTTCCGCTGTCGTATAGCGGGTTTGAAATAGCTGGTGGTCGCTCTTTGGTGAGCTCAGTGTATCGAAGGCGGTTTTAAAAATACTGTTTTTGGTTAATTCTTCATCCTCTACAATGGCAATCGGAATGATGGATAATTTTTCACTATTTTCAATATTGGAAAAGGCAAGGTAAAAAAAAGTTCCAAGAATCAGAGGAAAGGCGAAGGTCCAAAAAATGAGCATTTTATCTTTGATGAGCATTTTAAACGCATAGTTCAAATGACGCATATTAATCACGCAACTCCTTTCCAGTTAAGGTTAGGAAGACATCGTTAAGAGTTGGACGTTGAGAATAAATCGTCGTGTAATGGAGTGGGGTTTGTTTAAGGTATTCAATCATCTCAATTAGGTTGTTTTTTCCTGATTTATAAGTGATGATGAGATGTGGTGCTTGATAACGAACATCATCGACGTTTTTAAGCGTCTTTAGCTTATTTAGTTCATCTAAAGGTAAATCATGAATTTCAACTATAACTTTTTCTTCAATTTGCGTTTTCTCTTTTAGTTCGTCGGTCGTCCCCATGGCAATAATTTTCCCCTTATCAAGAATGATGACACGGTCACAAAGTTGCTCAACCTCTTCCATATAATGAGTGGTGTAAATGATGGTAGCACCGTTCTTTCTTAATTGTTTGATGCCGTTTAGAATATGGTTCCGACTCTGAGGATCAACCGCAACGGTTGGTTCGTCTAAAAAAATTAATTTAGGGCGGTGGGCAATCCCACAGGCAATATTGAGTCGTCTTAAGAGACCTCCGGATAATTTTTTGGGATAAAATTTTTTATAATCTTCGAGTCCAACGAGTTGAATGGCCTCTTCAATGGCTTGTCGCCGTGTCGCTTGATCTTTGATGTAGAGTCCGCAAAAATAATCGATATTTTCATAGACGGTGAGTTCATCGAAGACGGCAACTTCTTGAAAGATGACGCCAATTTGTGCTTTTAAATCATAAGCATCGGGTTTCATTTTTTTGTCAAAGAGTTCAATCGTTCCGTTGTTAAAGTTGAGGAGGGAGAGGAGACAGTTAATCGTGGTTGATTTCCCGCTTCCATTTGGACCGAGTAATCCGACAATTTCTCCCTCATAGACACGAAATGACAAGTCATCTACAGCTAAAACCTCCTGATATTGTTTCGTTAAATGCTCGACGTTAATCATAGTCTTCATGTTTAGGCTCCTTTCACTTAATGGATTGATAATGAAATATATGAGAAAAAAAGGCCATCTAGTACGGATAAGGACGAAAAATGAGGAGGTGTAGTTGGAAGAACGAGGAATCGCTTTTAGATACTGGAGTCTTTTTGATGAGCGAGTGGCATCCTTTTTGTCTGTACATCTTTAATGGAATCGAAGATCAGGAGGCATAGTGGGAAAGACAGGGGGATAGAATATATTGAGCCCTCGCTCATCGATGGATTGGAAAAGAGAAACCGTTATTTCTTTTCACGGATCATGAAAAGAAACCCGTGGAATGATAATTGACTATGAGGAGGGAGAAAAGGTGTCTATGCTTTGGAAGGTGGGTGATTTGTCGTGGAGGTCATCATTTTTTTAGGATTACTCCTGCTTTATTTTAAAATGGGAAGGTTAGAGAAACGGTTAAAAGGAAGGAAATTAGGAGAGGAGGAGGGAATGAAAATGTCAAAAATTTTACAGTCCTTAGTCAATCAATCATGTCGGATGACATTTGATGAGGAATGGTACGGGGATGCCGTTTTACCAGTTGGTGCGACGTTAGTGACCGTGCTTGAAGTCGATGAGCAGTGGATCAAAATTTCGTATCAGGATAAGAAAAAGGGTGAAGTGACTAAAATTGTTCGAATTGAACGTGTTGAGGGGATTGAACTCTTAAAGGAATAAAAAAAACTTGCGAAAAATCGCAAGTTTTTTTATTCTTCAGATTTTAAACAGATAAAGTTCATCATGCGTCCTGTTTCTTTATTTCGTCTGAAGCTAAAGAATAAATCATCATCCGTATATGTGCAATAAGAAGTAGTTAAAATATTTTCTGCTGGAACGCCTTCATAAAGGGCTTGTTTGTAGTTGAGTAGTTTTGGGTCAAATTTATATTGTCCATTTCCAAGTTCAACAAAGGTTTCTTCCCATCCATCAACGTTCGATTTTTCGATTTCATTGATGACTAAATCATCGACGCGATACGCATCACGACCAATACAAGGTCCAATGGATACCCAAATATCTTTTGGATCAATCTGTTCAACCTCTTTTAATGTTCGTAACATTTCATGCATCATTCCGTCAACCGTTCCGCGCCATCCGGCATGAGCAACTCCTATGAGCTCACGCGTTGGAACGTAAAAATAAAGTGGGGTACAGTCTGCATAAAACGTGGCTAAGACGATATCCTTTTCTGTTGTATAGAGTCCGTCGGTCGCTTTAATCCCTGATTCAAAATTATAAACACCGGCTCCTAAATCATCGTGTGTGACTTTATGGACATTTGTCGTATGTAATTGTTCAGCAAATACCCATTTTTCTAACGGTAATTTTAAGTGATCCGCGACAAGTTGACGATTTTTTAAAACAGCTTCTGGTTTGTCGCCCACATGATAGGCAATATTTAGCCCTTCAAATGCTCCAACGGATACGCCCCCCTTGTTCGTACTAAACCCGGCAACTAAGTGTTTGTTTTGACTCATCCATGGATTTAAAAAGAGTAAGTGTTCGTTTAAAATAAATGGTTCCTTCATTTTATCACCTCATGTTTTATTATAGCAGAGACCACTGAATTTATAAAAAAACTTCGCCTGATTGCAATAGAAATTTGTGATGAATCGTGTTAAAATAGGTGAGAATATAAAATAATCAGATCAGATTAAATATGAGGTGCCATGTGTTAGTAAAAGACGCACCGGTAATAAAGAGGGATTATTTATGGAAAAGAAAGATACAACGTTTGCCGTCATTGGATGTGGGCAATTTGGTGGAAGTGTCGTTGAGGAATTAGCTCGCCAAGGAGCGGACGTCTTAGCGATTGATTGTAATGAAGAAGTGATTAAAAAATACGTAAATATTGCGACACAAGCCATTATTTTAGACTCGACAGATGAAGAGGCGCTAAGAAGTATCGGAATTCGTAACATTGATCATGTTATTGTTGGAATCGGCCAAAATATTCAGGCGAGTATTTTAACGGCGCTGTTATTAAAGGAAATTGGTGTCAATAAAGTGACCGTTAAAGTTGTAAATGACTATCATAAGAAAGTAATTTTGAAAATTGGAGCCGACTCGGTTATTCAACCCGAAAAGGATACTGGAAAGCGATTAGCTCATCAAATGTTATCGGATTTCGTTTTAGATTACTTAGTGTTATCTGATAACTATAGTATCGTCGAAGTATTAGCAGCGGGGCCGATTATCGGACAAACCTTGATTGATTTAAATATTCCTCAACGATTTGGAATTAATATTGCTGCGATTAAACGTAACTACAATATTGTCGTTCCTCAAGCTAATACTGAAATTAAAGAAGGCGATGTATTGCTTGTTATTGGCGCAAATAAAGATATTAGTGAATTTGATCACTGGCTTTTACATACTTAAGTGAAGAAAAGGGGAGGCTTTTGTCCTCCTTTTTTTGATGATAACTGTTTAGGAAATGCATTAAATCATGAATAAAATGTAAAAATGTGGTGAAAAATATAAAAGAGACACAAAAAGAACAAGTATCAGTCAGGTTATATGGTATACTGAAAAAAAGATAAATGAAATGAGGAGTTAGATTATGCAAAAAAAAATAAAATGGGCCGCTTGTGCCATGATGAGTCTTCTTTTAGTCACAGGATGTAGTGGCGCTAAATTACCAGAAGGTGATGTTAAAGTTGTCAATCAACAGGTGAGTGGTGTCATCGATTTATTATTACAATCGGCTGACTATGGTGGAAATCAGAGTACGGTGACTTCGATGTTATTACCTACAGGTTCATCGTACGACATTAAAATGGCAGTTGAGCAGTATGAAGCTGGTCAATTAGTGAATACGATTGAAGTTCCAACTTATACAACTGAAGAGATGGAGAAAAATTCTCTGATTCATTTAATTCTCAATATTGGGAAAGAGGATGTAAAATCAATTTTTTCAATTGCTGAAGTAGACAATGAAAAAACAACCGATAAAAAAAATCCAGAATATAAAATGGAGAAAACAAACGCACCAGCCATTAATTTTGAAAAACGAGTAACCCTTGATCAATATGGGGGTGAACTTGGAAAAGAGTTTGTCTTAGCTGCCTATACAACAGGTGGATCATCAGATATGAATTTAGAGACGTATCAAGATGAGCTTGCTAATTACGAGACAGCATCGATTGTTAAAGTAACAATCACAAAAAAATAAGATAAAAAGCGTGTCATCTCCTGGCACGCTTTTTATCTTGAAATGGAATGCCTTTTAACCGTTTCGTGTCCGCTTCGATAAAAACGTTGACGTCTTCAAGGTTTTTCTAAAGCAATCAGTCAACGAGGCAACTTGAATGGATTCGCCTACTTTTAAGGCCCCGTTAGGCCTCTTCGCGTCAGCGATGAGATGAAAATTTATACGTTGAGATGGGGAATCACATTCGATGTGCAACAAGCATCAGCGGATACGCTGCCGCCTCGTTAGGGACAACACGACCAGTTTACGGTTCGAGTTGAATCTACTTGAAAGGGACCTATGCCGTTTCTTTCAAGTAAGCCATTCTATTTTAACGGGGATTGATTAACGAATAGATTTGGTGTCGGATGAAGGAAAGACTAAGAGAAATGGAGCAATGATTTATGAGTCAAACGAGTTCAGAAATTTCTCATCTAGAAAAAGAAAAAGGCCGTTCTATTTGAACGGTCTTTTTCTTTATTTAAATTTCCATAATAATCGGTAAAATCATCGGGCGACGTTGGGTTTTGCTAAATAAAAATGGAGAAACAACGTCACAGATAGCAGATTTTAATTCTTCAGTTGAGAAGTGCTTAGAAGATTGTAATTTATGTAATACAACTTCTCGTACAGCACTTTCAGTATTTTTAATTAAATCTTCAGATTCTTTCATGTAGACAAATCCACGTGACACAACATTAGGTCCATTGAGGAGACGTTTCTCCGAGCGTTTGATTGATACAGCGACAATGACGAGACCGTCTTCAGATAACACCTTACGGTCACGGATGATTTCTGTCCCTACATCACCTAAACCACTATTATCTGTATAAACAGTTCCTGATGGCACACGTCCCGCTAATCGGGCACCATGTTGATTAAAGGCAAGAACTTCTCCGTTGTTAATGACAAAGCAATTTTCTTCCTTAACGCCACATTGCATACCTAATTGGGCGTGAACGCTTAACATGCGGTATTCCCCGTGGATAGGTAGGAAGTATTTAGGACGCATGAGGCTTAACATGAGTTTTAACTCTTCTTGTCCAGCATGTCCTGAAGTATGAATGTCAGTAAGAGGACTATGTGTGATTACTTCAGCCCCTGCACGATATAAAGCATTGATGGTGCGACCTACACTTAGCGCATTCCCTGGAATCGGTGAGGAAGAAAAAATAACGGTATCACCAGGAATAATTTGAATTTGACGGTGTGTTCCATTAGCGATGCGAGAGAGCGCTGCTAACGGTTCACCTTGAGATCCTGTACATAAAATTGTAACTTCTTCCTGAGGTAAATGTTTAATTTCATTCGCAGCAATAAAGGTATCTTCAGGACAGCGGATATAACCGTACTCTAATCCAATTTTAATCGTTGCTTCCATACTGCGACCGAAAATAGCAATTTTACGATTAGTGGCAATACACGCCTCAACGATTTGTTGAACACGGTGAACATTTGAAGCAAAGGTTGCAATAATGATGCGTCCTTTAATTTTTTTGAACGTGTCACCTAAATTTTCACCGACGCGACGTTCAGAAATAGTGAAAATCGGCAATTCGCTATTTGTACTATCTGACAATAGACATAAAACACCCTCTTCACCTAAGCGTGCCATTTTGGCATAGTCTGCAGGAGGTCCGATAGGTGTAAAGTCAAATTTGAAGTCCCCTGTATGGACAATTGTTCCATGAGGTGTTTTGATTGCGATTCCGTATGAATCAGGAATACTGTGATTGGTACGGAAGAATTCAAATGTAAAATGTTTCGATTTGATTACCGTGTCGGAATTAAATTCAACAATATTTGCCTGACGCATTAACTTGCGCTCTTCAAGTTTATTTTTAATAAGTCCAATGGCTAGTTTTCCAGCATAGATTTTAGGAATCGTCAATTGACGAAGTAAAAATGGGATTCCACCGATATGGTCTTCATGACCATGCGTAATGAATAAACCAACAATCTTTTCTTGATTATCAATTAAATACTGATAATCAGGAATGACGTAGTCAACCCCAAGTAAATAATCTTCAGGGAATTTAATTCCCGCATCAATAATACAGATTTCATCTTTGTACTGGACACAGTACATATTCTTTCCAACTTCACCTAAACCACCGAGCGCAAAAACTGCGACATCATTAGGTTTAATGTGAGAGTTTTTTTTACGTTGACTCATAAAGCACTCCCTTTCAATCAATATCATGAGTATTTTTTCAAAAAATTAATCCATATGACGTAAAGCAAAATAAATGTTTTTCTCAAACGTCTTTGGTCCTAACCTTATTTTGGACATCTTTTAAAGATTATATCACGTGACTTCAAAAAGGTCGAAAAAATAATTTTTAAATTAAAATCTCATTAAAGTGTGTTATCTTTATTATTATACCATTACATCAAAGGAATATCATCGATTAGCACTTGAATTTCTTCAATAAATTTACTATCATGATGAAAAAGAAGAAAAATGGCAATGATAGTAGAAGGAGATAGAAGATACGACGTTATTGAAAAATAGACACAGTTGTTTTTAAAAAGGAAGGATGGGTCATATGACGAAAGATTTAATTTTATTTGATATCGATGGGACGCTTTTACAGAGCGAAAAAAATACGATTCCAATAAGTACAATCGAAGCCCTTCAAAAGTTAAAAGAGGCTGGGCATGAGTTGGCTATTGCAACAGGGCGTGCCTTATTTTTAGTAGATGAACAAATTCGTTCGTTACCGTTTGAGACGTTTGTGACGGCCAATGGGCAACATATTTTACATCGAGGGCAAGTCATCTACGAAAATGCCATTTCAAAAGAGGTAATTGAACGATTAATTGAAAAATCGCATGCCCGTAATCAAGGGATTGGGCTACTATCTGCAACGCGTTCTGGTTTGACAAAATATACGGATGAACTAGCGAAATCTTTTGATCGCGTGTCAATTCCAATTCCCGATGTGATCGATGACCTTCATCATCAGGATGCCATTTTACAGGCCTGGTATTTCTCTGAGGATTTTGAACAGTTATCTGACGAATTTAAGGAAGACTTACGCTTTGTTCCGTGGATTGATTTTGGCGCTGATATTGTTCCACTTAATGGATCAAAAGCGGAAGGAATCAGACAATTAGTGTCGCATCTTAAACAGAAGCCTAGACGTGTGATTGCCTTTGGTGATGGGTATAATGACATTGAAATGTTGCAATTAGCCGATATCGGAGTCGCGATGGGGAATGCGAGTGAGGAAGTGAAAGCACACGCTGATTTTGTGACTAAGCGTATCGATGAAGACGGAATATTTTATGCGTGTGAACAATTAGGGTTATTTTAATAGGAAAAGAGGAGAATCAGCATGAGTGACTTATCACCTTTAGAGTATGTTGAACAGTTGTTAGACGAGAAGCGCTTTGATGAAGCAGAATCATTGTTGCTTGAGCAGCTTAATAATCATCCTGATTTAGCAGCTGTTTATAATGCTTTGGCCATTATTTGTATCGAATCATATCAAGACTATACGCGTGCTGAAAAATATTATCGTGAGGCTATTGTGCATCAACCGGATTCAGCAACCCTATATTTTAATTTAGCTATTTTATATGAGCAGTTTTTGAATCGACCTGCTGAGGCGGTCATTAGCTATGAAAAGGCCATCTCTCTTGATGAGGGGTATGTTGATGCCTACTTGAACCTTGCAGAACTTTGTATTGAGTGGAATGAAGATGTCGATTTAGCTTTAAAGTGCAGTCATCAGGTCGAAACATTGGAGTTCGAGAATGCGAGAAATCTTAACAACTTAGGGTGCTTATATTTGAAGTATCGGCAGGACGTTGACCAAGCGATTGCTTATTTTGAAAAAGCGGTCGAATTCTCTTCTAATCCGGCCACGGCCTTAGCCAATTTAGCGGATGCTTATGTTCGAAATGATCAACTGGAGGAAGCCAAGGAAGCCTATGAAAAATCATTAGCGTTGGAACCTAATCATTCTCTTGTTAATCATAATTACGCGCATATTTTACGACATCATTTTGGCGCGTATGAGGAGGCCATTGTTTTTTATAAAAAGGCGATCGAATGTGACCCCTTCTCATTGGTGTCTTATCAAGGGTTACGAGGTCTGTACGCTTATGATTTGCACGATCCTAAACGAGGGGTTGAGGTATTGGTTGAGGCCCTGACATATTTTAAAAATGAAGAGGGATTGGTGTTAGAAATTGCTAATATTTATGATTTTGAGTTAAACGATTATAAAGAGGCGATGCATTACTATGAATATGTGTTGACGATTAATCCAAATAATTTATTAGCACTTAATGCCCTGGCTTATTTAGACGTGGAGATATTCAAAAACTATTCAAAAGCTCTTGAATATTATTTACGGGTTCTAGAAGTTGATCCCCATACGCCAAGTACCTTGGTGAATATCGGGCATCTTTACTTCTACCATTTATCCGACTACAAAGAGGCGAAGCGTTATTACTTACAGGCAGACGAACTCATTCGTCAAAAAAATACTCCCGTTAAATATGCAGGGGAGTTATACTATAATTTAGGAATTCTTTATGAAAACTATTTAGGTGATAATTATCACGCCGTGGAGTCTTATGAGAAGGCTGTTTCTTACGGGCAGGATAAAAACGCCGAGAAACGATTAATTCGCTTATACGAAAAACTTCCACAACGTATTCAATAAAAAAAAAGCCAAGAATCTCCTTGGCTTTTTAAAATTCTAATGGTTGCGCATTAGCGATTGGAGCTAATGGCTGCTCTTTATTAATGCGGTCCGTGAAGAGGTGACCGTTTAAGTGATCGATTTCATGTTGGAAAACGACAGCAACGTAGTCGCGAACACGAAACTTAACTAATTGACCTTTGACGTTATAACCTTGGATGGTTACGCGGCGGTGTCTTGGAACAAATCCTTCTACTTCACGGTCAATAGAGAGACATCCTTCACCTGTTGGAAGATAGGTCATTTCTTCAGAATAGCTAACAATCTTAGGATTGGCTAAAGCAATGGAATAAAGTTTTCCTTTTTCATCCTCCGTGTGCACGGCGATAATGCGTTTATCTAAGTTTAACTGAGGGGCCGCTAAGCCTACGCTCTCGCGAAGTTGATATTTTTTTGCGATTTCGGGTGATTGACTATTAATAATAAATTGTAGCATGTTATTCATTAATTTTACATCGTCTTTGCTTAGTGGAACTGAAACTTCAGTTGCGACTTTTGCTAATGTTGGATGTCCCTCGCGAATAATGTCTTGCATTGTAATCATTAAGAACTCTCCCTTCTAATGTCGTTTCTATTATAACAAACAAACGATCATTTGGCTAATAAGTCAAAAAGGAAATTTATACAAACGAAAAGAGGTGCAAAGTAGCACCTCTTTTTTATGATGAGACATATTTACTATTTTTATTCATAAGCTGTTATTAACGACAGCAGCAGCAACCGATGATAACAAGTAAAATAAATAATACTAAGAAAAATGCACATCCACCACCAAAATTACTTTCACCACAACACATTGTACATACCTCCTTGATTAACGCTCACTATATCATACGTTTTTTTATTTGTTTCGTTCCACATTCCTAATGGACTTGAACGATTCATTTTTTAATTAGTAGCCGCAACCGCAACCACATCCGCCGAAACCGCAGCCTCCAAATCCACCGCAGCCACAACCGCAACCGCAAAGAATAATTAAGATAAAGAGAACTAAGATGAAAGCGCAGCAACATCCACCGAAACCGCAACCTCCACCACAACCTGCAACTGGCATGACTGGTACGCAAGGTTGAGCGCAATTATAACCTACTCCATTGTAATACATGAGTAATTCCTCCTTTTAAATTTAGGCTCACTATATCATACGTTAGAAGAAGGAAATGGTTATTAGAAAATGAATCATTCCATTAATTTGAGGAATTTATCATTCCTCGGGGGAATTAGCAGCCACAGTCACAGTTGCTAGCGCAACCTCTACCGAATCCACCGCAACCGCAGATGATAGCTAATAAGATGAATAAGACTAAGATGAAGGCGAATCCACCGCAACCTCCACCACAATTTGATACTGGTGCTACAGGAGCACAAGGTGTATAGCAGTTATATCCGTAATTATACATAAAACATTCTCCTTTCGTTTTTAACAACTTCAAGATATCATACGCAAAAGGAAGGATAATGGTTAATGAATTTAGGAAAAAGATATTTTTTCTTTTAATGGACGATTAAAAAGGCCCCCATAAGGGGGCCCTCCACACTATAATCTGTCAGTTACTTTTGCAAGAAGTGAGGACTAGCAACCACAACCGCTACCGAATCCGAATCCACCGCAGCTACAAATAATAGCTAATAAGATGAATAGAACTAAGATGAAGGCAAATCCACATCCAGTACCTCCACAAGCAGCTCCAGAATAGCAAGGTGTATAGCAGTTATATCCATAATTATACATTTTAATTTCCTCCTTAAGATGATTACCTCAATATATCATATGTCAGTTTATCGAAATGGTTCGTTTGTAAATGAATCACTTCGATTTTTTGTGTATCAGTTTACAAAGGATGATTTACAATCCTAAACTATTCTCTATTAGCATCGGTCTGCTAAAAAGCAATATCCGAGAACGACTAATAGGATGAATAGAACGAGGATAAGAGCGAAACTGTTACTTCGACCAGTTGTGACAGTGTTTTGATAAGTAACAGGTGCATATCCACCAACGTATCCTCCGTAGTTATAGGCACATCCTGTTCCATAGTTGTACATCTTTTGTCCCTCCCTCATTCCTGATTACACTGTATTATACGCTCCTAATCAAACTTAGTTCATGCCAATCACCTATTTTTTATCGAAATATAGCGTTCTGTAATTTGGGGAAACATGTTAAAATAAAGTAACGACTAATGGAGAAGTTGAGGAGGAGAGACAGGATTATGAGCGGTTTAAAAAGGAGAAAAAGGATGACCGGTATGATGAATCGAGCCAAAGTCTATATCCGCGAGCTAGCAGAACGATTAGAGGGATTGGATAAATTAACACTAACCTTAGCCATTATACTATTCGCGATTGGGATTATCATGGTCTATAGTATTACAAGTATTTCTATTTATAATGGGGTGAACGGAGATCCTTCGAATATTGTCATAAAGACGTTAATATTCGGAGTGATTGGTCTGGTTGCGATGATCATTATCCTTCTTATCCCGTATAAGTGGATAAAAAATTTAAGTGTGATAGCAGTGGTCATTTGTCCGCTCCTTTTACTTTTTACACTGATGTTCGCAAGAGGGTCTTCAAGTTCTGATGTTCGCAGTTGGTTTGAAATTGGCTCAATAAAGATTCAACCGGCGGAGTTTGTTAAAATCGGAATGATTATGGCAATCGCTTGGTTATTTGATAAACATGCGCAAAAGGGTGTTTATTATATTCGGGGGTATAAAAAGACACATTGGTCTATTCAACGCATCTGGCAAAGCTTTTTGGGAATCCTCATTTATGTTGGACTTTGTTCGGGGCTTGTGTTACTTCAGCCTGACTTTGGGTCATCCTTGATCATTGGCCTTATTGGTTTAATCATGTTTTTAGCGACGGGTGTGCAATGGAAGATTTTCAAACCTGTCTTTTGGATAGGGGTTGCCGGTGTGTTGGTAGTCGGTCTTTTGGCGGCTAAGTTTTTCCCTTATCAATTAGAACGTTTTACGATTTGGGCGGATCCATTTAATCATCCGAAAGGATTCCAAAACGTGATGGGTTACACAGCGATTGCCCTAGGGGGGCTAGGTGGTGTAGGCGTTGGAAAAAGCACACAGAAGTACGGGTATGTTTTAGAGCCTCACAACGATATGATTTCAACGATACTGGCCGAAGAGTTAGGCGTTTTTGTTGTTTTTTTAATTATGGTGGTTTATTTTATTATGGCGACACGTTGTTTCTTAACCGCACTTCGATGTAAAGACCGTTTTTCAGCGCTAGTTGCGGTGGGAGTGGGCGCTATCTTTTTAGCCCAACCTTTTATTAACCTAGGGGGCGCTAGTGGGGCGATTCCAT